>NZ_JBKFGI010000001.1:0-1045325 GCF_056171995.1 Romboutsia sp. LXY-2 | reverse complement strand
TGCTTTAGACAAATGGGAATAGATATCAATATAGAAGGAAAAGACGTTTTTGTAAAAGGTAATGGACTTAGAGGATTAAAAAGACCGGGTGATATTTTAGATGTAGGAAACTCGGGTACAACTATAAGGTTAATGATGGGAATACTAGCAGGAAACGAATTTGATTCTACATTAATAGGAGATGAATCAATAGGTAAAAGGCCAATGAAAAGAGTAACTAATCCTCTAAGATTAATGGGATGTAATATAGAAGGAAAAGAAGATGGCAATTATACTCCTATAAAAATATACGGTGGAAACTTAGGGGGAATAGATTATAAGATGCCAGTTGCTTCAGCACAAGTAAAGTCAGCAATAATATTAGCAAGCTTATATGCTGATAGCCGAAGTACAATATATGAAAAAGCTAAAAGTAGAAACCATACTGAAATAATGTTAAATTCATTTGGAGCTAATATAGATGTAGAAAATTTAACAATAAATGTAAGTCCTGTTGATGAACTGTATAGTGAAGACATTTATGTGCCAGGTGATATATCTTCAGCAGCTTTTATTATTGTTGGAGCATTAATTACAGAAGGCTCTGAAGTTTTAATAAAAAATGTTGGATTAAATGATACAAGAACTGGAATAATAGATGTAGTAAAAAGTATGAATGGAAATATAGAAATTTTAGATACTAATATAGTAGGAGGCGAGTTAGTAGGAAACTTATTAATTAAATATAGTCCTAATCTAAATGCGACTACTATAGATAAAGAAATAATTCCTAGATTAATAGATGAAATACCTGTAATCTGTGTTTTAGCCACTCAAGCAGAAGGAACTACTATCATTAAAGATGCTAAAGAGCTTAAAGTAAAAGAAAGCAATAGAATAAAAGCAATGGTAGATAACCTAAAAGTAATGGGAGCTGATATTGAAGAATTAGAGGATGGAATGATTATCAAGGGTAAGACTAAGTTAAAAGGTGCTAAAATTCAAACATTTAAAGATCATAGAATCGCCATGGCATTTTCTATTGCTAATTTAATTTCTGATGGAGGAGTTGAATTAGATGATGGAGAATGTATAAATATATCGTTTCCTGGATATTTTGATTTACTAAAGAGATTAAGTGAATAATATAAAATTAACGTTAAAAATATAACATGGTTTGATTTTGTGACTATTATTATGTATAATTGTATTAGGTATAAAGTATACAATGTTATAAATAAAATATATACATATAAACTATAGGAGGAAATTTTACATGAAATTACCAATAGCTCTATCAAATAGACACATACACTTATCTCAAGCAGATATAGAAACATTATTTGGTGCTGGACATCAATTAACTGAATTCAAGCCATTATCTCAACCAGGACAATACGCTTGTGAAGAAAAAGTTGATTTAGTAGGACCAAAAGGAACTATAAAAGGTGTTAGAGTTTTAGGACCAGCTAGACCTAGTACACAAGTTGAAATATCTTTAGCAGATGGATTCGCATTAGGTGTTAAGGCTCCTATAAAAGAATCTGGAGATATAGCAGGAACTCCTGGAGTTAAAATAGTTGGACCAGCTGGAGAAGTTGAATTACAAGAAGGTGTTATAGTTGCATCTAGACATATACACATGAACTTAGAAGACGCTCAAAAGTTTGGTGTATCTGATAAGCAAATAGTTAAAGTAAGAACTTTCGGACCAAGAGCAGTAGTATTCGAAAACGTATTAGTAAGAGCTAACGCTGCTTTCGCATTAGAAATGCACGTTGACGTTGAAGAAGGAAATGCAGCTGCAGTTAGAAATGGTGATTTAGTAGAATTAATAGCTGAATAATATAAATAGTACACTACAAAAAGTGTATAAAAAGCGCAGGATATAATTTATATCTTGTGCTTTTTTAATTTTAATAACAAATAAAATTTTTTGTATAAGTAGAGCTCTAATATATTTAAAAGGTACACAAACGGAAATGTAGTTATAGTTTTCTATAAATATGAAATAGATCCTGAATATGTAGGAATACAAGAATTTGAAATAGTTAAATAAACAAAGGACATTGCAATAAGCAATGTCCTTTTATATTTGTTCTGCGCTATTTTCATTTAAGCTTTCTCCATACTCAACTCCAAAGTCATACATTTGTTCAAGTAAAGGAATCATTTTGCTTCCCACTTCTGTTAAACTATACTCTACTTTTGGAGGAATAACAGGATAAACTTCTCTATGTATCAATCCGTCATCTTCGAGACTTCTTAATTGATTAGTTAGCATTTTCTGAGTAACATCTGGTAATTTTCTTTTTATCTCGCTAAATCTAAGAGATCCGCCAGTTAAATACCATAAAATTAATATTTTCCATTTCCCCGATACTAACTTATGAACAAAAACCATAGGACAAGTTTGATATTTAGCACAACGTTGACTCATATGACATTTCTTATGGGAAGTAACTATATTTTCCATTCCAAACACCTCTCATTAACTGCTAATACTTATTCAATATGTATCTAAATTGTCGTCTTTAATTATAACATAAAATGTTAATTTACAAAAATATAAATTAGGTACATAAAAAGTTATTTAGTATACTTTTTGATACTATATATAAAAAAAGTACCTACTTGTTTAAGTAAAGTGCAAAATATATTATAGGAGTATAGCTAAAATTCATGAAAAATTGTAGAAAATGTAGATGTGAAAATTAATTATCAATAAATTTATAAAGTAATAAGTTTGTTGATAGATTTAATTTTATAATATTATAGTTAGATATGGAAAAAATATATCTAGTAACCATAAACTCAACTTTAAATAGTATCCTGAATATGGTAACATAATATGGAACGCATACATTTTAGACAAAAGGAGAAATAAACATGAATAATAAAATAGCTAACATGATTGACCATACAGTATTAAAAGCTTTTTCAACAAAGGAAGATGTAATAAAAATATGTAAAGAAGCTAAGGAAAATGGATTCTTTTCTGTTTGTATAAACCCTACTCACATAGAGTTAGTAAAAAAAGAACTTGAAGGTTCTGATGTAAAAGTTTGTACAGTTATAGGATTCCCTTTAGGCGCTAATACTCCTGAAGTTAAGGCATTTGAAACTAAAGATGCTATAGCTAAAGGTGCTGATGAAGTAGATATGGTAATAAATATAGGAGCTTTAAAAGATAAAAACTATGACTTAGTTTACAAAGATATTAAAGCTGTTGTAGATGCAGCTGATAAAGGCGCTTTAGTAAAGGTTATAATAGAAACTTGTTACTTAACTGATGAAGAAAAGAAGATAGCATGTGAATTAGCTGTTAAAGCTGGAACAGACTATGTAAAAACTTCAACAGGGTTTGGTACAGGTGGATCAACTCCAGAAGATATAAAACTTATGAGAGAAACAGTAGGAACTGAAATAGGAGTTAAAGCATCAGGTGGAGTAAGAAATACTAAGGATGCTATAGCAGTTATAGAAGCTGGTGCTTCTAGAATAGGTGCTAGTGCTTCTGTTGCTATAATCAATGGAGAAGATGTTGCTGGAAGTGGATATTAAGACTAAGTAAGTCATAAAAATATAAAGTATTTTTTAAAAAAAGTTTGAAAGTTAATTATAGGGGTATAAATACCCCTATATGATATTAAACACTTAAATAAATAAAATATAAATCAGAAAAAACTTAATTATCTTATTAATTTGAAAATTTCAAAAAAATAAAAGGATATTAAGAAATTGTGTAGAATTATATTAGAAATAGCGCAATATTTATAAAAGTATACTGTGCAGTGATGTACATTGTATACATGTATTTTACATATTGTATTACTACATAAATATTATATTGTACTAATCTTAAAAAGTATAATTGTAACAAGATACTAAGGAGGATACAGTTTTATGGCTAAATTTATGAAAACAGTTGATGGGAATACAGCTGCTGCTCACGTTGCATATGCATTCACAGATGTAGCTGCAATATACCCAATAACACCATCATCAAACATGGCAGAAGTTGTTGATGAATGGTCAGCTCAAGGAAGAAAGAACATATTTGGACAAAAAGTTAGTGTTGTAGAAATGCAATCAGAAGCTGGAGCTGCTGGAGCATTCCACGGTTCATTACAAGCTGGTGCTTTAACTACTACATTTACAGCATCTCAAGGTTTATTATTAATGATACCTAACATGTATAAAGTTGCAGGGGAGTTACTTCCAGGAGTATTCCACGTAAGTGCTCGTGCTCTTGCATCTCAAGCATTATCTATATTTGGTGACCATCAAGATGTTATGAGTGCTCGTCAAACTGGATGTGTATTATTAGCTTCTGGATCAGTTCAAGAAGTTGCTGATATAGCACCTGTTGCACACTTAGCTGCTATAGAAGGAAAATTACCTTTTATACATTTCTTTGATGGGTTTAGAACATCACATGAAATACAAAAAGTTGAATTATTAGAAACTGAAGATTATGCAAAATTATTAAATATGGAAGCTGTAGAAGCATTCAGAAATAAAGCATTATCTCCAAATCATCCTGTTACTAGAGGGACAGCTCAAAACCCTGATATATACTTCCAAACTAGAGAAGCATCTAACAAGTACTACAATGATATAGTAGGAATAGTTGAAAAGTATATGGATCAAATGAGTGAATTAACTGGAAGAAAGCATAGCTTATTCGATTACTATGGAGCGCAAGATGCTAAGAACATAGTTATAGCTATGGGATCTGTTACAGAAACAATAGAAGAAACAATAGATTACTTAAATGCAAAAGGTGAAAGTTTTGGTTTAGTTAAGGTTCACTTATTCAGACCATTCTCTACTAAGCATTTATTAGAAGCAGTACCAGCTTCAGCTGAAAGAATATGTGTACTTGACAGAACTAAGGAACCAGGTTCAATAGGTGAACCATTATACTTAGATGTACGTTCTGCATATTTCGATGTTGAAAATGCACCAATGATAATAGGTGGAAGATACGGATTAGGATCTAAAGATGTTACTCCTTCAGAAATAAAAACTGTATTAGATAACTTAGTTGCTGATGAACCTAAAAACAACTTTACATTAGGTATAAATGATGACGTAACTAATACATCATTAACTCCATCAGAACCAATAAAAGTTGCTGATCCTGGAACAATAAGATGTAAATTCTGGGGATTAGGGTCTGACGGTACAGTTGGAGCTAACAAGCAAGCAATAAAAATAATAGGAGATCACACTGATAAGTATGCACAAGCTTACTTTGCATATGACTCTAAGAAATCTGGTGGTATAACTATATCTCACTTAAGATTCGGAGATTCTCCAATAAGAGCTACATACTTAGTAGATGAAGCTGATTATATAGCTTGTCATAACCAATCATATGTTAACCAATATGATTTATTAAAAGGACTTAAGAAGGGTGGTACATTCGTACTTAACACTATCTGGAATGCAGAAGAGTTAGATGCTAACTTACCTGCTAAGATGAAGCAATACATAGCTAAGAATGAAATAAACTTCTATGCTGTAAATGCTACTAAGATAGCTCAAGAAATAGGTCTTGGAACAAGAATAAACATGATAATGCAATCTGCATTCTTCAAGTTAGCTGAAATAATACCAGTTGAAGAAGCTGTAGCGTACTTAAAAGACTCTATAGTTAAAGCTTACGGTAAAAAAGGTGAGAAGATAGTTAATATGAACTATGAAGCTGTTGAAGCAGGTATGAACGCATTAGTTAAAATAGATGCACCAGCTGCATGGGCTGAAGCAAAAGAATTAGAAATGGCAGTAGATTCAGATGAACCAGATTTCATCAAGAATATATTAAGACCAATGAACGCACAAGAAGGTGATAGCTTACCAGTAAGTGCATTCAACGGAATAGAAGATGGTACATTCCCATGTGGAACAGCTGCATACGAAAAGAGAGGTATAGCTGTAAATGTTCCTGAGTGGGTTGCAGAAAACTGTATTCAATGTAACCAATGTGCTTATGTATGTCCTCATGCATGTATAAGACCAGTATTAGTAAATGAAGAAGAAGTTCAAAATGCTCCAGAAAGCTTCGTTACTAAGAAAGCTACAGGTAAAGGATTAGAAGGATTACAATACAGAATGCAAGTAAGTCCAATGGATTGTACAGGATGTGGAAACTGTGCTGACATTTGTCCAGCTAAGAACAAAGCTTTAGTTATGAAGCCTATGGAAACTCAAGATGTTGAAGTAGAAAACTGGGCATTTGCTGTTGATACAGAAAAAGTATCTCCAAAAGGTGATGTAATGCCAGTGAACACTGTAAAAGGAAGTCAATTTAGACAACCACTTATAGAGTTCTCAGGAGCTTGTGCTGGATGTGGAGAAACTCCATACATCAAGTTAGTAACTCAATTATTCGGAGATAGAATGATGATAGCTAATGCTACTGGATGTTCTTCAATCTGGGGAGGATCTGCTCCATCAACTCCATACACAGTTAACCATGAAGGTAAAGGTCCATCTTGGGCAAACTCTTTATTCGAAGACAATGCTGAATACGGATACGGAATGATGTTAGCTGTTAAGCAAATGAGAAACAAAATAGCTGATAACATGACTGCTTTATTAGGTATGGATATATGTGATTGTGCTAGAGAAGCATTCACAGCTTGGTTAGAAGGTAAAGATGATGCAGAAGCTTCATTAGCTGCTAGCAAGAAAGTTGAAGAAGTATTAGCTGGTGCTTGCGAATGTACTGATGAAACAGTAGTTGCATTATTAAAAGAAATAAATGAAAGAAAAGATTACTTAGTTAAGAGATCTCAATGGATACTTGGAGGAGATGGATGGGCTTATGACATCGGATACGGTGGACTTGACCATGTATTAGCTTCAGGTGAAAATGTAAACGTACTTGTATTTGATACAGAAATCTATTCAAATACAGGAGGTCAAGCTTCTAAATCAACTCCAGTTGCTGCTATGGCTAAATTCGCTGCTGCTGGTAAGAGATCTAAGAAGAAAGACTTAGGTATGATGGCTATGAGTTACGGAAATGTATACGTAGCACAAGTTGGTATGGGTGCAGATAAGAACCAATTAATGAAGGCTGTTTTAGAAGCTGAAAAGTATGATGGACCATCATTAATAATAGCTTACTCTCCATGTATATCTCACGGATTAAGAGAAGGTATGGGTAGAGCTCAAGCTAACATAGAGCAAGCTGTTAAAGCTGGATACTGGCATTTATACAGATACAACCCAACATTAAAAGCTGAAGGTAAGAATCCATTCTCATTAGATTCTAAAGAACCAACAGCAAGCTTCAGAGACTTCTTAATGCAACAAGTAAGATACTCTGCAATAGCTAAGCAATTCCCAGACGTAGCTGAAGAATTATTCACTATGGCTGAAGAAAATGCTAATGAAAGATACAATAACTACAAGAGATTATCAGAACAAATGTAATAACTTATAGTTAATATATAGAAAGAAGGGTGAGTTATCACCCTTCTTTTTCATATGTATAATATGATGAATTTTAAAAAAGAAAAATAGAAATTTAAATAAAAATTAAATAGGAAAAAGATTTCAAAAGATTATTGACAGATTTATGGAAGTGTTGTAAAATTAAGATAATTAAAGGTTATATTATTGATTAACTATAATTGGATTGTTACTGATAAAGCAGGCAATACCTAAGTTAAGATATACGGCATAGCTGTATCTTGATTTGGGTTTTTTTATATTTATAAGAGGTTTATATGTATATATTCAAGAGTACTAGTTAAAATTATTTTTATTAATTAAAAAAACTAGGGGATGAGTGATTAAAAATGATTATTGAAAGAGTATACAATAACAATGTCATACAAGTTTTAGAACAAGTCTCGGGCAAGGAATTAATACTTACAGGATGTGGTATTGGATTTCAAAAAAAGCCTGGTCATGAAGTTGATGAAAGTAAAATAGAAAAAAAGTTTGTAATACAAGATGAAGGTTTTAGCAATAAAATAATAAAGTTAGCCAAGGAAGTTGATGAAAGTATTTTCAAGGCAAGTGCAGATATAATAGAATATGCTGAAAAACAACTTAAAACTGAGTTGTACGAGTACGTATATGTATCACTAACTGACCATATATCATATGCACTAAAGAGATACAATGAAAATATAACTATCAAAAATGATTTAATATATGAAATAAGAAGAATTCATAAAAATGAATATGAGATTGGAAAATGGGCAGTTGAATATCTAAATAAAGAATTTAACGTGAATTTCCCAAATGATGAAGCTGGATTTATAGCAATGCATATAGTAAATGCAAATTACAAAGAAAATACTACAGAATCTTTTTTAATGACTAGAATAGTTAAAGAAATACTTAATATTATAAGGTATTATTATAAAGTAGAATTTAAGGAAGATGAAATAAACTACGATAGATTAATTACTCACTTAAAGTTTTTTGCAAAACGATTAATAATGAAAGAGCAAGAACAAGGAAAAAGTAATGATTTAATAGAAATAATTAAAATAAAATATGAAGATTCGTATAATTGTGCATGTAAAATAAAAAAGCATATAGAAGAACAATACGAATATAGCGTAAGTGAAGATGAATTATTATATCTTACACTTCATATAAATAGAGTTATTTCAGTGATTAAAAGCAATAATTAGTTTAATACTCTAAAATCTATGTATTAAATAAAATTTAATATAACAATTTTTAAACATTAAGATTGTTACTGGTTAAGCAGGCAAGACTTAAGTTTATAAATAGTGTACAAAAACAATTAATATTGATGTATTTATTAGGCCAAATATTAAAATAATAATATTAGCTTAATTTAGAATACCAATATGCCTTTGTACCTTTTTATAGGCTTAGGTCTTTTTTTATAAAAGGAATTTGAATTCCTGCCCTATAGCTAATAAGTTTTTTTATATTAGCTTAAATTTTAAAAATTATACTAAGGAGAGACGATATGAAAAAGATATTTGGTGTCTTACAAAAAGTAGGTAAAGCATTAATGTTACCAGTTGCATTACTTCCTGCAGCAGGTATATTACTAGGTGTTAGTAATGCATTTGCTAACCCAGAAATAATAGCAAGAATGCCTTTCTTAGCTAATGAAACAGTTCAATTAATAGTTAGCATAATGGAAAACTCAGGTGGAATTATATTTGATAACTTACCATTACTATTTGCGGTAGGGGTAGCAGTTGGTTTAAGTGAAGGTGAAGGTGTTGCAGGTTTAGCTGCAATAGTTGGTTTCTTAGTAATGAATAGATCAATGGGTATTATGGCTGGAGTTACTCCAGAAATGATAGGTAACCCAATGTATGCGTCAGTTGTTGGTATACCAACACTTCAAACAGGAGTATTTGGTGGTATCATTATAGGTATAGTGGCGGCAGGTCTTTATAAGAAGTTCTATAAGATTGAATTACCTCAATACTTAGGATTCTTTGCAGGTAAGAGATTTGTTCCGATTGTTACAGCAGCAAGTGCTATTTTAATAGGTATAGCATTAGCATTTGTTTGGCCACCAATACAAAATGCGTTACTTAATTTCTCTAGATCAGTAATAGAAGCAAACATTACAGTAGCAGCATTCATATTTGGGGTTATAGAAAGAGCATTAATACCATTTGGTTTACACCATGTGTTCTACAACCCATTCTGGTATCAATTTGGTGAATATACAAATGCAGCAGGTCAACTTGTAATGGGTGACCAAAGTATATTCTTTGCTCAATTAAAGGATTTAGTTCCATTTACAGCAGGTACTTTCATGACTGGTAAATTCCCATTCATGATGTTTGGACTTCCAGCAGCAGCACTTGCAATAGTTCATACAGCTAAGCCTGAAAAGAAAAAGTTTGTTGCAGGTATAATGGCATCAGCAGCTTTAACTTCATTCTTAACTGGTATAACTGAGCCAATAGAATTTGCATTCTTATTTGTTGCACCAGTATTATTCGGAGTTCACTGTATATTTGCAGGTTTATCATTCATGTTAATGCAAATATTAAACGTAAAAATAGGTATGACATTCTCTGGTGGTCTTATAGACTTTATGTTATTTGGTGTAATACCAAATAGAACACCATGGTATTTAGTATTAGTAGTTGGTGCAGTATTTGCTGTAGTTTACTACTTCGGATTCAGATTCTTAATAACAAAGTTTAATTTAAAAACTCCAGGTAGAGAAGATGACAATGAATCATCATCAAGTGTTACATTAACTAATAGTGAATTAGCATTTGGAATATTAGAAGCTTTAGGAAATAAAGAAAATATAGCACACTTAGATGCTTGTATAACAAGATTAAGAGTAGCTGTTAATGATATAAACAATGTTGACCAAGAGAGATTAAAAGCACTTGGAGCAGCAGGTGTTATGGTTATAGGAAACAATGTTCAAGCTATATTTGGACCTAAGTCAGACACATTAAAATCTGAAATAAATGAAATAGTTTCAGGAAAAATAAAAGTAGATAAAAAACCTCAAGAAGTTAAACCTCAAGAGGTTAAAAAAGAAGTAAAACAAGAAGCAGCTATAAAATGTGATGAGGAAATATTATCATTAACGAATGGAGAAATATTAGATATATCTCAAGTTCCAGACCAAGTATTCTCAACTAAGTTAATGGGAGATGGTTTTGCTATAAAATCTAGTGACGGAGTAATATGTTCTCCAGTAGATGGTACAGTAGAAGTAATATTCCCTACTAAGCATGCGATAATAATAAAATCTAAAGCTGGAAGAGAAGTATTAATCCACTTAGGAATAGAAACAGTTAAGTTAGAAGGTAAAGGATTTGATTTATTTGTAGAAGTAGGTCAAGAAGTTAAATCAGGAGATAAATTAGTTAAAATGGATTTAGATTACATTGAAAAGAATGCTGAATCATCAATAAGTCCAGTAATATTCACTAACTTAGAAGAAGGACAAAGTGTACAAGTAAATGCAGGTTCTTGTAAGGTTAAGGAATCTGGTAGAGTTTCTATAATAAAATAATAAAATTATTAAATATTGAACAATATAAGAGAGGGATATCTTTAAAAATGATTACAATCATTAAAGATATCCCTCTTAATTGATGATAAGATATTAAAGGAATTAACACTACATAAATAAACACAAAACATATTAAAAAATGAGTTAGTCAGAAAAGCTGGGTTTTTGACATAGGAAGTAAAATAAAGTATAATTAAGTATTGTATTAGTAGGCATATTATACAAATAAAAAATAATAAATACCTAAATTTAGTGATAAATGAAAAATTAAATAAAAAAGAGGTGTAAGTAGTGAGCAATATAGTTATTCAACCAGTATTAGTAGGTGGAGACATAAATTGTTACAGCGTTGCAAGAGCATACCATGAGGCATATGGAGTAAAATCTATAGCTATTGGAAGATATGCACTAGGTGCAACTAAGGATAGTAATATAATAGACTTTAGAGTAAGACCAGAGATAGAGGATAGAAGCAAATTATTAAAGATACTTTTAGATACAGCAAAAGAATTTGCAGGAACTAATAAAAAGTTGATAGTAATGGGATGTACAGATGAGTATGCTGAGTTCATTATAGATCATAGAGATATATTAAAAAATGAATACATAGTTCCTTATATAGGAAGTGAATTAAAGGAACAATTAATATCAAAGGATTCTTTCTATCAAATGTGTGAAGAAAAAGGATTAGCATATCCAAAGACTTTCGTATTAGCTAAGGGAGATGAAATAACTGATTTTGGTTTACAATATCCTTTAATATTAAAGGCTGCAGATAGTATATCTTATTTCCAATATCCATTTGAAGGGATGGAAAAAGCATATATAGTTGAAAACTTTGAACAATATAAGTCAATAATTGAAAAAATATATTCAAATGGGTATGAAAAGAATCTTATAATACAAGATTTTATACCAGGTGATGATTCTCACATGAGAGTATTAACTTGTTACTCAGATCAAAATGCAAAAGTTAAGATGATGTGTTTAGGTCACGTTTTACTTGAAGAACATACTCCAAAAGGAATAGGAAATCATGCTGCTATAATAACAGAATATGATGAAGCTTTAATGGAAAAGTTTAAGACTTTCTTAGAAGATATAAACTATACTGGATTCTCAAACTTTGACATAAAGTATGATTCAAGAGACAACACATACAAAGTATTTGAAATAAACTTAAGACAAGGTAGAAGTAACTACTATGTAACAAGTTCAGGAAACAACATAGCTAAATATGTTGTAGAAGACAGAGTTTATAATAAAGAATTAGATTTAAAAATTCAAAAAGAAAACTTCTTCTGGCATGTCATACCTAACAATGTAGTGTATAAATATGTTAAGAATCAAGAGTTAGTAAATAAAGCTAAGAATCTTGTTAAAGAAGGTAAAAGTGCTACATCATTTGGATATGAAGCTGACTTAAAAGGAAACTTTAAGAGAAAATGGTACATATTCTTATACAATATAAACCAAATGAGAAAGTTTAAAAAATACTGCAAATAGATGGTGATAAAATTATGGAAACTAATAAAACAGTTGGTGTAATAGGTGGACTAGGGCCTATGGCAACAGTATATTTTTATGAAATGGTTGTAAGAATGACTGATGCAAATAGTGATCAAGAACATATAGATATGATAATTGCAAATCGAGCAACTACACCTGATAGAACTGATTATATAGTGGGGAAATCGCCAGAAAATCCTGCAAACACTATTATTAGAGATGCTAAAAAGCTAGAACAATATGGAGTAGATTTTTTAGTGATAACTTGTAACACTGCTCATTATTTCTATGATGAAATACAAGCAAGTGTGAATATACCAGTTTTAAATATTATAGAAGAAACTATAAAAGCTGCTAAAAGTAAAGGCCATAAGAGACTAGGAATATTAGCTACAACGGGTAATATTCAAACTAATATTTACCAAAACATGTGTAAAATACATGGGATAGAATATCTAGTTTTAGATGAAGAAAAACAACAAGATGTAATGGATATTATTTACAAAGACATTAAAAGTGGAAAAAATGCAGATATGAACAAATTCAATAATGTAGTAAAACATCTAAAAGATAATGGATGCGATGGAGCTATACTTGGATGTACTGAATTATCTGTGTTAAGAGTGGATAATAACTTATACGAAGAATTTTATACAGACTCACTAGAAGTTTTAGTTAGAGAAACTATTAAAAAGTGTGGAAAAAAAGTAAAATAAAAAGCTGTCCCAACGTAAATTTATTACTTTGGGACAGCTAATTTTCTAGGAAAAAAATAATAAGTGCCAAGTATTACAAATGAAAACTAAGTAGTAGATATGATATACTACTTAAATATTATATGAACTTGGAGGAGGGAGATAGTATGAAATTACTTAAGATAATGGAAAATATTGAATTCTCAAGTAACAAACCTTGGGATGAAATTAAAGATATAGAGATAAAAGATATAGCTTATAATTCTTCAAAAACTGAAGATGGATATATATTTGTAGCAATAAAAGGGGAGACTGTAGACGGTCATAAATACGCAATAAAGGCATATGAAAGAGGTTGTAGAGTATTTATACTTCAAGATGATTTAGACCTTGATGAAGATTCAATAAAGATATTTGTTAAAGATACTAGAGTTACTTTATCAAAAGCATCAGCAAATTATTTTGGAAATCCTTCTAAAGTATTAAAGGTAGTAGGAGTTACAGGAACTAAGGGTAAAACAACTATAACAAACTATATAAGTGAAGTATTAAATGCATCTGGACTTAATACAGGGGTTATAGGAACTAATGGTACCTTCTACAACGGAATAAAAGAGAAAACAGTTAATACAACTCCAGAAAGCTATGAGCTTCATAGAATATTTAGAACTATGCTAGACAACGGAGTAAAATGTGTTTCGATGGAAGTTTCATCAGGTGGTATAATGATGGATAGAGTTAAGGATGTTGACTTTGATGTTGCAATATTCTCTAATATATCTCCAGATCATATAGGACCAAAGGAACATCCTACATTTGAACATTATTTAGAATGTAAAACTAAATTATTCTCTTATGCTAAACATGGTATAGTAAATGCAGATGATGAGTATTCAAAATATGTAATTGAAAATGCTACTTGTGATGTAGAAACTTTTGCAATAGAAAATGAAGCTGATTTAAAAGCTACCAATATAAATTATTCTAAAGAAATAGATTCTTTAGGTGTAAAATTTACATGCGAAACTAAGGAAGAAAGATTTGAATCATTTATATGCTCACCAGGTACATTTAGTATATATAATGCACTTGCAGTAATATCTGTTTGTAAATATCTAGGTGTAGATAGAGGTATAATGATAGAAGCATTAAAAAATGCTAAAGTAAGTGGAAGAGTAGAAGTATTACCTATTTTACCATATGCAACAGTAATAATAGACTATGCTCATAATGGTGTAAGTTTAGAAAATATATTACAAACATTGAAGAACTATAATCCGAAAAGATTAATATGCTTATTTGGATCTGTCGGTGGAAGAACAGAACTTAGAAGGAAAGAGTTAGGTGATGTTGCAGCTAGAGAATGTGATTTATGTATATTGACTAGTGACAACCCGGACTTTGAAGATCCTCTAAATGTAATTGCAGGTATTGCAACATCATTTAAAGGAACTGACTGTGAATATTTAGTTGAGCCTGATAGAAAGAAAGCTGTAGAGTTAGCAATAAACATTGCTAAAGAAGGGGATATGATTGTATTTGCAGGTAAAGGACATGAGGAATATCAGTTAATAAAGGGAGAGAGAATTCCTTTTAGTGAGAGAGCAGTAGCTATTGAAGCAGCTAGATATGTAAAAGCTAAAAAAGATATAGTTGGATAAAATATAATATTAATAAGTAAAGAGATATGGATAATTTTTACAAATGTAGCCATATCTCTTTTTTTCGCTTAAGGCCATTATAATACTTCGCATTATATGGATAACTTATCAACGTAAGTAATATCAATAAACTGGTTTTGAGCGTAAAAAAAGATTTTGAGCAACGGACGAAGTCGTTTAAGTAACGGGAGATGAGCTTGTCGAATGGACGTTGACGACATGCAATTTTGGCGACATGAGCGCAGCGAATTTTTTACGTATAAGCCAACTATGATAGCTAATTATATATGTATATAAAAATAATAACTTAAGAGTTTTAATGCAATAGTTCATATTTTGTCGATATAAGGAACAATTTATAAGAAAATATAATATATTTAGTGTGGGGGCACAAGATTGGATATGTAATATTAAAGAAATAATCACTAAAGTAATTTAAAGTAAGATAGAAGACAATGTAAGATAATTAGATGCAATAGGAAGTGCATTAAGTATGAGTTCATGTTTTACAATAACAACATCAATTTTATTTATTATATTAATATTAATTTTCTTGAGTATATATATAATTATAAGCAGTAGAATAACAAATAAAAGGTTATATAATATAGCTTTTATTGATGAAATTACAGAACTGTGGAACTACAACTACTTTAGAATAAAAGGAAAGGAATATATAAATAAATATAATGAAGAAAATATTATTCTTATATATTTTGACATAGATAAATTTAAGCTAATTAATGACAAATATGAGTATGAATATGGTAATAAAGTATTAAAAGAAATAGGAAGTACTATCAAAGAGATATTCGTAAAGGATTCAGTATTTTGTAGGTCATGCAACAATGATTTTTTTATTTTATGTAAATATAATGGAACAATGACCAATGTGAAACAAATAGTTGAAAGTCTTAGCGATAAAATACATATGATAAGTTTAGATGATGATGAAAACTTAGATATAAAACCGTCAATAGGTGTATATATAATATTAAAAGAAGATACTAGTATTGAAACTTGTATTGATAGGGCAGGAATAGCGAAGTATCAAGTTAAGGGGAATCGTATAAACACATATGCTTTATATGATGTAACTTTAAGAGATAAACTTATAGAAGAAAAAGAGATGGAAAGGGATATGGAAAATGCTATTTTAGAAAAGGAGTTTCAAATATACTTACAGCCTAAATATAATATGTCTACTAATAGTATAGTGGGATCAGAGGCGCTAATAAGGTGGAATCATCCTCAAAAAGGTATGATTTCACCTAACAAATTTATACCTCTGTTTGAAACAAATAAATTTATAGAGGAATTAGATTTATTTGTCTTTGAAGACATATGTAAATTAATTAAAAGATGGATAGATCAAAATACTCTTATTTACCCGATATCAATCAATGTATCAAGAGTTAGTTTACAAAATGAAAATTTAATAGATAAATTTATTAAATTAGTTAATAAGTATGAAATTGAATATAGTATTATACAAATTGAAATTACGGAGAGTGCAATATTTGAAAATGAAGGGGAATTAGTTCAAGTTATAAATCGGCTGAGAGATCTAGGATTTAAGGTGTCTATAGATGATTTTGGAGCTGGATATTCATCATTGAATATGCTAAAAAATATATCAGTAGATGAGATTAAACTAGATAGAGCCTTTTTATATAATATAAAAGATGAGAATAAAAGTAGAATTATTTTATTAAGCATAATAAATATGGCTCACATGTTAAATATATCAATAGTTTCAGAAGGTATTGAAACCGAAGAACAAAAGTTATATCTTAATTCTATTGGATGCGATATAGGTCAAGGATATATATATTCAAGACCTATTACTATTAAAGAATATGAATATAAGATAAGAGATACAAAATGAAATAAGAGTTTTATTATGTAAATGATGATTAACATCTTAATATTTGATATAATTAATTAAGTAATATAACTAATTATTTATAAAATAATTAGTTATATTTTTTGTGTGAATAATTATTAATAAATAGGGTGATGAGAGTGAATAATAGTAGTATATTTATTTCAATAATGGAAAAATCAAGTTTAATAATTGTTTTGTTTATTATAATAACTAAGATAAAAGTACTTAAAGATATTTTCCAAAAAGAAAATTATAAATTAAAAGATTTAATAATTATAGCATTAATATTTAGTGGACTAGCAATACTAGGTACATATAATGGTATAAATGTAAATGGTTCTTTAGCAAATACAAGAATTATTTCTATTGTATCAGGAGGTATATTATTTGGGCCTGTTATTGGTATTACATCTGGTATTATAGCTGGGTGGCATAGATTTGCTATTGATATAGGAGGAATAACAGCCATACCTTGTTTTATATCAAGTATATTTGCAGGTGTGATATCAGGAGTTTTTAGCAAAATAGCACCGGACAATAGAAAGTGGCTCTATGGGATTTTGTGTGGAGTATTATCGGAAAGTATAACTATGACTTTAATCTATTTAATATCTAAGCCTCATGATGTTGCAATCGATATTATTGGACAAATTTATATATCTATGATTGTAGGTCAAATAAGTATAGGATTTTTGGTATCTATTGTACAAGATATAAAAAGAGAGAAAGAAGAAATCGCAGCATTTCAATCTAAATTAGCTTTAGATATCGCCAATAAAACCTTACCGTACTTTAGATGTATAAACCCTGATTCTCTAAGAAAAATATGTGAAATAATTAAAACTGAAATAAACTCAGATGCTGTAAGCATAACTGACAATGACGAAGTATTAGCTTACGTAGGTATAGGAGAAAATGCATTTGATTTACCTAATATAAAAATTAGTAAGATGACAAGAGAGGCTATACAAAATAATAAAATATTAAATGTTAAGGTAGATAAAGAAGAGCACTCAATAAGCGAAAAGGTAAATCTTAAAACAGCCATGATAATTCCACTTACAGATTCAGATGGAGTAGTTGGTAGTTTGAAAATTTATTATGCTAAGCAATATGATATGAGTCACTCTAAAAAAACATTAGCAATAGGATTGTCTCAAATAATATCTACTTTAATGGAGATTTCAAAAATAGAAAAGATAGAAGAAGCTAAAAATAGAGCTGAAATAAAAGCCTTACAAACACAAATTAATCCGCATTTTTTATTTAATGCACTAAATACAATAACTTCATTTATTAGGATTAACCCAGATAAAGCTAGGCAGCTTATTGTAAATCTATCTACATATATGAGATATAATCTAGAAATAAATGATAACTTAATTGATATTAACAAAGAGCTCGAACAAGTTAAAGCTTATGTAGAAATTGAAAAAGCTAGATTTGGGGATAAGCTAAAAGTAATTTATGATATTGATGAAAACGTCGATATTAAAATTCCTAGTCTAATAATACAGCCATTGGTTGAAAATGCAATAATACATGGTATAAGAAAGAATGGTGGATATGGTACTGTGAAAATAGGAGTAAAGCAAGGCAAGTTCACTAGAATATGGGTTGAAAATGATGGTGTAACTATAGATGAAGAAGTTATAGAAAATATCTATAACAATAATATGCCAGAAAATAAAATAGGCCTTTATAATGTTCACTTAAGACTAAAATTAATCTATGGCAATGGAGTGATTATTAAAAGGTTAAATCCAGGAACTAGGATAGAGTTTGATATCTAAGGGGGGCAGTGATGAGAGCTATAATAGTTGAAGATGAATTTCCAGCAAGAGAGGAATTAAAATACTTTATTAATAATTATAGTGATATAGAAATATTGAGAGAATTTGATAATGGCCTAGATGTATTAAAGTTTATTCAAGAAAATTGTATTGATGTAATATTTTTAGACATTAATATTCCATTACTTGATGGAATGTTATTAGCAAAAACTATAAATCAATTTAAGAAAAAACCTAAAATAGTTTTTATAACTGCATATAAGGAATATGCAGTTGATGCATTTGAGTTAGAGGTATTTGATTATGTATTAAAGCCATACTCGGAAGATCGAATATTATCTATGCTAAAAAAATTAGAAAAATTAAAAGATATAGAATATCGCAAAGAAGTATATGATGAACCGGAAGAAATACATCATAGCACAGTCAGTTTATGGAAAGATAATAAGCTGAGAGTGGTAAATATTAATGAAATTTTTTATTGTGAGGCTAGAGAAAGGGAAACTGTTGTTTATACCAAGGATGAAAGTTATATTGTAAAAAATTCTATAAGTGATTTTTATAATAATCTTTCTAATAATTTATTTTTCAAAACACATAGGTCTTATATAGTAAATTTATCTAAAATTCAAGAAATAATACCATGGTTTAACAATACATATAAGCTTAAATTAAAATATATGGATAATGAAGTTTTCGTAAGTAGAAGTAAAATTAAAGAGTTTAAAAAAATTATGAATATATAAGTGTATTTCATGTATAAAAAAATGCACTTCATGTAATGAATGTAAACCCTCATTATAATATAGGTTATTATATTAATGTAATAATAAATAATATACGAGGGGGACAAGCGCAATGATAACGTTTTTAGTATGTTTAGCAATACTTATAGGTGGCTATTTTGTCTATGGAACTTATGTTGATAAAATAACTAAATTAGATGACAAAAACCAAACGCCAGCAATTAAGTTACAAGATGGAGTAGACTATATACCGATGCCTTGGTATAAGGTATTCTTAATACAATTCTTAAATATAGCAGGTACAGGACCTATATTTGGGGCTATAATGGGTGCATTATTTGGACCAGTAGCTTTCTTATGGATAACATTTGGGACTATATTTGCAGGTGGAGTTCATGATTTCTTATCAGGTGTAATATCTATGAAGCATAATGGGTCTTCGGTTTCTGAGATAGTAGGTATATACTTAGGTAATGGTATGAAGCAAGTCATGAGAGTTTTCTCAGTAATATTATTAATACTTGTTGGTACAGTTTTCGTAACTTCTCCAGCAGGACTGTTAACGTCAATGACTGGTTTAGATAAGACAATGTGGGTTGTAATAATAATAATATATTATATATTAGCAACAGTTTTACCAGTTGATAAAGTAATAGGTAAAATATATCCATTATTTGGAGCAGCATTATTATTCATGGCAGTAGGTTTAGCAGGAGCGATGATTATAGGCCAATTTAATGGAACTATGACAATGGCTGAATTAAGCTTAGAGAATATGCATCCAGATGGATTATCGATATTCCCATTCTTATTTACAACGATAGCTTGTGGAGCAATATCTGGATTCCATGCTACTCAATCTCCTATGATGGCTAGATGTATAACTAAAGAAAGTGAAAGTAAAAAAGTATTCTATGGAGCAATGGTAGTAGAAGGAATAGTTGCTTTAATATGGTGTGCTGTTACAATAGCATTCTTTGGAGATACTGCTTCAATACAAAGTGCATTAACTGAATTTGGTGGACAATCTGGAGTAGTAAGTACTATATCAAAAGAATTATTAGGAACTGTAGGAGCAATACTTGCAGTATTAGGTGTTGTAGCTTGTCCTATAACAAGTGGAGATACAGCATTTAGAAGTGCTAGACTTACAATAGCTGATGCATTTAAAATAAAGCAAGAAGGATTAAAAAATAGATTTATATTAGCAATACCATTATTCGTAGTATGTATATTCTTAACTAGAATAGATTTCAATATAATATGGAGATATTTTGCTTGGTCAAACCAAACATTAGCGACTATATTCTTATGGACAGCTACAGTATACTTACTTAAGAATAAAGCTAATTACTGGATAGCTTTAATACCAGCAACATTTATGACTTCAGTTTGTGTAGCTTATATATTACAAGCTCCAGAAGGCTTTAGATTAGCAGCTAACTTCTCAAATGGAGTAGGAGTAGTTGTAGCAGTAGTATTATTCGTATTATTTATGATAAATAAAAATAAATTAGCAGAAAAGAAAATAGATGCAAATGCAGCATAATATAAAAAAGAGGACTCACATTGTGAGTCCTCTTTTTTATATTATACGTTAAATCTGAATAATATAACGTCTCCATCTTTAACTATATATTCTTTACCTTCAAGTCTAACTAGTCCTTTTTCTTTAGCAGCAGTCATTGTTCCAACACCTACTAAATCATTGAAAGCTATAGTTTCCGCTCTTATGAATCCTCTTTCTATATCAGAGTGTATCTTTCCACCAGCAGCAGGAGCTTTTGTTCCTACCTTTATAGTCCAAGCTCTAACTTCTTGAGGACCTGCTGTTAAGTAAGAAACTAATCCAAGTAAAGCATAAGAAGATTTTATTAACTTATCTAATCCTGATTGCTCAAGACCTAAAGTCTCTAAGAATTCTTTCTTTTCTTCATCAGATTCAAGTTCAGCTATTTCTGCTTCTATTTGAGCACAAACAACAACAACCTCAGCACCTTCAGTAGCTGCGAAATCTCTTACTCTATTTACGTATTCGTTATTTTCAGCTTCATCAGCTAAATCATCTTCACATACGTTAGTAGCGTATATTACTGGCTTAGATGTAAGTAAGTTTAATGAATCTACAAAAGTTTTTTGATCTTCCGTAAATTCCATAGTTCTAACAGACTTGCCATCTTCTAATGTAGCCATTATTTCTTTTAGGAATTCAAGTTCAGCAGCTAATGATTTATCAGCTCTAGCAGCCTTAGCTCCTTTTTGTATTCTTCTATCTAATATTTCTATATCAGAGAATATTAATTCTAAGTTTATAGTTTCTATATCTCTTAGCGGATCAACTGAACCATCTACGTGAACAACGTTAGGGTCTTCAAAACATCTAACAACGTGTACTATAGCGTCAACTTCTCTTATGTGAGATAAGAATTTATTTCCTAAACCTTCACCTTTAGAAGCACCTCTAACTAATCCTGCTATATCACAGAATTCTATAGCTGTAGGAACTATTTTTTTAGAGTCATAAAGCTCTTTTAATTTATCTAATCTTTCGTCTGGAACAGAAACAACACCAACGTTTGGCTCTATTGTACAGAAAGGGTAGTTTGCAGATTCTGCACCTGCTTGAGTTATTGCATTGAATAGTGTACTTTTACCTACATTTGGTAAACCAACTATACCTAGTTTCATAATTAAATCTTCCTCTCTTTTGTGATATTTATAATCATAGTGAAATTATTACACAAATTTACAAAAATCTATTGTAGACATACATATTGATTATACCTCATATATATAATAGATGTAAACTATACTTTGTAATGGGGTTGATTATATGCTAATATCAATACTTTTGTGTTCGTGCATAATTTTAAGTTTTGTATTTAGTGGGTACATGGAGAATATATTTATAGTTTTGGCAACATTAGCTTTTTATAAGCAAATATTTATTGATAAAGAATATAAATATATGGTTTATGCACTTTTAATTTCATTTATTGGAGTAAATTTCATTGTAATATCAGCTTTTAGAGATAGGATTGTATTTGAAGATATTTCGCCACAAGAAGAAAAGGAAGAGACGGTTGTACTTTTAATTTCAGAAGGTGAAAGTAAAAATTATAACTTGAAAGAAAGATCAACTCAAATATATTACAATAAGGGTCTTAAATCATTTCTTAGTGCAAGTAAGGATTTATATGATTATCAAGGCTACTATAATGAAATAGGCTCAAGTGATTTTAAAGAAAAAGCAGAACAAGTAGCAGATGAGCTAAGAGTAAAACTAGGCAATAATTATAGAGTTGTAAACTCTTATTTATACTCTGCACCGTATTTTGAAAATAGTTTAGAGGATGTTATATCAAAGGGATATAAAAATGTAATATTATGCCCTATGTTTATGACAGAAGGTGAAGAGTATGAGATTTTTAAAAGTCGATATGAGGCTTTGAATTTAAGTACATATAATTTGAAAAAGGTAGAAATACTAGACACTTTTTATAAATCTAACAAACTAGCAACATTATATAAAGATGAGATACTAAAAAATATTAGTAAAGACAAAGATGTTGGGGTATTAATGATAGGACTACAAAATAAAAATAACTTAGAACAAGATGTATTATTTAGACAAAAAATACAAGAATACATAGAAGTCGAAGAAAAAAATAATGATATTCAAATAAAATTGCCTCTTTTAGAAAATAATAAAAAAGATATAATAAAATCTGGAGAGCAATTGTTAGAATATGGAATTGATGAGATGTATGTTGTTATACCAACATATATAATAGACACCATATATACTAAACATCTAGCTCAGAGTATATTTAAAGAGCTTGATATGGGAAATACTAAATTTTACTATATAGATCCACCAAACAAGATAGATGTAATAGTAGATGAACTTTTCACAAGAATATCATTAGTAAATCAAATAGGAGGATAACATGGAAGAAGTAAAAAAAATAAACTTAGGTAATAATATTAACTTAACTTTAATTCCTGCCACTAAATTTAAGTCTAATCTTGTAAGTATATACATACAAAGGTTATTAGACAAAAGTGAGGCTACAAAAAATGCATTATTACCAACTCTTATAACAAGTGGATGCGAAAAATATCCTAGTATAAGAGAAATCTCTAACAAGTTAGATGACTTATATGGATCATCTATGGGCGGAGATGTAAGTAAAAGAGGAGAACGACAAGTACTAAGTTTTAAGATAATAAGTACAAATCAAAAATATTTAGAAGAAGATATATTTAAAGATGTAATAGAATTTTTTAATGAAGTAATAAATAAGCCACTAATAGTAGATGGTGGTTTTAAAGAGGATATATTAAGTATAGAAAAACAAAATTTAAAAGATAGAATTCAAGCTAAAATCAACGATAAAAGCAGATATGCTCTTGAAAGATGTTTTGAAGAAATGTGTAGTGATGAAAGATATAGTATTAGTGAATATGGATATGAAGATGAAATAGATGCTATAAGTGGAAAAGAATTATATGATCACTATAAAGAGATAATCAAAACTTCTCCCATTGATATAGTAATTGAAGGCGATTTTAATGAAAAAGAAGTTGTAGAGATAATAAGTAAAAACTTTATTTTTGAAAGAGGAAATATAATAGATATTCCTAGAGAAGATTTTGTTAAAGACATAAAAGATGTTAAGGTTATAGAAGACAAAATGGAAATAACTCAAGGTAAGCTTGTGATGGGTTATAGAACAAATATTGATTATAAAGATATTGATAAATACTATCCACTAGTAGTAGGTTGTAATGTATTAGGTGGAGGACCTCACTCTAAAATGTTTGTTAACATAAGAGAAAAGGAAAGTTTATGTTACTATATTTATTCATCAGTTGAAAAATACAAAGGAATATTATTTGTATCATCAGGAATAGAGTTCCAAAATTACGATAAAACTGTTGAATTAGTAAATAAACAAATTGAAAGTTTACAAGCAGGTAATATAACAGAAGAAGAAATAGAAAACAGTAAAAGTGCTTTAATAAATTCTATGAGATCATTAAAAGACAGTATAGGTGGATTGTCTGATTTCTACTTTGCTCAAGTTATGAGCAAGTCAAATTCAACAATAGAGGAAATGATTGAGAATGTTGCTAAGGTTAAGATAGAAGACATAGCAAAGGTAGCAAAAGAAATAAAATTAGATACTGTATATTTCTTGAGAAACTAAGGAGGCATATATGAAAAAGATAGTTAATGAAATATTAAAAGAAGAAGTGTATTATGAAAAATTAGAAAATGGGCTTGATGTCTATTTTATGCCAAAACCTGGTTTCACAAAGAAGTATGCTATATTGTCAACTAACTATGGTTCAAATGAATTAGAGTTTGTGCCAATAGGTGAAACTGAAAAGATAAGAGTTAATGAAGGAATTGCTCATTTCTTAGAACATAAAATGTTTGAACAACCTGATGGAGGTAATGCATTTGATAAATTCTCTAAATGGGGAGCAAGTGCTAATGCATTTACAAACTTCACAATGACGGCATATTTATTTTCAACAACAGAATATTTCTATGAAAGTTTAGAACATCTTATAGATTATGTTCAAACTCCATACTTTACTGATGAAAATGTTGAAAAGGAAAAAGGAATAATAGAACAAGAAATAAAAATGTATAATGATGATCCAGACTGGAACGTATACTTTAACTGTCTAAAAGCATTATACGTTAATTATCCGGTAAGAGTAGATATAGCAGGTACAGTTGATAGTATATATAAAATAACAAAAGAAGAGCTATACAAATGTTACAATACTTTCTATAACCCGGGAAATATGATGTTATTTGTCGTTGGAGATTTAGAAGCTGATAAAGTAATGGATGTTGTTAAGAAAACAAATCACTATGATGTTGAAAAACTATCAAAAGAAATACAAAAGTTTTATCCAGAAGAACCTGAACATGTGAATGAAAAAGAAATAGTGGCAAAATTCCCTATATCAATACCTATGTTTAACATAGCTTTTAAAGATAATAAAGTAGGTATAAAAGGTAATGAACTACTTAGAAAAGAAGTAGTAACAGAAGTATTAATAGACATGATATTTAAAAAGGGTAGCGAACTATACGAAGATTTATACATGAATGGTTTAATAAATGAAAACTTTGGAGCAGGTTTCTCTTCTCAAGTAGACTATGGATTCACTATTATAGGAGGAGACTCTAAAGAACCTAGAGAAGTAAAAAGAGTTATACATGAGTATATAGAAAGATATAAAAAAGAAGGGCTTGATAAAGTACAATTTGAAAGAAGTAAGAAAAAGAAAATAGGTAACTTCCTAAAATACTTTGACTCAGTAAACTTTATAGCTAATAACTTTACGTCATATAATTTTAAAGGAATAAATCTACTAGATTATTTAGATGTAATAAAAGAAGTTACTTTTGAAGAAGTTCAAGAAAGACTTAATAGTCATTTTAAAGAAGAATCTAGTGTAATATCAATAGTAGAACCTAAATAATAAAAAGGGTATCTTATAATGTATGAAACATATAAGATACCCTTTTATATTGCAAAAATTAACAATAAATATTATATTCATTATATATGTATAAAAAATAAAACACTTGATGAGTCAGAGGGGGAAGTAGCGCTTATTATATTAATGGGGGATATTAATGAAAACAAAGGGAAACAAAATAATAGTAATTAATGAAAATATAAATAAAAATAGTTACTATAGTCAATTGAATAAATATGGGTATAATGTTAATTATGATATTAATAATGAAGAAGATGTTAATGTAATACTTATAGATGGAAGTGAACAATTTAAATTATTCCATATGGGAAATATAAAAATGAGTAGTACTTTAAGGAAAATACCAGTAGTAGGAATAATAGAAGCTAACGAGCTAAAAAACATGACTTTATATATGGAATGGGGAATGGATGACTTTATTAAAGTTCCTTATGACTTAGATGAAGTTATTTTTAGGTTGGAAAAAATAATAGGATATAATAGGACTTTAAAAAAACTATACAAGGCAAATTTTAGTATAGAAAAACATAGAAAAATTATTAGGAACCAAAAGACAAAGTTTCAAAGTATGATTGATGAACTACCAATATCTGTATGGGTGAAGGATACTAATGGCCTTTATATGGATGCCAATGCAAAATATTATGAATTTTACAACCTAAAACCAAATCAACTAATAGGAAAATCTGATAAGGAGATATGGAAAGTTGATAGCTCAAGGCCTTTTATAGAAATTGATGATGTTGTGCTAAAAAATAATGAATCAGTAGAATTAGAGGGTACATTAGAGCTAGACAACAAGAAACGAATTTATAAGGTGAATAAATCTCCATTATACGATATATATGGAAATACTATAGGTCTAATAGGCACATCCCAAGACATAACTGACTTTAGGCTAAGGGAAAAACATATTATGAAGTCTTCTATTACAGACTTTTTAACTAAAATTCCTAATCGTAGAGGCTTATATGATTATCTAGAAGACAAATTAAAAAATAAAGATAGAAGTATAACTGTATTATTTATGGATATAGACGAATTTAAAAAAATAAATGATGTTTATGGGCATAAATTTGGTGATGATATATTAAATATGGTAACAAAGAAGATTCGTAATGTATTTAAAAAAGACTTTGTTAGTAGAATTGGTGGAGACGAGTTTGTTGTAGTTATAGAAGAAAGTAATAATGATGAATTAGTATATATACTAAATAAGCTTTTAGAAGAAATAAGCTTTGATATTACAATAGGAAAGCATCAATGTTTTGTATCTGGAAGTATAGGGGTAGTAAACTCAACAAGGGAAGATGATATTGAAAGTATACTAATTAAGGCTGATTTAGCAATGTATAGTGCTAAGAAAAAAGGTAAAAATACTTTTGCATTCTATGAACCAGGTATGGCAGAGGAAGTTGAGATAAACTCAGGGATAGAAACAGACTTGTATAATGCTATTGACAAAGAAGAAGTATATTTACATTATCAACCTCAATTTTCTAGCGATAAAAAATTACTAGGTTTTGAAGCTTTATTTAGATGGGACAATGATAAATATAAAAATGTTAGTGTAAGTAAAATAATTAGCATAATGGAACAAAGTAAGCTTATACATAAAATGGGGAAGTATATATTTAAAAAGGCTTGTATTTTTGCTAAGGAAATTAATGAAGACAAATATGATAAAATAGTGGTATCAATAAATATATCACCTATACAACTTATGAGAAAAGAGTTCGTGATAGAAATAATTAATGTTATAAATGAGATTGGTGTTGATCCAAGATGTTTAGGACTAGAAATTACCGAAGGTATATTCTTAGAAAATACAGAGGATAGTATAAGTTTAATTTCTCAATTAAAAGATTTAGGTATAAAGATATTCTTAGATGATTTTGGGACAAGATATTCATCTTTAAATTATCTAGTTAAATTACCTATCTCATCTATTAAGATAGATAAAAGTTTTATAGATGAGATAGCACAAAAGGGAGATTATTATACTTTGACAAAGTTAATAACAGATGTAGCACATTCTATTAAACTTCCAGTTGTTGCTGAAGGTGTGGAAAACACTATACAGCTAAATAAACTAAAAGATATGAATGTGGATGCAATACAAGGCTATATTTTTTCTAAGCCACTTCCAGAGAAGGAAGCTAAAGAACTTATACAACAAGAATGCATAGAAGCATTAAGTGTATAAATAGTATCTATTATTATAATTATGAAACTGTTATAATATTACAATATATAAAAACAATTATCATCATGATAAAATACTTATGAATAAGAGGTGTACTAATGGACAAAATTGCATTTACGGTATTTGGGATAGATGTAATGTGGTATGGAGTATTAATGGCCACAGGGATGATTTTAGGGACTTTATTAGCATTAAGAGAAGCTAAAAGAGTTGGAATAAAAGAAGATGATGTACTTGATTTAGCAATTATTGCAATACCTTTAGGTTTATTAGGTGCAAGATTGTATTATGTTTTATTTAATTGGGGATATTATTCTCAAAACCCTTCTCAAATCCTAAACTTTAGAGGTGGTGGAATGGCAATACATGGAGCGTTAATAGCAGGTATATTGACAGGGTATGTATTTACTAAAATTAAAAAGATTAACTTCTTCATGATGGCAGATGCTGTTTTAATAGGTATGCCACTAGCTCAAGCTATAGGAAGATGGGGAAATTTTATAAATGGAGAAGCGCATGGAGGACCAACAAACTTACCATGGGGAATAATTGTTGATGGTGTTAAGGTGCATCCAACATTTTTATATGAGTCTATATGGGATTTAGGATTGTTTATATTCTTATGGTTATTTAGAAAGAAAAAACAGTATGAAGGACAAATATTAGTTTATTATATTACTCTTTACTCATTAGGAAGATTCTTTGTAGAAGGTCTTAGAACGGATAGTTTAATGATTGGATCACTTAGAATGGCACAAGTAATAAGCTTAGTAGGAGTAGTTGGTGGTATAATAGCTCACATATATTTATCAAAAAGAAACAAAATAAATAATGAATCGAATAACGAAATAAATTAGTAGTACTAAGGAGAGATAAAAATGGAATTTCATCACGTGTCCGTACTTTTAAATGAGTGCATAGAAAACTTAAATATAAAACCTGATGGAGTATATGTAGATTGTACAATGGGTGGTGCAGGACACTCGAAGGAAATAGTCAAAAAACTATCAGACAAAGGTCTGTTTATAGGATTTGACCAAGATAAAAATGCAATAGCTACAGCAAAAGAGAGATTAAGTGAATATAGCGATAGAGTTAAGTTTGTTCACAGCAACTTTGAAAATATAAAAGAAGAATTAGCTAAGATAGGTGTTTATAAAATAGATGGAGTGCTTGCTGACTTAGGAGTTTCTTCTCATCAATTAGATGAAGCAGATAGAGGATTTTCATATATGCAAGATGCACCACTAGACATGAGAATGGACATTAGAAGTGATTTCTCGGCTTATGATGTTGTAAATACTTATAGTGAAGAGGAATTAACTAAGATAATAAAAGACTATGGTGAAGATAACTGGGCCAAGCGTATAGCTAAGTTTATAGTAGAAGGAAGAGCTGAAAAGCCTATTGAAACTACAGGAGAATTAGTTGACATTATAAAAAAAGCTATACCTAAAAAAGCTAGAATAGATGGACCGCATCCAGCAAAAAGAACATTCCAAGCTATAAGAATAGAAGTAAATAACGAACTTGGAGTAATAACTAAAATGATAGATGATGCTGTTTCTATAATGAATGAAGGTGGAAGGGTATGTATAATAACATTCCATTCTTTAGAAGATAGAATAGTTAAAAATGAATTTAGAGATTTAGCTCTAGATTGCATATGTCCATCTCATTTACCAATATGTCAATGTGATAAAGAGTCAGAAGTAAAGGTAATAACAAGAAAACCTATATTGCCTAGTAAAGAAGAAATTGAATTCAACCCAAGATCTAGAAGTGCAAAATTAAGGGTTGCAGAGAAGAGATAAATAATTTCAAAATAAGCCAAAAATCGTATTGTTACTTTGTAATAATACGATTTTTTTTTGATATATAGAATCATATAGTGAAATATGTATTTTAATACACTAATTTTTAGACAAGTCTTTAAAGGAAGGATGAATACTTAAGACAAATATTATAGTAGTTGGAAAAAGAATATTTATTTGCTTAGAGGTGATTCTAATTGGAAAAAAATAATAAAATAAAGGACATACGAGAATATAAAAAAGAAAAGAAGAATAAAAATAAGAGGAGAAGATGTACAAATAAAAAATTGGTTTTCTTTTTTACGGCTATATTAATGCTTGGGGTGTGTATATGTAATATATATGGGTATTCAGTGGTATCTGAGCTGAAGTACGATATACATTATTTAAAAAAAGATTTGAATAAAAAAGAAATACTATTAAATCAATTAGAAGTTGAAAATAACAATAGTACTTCTATAGAAGAAATAGAAAATAAGGTTAAAGAAGAATTAAACATGGATTACCCTAAGGATGAACAAGTTGAATATATTAAGATTGAGGACTAGGGGGGAGATAATTGAAGAAAATTAAAATTATAAGCCGAAAGAGAATGGTACTAGTACTTATATTAGCGTCTACACTATTTTTTGCACTAATACTAAGAACAGGATACCTTCAGTTAGTCAAAGGGGAATGGCTAAGCACTCAGGCACAAGAACAGCAGACGAGAGAGATACCTATACCTTCAAAAAGAGGTACAATCTATGATAAAAATATGAAGGAACTTGCAGTTAGTGTAACAAAATACACGGTTTGGTGTAAGCCGGTAGAAGTAAGTGATAAAGAAGGCGCATCGAAGGAATTAGCAGAAATATTAGGAAAAGAATATGAAGATATCCATAAATTAGTAAATAAAAAAAATATGGCACTTGTTAAAATAGAAAGATGGGTAGATGATGAAACAGCTAATAAAGTTACAGAAGCTAAGTTACCTGGTATATGGGTTGCAGAAGATAATCAAAGATATTATCCTTATGGAAACTTTGCATCTTATGTATTAGGGCATACATCTTCTGATGCAACAGGTATAGCAGGTATAGAAATGACATATGATAAGCATCTAAATGGTCAATCTGGAAAATTAATAGTAAGTACAGATGCATCAGGTAGAGAAATACCACAAGGTACAGAAAAGTATTATGAACCAGTACAAGGTAATGGATTGGTATTAACAGTAGATGAAGTAATACAACATTATACAGAGAAGGCAGTACAAAAGGCATATGAAGTGAACAATGCAAAAAGGGTAACCGTAATTACTATGGATCCTAAAACGGGAGATATATTATCAATGGCTTCAAAACCTGATTATGATCCTAATGAACCAAGAACTCCAATATATTCATACTATGAAGAAGTTTTAGACTCTTATAATGAAAAAGACAAAATAAAAGGATATTATCAAATGTGGAGAAATCCAGCAGTAAGTGATACATACGAACCAGGATCGACTTTTAAATTAGTTACATCTGCTGCAGGATTAGAGGAAAATGTAGTTAAAGCAGATGATAAATTTACTTGTACAGGTAGTGTAACCATTGCAGGTCAAAAACTTAAATGTTGGAGACATTATAGACCTCATGGAGAAGAAACTTTTGCACAGGGTGTACAAAATTCATGTAACCCGGTATTTATAGAGGTAGGAAACAGACTGGGAACTGAAAAATTGTATAATTATATAGAAGGATTTGGCTTTATGGATAAAACAGGAATAGATCTTCCTGGAGAAGGTAAAGGGATATTACATAAAGAAAAAAATGTTGGACCAGTAGAGCTTGCAACAATATCTTTTGGTCAAGCAAACTCAGTAACTCCAATACAACTTATAACTGCTATATCAGCTATGGCTAATGATGGTAATTTGATGCAACCAAGACTAGTAAAAGCATACACAGACAATAAAGGTAATATAACGGAAGAGATAGAGCCGAAGGTTGTAAGAAAAGTAATTTCAGAAGAGACGGCTGATGAAGTAATGGAATTAGCAGAATCGGTTGTTAGATTAGGAGGAGGTAAAGCTGCGTATTTACCAGGATATAGAGTAGGTGGTAAAACAGGAACAGCTCAAAAAGTTATAGATGGAAGATATGCACAAGGTAAATATATATGCTCATTTATGGGGATAGCTCCAACAGATGACCCACAAATAGTAGTGTTAGCTATAGTAGATGAACCAACAGGAGTTAGTGCGTTTGGTAGTACAACTGCTGGTCCTATAGTTAAAGAAATAATGAGTGATGCACTACCATACTTAGGAGTAGAACCTAAATATACTGAAGAGGAACAAAAAGAATATCAAAAAGAACAAGTAGTAGTTCCTGATGTAAGAAATTTAACTATAGAAGATGCTGTGGCGGCTCTAGAAGAAGCTAAACTAAAACCAAACCTAGATACAGATATACAATTGGAAAAAGGAACAATAATAAAAGATATGTTCCCTAAACCAGGAGTAAAGGTTTCAGCGGATTCAAGCATTACTTTATACTTTGAAGAATAATAGTTAGAAAATAAATATATATAGCTACAAATACCTTCAAAAAAGTAAGAATATAGTATATAATTATAAAGTTGATAATAATCGGGGGCAATGTATATGTATGAATATACATTGCCTTTTGTTCAGAATAGGTATAAAATAATATAGCTTATAGATTTAATTAAGGAGGATATAACATGGAGTGCTTAACAATAAAGGAGTTAGTACTTGCAACAGATGGAAATTTAATAACAGGAAATGAAAATGACCGTGTAAACGACGTTGTTATAGATAGTAGAAAAGCAAATGAAAACAATGTATTTGTAGCGATTATCGGAGAAAACTTAGACGGACATACATTTATGCAAAGTGCGTATGAAAATGGATGCAGAACTTTTATAAAAAATCAAAGTAGTAGCATAAAATTAGATAGTTCGGACATAAATTTAATAGAGGTTAAAGATACAGAAATTGCATTAGGACAAATTGCAAAGTATTATAAAGAAAAATTTAAAATACCGTACATAGGAATTACAGGTAGTGTAGGCAAAACAACTACTAGAGACATGGTTTATGGTGCAGTATCTGCAAGGTTTAATACTCTTAAGAACCAAGGCAATCTAAATAATCAACTTGGAGTACCTCTAACACTGTTTACACTAAACAAGGAACACGAGTGTGCAGTAATAGAAATGGGTATGTCTGGATTTAATGAGATAGAATATCTAGCTAATATTGTTAATCCTAAAATAGGTGTAATATCTAATATAGGATTATCACATATAGAGAGACTAGGATCGCAAGAAGGTATACTTAAAGCAAAAATGGAAATTACGACTAACTTCGATGAAAGTTGTACATTAATTGTAAATGGAGATGATAAGTTTTTATCTACTCTAAAAAGTAAAGAGCAGGTTTATAAGTTAAAGACATTTGGATTTGATAAAGATAATGATATCTACTGTGAAAGTTATGACATGACTCAAGATAGTATTACATTCAAGTGTAATATTGATGGTAATCTTGAAGAAATATTCATACCTACAGTAGGAGAACATAATATTTACAATGCAATGGCTGCGATTTTAGTAGGACTATCTTTAGAATTAACTTTAGATGAGATAAAATCAGGACTTAAAAACTTTAAGGCGACAGCTATGAGATTAGACATAGTAAAAAATGATAATATGACAATCATAAATGATACATATAATGCAAGTCCAGATTCAATGACTGCTGCTTTAAAGATATTAGGAAGATATAAAGAAAGAAGAGTAGCTATACTTGGTGATATGTTTGAAATGGGAGAACATGCAGAATATGGTCATAGACTAGTTGGTAAAGGTGCAGTAGAAAATACTGACATATTAATTACAATAGGAGATATATCAAAGTTTATTGGTATTGAAGCTAAGGAAAATGGATTAGATGCTAGTAAAATATATCATTTCAATACAAAAGAAGAAGCTATTAACCAATTAGATGGAATAATTAATGCAGGAGATATTGTATTAGTTAAGGCATCTAGAGGTATGAAATTAGAAAAAATAGTAGAATATCTAAATAAATAATTAAACAAAAGAATTAGCCAACAAGGGAGAGGAGTTATATTATGTTAGGAATAACAGAACTTACGTATACAGCAATGATTTCATTTCTAATAGTGATTATATTAGGACCAATATTTATACCTATGTTAACTAAATTTAAATTCGGTCAGACAGTTAGAGACGACGGACCACAAACACATTTGGCGAAAAATGGAACACCTACTATGGGTGGAATATTAATGATGGTAGCAATACTGATTACAGGTCTTACAAGAAGCAAAGTAACTTCTGATATGATGGTAGGACTTATTTGTATAATAGGATTTGGATTTGTAGGATTCTTAGATGATTTTATTATAATAAAAATGAAGAGATCTTTAGGATTAAAGCCATGGCAAAAGATAGTTCTTCAATTTGCATTAGCGATATATGTATCGTATTACCAATATACAACATCGCCTAGTGCAACACAATTAATAATACCTTTTACTGATGCATATATAAATTTAGGACCACTATATATACCAATAATGACATTCATAATAATTGGTATAGTAAATGCAGTTAACTTAACTGATGGATTAGATGGTTTAGCTTCAGGTGTAACTTTAATAGTAGCATCATTCTTTATGATATATGCTCTTTCATTAGGAAACCAAGATGTAGCGGTATTAGCAGCAGCAACAGTAGGAGCTTGCTTAGGGTTTTTAGGATTTAACTCATATCCAGCAAAAATATTTATGGGAGATACGGGTTCTATGGCTCTAGGAGGAGCAGTAGTTGCATTTGCAGTACTTACAAACTCTATATTATTAATACCATTAGTAGGTGGAATATACTTTGCAGAAGCAATATCAGTTATACTTCAAGTAACATATTTCAAAGCTACTAAAAAGAGAATATTTAAAATGGCACCAATACATCATCATTTTGAACAATGTGGTTGGCCAGAAACAAGAGTTGTATTCGTATTCTGGATAATAACAGTAGTTTTAGCATGGATAGGAATAATATCAGTATTCTAAATTTGGGGGTATAGAAAATGGACCTAAAGAATAAAAAAGTTTTATTAGTAGGACTTGCAAAAACTGGAATATCTACAATTAAGCACTTAGATAAGCTAGGTGCAAAAACTGTAGTTAATGATATAAAAGATGAAAGCAAGTTAATAGATATATTAGATGAATTAAAAAACTTAAATAGCATAGAATATATACTTGGGTATCATCCAGAAAATGTTGATGATATTGATTTAGCTGTGGTATCTCCAGGAGTACCTCTAGATTTACCATTTATTATAAAGCTAAAAGAAAGCAATATAGAAATAATAGGCGAAGTAGAATTAGCCTATAGATTATCTAAAAGTCCTATGTTTATAGGAATAACAGGTACTAACGGAAAAACAACTACTACAAGTTTAGTAGGTGAAATTTTCAAAACTGCTAATAGAGATACTTATATAGTTGGAAATATAGGAAACCCTGTTATTGATACTGTTGACACATCAAACAGCGATTCAGTATTAGTTACTGAATTAAGCAGTTTCCAATTAGAAAGTGTTGAATCGTTTAGACCTAAGGTTAGTGCAATATTAAACATTACAGAAGATCATCTAAATAGACACCATACTATGGAGAATTATACAGAAGCTAAATCAAGAATTTTTATGAATCAAACTAATGAAGATTTTTGTATACTTAATTATGACGACTTAGGTGTTAGGGCTTTAGCAAAAAATTGTAATGCTAAAGTAATATTCTTCTCGAGATTAGAGAAAATAGAAGGTGGAATATACTTAGATGAAAATAACAATATAGTTGTAGACATAAATGAAAAAATAGTAATTCTTAATAAAGATGAACTAAGCTTACCAGGTAGCCATAACTTAGAAAATTGTATGGCAGCGTTAGGTATAGCTTATGTATCTAATGTAAGTATAGACGTGATAAAAGAAGTTTTAAGAACTTTTGGAGGAGTTGAGCATAGACAAGAATTCGTTAGAAGTGTTAATGATATAATGTTTGTAAATGACTCTAAAGCAACTAATCCAGACTCTACTATTAAAGCTATACAATCTTACAATAAACCTATAATTCTTATTGCAGGTGGAATGGATAAACAAAGTAGCTTTGATGAACTTCTTCAAATAGCAAAAGAAAATGTAAGAGCACTTGTATTATTAGGAGAAACAGCTTCTAGCATTAAACAATGTGCTGAAAATAAAGGATTTACAGACATACATGTAGTAAAGAATATGAAAGAAGCAGTAGACACTTCATACAAAATCGCTAATAGCGGGGAAGTTGTACTTCTTTCACCAGCTTGTGCAAGCTGGGATATGTACAAAAATTTTGAAGTAAGGGGTAATGACTTCAAAGATAATGTAAACAACTTATAGAAACCTCTTATCTGTTCAAAGGAAGAATGGAGGTAGGTCTATCTAATGTCTAAGGAAGCTATAAAAAAGCGCATTGATAGAGGGAATAAGAGAGAATTTGATAGTGTAATATTTTACACTACCATGATTTTAGTATTTATAGGAATCGTCATGGTGTTTAGTGCAAGCTTTGTTCAAGCATCATTTAAACACCATGATGGTTATTATTTTCTAAAGAGAAATGTTATTTTTGCTGTTTTAGGATTTATTGCAATGATGATAACCGCAAACATAGACTATAACTTTTGGAAAGACAATGCTCACATTGTAGGAATAGTTGCAACAATATTATTAATATTAGTTCTTACTCCTTTAGGAGTTGAGGCTAATGGTGCGAAACGATGGCTAGGCATTGGTGGGGCCAGTGTACAACCAGCTGAAATTGCCAAATTCGCAACTATAATTATTACCGCAAAGTTCATTGAAAAGAGATATGACAATATAAAATCTTTGACAAAAGGTGTTTTACCACTTCTGATTGTGCCTAGTATATTTTTCGCATTAATAATATTACAACCCAATTTATCCACTGCAGGAACAATAATAATAGTTACATTTATAATGATATTTGTAGCAGGAATGAATATGAAGTTTGTAATTGCAATGATGGGAACTGGAGTCGGGTTATTTGTAGCTCTAGTAATAGCAGAACCCTATAGATTGGCTCGTGTTACATCCTTCTTAGACCCATTTCAAGATCCTCTTGGTAAAGGATATCAAGTAATACAAAGTTTATACGCTTTAGGTTCAGGCGGGTTATTTGGCCTTGGACTAGGAAAGAGTAAACAAAAATATTTTTACATACCAGAACCGCAAAATGACTTTATATTTGCCATAATAGGAGAAGAACTAGGATTTATAGGATGTATAGTTGTAATGCTGCTATTTTTGATACTTGTTTATAGATGTGTTAGAATAGCATTAAAGTGTTCAAATGTTTTTGCATGTATGACAGTAATCGGAATAGGAGCGCAAATAGGTATACAAGCGGCATTAAATATTGCAGTTGCTACATCTTCTATGCCAGCAACTGGTGTGGCACTACCATTTATTAGCTCAGGAGGAACCTCGCTCTGTATATTTATGGCGGCAATAGGTATAGTGTTAAACATCTCAAAACATGTCAAAATTAACTAACAGGAGATGATACAATGAAGGTATTATTATCTGGCGGTGGAACTGGAGGACATGTATATCCAGCCATAGCCATAGCAAACAAAATAAAAGAAGAACATCCTGAAGCTGAGATAGTTTTTGTAGGTACAGAAAAAGGAATAGAATCTGAAATAGTTCCTAAGTATGGATATGAACTAAAAACTGTCACGGTACAAGGATTCAAAAGAAAAATAGATTTTGATAACGTAAAAAGAGTATTTAAATTATTCAAGGGTCTAGAAGAATCCAGAAGAGTAGTTAAGAAGTTTAAGCCAGATGTAGTAATAGGTACTGGAGGATATGTAAGTGGTCCTGTATTATTCAATGCAGCTATGGGCAAAATTCCAACAGTAGTACATGAACAAAATTCATTCCCTGGAGTTACTAATAAAATACTTGCGAAGATGGTAACAACTGTTTTAACTAGTTTTGAAGATTCTCATGAAAGATTCCCAGAAGGAACTAGAGAAAAGCTTGTTCTTACAGGAAATCCAGTTAGAAAAGAAATCTTAGTTGCTAGAAAAGGAATATCAAGAAAGAAAATAGGTATTGCTGAAGATAAGAAGATGGTACTTTGCTACGGAGGTAGTGGTGGATCAGAAGAAATAAATGAAGCAATGAAATTAGTAATTAAAAATATGGTAAAAGACGATGTGGCATTTATATTTGCTACAGGAAAGTACTATTATGATGAATTTATAAAGAGTATAGAAGGTATAAGCTTAAAGCCATACCAAAAGGTCGTACCATATTTAGAAGATATGGCAAATGCCCTAGCAGCAAGTGATTTAGTAATAGGTAGTGCAGGTGCAATATCATTAGCTGAGATAACAGCTCTTGGTAAGCCATCTATAATAATACCTAAAGCTTATACAGCTGAAAATCACCAAGAATATAATGCTAGAAGTATAGAAGAAAAAGGTGCAGGGATAGCTATATTAGAAAAAAACCTTACACCAGAAAGCTTAAACAACGCAGTATTTAAACTTTTAGGAGATAAAGAAGTTTTATTAAATATGGCTAATGCAAGTAAAGAAATAGGTAAGCCAGAATCAATAGATCTGATATATAATGAAGTAATGAAGATATATAATTCTAATAATAAAGAAGTAAAAAAAGCTAAAAAAGAATATAAAGAAGAAACAAAATCTGTAGAAGTTAGTAATAATGAAACTACAGAAAAGCAACCTAAAACAATAGGAATAAAGAAAAAGTAACATATTACCCCTCTAGATCATAGTATTTAAATTATAGGCATTTGATTTAATATACTACAGCTAGGGGGGTTAATTTTGTCTAAATATATAATTACCGGAGGAAATAAAATAGAGGGGAAACTAAGTATCAGAGGTGCTAAGAATGCGATTTTACCATTAATGGCAGCCTCTATTTTAAATGAGAGTACAAGTATTATTCACAATGTACCTGATATTTCTGATGTTCATTTTATGATTAAAATATTGGAAAGTGTAGGATGTAAAGTTAGTTATGAAGATGATACTTTAATTATTGATAGTACAAATATTAATAATAGTGAAATAGATGAAAAGTATGTAAGAAAGATGAGATCCTCAATAATTATTATGGGAGCGATGATAGGAAGGTTAGATTATGCTATTATAAGCCATCCAGGAGGCTGTGAGATAGGTTCTAGACCAATTGATTTACATCTGAAGGCTTTGCGTCAATTAGGGGTAAGGATAGAAGAAGAAAATGGATATATGAGATGTTTTAAAGATGAACTTATAGGCACAACAATTAACTTTGAATTCCCTAGTGTAGGGGCTACAGAAAATACAATATTGGCAGCTGTTAAGGCAAAAGGAATAACACGAATATATAATGCCGCAAGAGAACCTGAGATAGAAGATTTGCAAAACTTTCTTAACGCAATGGGAGCAAAAGTAACTGGTGGGGGGACTAACTATATAGAGATAGAAGGTGTAGACAAGCTACATGCTGTTGAGCACACTGTAATACCCGATAGAATAGCAATAGGAACTTATATGATAGGAAGCGCCATTACGGGTGGAAAGTTAGAAGTGGATAGAGTTGTTGTTTCTCATATGGAACCAATTTGTGAAATGCTAAGAATGGCTGGATGTGATATAAATTACACGAAAGAAGGACTTACATTAATTCCACCAAAAGTTATAAAATCTATTGATTTAGTAAAAACTTCACCTCATCCTGGCTTCCCTACTGATATGCAAGCTCAATTAATGACATTAATGTGCTTATCCAATGGAATAAGTGTATTCCATGAGACTATTTTTGAAAATAGATTTATGCATGTCTCTGAACTTGCAAGGATGGGAGCTAATATTAGATATATTACGGAAAAGATTTGTATGGTAAAAGGTGTAGATAAGTTACATTGTGCAAGTGTAAAAAGTACAGATTTAAGAGGCGGAGCATCTTTAGTATTGGCAGCTTTGACAACACAGGGAGATACAGAAATCTCTGATATATATCATGTGGAAAGAGGATATGAAAATATTGAAACTGTATTAAGAAGTTTAGGCGCGAATATAAGAAAAGTAGAATATTAGATTATTGTTAAAGATCTGCTAATAATATTATTAAAATAAAGCAGCATTAGCTCTTGTGAGAAAAGGTATAAAATAAATATTATTTTATACCTTTTTTTCATATAATGTAAATTTACTTAATTTATTTAATAAAATTTGTAAAAAAAGCTATGAAATTAGTTTAAAATAATAGTTTTTTTATGTAGGAAATTTAAATAGTAAAGTTGTATTAGTAATAAATAAACCTAAAGAATGAGGAGATGATTTTTTGAAAAAAAGTAAAAAAAAGAAAAAAAAGATAAATACAAATAAATTAATATTAGTTTTAATGCTAGCACTAATGATGACAGTTAGTATAGCGGTATTTTTAAAAAGCAATATATTTGATTTACAACAAGTAACTATTAAGGGAAATAAAGAACTAAAAACAGAGGACGTAATTAGTGAGTTAGATATAATTCAAAATAAAAATATTTTTTCTTATGATAGCAAAAATATTAAGTCAACATTAATGCAAAATCCTTATATTGAGGATGTAAATATAAAATTAAAGCTACCAAGTACGATGATAATTTCTATAAAAGAAATAACTCCTTCTGCGCTTTTAAAAGATGACAATAACTATTGTTATATTTCATCAAAGGGAGAAAAAATAGTTGATATTAAAGACCTAGACGAAAATACCGATAAAATAATAGTGGATATTGACTATGTTAACAAGGAAAACAGTATAGAATTTGAGAATGATGAAATAGAGAAAAGGTTATTATATTTATTAGATTGTGTTGTTGATAAAAATATAAGTAAGGAAATTTATGAGATAAACTTAAGAGAAGAAAATATAATAAGTTTAAAAACAAAAAATAATACAAAAGTAATTATACCTAATGATGATAACTTGGATTATAATGTATCTAGACTAGGTAAAATACTTGTAGATTTACAAAGTAAAAATAAGAAAGAAGGTACTATTGATTTAACATATAGTAACTATGCCTTATATAGTCCTAAGTAGGAAAGGTAACAGGGAGTGATTAGACTTGAAAAAAAATAATTATAAAAGCTTAATGGTAGTTAGTGTAATTCTTGGTATATTTATTAGTATCCAGCTTAAAGTTGTTAATATGGAGAATAATGGTATGACAACAACTAAAAAAGGGGAACAGTTAGCTCAAGAGCTTAAATCATTAAAAAAGGAAGAAGAAGAATTAAAAAATGAAATTGGCGAAATAAAAGAAAATATAAATAAATATAAAGGTTTAGAAGATGAAGAAGGACAAGATTCTATTTTATCAGAAATAGAAAAATATGAAATACTAGCAGGATATACTGATGTAGAAGGAAAAGGTATAGAGGTTAAGATAAAGCCAACTAATGGAACCATTGGTGAAGATGTGGACAAAAGTATAATGTATAATTATGATTTATTACTATCCCTTATTAATAAGTTAAACTCAGCCCAGGCAAATGCAATATCTATAAATGGCCAACGAATAGTTGGGAATACATACTTTCATTTAAAATCAGACAAGTTATACATTAATGATACACAAATCAGTGAACCGTTTGTTGTAGAAGCTATAGGAGAACCAGATACTCTTGCATCAGCTTTACAAATAAAGTATGGAATAGTGTGGGAAATAGAAAAATACTATGGAGCAACTGTAGAGATAGAAAAGAAGGATACAGTAACGATTAATGGATATAGCGATAGTGCTAGCAATGTGCGTTAAATAATCAACAAGTAAGAGGGATAACATGAATAAAAGAGATAAACGTATTAAACAAAAGATGGTTATTACAGGCGCGTTTATAGTTGGGATTCTTATATCTATTTATTTGAAAACATTAGATACGGATAAAGTGTATATAACCTTAGACGAAAAAAAAGAAATAGAAAGTAATATAGAAAATACAAAAAAAGAGATTTTGAGATTAAAAAGTGTTTTAAAGGAACAAGAAAAAACACTAGATGATTATGAGAGTGCATTAGAAGATGTTAATAAATCACCTATGGATTTGATGGAAAAGGAGCTAGAACACTATAAAATGATAAGTGGACGCTCGGCAGTTGAAGGTTCAGGTGTAGTATTATCTATTAGTGATAGTGATAAGGAGTTACAAAATGGTCAAAATCCGAATGATTTGCTGGTTCATGATATAGATATTTTAAGGATATTAAATGATTTGAAAAAATCTGGAGCAAAAGCTATATCTATAAATGGAGAAAGAGTTTTGCCTACTAGTAAGGTCAATTGTTCAGGTGCAACAATTACTGTAAATGAAACTACTTATGGACAGCCATTTGTAATTAAAGCTATCGGTAATATAGATATGCTAAAAGCAGCTGTTATTTCACCTGATTCATATGTTAACTTACTAAAGGAGGTATATGGAATAAATATACAAATAGAAGAAAATAATAACATGATTGTAAATTCTTATGAAAAATATACATAAAAATGATTAAAAAACTTGAACAAAATAGGTATTTCAAAGTAAAATAGAGAAGGTGATAATTTTGATATGGATATTGGCTGGACTAGCTTTAGGTATAGTAGTGGGATTTTATGTTCCATTTACATATCCTATGGATTACTCGCTTTATATGTCAGTGGCAATACTTGCAACAATGGATTCTATATTTGGAGCAGTAAAGTCAGGATTTGAAGGTAAATATGATAATTTGATATTTGTAACAGGATTTATTGGAAATTCATTGTTAGCGATTATTTTAACCTATATAGGAGATAGATTAGGGCTTCCTTTATACTATGTTGCTATATTGGTATTTGGTTCGAGATTATTTGACAATTTATCCGTGATAAGAAGACATATTATTTCAAATTTGAGTAATAAAAAAAGAGGAAAATAAACATTTTTGTGGAATAAGTTAGTTAAATATTAACAAAATTAAAAGATTAAATGATATAATTAATACATACATTTACTTAAATCATTAAATAAGGAGGTCTATTGATGCTAAACTTTGACGTAGAATTAGATGGGTTTGCGCAAATTAAAGTAATCGGTGCAGGCGGCGGCGGAAATAATGCTGTTAACAGAATGGTTGAGGCACAACTTAAGGGTGTTGAGTTTATAGCAGTTAATACTGATAAGCAAGCTTTATACACATCTAAAGCTGAATATAAAATTCAAATAGGTGAGAAATTAACAAGAGGGCTTGGAGCAGGAGCAAATCCTGAAGTTGGTAAAAGAGCAGCAGAAGAAAGTAAAGATGAAATAGTAAAAGTACTTCAAGGAGCGGATATGGTATTCGTTACTGCAGGTATGGGTGGGGGAACAGGAACTGGTGCAGCACCTGTAATCGCACAATTAGCAAAGGAAATGGGTATATTAACAGTTGGGGTTGTTACTAAGCCATTTGCTTTCGAAGGTAAAGTAAGAATGAAAAATGCTGAAGCAGGTATTGCTGAGCTTAAATCTAAGGTTGATACATTAATAACGATACCTAATGATAGACTACTACAAATAGTACAAAAAAACACATCTATGTTAGAAGCTTTCTCAGTAGCTGATGATGTATTAAAGCAAGGTATACAATCTATATCAGATCTTATAGCTGTACCAGGGTTAATAAACTTAGACTTTGCTGACGTTACGTCAATAATGAAAGAAAAAGGATTAGCTCACATGGGTATAGGTAGTGCTACTGGAGAAAATAGATCTGTAGAAGCGGCTAGAAAAGCAATTGAATCGCCATTATTAGAAACTTCGATAAGAGGAGCTAAAGGTGTTTTACTTAATATAACAGGTGGGTCTAACTTAGGTCTATTTGAAATAAACGAAGCATCTACTTTAGTACAAGAGTCTTGTGATGCAGAAGCTAATATAATATTTGGTGCTTCGATAAGAGAAGACTTAGGTGATGAAATCATGATAACTGTAATAGCTACAGGATTTGATGATGGTCAAGATATGAAGTTAAACTTTGACAATAAGCCAAAGGTTTCTGAAAGACCATCTTTAAATAGTGCTATAAATCAAAATGTAGCTCCAGAAGTTAAAGAAGAAGTGGCTATAACTAGAGAAGAACCTAAAAGAGCTAGTATAGTAGAAGATGACGATATGGAAATACCTACATTCTTAAGAAGAAGAAGATAACTAACTGATATTAAAGAAGCCTAAAAGGCTTCTTTTTTACTGTCTCAATTTAGTATTTAGAAATAAAATGAAATATTATTTTTATAAATTATGCATATAAATCATAAAAACAATAAGCGAATTATTACTATTAACTAATAATTTCTACAAATTAATATCTTTAAATAAAATAGAAAATATAAGAATAAAAATAATACTAAATGAATAAATATTTATTAAGAATAAAGTAATTAACAGTATTTGAGGTAATAAATCAAAAATAAATATATAATTTTTAACAAAAAAAGAAAGTGGAATACTTTCTTTTTTTGTTATTTTAAAGGGTAAATTTCTAGCCATTCGACTATTAAAAGTGACATAAAAGAGTTATATAGTTAACTTATAATATACTAAAGAACAAAGGGGGGGAAGTATGTAGTGTATATAGAGTATTACATTATAGAAAACCTATTAATAAATTATATTATTATAAGTTGTACTTATATTCTAATTAAAAGACCAAATGATACTAAAAGAAAAGTAATTGGATCAAGTATTGGTGTAGCTTATAGTGTAGCCTATTTATATCCTTCTTTAGATATATTATTTACATGGCCATTGAAAATAATAATTATGACTTTAATTACGATAATATCCTTTAAATATGTAAATAAAAGGGATTACATTAGATTGTTATTGGTTTTTTATATGGTCAATATTTTTATATCAGGGACTACATATTTTATAATTTATTTTACTGGTATTGACCACATGAAGATATCTTTTTTAATAGTATGTGCATATGTAAGTTGTGAATTATTAAAGTATATTTACAAAGATATTAAGTTTATGAAGTATATTAAAGAGTTTTCAAAAACAATAACAATAAATTTATTAGATAAAAGTTGTCAATGTAAAGCTCTTTTAGATAGTGGAAATCTTTTAAAAGATCCGATGAGTAATAATGATGTAATAATAGTAAAATCTAGTGCAATAACAAATTTGTTACCAAGTTCTCTTTTAAAGTTTAGTTATGAAAATATGGATATTATAAAAGCTGAAGAAATAATTAGTAGTTTAGATGATGAAATTTCAACAAGAGTAAGAATGATTCCTTACAAACATGCAGGGAGTAGTGGTAGTGGAATTATAATTGGTCTCAAGGCTGATTGTGTAATTATTGACAATCAGAAAATAGGTAATGTAATTTTAGGTATTTCAGATTTTAAAGAAGATGAATATGGAGCAATATTAAATCCAGGTATATTGTCAGAGATTTAGATAAATACAATTATCGAAGGGGGAGAGCAAAATGAAGTCATTAATTTTGAAGGTAAAGACAAAAATAACTAATTTCATTATAGGGGTAGGAATAAAACTAAAGATAATAAAACCTAAAGGAGTTTATTATATGGGCGGGGTTAATATACTACCTCCACCATTAAATGCAGAAGAAGAGAATGAATTATTACAAAAGCTAGAGGCAGATAATAGTGTGAAAACTGTACTTATAGAAAGAAATCTAAGGCTAGTAGTATATATATCAAGAAAATTTGAAAATACAGGAATAGATGTTGAAGATTTAATTTCTATAGGAACAATAGGTCTAATTAAAGCAGTAAATACATTTAAATTGAATAAAAACATAAAATTAGCTACATATGCATCTAGATGTATAGAAAATGAAATACTTATGTATCTTAGAAAGAATAATAAGAAAAAGGTTGAGGTGTCATTTGATGAACCTTTAAATATTGACTTAGATGGAAATGAGTTGCTGTTATCTGATGTGTTAGGTACTGAAAATGATGAGATATATAAGGTTATTGAGGAAGAAATAGATAGAGATTTATTAGTTATGGCATTGGATAGTTTATCAGATCGAGAAAAGCAAATTATGGAATTAAGATTTGGATTAGCGAGTAAAGGAGTAGAGCGTACTCAAAAAGAAGTGGCTAATATCCTTGGTATATCTCAATCTTACATTTCGAGGCTGGAGAAAAAGATAATTTCAAGATTAAAAAAAGAGATGAAAAAATTTGTCTAAAATAAATAAATTTCTCTTAACAGTATAAAAATATATGAAGTGTAAATAATTTCAATAGATAAATACTTTTAAGAGAGGACTGAAATGTATGCAAATTAACAAAGTTGAAATCTGTGGTGTTAACACATCAGAGCTACCAGTTCTTAAAAATAACCAAATGACTGAGCTCCTACATAAAATAAAAGATGGAGACGAAGAAGCAAGACAGCAATTTGTTAGAGGGAATTTAAGATTGGTTCTGAGTGTTATACAAAAGTTTAATAACAGAGGGGAAAATATAGACGATTTATTTCAAATAGGATGCATAGGACTTATAAAGGCTATAGATAACTTCGACTTAAGCCAAAATGTTAGATTTTCAACTTATGCAGTTCCAATGATTATCGGAGAAATAAGAAGATATCTAAGGGACAACAACCCAATAAGGGTAAGTAGATCGTTAAAAGATATAGCATACAAAGCTCTACAAGTCAGGGAGCGATTAGTAAGAGTTAATGCGAAAGAGCCAACAGTATCAGAAATCTCTAAGGAGTTAGAGCTGCCTGTGGAAGATGTGGTAATGGCATTAGATGCAATACAAGATCCTATATCTTTATTTGATCCAGTTTATCAGGATAATGGAGATGCAATATTTGTAATGGATCAGGTTCAAGATAAAAAGGATACGGATGAAAATTGGCTACAAGAAATTGCATTAAAAGAGGCTATTAAAAAATTAAATAGCAGGGAGAAGTTAGTATTAGATTTAAGATTTTACAAAGGAAGAACTCAAATAGAAGTGGCTGATGAAATAGGGATATCTCAAGCTCAAGTTTCTAGAATTGAGAAAAATGCACTTAAAAATATGAGGAAATATATTTAGATTAGATATTATGCGTTGGTATTTATTATACCAACGTTTTTTCGTTGTAAAAAAAAGTATTAAAAATTAACGAAAAATTGAAAAATTTGGTATTAAATGCTATAATTATACATATGTCATCAAATTATAGAAGGAGAAATGATATGTTAGAGTCATCATTTGAATATATTATAATAAGAACATTGCCAGAAAGTATCCTATTTATGTTAGCAGGATTCATATTACTGAATTTAAAAATAGATAAAATTAAGTTATTAGTATATGGGCTTTTATTAGGTGGGATTGTAACTGCAATAAGGTCATTACCTATTGCATATGGAATACATACAGTCCTAGCGATGATGATAGGGGGCTATATACTAACTAAAATAAGTAAGCTTCCTTTAGCCCAAGTCGTAATGGCAACATGCGGAATATTTATATCATTAGCATTAAGTGAAGGAATATATATAGGAATAGCTACTGGTATTATAGGCATACCTATGGAAATATTGACTGATACTGATGCAATAGCGGCTTTATGTACTCTTCCTTCGTTAATTATATTTATAGGGATAGTTATTTTGATGAAATATTTTGTTAATAAAATTAGCGCTAAGCAAAGTGTAAATAAGTAAGGGGAATTTTATATGGGAATAGAGCAAATATCCTTAAACATTGCAAACAAAATTGGAGATAGACTGGGTAAAACAGAGGAAGAAATTGCGGTTATAAATTATGGTATGTTTGCCATATTACATACAAGTTTAGTTATGTTAGCTACCTTAATTGTAGGAGTAGTTACAAATACAGTTAAGGAGATTATAATAATATCATTATGTTCAGCGATATTAAAAAGATATTCAGGGGGGGTTCATTCAAGCAGTCCGATAAGATGTTTGCTTGTTGGCGTAAGTATGTGTACAGCGCTAGCATTGACTAGTAAATTATTTGTGGAAAAGCTTAGCAATATGAATTTGCTGGTCATATTAATAGCTGGAATTTTAGTATGTTACTTTGTGTTGTATAAAAGATGTCCAATAGGCTCTAAACAGAAGCCTCTTAAGAATGAAGCTAAGAGAAAATTATTAAGGAAAAAGTCATTTAAAGTTATGAACTTATATGCTTTTTCAATGATGATTATGTATATTTATAGCAGTTCTTTGGATAATACCTTTGCAAAATCAATATGTATATCAATACTATTTGGAGCTTTTATTCAAATTTTTGCACTAAGTGTTATAGGTGAAAAAACAATAGGATTTATTGATGGATTATTACAAAGAAGACATAATGATTAAATATCACAAAGATATGCTGTGTTTACCTAGTTAATTATTATATCTGTAAAAGATATATAATTTAATATTCAATTTATAATATAAAAGGAGGGAATATTATGGATTTCTTATTTAATGCAATATCAACTTTAGCAGAAAATATTGCGAATGGAGTATCTACATATTGTATGATAGTATTCTATGAGCCAGAGGTACCAGAATCATTAAGAGAAGAATAGTAGATTAAATATAAACCATGAGGGTAAACCTTGTGGTTTATTACTTGAAACGAATATAGTTGTTTAGGTGAGGTATAATGAATCGATTTGAGAAGGCAAGAAATCAAAAAATATTTGAGATAATAATTGTATTAAAAGTTGTATATGTATTGTTAGGTGTTGTTGCAGTACTTGGTTCAGATGCAATACGAGATAATCCTCAACCTGAGATGCTTGTAATATATGCTAGTGTAATTCCTCTTTTTATAGCTATTTATTTTTTATGGACAGTATATTATCAAAAAGACAATATTGGTAAAAAACCTAAACTTAAAGATATACTAGAAACTACACTGCTTTTAGTAATATTTGTTATTGTCCTTAGCGTAACTAGGGCATATGAGAGTCAATATAAATTTATGTGTATATTTGTTATTTTAGTAGGTGCAATTCAATTTGGAAGAATATATAGTATATCAATATCTATATGCTCTGCAATTATAATATTAGGAACAGACATGATATATATATCTAGTAGCAATGAATTAACTAGTCCGATTTTTGAGGCAGACTTGGTTCTAATAGGTGCTTTATTGGCAACATCTTACATACTAGGTATGTATGTTAACGTTGAAAAAGAACATGGAAATCAATTAATTACATTAGTAAATAAAGATGAATTAACAGGATTATATAATCATAGATATTTCCAAGAATATCTTGAAAAGGCCATTGAAAAGGCTGATAAGACAGGAGAAGAAATATCACTGTTATTTATGGATATAGATTACTTCAAAAACTACAATGACATCAATGGTCATCAATCTGGGGATTGGTTATTAAAAGAAGTAGGAACAATTTTAAAAAGCTGTATAAGGCAAAATGATATCGTAGCAAGATACGGTGGAGAAGAATTTGCAGCAATACTACCTGATACAAAAGAAGAATATGCAATAATAGTTGGTGAAAGAATTAGACAGGCTATACAAAATACACATTTTTATGGTCAAGAAAATCAGCCAAATAGAAACATCACAATATCAATAGGAGTATCATCATATCCTAAAAGGTCAAAAAATAAGCATCAGTTAATTAATACAGCAGATGATGCTTTATATAGAGCAAAGTCATTTAATAAAAATAGAGTAGAAACATATCATAACGTATTAGAATACATATGTAGTCATATGGAAGTTAGTGAAGATACTGTAAAATCTCTAAAAGCATTTATAAGTATGATAAATAAAAAAGATAGATACACTTATGGTCATACTGAAAGAGTAGTGATATATACAAATTGGTTTGCTGAGCATTTAGAGCTAACAGATGAACAAAAAATAGATTTAAAGATAGCTGCATACTTGCATGATATAGGAAAAATCGAAATTCCGGAAGATGTACTCAATAAAAAGGAAAGACTTACAGATGAAGAGTTTGTTATGTTAAAGCAACATCCAATAGTAGGGGTAGAATTAATACAGCATATAGAACAATTTAAATCATTTATACCGCTTATTAGGCATCATCATGAACGTTATGATGGTAGAGGTTATCCAGATGGTTTAAAAGGTGAAGAAATACCTTATTTGGCTAGAGTGTTAACTATTGCTGATAGTTTTGATGCTATGACATCAAATAGGCCTTATAATGTTAGAAAAAGCCATGAAGAAGGTATTATGGAGTTAAGGGAAAATGCTGGTACTCAATTTGATCCTATTTTAGTTGAACAGTTTATTGAAATGCTTAAAATCTTTAAAAATGAATTTTAAAATAATAAAAATGACCAATATAGGTCATTTTTTTTTGTTCAAGTACATATTTATTTTTAAAGGGAGGGAGATTATAATATGATTAGAATATCTGATATAATGGAAAAAGAAGTAATAAATGTGAAAAATGGAAAAAGAATGGGGTTTATAACAGACATAGATATGGATATAAATGAAGGTAAAGTAGTATCGTTTACAATCTATGGCGATGGAGGAAGAGGACTTTTCTCAAGAGGAGGAGAGGGACAAGTAATATTTTGGAATGATATACTAAAAATAGGTTGTGATACAATAATAGTAAATATTGGTTCTGAATTAAAGTTAGACGAGTTTAACATATAGCAAAAAAACAAAGGAGGACATGACATTGCAATGCCCGTATTGTAACTATAAAGAATCTAAAGTAATAGATTCTAGACATACAGACAGTAAGTCTATAAGAAGAAGAAGAGAGTGTGAATCTTGTAAAATGAGATTTACAACATATGAGAAGATAGAAACAACTCCAGTTATGGTAATTAAGAAGGACAATTCTAGAGAATGCTTTGATGGAGAAAAAATCAAGTATGGTATATTAAAAGCCTGTGAAAAGAGACCCGTATCTATAGATCAAATAGATAAAATAGTTTCTTATGTTGAAAATGAAATAAATAAATATTACATATCAGAAATTGAGAGTGTTAAAATAGGTGAAATGGTTATGGATAAGCTAAAAGATGTTGATGAAGTCGCTTATGTAAGGTTTGCATCTGTATATAGACAATTTAAAGATATAAATACATTTGTAAAAGAATTAAAAAACATACTTATGGAAAGAGGAGATTAGTTTATGATTGACTACATTAGAGTTAAAGAGATAGAAGAAAAGATTGATTGTGTAAACTTAGCCATAACATGTAAAAATGTAGATGCAAAGTCCAGAGAAGATATGATTAAAGTATGTAGTGATGCAGGATTTAATTTTAGCAACTTGACAAGTAATGTTCAGATACATTCGGATATTGTAAATGTAATAAAGGAAGATAATATTAATCAAAAAATAGATGGAGATGCATTAATTACAAATGTAGAAGGTGTTCCACTATTAATATTTACAGCAGATTGTGTGCCTATTGCAATTATTGATAAGAAAAATAAAGCAATAGGTTTAGCTCATGCAGGCTGGAGAGGAACTTATGATAAAATAGGACAAAAGACTATAGATCTTATGAATAAGGAGTATAATTCAAACCCAGAAGATGTTGTTTGTGTTATAGGACCTTCTATTGGACCATGCTGTTATGAAGTATCTCAAGAACTAATTGAAAAATTTAACACAAATCTTACAAACTGCGATGAAAAATTCTATATAATAAAAGAAGGAAAATACTATTTAGATTTATGGAAAATAAATGAATATATATTAAAATCTAGTGGGATTAGTGAAAAAAATATTATAAATTTAAATCTATGCAGCAGTTGTAAAGAAGAAGAGTTCCATTCATATAGAAAGCATGATAAAACACAAAAGAGAATAGGAATGATACTGCAGATAAAATAGGAGGGAGCTTAAATAAAAATGAATACTAAAGTACTTGTTATAGATGATGAAATACATATAGTAGAACTTCTTAAATTCAATCTAGAAACATCAAACTACGAGGTGCATTATTCATATGATGGATTTGATGGATTCGTTAAAGCGAAGGAAGTAAAGCCGGATTTGATATTGCTAGATTGGATGCTACCAAATATTAGTGGAATTGATGTTTTAAGAAAAATAAGAAGTGATGAAAGTTTGAAAAATATTCCTGTTATAATGTTAACAGCGAAAAATATGGAAAACGATAAAGTAGAAGGTTTAGAAGTAGGAGCAGATGATTATATAACTAAGCCCTTTAGTATAAAAGAGTTATTAGCAAGGATAAGTTCTGTCTTGAGACGTTATAACTTAAATGGAAGTAATGAAGAAGAAATTTTATCAGTAGGTAATTTAAAAGTAAATTTATCTAAGCACGAAGTAATGAAGGGTAGCGAAAAAATAGATTTAACTCTTAAGGAGTTTGAACTTTTAAAATTATTACTTCAAAATAAGGGGAAAGTACTTTCTAGAAACTTCCTTCTTGATAAAATTTGGGGATACGAATACTATGGTGAAACTAGAACTGTGGATGTTCATATAAGATATTTAAGAAAGAAAATTGAAAATGAAAGCACGCATGAAAGATATATAGAAACCATAAGAGGTGTGGGATATAAAATTGACTAGATTAAGAGTATTAGGAGAGATAATATATGGAAGAAATAAATAATATATATTTCTTTGTTATGCTAATATCAGTTATTGTTGCTATATTATCTGTAAGATATACTGTTAGGCTTAGAAGCTACCTTGAGGAGTTTATTAAGGTTTCTAAAAAAGTAAGTAACAGAGAGTTTCATTCTAGGTTATACATATCAGCAAAGGGTGAACTGGGAGAACTAGCAAGTAACTTTAACTATATGATAGAAACGATGGATGATACAGTTACAGAAGTTGAATATAAAAATGTTCAATTAAAGTCTATAATAAAAAGCATATCTCATGGTATTTTAGCTATAGATGTAAATGGCAATATATTATTAATAAATGAAGAAGCAAAACGAATGATAAAAAGTGATATAGACAACTCTCCTGAGGGTCAGAGTATAGGAAACACTATAAAAGAGCCACAAATTCTAAAAGAAATATATAAGTTTGCAGGATCAAGAAAAAATGAAAGTAGTCAAATAACTACAGAAGGTGGTATTGTCTATAAAATAAAACTAGATCCAATATATCTTCAAGGCACAACTAATGTTATGATTGGTTCTATTATAAACATAGAAGATATAACTGAAAAGGTAAGACTTGAAAATATGAGAAGTGACTTTGTGGCAAATGTAAGTCATGAGTTAAAAACGCCTCTGACATCTATTAGTGGATTTGTAGAAACATTAAAGTTAAATGAAGATATTGATGTAGCAACAAGAAATAGATTTTTAGGTATAATAGAGAGTGAATCAGATAGATTAAAACGACTTATAGATGACATATTACTGTTATCATTTATAGAAAATAAGGACAATGTAGTTTTAGAGAATATAAAAATATTTGAAGTATTTAAAGAAGTTTGTGAAATGACTAATTATAGCGTACATAGTAAAAATATAAATGTAAGCTATGATTTTAGTGATGAAAGTCTTTGCATATTATCAAATAGAGACTATATAAAGCAGGTATTCTTAAACTTAATTGACAATGCGGTAAAATACACAGGTCAAGATGGACAAGTACATACTAGTGTATACACAAAAGATAAAAATGTTATTTTAAGAGTAAAAGATAATGGAGTAGGTATTCCTAAAGAAGATGTTGATAGAGTATTTGAAAGGTTCTATAGAGTTGACAAGGCTAGAAGTAGAGATGTTGGTGGAACAGGTTTAGGGCTAGCTATTACTAAACATATAGTAAAAAGTCTAGGTGGCAATATAGAATTAAAAAGTGAATTAGGCGAAGGTAGCGAATTTATTGTTACTTTGCCACAGAAAAATTTCCTTGAATAAAGGAAATTTTTTTTTGTTTTTGCACAAACTAAAGAGTGTAAATAAAAAAAGCTATAAAAATACATTTAATATAAGGAGTTGAAATAATGGGAGAAGATTTACTGAAAGAAGCTTTGTTTAGACATTCATTTCTAGTGGCTTTAACATTAGGTGTTTTGTGTAGAGGATTAGTACTAAGAGTAACTGATAGACAATATCCAACTAGACCCCAAGACTTCCTAGAGCAAATTATTACATCAGGGCTAGCTGCATCTCTGGGAGCCATAGCATTACCTGCACTTTTAGATAAGGAGTTTTCTGCACTGACTTTTTTTGCAATAGCGATACAACAGTTTCAAGGATTAGGTGAACAAGAAAGAATTACCTTAAAAAATATTGATGAAGATGAAATTGTTCCAAAGGGATCAGCATACGTTGAAGAAATATCATCAACATATGAAAGCAGATGTTACATTAGTTTATTGTCAGCTTTGGCTGCATCAGGGTTATTTATATTTTGCAACAACAGATTTAAATTTGGATTTTTTATGTGTACTGTCGCAGCAAGTATTGGAGCAGCGATTGTAGGACTATTAATCAGACGATATTTAAGAAGACATAGCGTAGGAGATATTGCAGATATACGTCCTGCAAAAATAAAATTTGACGGGCCATTATTAAAAGTAAATGATGTAATGATATCAAATATAGGATTAGAAGATACAAGAAAAAGATATTTGGAAGAAGGGCTTGCAATAGAAATTGTTCCTAAAAATATTGGAGATTATGGGATTGTTAGTGACATAGGTCAAAGACAAGCGATAATACATAATATTTTTATACACATGGGAGTAAATAAAGATGTAGATGAAAAAGATATTTTAACTGTATCTAAATTGAATATATACAAAAATACGGTGGTGATACCATTTATTCCTATTTTACAAGATATAGACACAATGATTAAGATAGCAAAAAGTACTCCTATATTAGAGACTGCAAAAAGTAAAAATAGTGATTATAAAAAGAATGCATAATTTAGATGAGGTGATATAGTGGATAGAGCATTTTTAGTAGCAATGTTTATAGGGGTAATGTCTAGGGTAATAATGTTAAATCTGGATAAAAAACAATATCCAACCCAACCGAATACATTATTAACACAAATGGTATTAGCTTTTGTAGCTTCTGCACTAGGCGCATTAGTAGTACCAGCTTTAGCAGCGAAGTCTTATACGTCAATAACTTTCTTATCATTAGCGGCAGAGCAGTTTAGAAAAGTTAGGGAAAGTAGAAGAAATACATTGCAAAACTTAGAAGATATTCAACTAGTTAAAAGAGGAAGTGCATTTATAGAAGAAATAGCAAGAACATACGAAGTAAGAAACTATATGTGTATACTTACATCTTTTTCAACTATGGCGTTTTATCATATGCTTATTAAAGAGTTTAATATAACTAATAATACAAGCTTAATGATAAGCGGAGTATTTGGGATAGCATTATCGCTGCTTATAAAAAAATTAATAACAAGAAAAAGTGTTGGAGATATTGCAGATGTTAGAGAAGTTAAAATTAGTTTTGTAGATGGAACAATAATGCAAGTAGGTGATTTAAAAGGTATTACAAATGTAGGTTTAGAAAGCGATAGAGAAAGATATTTAAAGTATGGAATAGGTATAGAAATAAAGCCAAAGGATAACAGTTATAGTAATGCGAGTATATTATATGATTCAGGTCAAAGACAAGCTATAGTATTTAATATTTATTCTAGATTAGGTATAAAAAGAGAAGATGATGAGCCAGCGTTTGTTCCTCTTCCAAGAAGAAACCCTAAAAATGAAAGTATTATGTTAGCCTATATACCAATAGAAAAAGATGCTCAAAAAGTTATAGAAGCTGTCAAATCTGCCCCTATTCTTTCAAGTTCTAAAGGTAAAAACTTATCAATTAATTATAAAATAGGTGAGAAAGGAAGTGCACAATAATGGGAAATAATACTAGCTTAACAGAATATACCTTAGCTATTTTAACAACAGATAAGAACTTACAGAGTAGTGGAGGATGTCCCATATTCCATGCTAATGATAATAAAGACTTACAACATAAAGCTATGTTAATGGCAAAAAGTGTTGGTGGGATGGTTCATGAATTAACAAAAGGAACATTAATTGTAGTTAAGCATTAAGAAGGTACCTTGCGGTACCTTTTGTAAGTTGACTATTATAATACATACATGGTATTATAATATGATGTATTTATAAGAAAAGTGGTGATAGAAAATGGAAGTCAACGTTAAAAACATCAATAATTATATAAGTAAAGTATATAAAAATAGTATAGCAGAAGAAGTTGGTATTGAAGTCGGAGATTTATTAATATCAATAAATGAGCAGCCTATACATGATATTATAGAATATAAATTTTTACTAAGTGATGAGTACTTAGAAGTAGAAATAAAGAAAAAAGATGGCGAAATATATATATATGAAATAGAAAAAGATTATGACGACGACTTAGGCATTGAGTTTACAAATCCTATAATAGACCAAGCTAAAAGTTGTAGAAATAAATGCGTATTTTGCTTTATAGATCAGCTTCCAAAAGGAATGAGAGAAACTCTTTATTTTAAAGATGATGACTCAAGATTATCATTCTTACAAGGAAACTTCGTAACTCTTACAAATATGAGTGAAGAAGATATAAATAATATAATAAAATATAGGATAAGTCCTATTAATATATCTGTACATACAACTAATCCAGAACTAAGACAAAAAATGATAAAGAATAAATTTGCAGGTAAATTATATAGTATAATGGAAAGACTAGCAGAAGCAGGTATAGAAATGAACTGCCAAATAGTTTTATGTCCCGGATATAATGATAAAGAAGAGTTAACTAGAACAATAACTGATTTAGAAAGACTATATCCACATGTAAATAGTGCGGCAATAGTTCCTGTTGGTATAACTAAGCATAGAAGTCATTTACCTGATTTAGAAATATTTAATGAAAAAACTGCAAGTGAAACTATAGACCAAATCAATGAAATACAAAAGAAATATCTTGAGAAAAGAGGAACTAGATTTGCATTTTTATCAGACGAGTTCTACATAATAGCAAATAGACCTTTACTTGAGTATGATGAGTATGAAGGATTTATACAGTTTGAAAATGGAGTAGGTATGATAAGCAAGCTAGAAAGAGAAATTACTGATTATTTAGCTACATTACCTAAAGAACATTTAACAAGAAAGAAAAAAGTTTCTATAGCAACAGGACATTCAGCATATGAATTTATTAAGAATATGGCTAAATTGGTAATGGACAAGTTTGATAATATAGAAATAGATGTATATAAGATTGTAAATAATTTCTTCGGAGAGACAATAACTGTTTCAGGTCTTATTACTGCTACTGATATTATAGATCAGTTAAAAGACAAAGATTTAGGAGAAACATTGTATATTCCTAGAAGTATGTTAAAAGCAGACGAAGAAATATTCCTTGATAATATAACATTGAAAGAACTTAATGAAATAATGAAACTAGAAGTCGTTCCTTGCTTAAATGAAGGAAATGACTTTGTAGATAAACTTTTAAAATAAGAAAGGAGATTGCTATGAGTGATAATAGACCAGTAGTTGCGGTTGTAGGAAGACCAAATGTTGGTAAATCAACATTATTTAATAAATTAGCAGGAAAAAGAATATCAATAGTAGAAGATACTCCAGGAGTAACGAGAGATAGAATATTTACGGAGGTAGAGTGGTTAACTAAATACTTTACATTAGTAGATACAGGTGGTATAGAACCAGCTAATGACGATATAATATTAACTCAAATGAGAAACCAAGCTATGCTTGCTATGGATATGGCTCACGTTATATTATTTGTAGTTGATGGTAAAGCTGGTATGACAGCTGCAGATAGAGAAGTAGCACAATTACTTAGAAAAACTAAAAAACCAGTAATATTAGTTGTTAACAAAATAGACAATCAAAATCAATATGACAATGTATATGATTTCTATGAATTAGGACTTGGAATGCCTTTTGCAATATCAAGTGCTAACAGTATGGGACTTGGAGACTTATTAGATGAAGTTGTACAAAATTTCCCAGAAGGATTAGATACAGAGTATGACGAAGATATAATTAGAGTTGCGATAACAGGTAAACCTAATGCTGGTAAGAGTTCTATACTTAATAACATATTAGGTGAAGATAGAGTTATAGTAAGTCCAATAGCAGGTACAACTAGAGATGCTATAGATACTTACTTTGAAAAAGGTGATCAAAAGTTCCTTCTTATTGATACAGCTGGTATAAGAAGAAGAAACAAAATATATGAAAATGTAGAAAAATACAGTGTAATAAGAGCTATGAGTGCTGTAGACAGAGCGGATGTTGTACTTATAGTAATAGATGCAGCAGAAGGATTTACAGAGCAAGATACAAAGGTTGCAGGTATAGCGCATGACGAAGGTAAAGGATGTATATTTGTAATCAATAAGTGGGATTTAATAGAAAAAGATAACAAAACAATGGGTAACTATCAAAAAGAAATAAGAGAAAAGTTCCCGTTCATGATGTATGCACCAATAGTTTTCGTATCGGCAAAAACTAACCAAAGAATGAATAAGATACTAGAAACAGTTGAATTTGTTGCAAGTGAACAAAGTAAGAGAATATCTACATCAGCATTAAATGATGTAATAGGTGAAGCTGTAATGTTAAACCAACCACCATCAGACAAAGGTAAGAGATTAAAGATTTACTACGGTGCACAAACTGATATTAAGCCACCAAAGATAACTCTATTCATAAACGATAAGGAGTTAACTCACTTCTCATACCAAAGATATCTTGAAAATAAAATAAGAGAGAACTTTGGATTTGAAGGAACTTCAATAAGATTTGAATATAATCAAAAAAGAAAATAATATTTTTAAATAAAAGTAAGATGCTTCGCTAGTTGAGCAGACGTTACAATGTAAGGGAGCATATTTTGAGCAACGGGATGCGAGCTTGCCGAGCAGACGTTGGCGAAATGAGCGAAGCGAATTTTACTCGAGGGGGGTTAAGATGTTTAGTTACATAATAATCATGATAATTGCCTATCTTTTAGGTAATGTTTCGACTTCGTATATAATAGCAAGAAGAATGGCAGGCGTAGATATAAGAACACAAGGTTCAGGTAATGCAGGCTCAACAAATGTACTTAGAACACTTGGAAAAAAAGCGGGAGCGCTTACTTTTTTAGGTGATTTGCTTAAAGGTATGTTAGCTGTATTTATTGCAAGGTTAATTGCAAATATAGCGGGAGTAGATAGCCTAATGGCAGGTTATATAGCTGTAGTATTTGTAGTGTGTGGACATAATTGGCCTGCATTTTTAGGATTTAGAGGTGGAAAAGGGGTTGCAACTTCACTTGGAGCCATGATAGCTATGAATCCAGTGATAGCCCTTAGCTGTTTTGCAGTATTCTTAATTATAGTAGCTGTGACTAAATATGTATCTTTAGGATCAGTATTAGGAATTGGTATGTCGCCAATTGTAATGATAGCACTTAAAAATAAAGAAGGATTTATTGTATGCTTATTCTTAACTTTATCAGTTATATATACTCATAGAGAAAATATAAAGAGACTATTTAATGGAACAGAGAGAAAGATAGGTCAAAAGAAAGATTAATATTACTATATACATAGGTGGTGTTTAAAATGGAAAAAATGTGTGTATTAGGAGCTGGTAGCTGGGGTAGTGCTCTAGCATTAAGCCTTGCTAAAAAAGGTTATGAAGTAAGCCTTTGGACATTAAATGAAGAACAGGCAGATAAAATAAATAAAACTAAAGAAAATATAGACTACTTACCAGGAATTTTATTCCCTAACAACATAACAGTAACAACACGTCTTGAAGAAGCTTTAGAAAATAGTAAAATAGTTGTTTTAGCAGTTCCATCGCAAGCAATAAGAAGTGTTTGTCAAAACATTAAACCTTATGTTAAAGAGAATCAAATATTAGTTGATGTTGCTAAAGGTTTAGAAAAAGGAACAGGACTTAGATTATCAGAAGTTTGTAAGGAAGAACTTCCTAATAATCCATATGTAGCCCTTTCTGGACCATCTCATGCAGAAGAGGTATCAAGAGATATACCTACAACGGTAGTAGTTGCTTCTGAGAACTTAGAAATAGCTCAGACTGTACAAGATATATTTATGAGCCCTAAACTTAGAGTTTATACAAATCCTGATATAGTAGGTGTTGAGCTTGGTGGTGCATTAAAAAATATTATAGCTTTTGGAGCTGGTATATGTGATGGACTAGGCTTTGGAGATAATGCAAAGGCCGCACTTATGACAAGAGGTATAAGTGAGATAAGTAGATTAGGTGTTGCTATGGGAGCAAATACATCTACATTTGCAGGGTTATCAGGTATTGGAGATCTAATAGTTACATGCACAAGTATGCATAGTAGAAATAGAAGAGCTGGTATACTTATTGGGCAAGGTAAAAGCTTAGATGAAACACTTACAGAAGTAAAAATGGTAGTAGAGGGTATTACTGCAACTGAGGTAGCTTATAAAGTGGCTAAAGAGTTAGGCGTAGATATGCCTATAACTAATGCTATATACTCTGTACTTTATGAAGGTATGAACCCTAATGAAGTAGTAATTGACTTAATGATGAGGAATAAAACTCACGAAATGGAAGAAATAGTAAATGATGAGCTAGGATTATAATCCTAGCTTTTTTTATATTGTATATAAATATTGTATATAAAATGTATGTTAGTATTATAAACTTAAAAGAAAAAGTAATATTATAAGCAATAATATTAAAAACTTAAATATAATATCTTATAAAGAAGTTGCAATAAATATAGAATTATTAAAATGAAGTATATAAATTAGATTCTTAGGAGGGGATTAATATACCTTATGAAGTAATAGTAAAATATATTGGTGATATATTGGATATAGCTAAAAAGCTAAATATGAAAGCTGAAATACTAGGGAATAATCATGCGATTATTAGTTCTAGCAAAAAAATTGATGATGCTATATTGATGCACGATGAAATTAAAAAAATCGAAAAAACAATAATTATTACACCAAAATATCACTCTAATATTGTAAATAAAAAGGTTAAAGATATTAAGTACAGTAATAGTCTAGAAAATAATAGTAGAGACAATGTTACTTATAAAAGTATAAATATAAATGAACAGAGTGAAGAATTAGAGATATATATTAGAGTCGGTGAGAGTGAAAAGGAACTTAATATTAATCTGTACTCTGATATCTCAGGTGATTTTAAACTATATATAATCAGCCCATCAAAATTAAAATCATATACTATTTCAGCTAAATCAGAAGTAATAAAAAATATTATTGGTAATACAAAAATAAAAGGATATCTTCAAAAAATAGATCAATCTATAACAGAAAGAAGAGTAAAAATTCAAATGAGTTCAACTTCTTCAATTGAAGCTGGTATATGGAAAATAGTAATGGTTCCTAAGGGTGTAATAAGTGGAAAGTTAGAATTTGATATGCATTACTCTAAGGCAATGTCAGAGTGCACTAAACTTTTTATAATAGATAGAGATAATATAGATAACATTGACTATCCAAAAAACTGTATGGGATATGGTCATTTTAATTTAGATAAATTAGACTATGAAGAGCTATTTTTAAAAAATAACTACAATAATAATATAGTAAGAAATAAAATAAAAATCATAGAAAGTGATAAACAATTAAATTTATATAGACAAAATATAGATTTTGAAGGCTTTATACCGAGATTTGGAGTTATTCATGGTCCTGAGTTTGAGGAAGAACTTAAGAGTCTGGGGGAATCTTATAAATTATTAAACTTTGGTGATAACTTAGGAATTATATTTATAAATCCTAATACTAAAGCAAATGTAAAAAAAATAGTTTCAATGAAAGGATTTATAAAACTAGAAGAAATATCAAACCTTGCAGTATTAGGAGAGGTTAGAGAAGGTACATCCGGAGGTATTGTAGCGACAACAGAAACAGGTGCAGATTTTCTTAAAAATAATCCTAATCTTTCTATTACGGGAAAAGGTGTGATTATTGGAATAGTTGATACTGGGATTGATTATTTACACAGAGATTTTATATACCCTGATGGAACTTCAAAAATATTATACTTGTGGGATCAATCAAAAGAAGGTAAGCCACCTAAAGAATATTTAGTTGGAAGTGAGTATACTAGGGAAGACATAAATAAAGCAATAGCAGACAACGATCCTTCATTATCTAAAGATGAGGTAGGTCATGGAACGATAATCAGTGGAATATGTGCAGGTATGGGAAATATTAATAAAGCATATTCTGGTATAGCAGAAGAGTCTGAGCTCATAGTAGTAAAGGTGGCAGAGATTAGTGGACATTATAATAATGTAACTCTAGTAGCAGCTGCTCAATACATTTACAAAAAAGCATTGGAGCTAGATAGGCCTGTAGTTATAAATCTATCTTTAGGAAGTAACTTTTCAATAGGCCTAAACTCAAGAATACTATTTAATGAGGAATTTTCGCCATACCTTACAAGAGGACTATTTTTAGTTGCTGGATCAGGAAATGAAGGGAATACTGCTACACATGCTACAGGAAAATTACAATTTAATGGAGAGAGTGCTTCTATAGAAGTAGAAGTATCTGAGGAAGAGGAAAACTTAGAAATACAAGTATTGGCTAACAAACCAGACAAAATTATTGTATCTATAATATCACCAATGGGAGAGGAAAGTAAAAGTTTGGAAGTACAAGGTTATGAGGAGATAACGGGTATATTTGACTTGGAAGGCTCAAAATATAGAATAATATATATATATCCTACAGCATTTTCAGGCCAACAAGAAACTAGGATTAAAATTAGTAATGCTAGAAAAGGTATCTGGAAAATTAGACTGACAGGAGAAAATATTATTAGTGGTGTATATCATTTGTTTTTACCTAATAGGGTATTTTTGAAGCCGGGTACTAAATTCAGACAACCGGATCCTTATTATACCATCGATTTTCCTGCTTCAGCAGAAGAAGTACTGGCAGTTGGTGCATACGATACAATCAATAAAGGACTTTGGCCAACGTCATCAAGAGGTCCAACTGTAGATGGATTAAGTAAACCTTCCATAGTTGCACCTGGGGTAAATATAATAGGGCCATACCCAGGAAATAGTTATGGTACGGTTACAGGAACATCTGCAGCATCAGCACATGTGAGTGGAGCATTAGCCCTCTATTTACAATACACTTTAGTAGAAAGAACATATCCAGACAGAGCTTTTATTCAACAAGCTAGAACATATTTAAAGGCAGGAGCAGATAGAAATCCAAATAGAATATACCCAAATAATGATTATGGATATGGTGTGCTAAATATTAGAGGTATGTTTGAACAACTAAAATAAGTTGGTTTTAATAAGGAGGGATTGTCATAAATTATGAAGTTATAGTTAGATATAATGGAAATATTAAAAGAATAGAAGATGAACTAGAGGTATATATAGAAGAATTAGGATATAATTATGCAATTATTAGTTCAAATTTTGAAGAAACTTTATGTAGTTTATCAAAATACCAGGAGATAGAATATATAGAAAAACCATTTATATTAGAACCACAGGATGAGCAGAGTTATATAAATTCAGGAATAAATAATTTTAAGCAAAATAGTGGGCTGACAGGAGATGGTGTAATACTTGGTGTTATCGACTCGGGGATAGATTATTATATGCCTGTTTTTAAAAATAATAAAGGGGACACAAAAATACTATATTATTGGGACCAATCTATACAAGGAAAACCACCAGCGGGATTTAGTCAAGGAACTTTATATACTAATAAAGATATTGATAGGGCTATTAATGGAGAGTTACAAATACACGTATCAACTGTTAGTGCGCATGGTACAAATGTAGCAGGAATTTGTGCCGAGATTGCTAGTGAAGCAAGTTTGATAGTTGTTAGAGTTGGAGATATTGAAGGGAACGCTAATTCAAAAAGCACGGATATCATGAGGGCTATAAAATTTATTTTAGATAAGGGTATAGAATTAAATATGCCTGTAGCAATAAATATTAGCTATGGTAGCAATGAAGGCAATCATAAAGGAATATGTTTATTTGAAACTTATATTAACTGTATGTGTTCATATTGGAAAAATAATATTGTAGTAGCATTAGGAAATAATGGAGATAAATCACATCATAAAAATCTTAATATTAAAAATAAAAGTAAAAATATAGAGGTTGAATTTAATGTTGATAGAGGTTGTAAACAAGTTAATATAGATTTATGGCCAGATTTTGCTGATGATTTTATGTTGTATTTAGAAAGTCCACAAAATCGAAAAACTCAGTTGATATCCTTATCATCTGGAGAAGTTAAAAACATTATAGGAAAAACGAAAATTAAAGGATTTTTCTATCCTGTCTCAACTTATTTTTTAAATAGAAAAATTAATATAAATATGACTTCTGACGATTTTATAGACTTAGGTATATGGAAGATAGTAATTATTCCAGTTAATATAATGACAGGAAATATTGATATCTATATATTAGATGGTAATACGAGTAAATCAAAGTTTTTAATTCCTGATAGAAAATCTACTGTCACATCACCAGGTACAGCAGAAAATGTGATTACAGTTGGTAGTTATAACCATAGAAGTGAATTGGTATCAACATTTTCTGGAGAAGGTAACGTACTGTCTAAAGTGTTCAAGCCTGATATATTAGCTCCTGGGGAGGATATAGCACCTATATATATGCATGGTACTCAAGAAGCTTTGAGAGGAACTAGTATGGCTGCTGCTCATGTTACAGGAGTGTGTGCTCTTATTTTAGAATGGGGAGTAGTAAGAGGTAATGATAGCCACTTATATTCTCAAAAGCTAAAGTCGTTATTAGTTAAATTTGCTGAGAGAGATTCAAGATTTGAATATCCAAATAGTAGTATGGGTTATGGTAAGTTAAATTTATTAAATTTTAATATAGAACAATTAAAAGAAATAAATAAAGAGGAATGCTATTTTCGTAAACGAATTAAAAAAGCTAAAAAATAAGTTATACAATAAAAATTAATAAATATATAAATGCAAAGATAAATTATTAAAGCCAAAAAATATATTAAGATTAAATAATGAAATAGTATTTAAATAATTGAAGGAAGAGGGATTTTGAAAAGTATGGAAAAATCTTATCTAATAGTTTATGAGAGCACTAAGGAAGAGCTAGAGAAAGCTTTAAAAGAAAATAATATAGATCGATTTATTATTCTAAATTCTAAAATAGCATCAATATATACATTAAGTAATTTTGACGAAACTATTTTTTTTCAAATTGATATTATTGCATGGTGGCAAAGGTCTGAACCTATGTCCTCATTAATTAATATTACAGATAATATTGAACAAGGTCAAACTGTAGCGGCTGCATCAAACATAGAGTTTATTGATAAAAATCCATATATTAGTGCTAGTGGTAAGAATGTGATTATTGCAATTATTGACTCGGGTATAGATTACTTGCATCCAGATTTTATAAATAAAGACCGTACTACTAAGATAATGTCTATATGGGATCAGGATAGTACTAAAGGAACTCCTCCTGAGGGGCTTTTATTTGGAACTGAATTTTCTAGAGAAGAAATAAATAAAGCAATAAAAGAAAATGATTCAACATTAAGTGAGGATAAAATAGGAACAGGTACTCTTGCAGCAGGAATATGTAGTGGTAGGGGGAATTTAAACTCTAACTATAGAGGTATTGCAGTAGATAGCGAACTAGTAGTAATAAAATTAAGAGAGTACAGAGGACCTTATGATGAGGGGAAAATAAGCTATCAAACAGCTGATTTCCTTGCCGCTATCAAATATTTAGAAAAACTCGTATTGAGAGAGGATAAATATTTAATAATAAATCTTTCTGTAGGTAAGTCTCCGAGCCCGTCAATAGAAGCGTCCCTCCTTGAATCATTTGAATTTCTCAATAAACCAGGTGTAGTAATGGTAGGAGGGGCAGGAAATGAAGGTAATACTGACATACATCACCAAGGAAAAATTAAAAATGCTAATGAGTCAGGAGATGTTTTGATTCAAGTTGGAAATCAGAAAGATTTAGAAATTGTCTTATACATGAAAGGGCCAGATAAAGTAGGAGGTCAGTTGATTTCTCCATCAGGTGAAATTAGTAATGATATTCAATATTCACCGGACTATTACCCTTATTTGGGAATTTATAATTTAGAAGATACTGAATATGAAATACAGTATGTTTACCCATGGATAGAAACTGGTTATGAGAAATTTTTCATGTATTTAAAAGATGTTAAGCCAGGAGTTTGGACGTTTAGAGTTAATCCAGAATTTATTATAGAAGGAAACTATGATATTTATATACCTAATAAAAAAATGATTTCTTCAGATACAAGATTCCTTGCTCCGGATCCTGCATCTACTATAAGTTCTTATGCTACTTTGGAGAATGTAATAACAGTAGGAGCATACAATGATGTAATAGATAGTATGTGGATTGGATCATCTAAAGGACCTTTGGAAGAAGGAAGGATAAAGCCTGATATTGTTGCACCTGGTGTTGATATAATTTCAACATATAGAGGTCAGACGTATAATACAGGAACAGGTACAGGTGTTAGTAGTTCTATTGTAAGTGGAGTAGTTGCGGTTTTAATAGATTATCTCACAGAGCAACAAACATATACAGAAAATACAGTATATACTGCAGTGCTTAAGACGTATTTAATCCTTGGGGCAACTAAGATAGATATATATAAATATCCGAATCCTACTCAGGGGTATGGAATATTGAATCTGCAAAACACCATAGTAGAAATATCGAAAATATTATAAAAATAATTAAAGAATAACAATTTATATAAGTTTAATTTATATTTTTGTAATATTAAATCCTTATCATAAATATAATTTACTAAGAAACCATATGCAGGAGGGAAAAAGGATGAACAACATATACGAGGACATAGCTAAAAGAACTCAAGGTGATATATACATTGGTGTAGTAGGGCCTGTAAGAACAGGTAAATCAACATTTATAAGAAAGTTTATGGAAAAGCTTGTATTGCCAAACATAGAAAATGAGTTCAAAAGAGAGAGAACGCAAGATGAGATACCACAAAGTGGATCAGGTAAAACAATAATGACAGTTGAGCCAAAATTTATTCCAGCAGACGGAGTAGAAATAAAATTAAGAGACACTGTATCTCTAAAAGTAAGAATGGTAGATTGTGTTGGATACATAGTTGATGGAGCACTAGGCCATCAGGAGGATGGAAAACAAAGATTGGTGTCAACTCCTTGGTCACAAGAAGCGATGACTTTTGAAAAAGCAGCTGAAATAGGTACTAAAAAGGTTATTAGAGATCACTCTACTTTAGGTATAGTAGTAATAACTGACGGTTCTGTAACAGGAATAGAAAGAAAGAATTATGTAGTTCCTGAAGAAAGAGTAATAAATGAATTAAAATCTCTAAACAAGCCTTTTGCAGTAATACTAAATACTTTAAATCCATATAGCGAAGAAACTAACCAACTAAGAAGCGAGCTAGAGGATAAATATCAAGTTCCAATAGTTCCTTTAAACGTTGCTGAGATGGAAGATGAGGACATAGAACAAGTTATGGAAACTGTATTATATGATTTCCCACTAAATGAAATAAGAATAAATTTACCTAAGTGGGTAGAAAGTTTAGAAAGAAATCATTGGATAAAAAATAACATAATATTTACATTGAAGCAAAGTATAGCTGAAATAGGTAAGATTAGAGATGTAGAAAGTATAGTAGCTGGTTTTTCTGAATTAGAATTCTTAGATGATACAGAAGTAGATAATGTAGAGTTAGGAGAAGGCGTAATAACTATAGATCTAAGCACTAAGCAGGATTTATTCTACAATGTACTAGAAGAGAAAAGTGGATTTAAGATTGAGGGAGACCATCAATTATTAAGTCTTATAACTAAGTTATCTAGAGTTAAAACAGAGTATGACAAGGTTGAAAGTGCACTTGTAGATGCCAAGACTAAGGGATATGGAGTTGTTGCTCCATCATTAGATGAGCTTACTTTAGAAGAGCCTGAAATAATGAAGCAAGGAAAGCAATATGGAATAAAATTAAGAGCAAATGCTCCATCTCTTCACATAATTAAAGCTGATATATCTACTGAGGTTTCTCCGATAGTAGGAAATCAAAATCAAGGTGAAGAAATGATAAAATATTTAGATGAGTTAATGCAACAAGATCCAAGTGAGATCTGGGCATCTAATATGTTTGGTAAATCTCTACATGATTTAGTAAAAGAACAATTACAAAGTAAATTATATACAATGCCAGAAGAAATAAGAGTTAAGATACAAAGAACACTACAAAAAATAATTAATGAAGGAAGCAGTAACATAATAACTATCTTATTATAATAAAATGAAAAATATCATAGTAATTAATATTATTGTTTATCTTAACTAAAAATAAAAGCACTATACATAAAAAAGGTTAAATAGTAAGCTGATTTAACCTTTTTTACGTATAAGGAATTATAATAGCTCACAATATTTATAAAACTTATGCAACCAAGTAATACTAATACACATATCTCATGACGCACTTCTATGTATTAAAGTTTGATTATCGAGTAATTTCATGCGATTAGAATTATGAATATTAAAAAAATTAAAAATTTACAGAAAATATAAAGGAAAAAGTAATTTAATATAGAAAATATTAATAAAGAGTCAAAAGTCTATAGAACCTAACAATAGAATAATTTCATAATGCAAAAGCACAAAGGGGCTTAAGTCTCTAAATATGGGTATTATAAAATATTAATTTAGGGGGTAATTTATGGAAGGATTTGTTACAGCACTCAATAACATCATATGGAGTAATGCACTAGTAATTTTATGTTTATTAACAGGTGTTTATTTCTCATTCAGAACTAAGTTTTCACAAGTAAGACACATTAAAGAAATGGTAACATTATTATTCAAAGGTGAAAAATCAGCAGAAGGTATATCTTCATTCCAAGCATTATGTACAGCACTAGCAGGTCGTATAGGTACAGGTAACATAGCAGGTGTTGCAACTGCAATAGCTATGGGTGGTCCAGGAGCTTTATTTTGGATGTGGGCTATAGCATTCTTAGGAGCAGGGTCAGCGTTTGCAGAATCTGCACTAGGGCAAATATATAAAGAAGAACATGAAGGACAATATCGTGGAGGTCCAGCATATTATATTGAAAAAGGTCTAGGAAATACAACTTTCTCTAAATGGTATGGTATATTATTTGCGATAGTTACGCTTATAGCAGTTGGAGTCTTATTACCAGGAGTACAATCCAATTCTATAGCTACAGCTATGAATAATGCATTTGGAATAAGCACAACAGTAACAGCAGGTATTTTATTTGTATTATTGGCACTTATAATATTTGGAGGAATAAAGAGAATTGCTTCAGCAGCAGAATTGATAGTTCCTATTATGGGCGGAATATATATTATTATGTCTATAGTTATAATAGTTGCAAATATAACTCATGTTCCAGATATATTAGCATTAATATTTAAATCAGCATTTGGTGCTGAAGCCGCATTTAGTGGAATTATAGGTTCAACTATAGCTTGGGGAGTAAAACGTGGTGTTTATTCAAACGAAGCTGGGCAAGGAACAGGACCACAAGCAGCATCTGCAGCAGAAGTTAGCCATCCGGCTAAGCAAGGTTTAGTTCAAGCATTTTCTGTATATGTAGATACGTTATTTGTATGTTCAGCAACTGGATTTATGATATTAATGACAGGAAGTTATAACGTCCAAGATGCTGCAGGCGGTTATATAGTTGAAAATCTTCCAGGAGCAGAAATTGGTCCAGCATATACTCAAACAGCAGTAGATACTTTATTACCAGGTAGTGGATTTGGTTCAGCATTCGTTGCAATAGCGTTATTCTTCTTTGCATTTACTACAATAATGGCATACTACTATATAGCAGAAGTTAACTTAGTTTATATAACTAAGAAACTGAGTGGTGGAAGTAGTAATAAGATAGCTACAAATATATTAAGAATAGCATTGTTAATAATGGTAGTATTTGGATGTGTGAAAACAGCAGAACTTGCATGGACTATGGGTGATATAGGTGTTGGAGGTATGGCTTGGTTAAATATAATAGCAATATTATTATTATCTAACACAGCTATGAAGTGTTTTAAAGACTATGATCAACAATTAAAAGCAGGAGTTCCAAGAGAAGAAATTAACTTTGACCCTGTTAAATTAGGAATAAAAAATGCTGATTTCTGGGTAGAAAGAAACAAGCAATCAGCTAAATAGATATAGATAAATAAAAGAGTTGTGTAGTTGGCCGCTTCGTCGGGATATATAGGTTACCTTCCATGCAGGCAAAATGGCGCCTGCAAATGTCAGGATACATATATATCCTACTTTCGCTGGTGAACTTCACAACTCTTTTTGTGTGGAGGAATAAACGCTATTAACAGCATCATTTGGAGTAATGCACTTATAATTTTATTTAAATAATATAAGACAAAGAACACTACTGAATTTAGGGTACTTAATAAAATACTCTGATTATGTAGTGTTCTTTTTATTGAAATTTGCGAAGAAATAGAGGAAATCCAATCATTCTGAAGAATTATTAAGTTAGAATTAAACTACAGAGATTGTGAGGTGTTGTCTTGAGAAAAATAAAATACTCTAGGTTGGTTACTCTAATAATATTTGTATATATACTTTTTCAGTTTGGGCTAAATGCTTTTGCAAAAAGCATAGATACTTTGGTGCTAGAGAATGAGCAAATTGAATTTAAACTTAACGCTAAGGGGCTATTAGTAAGAGAGGAACATGTAGTATATTCGAACAGTTCAGGTAAAGTGGAAACCTTAGTAGATGAAGGCGAAAAAATAGCAAAATCTCAAGAGGTAGCCACAATATACTCTGATAAAAAAGATGTAGAAACAGTTAAAGAAATAGAAATGCTAAACGAAGAAATAAATGCACTTAAAAGTGGAGAAAAAAATTTTTCTAGTGAAGAAATAACAAAACTTAATAATGAAATTGAGGAAATTAGCACTAGAATACAATTAAGCTTATTAAATCAACAATACAATGAAATTAGTAGCGATAAAGAAGCTTTAGATAGTATTATAGAACAGAGAAATAGGCTGTTGAATAATGATATAGATACCAAAAAGCTTGAGACTAAGGAAAGTCAAAAAAAGATATTAAGCACTAAGTTGGAGAAAAATACTTCAACGCTAAGTTCTGAAATATCAGGTATAGTTTCTTTTAAAGTTGATGGGAATGAAGAAAAGTTTACTTTGGACAAGTTGTCTCAATTAACTAAAAAAGATATACAAAATACCGATAATAACTACAGGGAAATAAATACATCAGATTCAAATGTGAAAAATAAAGAACCAATACTTAGATTAATTGATAATAACAATATGTATATGGCTATTTGTGTTGAAAAATCCAAATCAGAAAAATTCGATTTAAATAAAAATGTAAAATTAAATTATAAGGACGATGTGATAAGTGCGAAAATTGATAATATATACGAAGATGGGCAGAATACTATAGTTATATTTAAAATTACTAGCCAAAATATTGGAATTTATGATACAAGAGTGGAAGAATTTGATATAATATATAAGCAAATAGATGGTTTAAAGATACCAAAGACATCAATAGAAGTTGTAGATGATACTCAAGGTGTATATGTTGTAAATCAAGAAAATAATGATTCATACTTTGTAAAGTTAGAAGGAATAGTTTATGAAGATGATGAGTATGTTTACATAGATTACTACAACAACAAAGTAAATGGTATTAACAGTATAAATTTATACGATGAGATAATTTTAAAACCCAATAGTATAAGCAAAAATATAAAAATAAAGTAGGTGGCATAATGGGATCTATTAAAGAAAATTTATGTATTATAAGAAAAAATATGGAAGATGCAGCAAAAAAAGCTAATAGATCAAGTGAAGAAATTACTTTATTAGCAGTCACAAAAACTGTAGATGTTGATGCAGTAAAAGAAGCTATGGTAAATGGTGTAACTTCTGTAGGCGAAAATAAACCTCAGGAATTAGCTAGAAAGTATGATGTTATAGGAGAAGACCTTAAGTGGCACTTAATTGGAAGTCTCCAAACTAACAAAGTTAAGTACATAATTGATAAGGTGGATATGATTCATTCTTTAGATAGAATAGCATTATGTGAGGAAATTCAAAAGCGTGCTGAAAATATAGATAGAATAATTAACTGCTTAGTTCAGGTCAATATATCTAAGGAAGAAAGTAAACATGGTTTAGAAGAAAAAGGTGTAGCCGATTTTGTAAAGACTGTTTCACAAAATTATAAAAACATACACATAAAAGGTCTTATGACTATGGCACCTTTCACTGAAAATGAAGAAAAAGTGAGAAATGTATTTAAAGGTCTTAAAAATTTATCTGTAGAAATAGATAAGTTAAATATACCTAACGTAGAAATGAAAGAATTATCTATGGGAATGAGCAATGACTATGAAATAGCAATAGAAGAAGGTGCTACTATTGTTAGAGTTGGAACATCAATTTTTGGAGAAAGAAACTACAACAAATAATAAAACTTATTTAAGGAGGATACGAATATGGGAGATGGAATGTTTTCAAAAATTAAAAATTGGATAGTTGATGATGAAGAAGATTACAATGAAGATGAGTATGAAGAGACTGTAGAATCTGAAGAAGAAGAGGAGTTAAGCAGTCAACTTAATGCAATAAGCAGTGCAAAAGCTAGTAAAATTGTAAATATACATACTGCAGGTCAAATGAGGGTTGTAATAGTTGAACCTAAAAAATATGAAGAGGTTACTCAAATAGCAGATCATCTTAAGCAAAGAAGAGCAGTTATAGTTAACCTAGAAGGTTTATTAGAAGATGCTGAAACTCGTAAATCTATATTTAATTTCATGCATGGTGCAGTTTATGTTTTAGAAGGAAGTATGCAAAAAGTTTCTAAGGCAATATTTATACTAGCGCCAAATAATGTGGATATAGATGCAAACATGAAAAAAGAGTTAGAAAGTAAGGCATTTTTCCCTTGGCAAAATAAATAATAAAGGGGTATAAATATGGGTACGATAGGATTTGCGGTATATAAACTATTAGATTTGATATCTTTTTTGATAATAGTTAGATGTATTATGTCATGGGTTCCGGGTGGAACTCAAAATAGGGTTTATGAAATAATTACTACATTGACTAATCCTATAGAAGAGCCTATTAGATCTGCTATGTACAAGTTTATGAATGGGCCTGTTGATTTCTCTCCAATAGTAGCTATATTACTTGTTAGATTAGCTCAGAGAGTCATAGTAATGATGATGTATTAAGGTGAATAAATGGACAAGTTAAAACTTACTAATCATATTAAAGACATTGACCTTAAAAATAAGATGTTTAAGATTATAGACAAAGCTAATAGTTGTTTAAAAAACTATGATGTTAAACAAACAGAGTTTTTAAATCCTTTCGAGGTTAAAAATGCTATTGCCATCTTAAATTCAGAAAGTGATTTAAAATATACTGTTGATGGTGGTTATGAGAAAGCAGAAAGAAGCACTATATTCATATATCCATTTTATATGGACTATGAAAATATAGAAAATAATCTTAGATTTATTCAAGTTGAAGGTAATTTTAAATTTAAAAGTATATCTCATAAAGACTATCTAGGTGCAATTCTGAATCTAGGTATAAAGAGAGAAAAAATTGGAGATATAATAATACATGAAAATTTCTGTCAATTAATAGTTAGTGAAGATATATGTGATTTTATTACTATGAATCTAGAAAAAGTATCTAGAAATAATGTTAATGTTAAAGAAATTAGCAGAAATGAAATTTCATATAATCCTCCAAGCTATAAAGATGTATCTTTTACGGTGTCTTCAGATAGATTGGACTGTATAATTAGTGGTTTATACAATATATCTAGGCAAGATAGTGCAAAATACATTAATGGTGATAGAGTACATGTGAATTATGAAAAAATAGATTCTCCATCTAAGATAATAGAAGGTGGTTCCTTACTATCTGTTAGAGGTAAGGGGCGTGCTATTGTAAGTCAAATAGGAGATTTAACAAAAAAAGGCAAAATAAAAATCCAAGCGAAGATAATAATATAGGAGGGGAATAATGCTAACTCCAATAGAAATAGAAAACAAAGATTTTAAAAAAGGTTTAAGAGGATATAAAGAAGAAGAAGTAGATGAATTTTTAGATATTGTAAAAGAAGATTTTGAAAAGTTATATAGAGAAAATTTAGACCTTAAAGAAAAGATAAGACTATATGAACTTGAAATAAATAAGTATTCTAATATCGAGGAAACTTTAAAAGCTACTTTAATAACAGCTCAAAGTGCAGCTGAAGATACTACTCATGCGGCGAATACAAAAGCTAAAATAATAGTAGAAGAAGCAGACTTAAAAGCAAGACAAATAATAGAAACAGCTAATAATCGTGTTATAGAAATAAGAAAAGAGTACGATGAATTAGTAAAAGAATTTAAGATATTTAGAAACAAGTTTAAGTCTTTAATAGAAGATGAAATGAGAAGTATAGATGAAATATTCTATGATGTAGATGAAACTTGTAAAAATCCTTTTGAAACTACAAGTATATATACTTTAGAGGAAACTGAAACAGGTGAAGCTGCAGTAACTCAAGAATAATTTAGAAAAATTAATTCGTAATTAGTTAAATTATAGTAAGTTTGTAATATTATATTGACTATTCAAACAATTTAATATAAAATCTACTATTATATATAAATTAATTAAAACATCAAAAGCGATGATGGAGACAGTAGTCTTTAGATAATTTTACAGAGAGTTGGGTAAGCTGAGAACCAATAAATTTATAAAGATGAATATCACTCCTAAGCTGCAGGCTGAACGGTTATACCTATTAAGCTGTGCCGGGTAATGCCGTTATACAATAAGAGTGTTGTGTGTATTATTATTTTATAATGCATACAAAATTAGGGTGGTAACGCGATTAATACTCGTCCCTTTTTATAGGGGACGGGTTTTTTTATGTTTAAAAAAGATTAGCTTATATTAAATATGCTAACAATCATTAATATAATAATCATTTAGGAAAGGGTGATAGTATGGCAAAGTTTAAGCCACTAGTAGATAGCTCTGTAAAGCAAGCAGAAGCTGAAGTTTCAAAGTATTGGAATGATATAAATATACTTGAAAGAACATTAGAAAAAGGTGAAAATGATCCAAGTTTCGTATTCTACGAAGGACCACCAACAGCTAATGGTAACCCAGGTATACATCACGTTATAGCTAGAACATTAAAAGACTCTGTATGTAGATATCAAACAATGAACGGATATCAAGTAAAGAGAAAAGCTGGATGGGATACTCATGGTTTACCAGTTGAGATACAAGTAGAAAAGGAATTAGGTTTATCTGATAAGCAAGAAATAGAAAACTACGGAATAGATAAATTCAATGAAAAATGTAGAGCTTCTGTTTTCTCTTTTGAAAAGCAATGGAGAGAAATGACAGAAAGAATGGCTTATGAAATAGATTTAGATAATCCATACATAACACTAGATAATAACTATATAGAATCTGTATGGTGGATATTAAATAAGTTCAATAAAGAAGGATACATCTACGAAGGACATAAGATACTTCCTTACTGCCCAAGATGTGGAACAGGTCTTGCTTCACATGAGGTTGCTCAAGGATACAAGGAGATAAAGAACAATACTGTAGTAGCTAAGTTCAAGAGAAAAGATGCTAACGAATTCTTCTTAGCGTGGACAACTACTCCTTGGACATTACCTTCAAACGTTGCTTTAACAGTAGGACCAGAAGTTGACTACGTAAAAGTTAAGCAAAATGATGAAGTATACTATGTTGCTAAGGCTTTAGCTAACAAAGTATTAGGTGAAGATTATGAAGTGTTAGCAGAAATGAAAGGTAAAGATTTAGAACATATAGAATATGAACAATTAATGCCTTTCGTTGAAACTGATGAAAAAGCATTCTTCGTAACTTGCGGAGATTATGTAACTACTGAAGATGGTACAGGTATAGTTCATACTGCGCCAGCATTTGGTGAAGATGACTACAACTTAGGTAGAAAATACGGATTACCAGTATTACAACCAGTTGATGAAGCTGGTAAGTTTACTACTACTCCATGGGAAGGTAAATTCGTTATGGAAGAAGGAGTAGACGTTGAAATAATAAAATGGTTACATGCAGAAAATAAATTATTCAGCAAGGAAAAAGTAGCTCATAACTACCCTCACTGCTGGAGATGTCAAACTCCACTTGTATACTATGCTAAGCCAAGCTGGTATATAGAGATGACTAAGTTAAAAGACCAATTAATAGCTAATAACAAGACTGTTGAATGGTATCCAGCTTTCGTTGGAGAAGGAAGATTTGGTAACTGGTTAGAAAATTTAAACGACTGGGCTGTATCTAGAAGTAGATACTGGGGAACTCCACTAAACATATGGAGATGTGAATGTGGACACAAAGATTCTGTAGGTTCAAGAGCAGAACTTGCTGAGAAAGCTGTAGAAGATGTAAACCCAGAAACAGTAGAATTACACAGACCATACGTTGATAATATACATTTAAAATGTGAATGTTGTGGAAAGCCAATGACAAGAGTAACTGACGTTATAGACTGTTGGTTTGATAGTGGAGCTATGCCATTTGCTCAACATCACTACCCATTTGAAAACAAAGAAAACTTTGAACAATTATTCCCAGCTGATTATATCTGTGAAGGTATAGATCAAACTAGAGGATGGTTCTATTCATTACTTGCTATATCTACATTTGTTATGGGGAAAGCTCCATACAAGAAAGTACTTGTAAATGACCTTGTACTTGATAAAGAAGGTAAGAAGATGAGTAAATCGAGAGGAAACACAGTAAATCCTTTTGAGTTATTTGACCAATATGGAGCGGATGCTTTAAGATGGTACTTATTATACGTATCACCACCATGGACTCCAACAAGATTTGATGTAGATGGATTAAAAGAAGTTCAAAGTAAGTTCTTAGGAACAATGAAAAACGTATATAACTTCTTCACATTATATGCAAACACTGATGATATAAACCCAAGCGAATTCTTTGTTGAATACAAAGATAGACCAGAGCTTGACAGATGGATATTATCTAAGTTTAACAACTTAAAGAAAGAAGTTGAAGAAAACTTAGCAATATTCGAATTAAACAAAACAGTAAGAATGGTACAAGACTTTATAAATGAAGATTTATCTAACTGGTATATAAGACGTTCTAGAAGAAGATTCTGGGCAACTGAATTAACTGAAGATAAGAAATCAGTTTATAACACAACTTATGAAATATTAACAGAGCTTTGTAAGTTAGTAGCACCATTTACACCTTATATAGCTGAAGAAATATACAGAAACTTAACTGGTGAAGAATCAGTTCACTTAACTTCATATCCAAAAGCTAATTTAGACTTAATAGACAATGAATTAGAAGAAAAAATGGATTTAGTTAAGCACTTAGTTACTTTAGGTAGAGCTTCAAGAGAAGCTACAAGAATAAAAGTACGTCAACCAATACAAAAAGTTTTAGTTGATGGTAAGTTTGAAAATACTATAAGCGACGTTGTAGACTTAATAAAAGAAGAACTTAATGTTAAGGATGTTGTATTTGCTAAAGATTTAGGTGAATACATGAACTTTAGTTTAAAGCCAAACTTCAAAGTATTAGGGCCGGTTCTAGGACCTAAGATGAAATTCTTTGCTGGAGCTTTAAATAAGCTAGATGCACAAGATGCTGTGCCTAAGTTAGAAAATGAAGAGGCTTTAACAGTAGATATAGATGGAGAAGACTTCGAGTTTAATAAAGAGCATGTTTTAATAAACATAGCTGCTAAAGAAGGATTTAACGTATCTATGGAAAATAACTTATTCGTTATATTAGATACTACATTAACTAATGAGTTAATAGAAGAAGGATACGCAAGAGAGTTTATATCTAAGATACAACAAATGAGAAAATCAAGCAACTTTGATGTATTAGATAACATAGTTATAGACTTCTGTGGAGATGAAGAAATAGCTAAGGCTGTAGCTAACTTCGATGACTATATAAAATCTGAAACTTTAGCTTTAGAAATAAACAGAGTAGAAGATGAATCTTTAGAAAAGCACAACTTAAATGACCATATGACTGGTATAAAAGTTGTTAGAAAATAGTTAAATAATTAAATTAAATAAAATTTAAAAAATGATAAAACTCCTCATAGATAAAAGTATTAATACTCATCTATGAGGAGTTTTTTTATGTATAAGGGAACTAGTATATCTAATAATCTATGCATGTTATTATGTTTATTTAACTAAAATATGAAATTATATTATAAAATCATTCAATTATGAAAAGATTTTTAAAATACAAACTTTAATAAATATTGCTAAAATTACTAAATACGTGAAAAATTAAAAAAGATAAGCAAATAGACTTAAAAAAAGTTAGGAAAACATTATTTTGTGATTATAAAATAAAGTTTTGAGAAAAATGACCCACATTAAATAAATGAAAACTTAGGAAACTAAGTATAAAATAAGGAAAAATGTAAAAACAATGTATTTTTTATCGTTATATGTTAAAATATTTTATAGGCATAATAATTAAATATACAAAAGGAGGAGTAAAAAATGGATTTAAGCATGAAGAAAAAAGATCAAAAGAAATCTGGCGGATTCATGGACGCAATCGAGAAACTTGGAAATAAGTTACCTCACCCAGTACTAATGTTCATATATATATCAATATTTGTATTAATAGCGTCTGCAGTACTAGGAAGTTTTGGTGTAGTTGCAAAAACGCCACTTGGAGAATTCCCAATTAACAACTTATTAGGACAAAAGCCAATAGAAGTATTAAAAGTAGGGGCTGGTGGTGCAGTTGTATCGGAAACATATTCAAACGGACTATCATACATCATAGGTACAGGTATAGCTAACTTTATGAATATGTACGCAATAGGTACAATATTAATAATAATGTTAGCAATAGGATTAATGGAACAAAGTGGATACTTAACAATGTCAATGAAGAGTATAGTTAAGGCTACTCCAATGAAGCTTGTAACACCAGTTGTTATATTCTTAGGGGTTATGTCAAACTTAGCTTCAGATGCAGGATACGTTGTTTTAATACCACTTGCAGCTTTAATGTATTATACATTAGGTAGACATCCTTTAGCAGGACTTGCAGCAGGCTTTGCGGGGGTTTCTGGAGGATTTAGTGCAAACTTATTCGTGTCTTCAACAGACGCTTTATTATTACCATTCACACAAGCAGCAGCAGAAACAGGGGACGTTCTTGCAGGAACAGCTTTAGCTGGTGGATTATCAGTAACTAGTAACTTATTCTTTATGATGGCATCTACTGCTGTAATAATGATATTAGGTACTTTAGTTATAGACAAGTATGTTGAACCAAGATTAGGTCAATACAACAAGAGTGAAGCCAATGTAGAACCAGATCATGAACCTTCTGCTCAAGAAGTATCTGCATTCAAATTCACAAATAAGATAATGTTAATAATAATAGGGTTAATAGTATTAACAGTATTACCTATAGATAAAAATAACACTATACCTATAGTTGGAGATTTATCATCTACAGTTGGTATAACAAGTGTTGGAGAAGATGGAAGATTAGCATTAACTACTGTTGATAAATTCTTAGATACTTTATTCTTCAAAGGTGACATGATAATCATGTTAATGTTCGTAATATTTGGAGCTAGTGGGCTTTTATACGGATTTAAATCAGGGAAGTTTAAGAAATCTCAAGATATAGTACCTGCAATGGTTAAAGCTATGGCTGATATGGCTCCGATAATAGTTATATTATTCTTCGTAGCTCAATTCTTAAATTACTTTAACGACTCTCATTTAGGTGTATTAGTTGCATCTTTAGGAGCTGAGCTAGTTTCTATGATACCTACAGATAGCCAATTCTGGACTATGGTATTAATGGTTGCATTTATATTCTTAACTGCATTCGTAAACTTATTTATGGGTGGAGCTTCATCTAAGTGGGGATTACTTGCACCTATATTCGTACCAATATTAATGGTAGCAGGATTTACGCCAGCAGGGGTACAATTAATATACAGAATAGGTGACTCTGCTACTAACGTAATATCACCATTAATGAACTACCTAGGTGTTATAGTAGTATTTGGACAAAAGTATAAGAAAGATTTTGGTGTTGGTAACTTAATATCAACAATGATGCCAATATCTATGGCTTTCTTATTCGGATGGACTATATTTGCTATAATCTGGGCGCTAGTAGGATTACCAATAGGACCAGGAACAGCATTCTTTATATAAGTAATAAATTTATACAAATAAGTATAGTTTGATAAAATAAATAGCCTTAGTACAATATAAAAATTGTACTAAGGTTATTTTTAATTGTTTTTAATTTTTAGGCATATAATTAAAACGTGTAAAGAGGTTACATGTAAAATATAACTTAACCAACAGTTGATTTTTAGTAGTATAAGTTAACTTTAACTCCATTGTTACATATACCCTTTTAATATATACTTAAAACATATAATGGCAAAGAGGATAAAATATATTTTTATATAAAAGGGGAGTAAAAATGGGAAAATTGCAAATAGGAGAAGTTATTCAAACATTAAGAAGAAAAAATAAAATAACACAAGAGCAATTAGCAAATTATATTGGTGTTTCAACAGCTGCAGTATCAAAGTGGGAGAATCAATCATCTTATCCAGATATTGTAGTATTACCTAAGTTAGCACGTTTCTTTAATGTTACAATAGATGAGCTTATGGATTATAAAGTAAATATTACTAATGATGACATATCTAATATATTACGAGAATGTGAAGAATTAATAGCAAGTGAGAATTTAGAAGAAGCTGTAATATTAGCAGATGAAAGTATTAGAAAATATCCGTCAAGTTACTTACTAAAACATAAATTAATACATGTATACGATATGTATATTACGTTATCAAATGACAAGAAAAAGGCACTAAATATAAACATTAGAAGTATAGAAATACTTAATGATATTATAGAGAATAGTGACAACATTGATTTAAGAGAAGCATCTTTGTTTCACTTAAGCTCTAAGTATATATCATTAAGTGAACTAGAAAATGCAAAAAAGTGTTTACTTAAAATACATGTTCCAGAAGTAGATCCAAATACAATATTACCAAGTATCTATTTAGGGCAAGGTAAAATAGAAGAGGGAAGAAAATTACTTCAAAATAATTTATTAAATTCATTTATACAGATGTACTCTAGTTGTAGTATACTAGCTGCTACTTATTGTGATTACAGAGCAGAGTCTGATAAAAAAAACTTAGATATAGAAAAAGCTAAGCAATATATAGATTTATCAATAAAAATTAAAGAAGTTCTTTATGCAGAAGATAAAAGTTTTATTCCCATGGATTCAAATTATTTAATGTTAGCTAAAATATATATGAATAGTAAAGAAATAGAAAAAGCAATAGATTGTTTAAGCAAAATATTAGATGATGCAAGAAAGTTTAATAAAGATTGTTTATTTAATAGCAATGAAATGTGGTGCTTTGACTATTTACCTGATGGAGAACCAATATGTACCGATGAAATATTAAATAAAACTTATGAAAATTTAGCTAATGTAATTGAAGTAGAGTTAAGTGAACTAAAAAATAATGAAGGGTATATAAGTATCCTTGCAGAAATAAAAGAACTAAGTAAAGGATAAATTTGGTTTTATAAAAAGGAGATATTTATGGAAGAAATTCTGAAGTTTATAGCTGCTGTAATGGGTATATTTTTAATATCAGCTGTGTTTTCATTGTATGAACATACAAAAAAGCTTAAATATATAAAGAAAAATATAGAAGAAGATTACGGAAAAGAAATAGATATTGATGATGTAATGACAAAAATGAATAGTGTATCAAACTACTTTAGAAATAGTGATAATAAAAATAGTCATTATATAGATGATATAACATGGAATGACTTAAATTTAGATGATGTATTTAAAAAGATTAATAATACTCAAAGTACAGCAGGAGAGGAAATACTATATGATATATTAAGAAATCCTGTTTTAGATGAGAATTCTTTGAAGAAAACAGATAACTTAATAGAGTACTTTAGTAAAAATGAAAAAGAGAGAAAAGAGATACAGTATATTTTGGGAAAGTTAGGAAAGTCAAGGTTACCTTACATATCTAATTGTCTTTATAATGAAGATGATTTTAGCGATAATAAATTACTAAAATATAGAATATTATCATCTATTCCTATAGTGAGTATTTTATTAATGTTTATTAGTAAGTACTTTCTAATATTGTTAGTTTTATCAATACTCATAAATATTTACATAAGTCAAAATAATAAAAATAAAAATTATAATGCTGATGGATTTAGCTATATTATATCTACGGTTAGAAGTGCAGAAAAGATAAAAAATATGGGGCTAAGCTATATTGATGATAATCTACATGATATAGATGCGAGTATAAAAAATGTACAAAGTATTAAGAAGAAATCAATAAGAACATCTTCAGATTCTATAATGTCAGACATTGATATAATTTCAGAATATACAAACATAATTTCTCTTACAGAACTAATAAATTATGAAAAAGTTAAAAATACATTAATTAAATACAAAGAAGATTTTAAAAATATTTATGAGTATGTAGGAAAGATAGATGCATTAATTGGAGTAGCTTCATATAGAGAAAGTTTAGATTATTATACAAAACCAGTTTTTACAACGAGTAGAAATAAAGAAGAGAATTATTTAGAGTTTGTTGATATTTATCATCCTCTTATAAAAAATCCTGTAGCTAATAGTGCAATTTTTAATAAAAATGTTTTATTAACTGGATCAAATGCATCTGGTAAATCTACATTTATAAAATCAATAGCAATAAATGCAATCTTATCCCAGACAATATACACTTCTTTGGCTAGAGAGTATAAGTCACCTTACTTTAATATTTATACTTCTATGGCACTTAAAGATGATATATTTAGTAATGAAAGTTATTATATAGTTGAGATAAAATCTTTAAAGAGGATATTAGATAATATAAATGACAAAGTACCTTGCCTTTGTTTTGTAGACGAGATATTAAGAGGTACGAACACCGTTGAAAGAATTGCTGCATCTAGCGAGGTATTATCTTTTTTAGGTAATAGTAACTGTATATGTATTTCAGCTACACATGATATAGAGTTAACTTCTATATTAGAAGAAAAGTTTGACAATTATCACTTTGAAGAGGTTATAACAGATACAGATGTTAAATTTGATTATAAACTTTATGAAGGTAAATCAAAAACAAGAAATGCAATTAAGCTATTAGGTCTTATAGGCTATGATAATAACATTGTTCTAAATGCAGAAAATAGAGCAAGTGATTTTTTAGAAAATAAAGCATGGTAGAGGTGACCACATATAAAAAACTGTCTTAGATTAAGACAGTTTTTTTTGTAAATTAAGCCCAGTGATTAATTAAAAATTCTGCAATATCTTCAAATGGTATTTCTTCTGTTTTTAATAAGCTTTGGACTACAAGACCATCAACTATAGATACAAGTAAGAATGATAGTGCATCTGAAGAGCCAGTAATATTTAATGTTTTTTCTATTTCACTTTTAAGTGTTTTTCTCCACTCAATGTAATTTAGCATAATTCTGTCTTTTAAAGAGTCATTTCCTGTTATAGCCTCGCAAAGGAGATACATATGTATCCTACCTGTACCCTTAATCTTAGAAATTTTATCTAATATAGCTTTAATCATATCTTCTTTAGAATGTTCCTTACTTACATCTTGAACACAGTCAAGAACTGAGCTTGTTATTATGCTTAAATGTGCATCAGCTATTTCACCGACCAAGTCATCTTTTGAAGAATAATGATAATATAGAGTACCCTTGCTTATGCCAACAGCCTTAGCAATATCAGCCAGGCTGGTATTTTTTATACCTTTTTCTGTAAATAATTTTGTAGCAGCTAACAAAATAGTCTGCTTCATATTTGTGTTATTTGGTTTCATATAATCAACCTTTCCATACAAAGAAACATTAATAAATCAATATTATTATAAATGTGTAAAAATATATTGTCAATAAAGCTAAATTCCTACCATTTTATAATATTACATTTATATTGACTTTTTAATCATTCCAGTATAAAATTAAATTAAAATAATCAGTCGGTCGGGCGACCGACATCTTTAGAATGGAGAAATGAGGTAAATATTTATGAAGAAAATAAAATTAATTACGGATAGTTCTTGCGATTTACCAATTGATATAATAGATAAATATAACATAGGGATAATAGGTCTTAATGTTAGCTTTGGAGAAGAAAGCTTTATAGGTGGAGTAGAAATAGATAATCAAACATTCTACAAAAGAATGAGAGAAGAGAAAGATCTTCCAAAAACATCATGCCCTTCACCAGATAGGTTTATGAATTTATTTGATTGTGAAGAGGAAAGTGTTTTAGTAATAACATTAACGTCTAAATTATCTGCAACATACTCTACAGCAGTACTAGCTAAAGATATGTATATAAGTGAATATGGAGAAAAAGATATAAGAGTATTAGACTCTACTAGTGGTTCTGTAGGAGCAGGGCTTTTAGTAATAAAAGCAGGACAAATGATTGAAGAGGGAAAAACTATTGATGAAATAACTTCGGAAATAGAAAGACTTAGAGATGAAATAGTGTTCTTTGGAGCTCTTGAAACTCTTGAAAATGCTATAAAAGGTGGAAGAATAAATCCTTTAGCAGGAAAGTTAATAAATGCACTAAACTTTAAGGTGATAATACATGTAACTGATGGTTTAGTTAAACCTGTAGATAAAGCAAGGGGAGAACAGGGTAGCTTAAAGAAGGTATTAGAAAAAGTTAATAGTGGATCACCAGACATGAGTGGAAAAATATTAGCTATAGGACATTCTAACTGCTTAGAAAAGGCTTTAAAAGTAAGAGCAATTATGGAAGAGAAACATAAATTTGATCAGGTTGTAATAAGTGAAGTTGGTTCTGTAATGGGAACATATACATCTGAAGGAGCTATATTAGTAGGGGTATTATAAATCTAGCTCTAAACCACAAATGATAACAATTTAATAAACTAATCATTAACCACCTTGATTGCCTAATATATATTATAATTAAGTATAATAATTTATGAGGTGATTAAGGTGATATTTTATTTTTCTGGAACGGGAAATTCATTATACGTAGCAAAGAGTATTAAGGATAATGATGAAAAATTAATTTCAATAGCTAAAGAAACTTATAGTAATAAAGATATATATGAATATGATTTAAAAGACGATGAAAGTATAACATTTGTATACCCGGTATATGCATGGGCTCCACCTGAGATGGTTACTAATTTTATAAATAAAATAAAACTAAATAATTATAAGAATAATTATATATGCTCAGTAATTACTTGTGGAGAAGAAATAGGAAATGCTATGGATTATTTTAATAATAAATTAAACAATGTAGGATTAAATTTAAGTAGCGGATTTTCAATAGTAGCACCTAATAATTATATTATTATGGGAGATGTTGATAGCAAAGAAGTAGAAGCAAATAAGCTTAAAGAATTAGAAAATAAAATTAAAGTAATTAAAAATACTATTGATAATAAAGATAGAGGTGTTTTTGAAGTTGATAAGGGTAGAGCACCTAAATTTACAACTAATATCATAAGCCCATTATTTAATGATTATGCAAGGAGTACTAAAAAATTTAGTGTTAATGACAACTGTATAGGGTGTAAGATTTGTGAGAAAGTATGTAACAATAAATGTATAAAAGTAGATGATAAGCCTGTCTGGAATGGTAAGTGTAGTCAGTGTTTAGCCTGTATAAATTATTGTCCAACTAAGGCTATACAATATGGAAAGTTGACAACCAAAAAAGGAAGATATACAAATCCAAATATTAAAGTTAATGATATGTATTTATAGAAATAATAAATATATGTAATACATGTTTATTTATTAAAATATTTGATATAATAATACTAATACAATATAATAACATCTATAATATAAAAATAAATCTATTTATATAGTTGACAAAATTATTGTCCAAACATATTATTATAAAAAAGAATAAAATAATCCTATGATAAGGATTAGTAGCTAAATATAGTTTCAATACAGAGAGTTAAGAGTGGTGAGAACTTAACAAGAAAAGTTTAGTGAATGGACCTTTGAGGAGTTAGGTGAAATAAAGTAATTTACTTTAAAATAGCTGATATCGTGACTGCACGTTATAGCAGATATTAAGAGATATACATTTATTATATAAGTGTATATAATTTAGGTGGTACCGCGGAAAATATCCGTCCTATTTATTTAGGACGGTTTTTTAATGTGAAAAAATCAAATTACAAAAATACTAAGCTTGCTATAAATAACTTATAATAAATCATAAAAGTTATAGAAACAAATCCCAAGCTTAGATGAAGATAAATTTAAATACGTAGGAGGAACATATGAACAGAATAGGTATAATAGGAGCAATGGACGAAGAGGTAGACATATTAGTTGAACTAATGGATGTTAGAGAAACTGTAGAAAAGGCTAGCCTAAAGTTCTACCAAGGTCAAATAGAAGGAAAAGAAATAGTTTTAGTAAGATGTGGAATCGGTAAAGTAAACTCAGCACTATGTGCTCAAATATTAATAAGTGAGTTTAATGTTGATGCAGTAGTAAATACAGGTGTGGCAGGAGCTCTACACTCAGAATTAGATGTATATGACATAGTAATATCAACAGATGCAATACAACATGACTTTGATGCAACAGTATTTGGATACAAAAAAGGTATAATACCAAGAATGGATTCTTCAACTTTCGTTGCAGATGAAAGACTAGTAGAAGCAGCTTTCAAGTCATCAGTAGAAGAAACTAAAACTCATAAAGTAGTTAAAGGAAGAGTGGTTTCTGGAGATATATTCATAAGCTCTAAAGAATTAAAAGATGAGTTAGTAAATGAATTTGAAGCTTACTGTGGAGAAATGGAAGGAGCTGCTATAGCTCAAGTTTGTGCTTTAAACAATACACCATTTGTAATAATAAGAGCAATGTCAGATAAGGCTGATGGAACAGCAGATGTTACATATGAAGAGTTTGTTCAAGATGCAGCTCACAACTCTAAAGATATAGTATTAAACATGTTAAAATCAATATAGGGGTGAAATAAATGAGTGAAAAGAAGGTAATATTCAGTGGTGCTCAACCATCTGGAAAAATGACTCTAGGAAACTATTTAGGAGCAATCCAAAACTGGACCAAGCTTCAAGATGAATACGACTGTTTTTATAGTGTAGTTGATTTACATGCTATAACAGTGCCTCAAGAAGCTAAAGATTTAAGAGCTAACACTATGCAACTATTAGCTCAATACTTAGCTTGTGGTTTAGATCCAGAAAAGAATACAATATTTATACAATCACATGTAAGTGCGCATACAGAGCTTATGTGGATATTAAACACAATGACTTACATGGGTGAGTTAAGCAGAATGACTCAATTCAAGGATAAGTCTCAAAAAAGTGAAGCAAACTTAAATGCAGGATTATTTACTTACCCAGTATTAATGGCTGCTGATATACTTTTATATCAAACAGACTTAGTACCAGTTGGAGAAGATCAAAAGCAACATTTAGAGTTAGCTAGAGACTTAGGTGCTAGATTTAACAATAGATATTCACCTACATTTAAAATACCTGAGCCATATATACAAAAAGAAGTAGGAAGAGTAATGAGTTTACAAGAACCTACTAAAAAAATGAGTAAGTCTGATGAAAATGAAAATGCATTTATATTATTAGCTGATGATTCAGATACAATAAGAAGAAAGATAAAAAGAAGTGTTACAGATTCATTAGGTATAATAAGATACGATGACGAACAACCAGGAATCAAAAACTTATTAGACATATACTCTCAATTAGACAACAAGTCTGTAGAGCAAATAGTTGCTATGTATGAAGGTAAAGGGTATGGAGACTTTAAAAATGATGTAGCTGAGGTTATAGTTGAGTCTCTAAGACCTATAAGAGAGCAATATGTTGATTTATTAAATAACAAGGATTACTTAGAAAAAGTATATGCTATGGGTGCTGATAAAGCTGAAAGACAAGCTAGAAAAACACTAAGAAAAGTATACAAAAAAGTAGGATTAATAGAAAGAAAGTTTTTATAGAAAAATAAGAGAATTGGCATTTTGAGCTGATTCTCTTTTCTTTTTAATAAGAAATATATTAGAGGCTAGACATATTTGTATTGTATATTTTTATATAAATATAAGTAAAAAAATAAAAATGTGTATTCATATGTCAAAAGCTAGATTGCCTTCATATATTATATCATGGATAATAAATCCATTATTACAATATAGTACAAGGAGCTAGATATATGGGATGCAATAAAAATAAAAAATGCAAGGAACAAACTGTAGTAGAACATGTTTATATATTTAAAGACACTTGCTCAAAAAATAATGAATGTATTGAAAAAGATAACTGTAAAAAACATGATAACTGCAATAAATGTTGCCAAAACTGTTGTGAATGTTGCAGTCATCAAGATATGAGAGAAATATATATGTATTTGGGAAGACACGTTTACAACTTATTAAAAGAATTACAACTACCATGTAATCATCCATCATTAATATGCAGTTTACAAAAATTAGTAGATGGAGGTTGTTTACCATGTGGACATCCAAGTTTAGATCAACTAATATTAATGGCATTAGTTCAAGATAAACCAGAGAAGAAATGTGATGATAATTATTGGTGCAAATATAAAAAATAGATAACTTACAAGGTATAAATAGATTATAAAATTATGTAATCTATTTATACCTTGTTTTTGCATTATAAGAGACTTTTCTCCACATAATAATTTAGTAATCATTGTTTTATAAAGGATGTGACAAAAGTTGATACCCGGAAAATTTAATAATGACGATACAAATCCTGTAGATATGAAGGAAGTTGATAGAGCAATAAATGAACTTTATTTATCAGGAGATATGGAAAAGGATTTAGGAATAATAAGAAGATATTTAGAAAGACTAATCTTAATTATTGAAAGAAGCAGAATAAGAGATTATATGATGCTTACTGATAGTAGGCGTAGATTATTTGTTATCAACTTTGTAGCCGGAGTAGGAAAAGGATTTGGACAAGCTATAGGCTTTACTTTACTAGCAGGTGTAGCATTTTATTTATTAGCTAGCTGGGTAGACTTGCCTATTATAGGTAAATACATAGCAGAATTAGTAGACATTGTAGACAAATATAGAAATAGGTAGGTGTATATTATGGATTTAAACAAATACAAAAAACAACTTCAAGAAGAGAAGAGTAAATTAACAAATCTTATCTCAGAAATGCAAGATAATACTTTATTTGGAAACACTACTCATCACACTAGTGAAAGATATGCTTCAGGAGAGTTATCAAGTTATGATAATCATATAGGTGATATAGGTACAGATGTATTTATGCAAGATATGCAAAATAGTTTAACTACTCATGAAAAAGGAAAGTTAGGTCAAGTAGAGTCTGCTCTTACAAAAATTGAAAATGGAACTTATGGTGTATGTGACATATGTAAAAATCAAATTGATGAGGACAGACTAGATATATTACCAGAGACTGGATTATGTTCTCACTGTGCTAAAGAACATGATAATTTACCTAATGAAAATCAACAAATGGATCTTAACTTTGTTAATGAAGGATGCAATTTTTACTCTGAGGATTTAGAAAAGCTAACTAACTTAAATAAGACAGGAAAAAATAGAAGATAAAAACTAAACTTTCAGGAGAAGGTGCTATTATGAAAAAAATACTGTATATACTACCTGCTATAATGTTATTTGTTTTAGGTATATACACTTATAATATTAGGAGTGAAGAAACAAAAGAAGTAACAAACATTAAAAGTGATGTAGTAAACGATTATGAAAGCATAATAATCAAAAGAGGTAGAAATGATGAGAAGCTTATAGCTTTAACTTTTGATGATGGGCCCGACGAGGATTTTACTCCACAAATACTAGATGTTTTAAAAAAGTATGATGTTAAAGCTACATTTTTTGTAATGGGGCAAAAAGTGGGCTGGAATCCTGAAATAGTAAAAAGAGAGCATGAAGAGGGTCACGAAATAGGAAATCATACTTTTACACATATCAATGTTTCAAAAAGAGGATATGCAGAAATAGAAAAGGAAATAATTCAAACGCAAGAAATAGTAAAACAAACAATAGGGGAAGAGCCAAAAATATTTAGGCCACCATATAGAGCTATAAGCAAAAATATGTGCAGTATTGCAAAAGACAAAGACATGAATATAATATTATGGTCTAACCTTGACCCAAGAGATTGGTCTAACCCAGGAGTTTACTATATATGCAACACAATAGTAAGCAAGATACAAAATGGTAGTATTATACTCCTTCATGATTATAATAGCGTTAGAAATTCTAAATCTCAAACTATACAAGCTTTAGATGTGTTTATACCACAGCTACAAGCAAAAGGATATAAGTTTGTAACTATATCTGAATTAATTGATCATTTAGGAGAAGATAAAGAAACTCAACAACAGTAATTTAAAAATTTCTTTTAATCAAATTAGCTTCCAATTTGGAAGCTTTTTTTTGTATAATGAGTATATGAATATATTTTTAGGAGGAAAAGATATTGATATATATATATGCGGCAATTATTGCTCTTTTAATAGGAATAGATCAATTATCTAAAGTTTGGGCATTAAATTCTTTACAAGAAATAGGTTCTATACCAGTTATAGAAAATGTGTTTCATCTTACATATGTAGAAAATAGAGGAGCAGCTTTTGGAATGTTACAAAATCAACAATGGATATTTGTAATTGTTGCTGTAGTAGCTTCTATATTTGGGTTATACTATCTATATAAGAAAAATGTTAATCTTTTAGGAAAAAGTGCTATTATACTAATAATAGCTGGAGCAGTAGGAAATGCAATAGACAGAGTAAGGCTAGGATTTGTAGTTGATTACTTTGATTTTAGATTTATTTGGCAATATGTATTTAATATAGCGGATGTATTTGTAGTAGTAGGTACAATACTTTTATGTGTATATATATTGTTTTTTGAAGACAAAGAGTAGGTGAAAGAATGGACGAAATAAAAGAGTTTTTAGTAATAGATGAAGAAGAAGGAGATAGACTAGATGTATATTTATCAGCACAACTTGGAGATATGTCTAGAAGCTATATCCAAAAGATAATAAAGGAAAATAAAGTAAAGGTTAATAATAAAGTAGAAAAAGCTAAATATTTAGTTAAGGAAGATGATAAGATAAGCATTGAAATACCAGCCCCTAAACTTTTAGAGGTAACACCACAGGATATACCTATAGATATAGTATATGAAGATGGAGATTTATTAATAGTAAATAAGCCTCAAGACATGGTAGTACATCCTGCACCAGGAAATTATGAAGGAACATTAGTGAATGCTATTTTATACCACTGTAAAGATAATTTATCATCAATAAATGGAGTAATTAGACCTGGTATAGTTCATAGAATTGACAAGGACACTTCAGGGCTTTTAATGATTGCAAAAAATAACAATGCACATAATTCTTTAGCAGAACAATTAAAGGATCACTCTATAACTAGAGAATATGAATTTATATGTCATGGAGTAGTTAAAGAAGACAAAATAACGGTAAATAAACCAATAGGAAGAAATCCTAAGGATAGATTAAAGATGGCAGTAGTAAATGGCGGAAAAGAAGCTATAACTCATTTTGAAGTTATAGAAAGATATGAAAACTTTACACATATGAAAGCTACTTTAGAGACTGGTAGAACTCATCAAATAAGAGTACATGCACTGTCTATTAATCATCCTTTATTAGGAGACCCTTTATATGGACCTAAAAATAATAAATTTAAAACTAATGGACAAACACTACATGCTAGAAAATTAGGATTCATACATCCTACAACTAATGAGTATGTAGAGTTTAATTCAGAGTTGCCGAAGTATTTTGTAGATATTGTTAATAAAATTAAATAACTTGCAAAATCTTATTTAAGAATATATAATAGGTTTAGAAAGTGTAATATACCTTTAAATGATACAGAGATATCAAAAGGCATAAGTGAGACGCTATTTATACTTAGTATGCAATTCTCAGCTTCTTGTCTTTTGATAAGAAGCTTTTTATATTGAAACATAATAACATATTAAAATTAGGAGGTCAGTCATGATAGAAAAGGCCCAATTAATGGATGAAAAAGCAATAGGAAGAGCCATAACAAGAATAAGTCATGAAATAATAGAAAAAAACAAAGGTGTAGAAGATATAGTACTAGTTGGAATAAAAACTAGAGGTGTACCAATAGCTCAGAGAATATCTAACAAGATAGAGCAGATAGAAGGCACTAAGGTAAATACTGGTGAAGTTGATATTACACTTTATAGAGATGATTTAAAGAAAGTAGACGTGGATCCTGTTATAAACGGATCTAATATAGATTTTAATATTAATGACAAAATAGTAATATTAGTAGATGATGTTTTATACACTGGAAGAACAGTTAGATCTGCATTAGATGCTATAATGGATGTTGGTAGGCCTAAGTCTATACAACTTGCAGTTATAGTAGATAGAGGACACAGAGAACTTCCTGTTAGAGCTGACTATGTAGGAAAAAATGTACCTACGTCAAGACATGAAATTATATCTGTTAAGTTAGCTGAAATTGACGGAGAAGATTCGGTAACAATAAAAGAGTAGAAACATAAACTGTATAAGGTTTATAATATGCCTTTTAATTCAGTACAGAGATACTGAAAAAGGGAGAATGAGTTCTCCCTAGTTAAAAAATTGAGGGAGGTTTTTTTATGAAAAAAACTATATTATCATTACAACATTTATTAGCAATGTTTGGAGCTACAGTATTAGTTCCAATCTTAACAGGGTTTGACCCAGCTGTTGCAATATTTTGCGCAGGGATAGGAACATTAATATTTCACTTATGTACAAAAGGTCAAGTACCAGTATTCTTAGGCTCAAGTTTTGCATTTATTCCAGTAATAATAGCAGCTAAAGAAGCTCACGGTGGAGATTTAGCATATGCACAAGGTGGAATAATGGTAGCAGGTTTATTATATGTAGGGTTATCATTATTAGTAGGAGCTGTGGGAGTAGATAAAATAAAGAAATATTTCCCGGCGCAAGTTACAGGAGCAATGATAGCTGTTATAGGTTTAAACTTATTACCGACAGCATTCGATATGGCATCTAATCAATTTATGATAGCTGGCATAACATTAGTATTAGCAATTTTAATAAATAAATTTGCTAAAGGATTCATAAAGCAACTTGGAATATTAATAGCAGTATTTGTTGGATATGGTATAAGCTTAATGATGGGAATAGTAGACGTAAGTACTATAACAGAAGCAAGTTTATTTGCAGCACCAAGCTTTACATTACCTAAGTTTAGCTTAGATGCAATAGTTATGATAGCACCAGTTGTTCTTGCAGTATTTATGGAACATATAGGAGATATGACTACAAATGGAGCAGTTGTAGGTAAAAACTTTATAGAAAATCCAGGATTAAATAAAACTTTGCTTGGAGATGGTTTAGCTACTATAGTAGCAGGATTTTTAGGAGGACCAGCAAATACTACTTATGGAGAAAATACAGCAGTACTTGCTATAACTAAAAACTACGACCCTTCTATATTAAGACGTACAGCAATACTTGCAGTATTACTTGCATGTGTAGGTAAGTTCGGTGGATTCTTACAAAGTATACCAACAGCAGTTATGGGTGGTATAAGCTTAATGTTATTCACAATGATATCTTTAGTAGGAGTTAAGACTATAAAAGATAGCTCTTGTGTAGAAAATAAAAATAACATAATAATAATAGCAACTATAATGATAATAGGTCTTGGAACAACATACTTAGGAAATAAAGGTATAGCAATAGGTATACCAATAACTGATAGTGTTATGATAACAGGATTAAGTTTAGCAGCTATAGTTGGTATAGTTTTAAATAGATTATTAAACAACGAAGACTTTACAGAAACAAAAAAAGAAAAAGCTGTTATCGCAGAAACAACTATATAATTATAAGTTAAAAGGTTACATCGAAATATAAATATTTTGATGTAACCTTTTTTACGTATAAGGAAATCACAATAGTTCTCAATATGTGTATAACTCATGTAACGAAATTATACCAATGCACTAATTGTAAGTAAAAAATATTTTGAGCAACGGACGAAGTCGTTGGCGACATGAGCGAAGCGAATTTTTTATATATAAAGACCTTTGAGAAATGGTCATAAAGAGCGATTTAAAAATGTAGTTAATTAATGGGAGGTAATTTTTATATTAACCCTTTTCTGTGTAATATCATAGATAATATTAGTAGGTATCTTGGGGGGACAAAATATGGAAAAGGCTAAATATGGTGATGTGATTTATACAAAACACAAAATATACAAGCATTATGGGATATATATTAATGATGATTGTGTAATTCACTATGATGGAAAAATAGATGATATGTGGCTTAGAAATATGTTTATAAGACAAACTAATATGAAAAGATTTTTGGCTGGTGCGGATAGATACTATATATATAAAGGCAAGTCTTACTATTCTCCAGAAGAAACTGTACACAGGGCAAAAAGCAGACTTGGAGAAGGTAGTTTTAACTTACTAACTAATAACTGTGAACATGTGTCCATGTGGTGTAAAACTGGCCAGAGTAAATCCATGCAGGTTAACTTGGTTGAATTAGGTATAGCTTTGTTTTGTTTATATAAAGTAAATATCAAAAATTAAGTCCTAGAGTAATAGGGCTTTTTATTTTAGAAATAATATATATTAGAGAATTTATAAAATGATTATGGTAATAATAATTAAGAAAAACCTTTATATAATAATATTTAAGTAAAAATATAGACAAATTATAAAAAATATTATAAAATAGTATTCTGTTTTCGAACTAAAACACAAAAGTTATAAATATAGTTCAGAAATGGTAATATAGGAGGAAGCGAATGAAACTTAAAAAATTATTATCAGTATCAATGGCTATGGTGATATCAGCATCATTATTAGCAGGATGTTCTAAAAAAGAAGAAGCAAAAAGTAATCTTTCAGTAGGTATAGTCCTTGGAGAAGGAAGCATAAATGACCAAAGCTTTAACCAATCAACATGGGAAGGCTTACAACAAGCTAAAAAAGAGTTTGGAATAGAAGTGAAATACTTAGAATCACAACAAGAATCAGAATACATACAAAATGTAGAAACATTTATAGATCAAGATGTAGACTTAATAATAGGAGTAGGATATCAATTAAAAGATACTATACAAGAAGTATCAAGTAGCTATCCAGATCAAAAGTTTGCAATATTAGATGAAACGTATGAGCAAATACCAGCTAACGTAGTTCCAGTAGTATTTAAAGAAGAAGAAGGAGCTTACTTAGCAGGAGCTGTCGCAGCTAAAATGAGTGAAACTAAAAACATTGGGTTTATAGGTGGTATGCCAGCACCATCAGTAGTTAGATACCAATATGGATTTAAAGCAGGAGCTGAAAATACTGATCCAGCTATAAAAGTAAGTGAACAATATGCAAACTCTTTTAGTGATGCAGCAAAAGGAAAGTCTATAGCAAAACAAATGCACTCTGCAAATGTTGATATAATACTTACTGCAGCAGGAGCTGTTGGAAATGGATCAATAGAAGCAGCTAAAGAAAATGGTAAATATGCAATAGGTGTAGACAGAGACCAAAGCGACTTAGCACCAGAAAATGTTATAACTTCGATACTTAAAAAGTTAAATGTAGCTTCTTACAACTTAGCTAAAGATTTAGTTGAAGGAAACTACAAAGGTGGAGCTGAAAAAGTTTACGGATTAAAAGAAGACGGAGTAGGACTTGCATCAAATATAGAAAGTTTTGCAACTAAAGAAGTATTAGACTACATTGATGAAGTAACAGCAAAGATAATAAGTGGAGAAATAAAAGTTCCTAAAACTGAAGAAGAATATAATTCAATGAAATAGTTAAGATATAAAAAGCCCAGTAAATTTACTGGGCTTTTTAAATACAAAGAAATGAGATATAAGGGATGAGATTTTTTACTTTTATATATTTTAAATAATATATATGACATATATTTAGAAATAATAGTTAAAAATATAGTTAGTAAAAAGGGGTGATTAATATTAAATTAACTAAAGATGTGAATAAAAACTATAATCATATTATTTCAAAGTTAAAGGTAAAAAAGAGTTTTGACTTAGTAGCTAGAGAAATACATATAGGTGGAAGAAAGGCATATTTATTTTTCGTAGATGGCTTTATGAAAGATGAAGTTGCTGAAAGGGTTTTAAATAAGTTTATATCTATATCTAAAGAAGAAATGAACGAGTTAAAAAACATATCTGATTTTATGAACAATTTTATAGCTCATATTGAAGTGGATAAAGAAGATGATATAGATAAAATAGTGTCTGGTGTTTTGACAGGGCCGATGGGCATAATTATTGATGGATTTGATGAAGGTATTATATTAGATGTTAGAACTTACCCAGCAAGAGGTACAGAAGAACCTCAGAAAGAACAAACCCTTAGAGGTTCTAAGGATGGATTTGTAGAGACATTAGTAATGAATACTGCTCTTATTAGAAGAAGAGTAAGAGATGAAAATTTAGTTTTCGAAATGATGAATATAGGAAATAAATCTAGGACAGACATTTGTATTGGTTATATTGATGGTCTTGCGGAATCAGATAATGTTGAGCTAATAAAAAAAGAACTGGAAAGTATCGATGTAAGGGCTCTTGTAATGGGAGATCAAAGTTTGGTTGAAACCTTAACTAAACAAAAATGGTACAATCCATTCCCTAAAATAAAGACAACACAAAGGCCAGATGTGGCATCAGCTCATGTTCTTGAAGGAAAGATAGTACTTCTTATAGATACATCTCCAAATATAATAATTTTACCAGCAAGTATTTTTGATTTTATGCAAGAGTCAGATGATTACTATGAACCAATTATAACTGGTAATTACTTAAGATTTATTAGGAACTTTACATTGTTAATTACTCTAATACTAACACCATTGTATTTGTTGCTTTTAGAATATATAAATGTACTTCCAGGTTGGATTAGGTTTATTGAGCCAGATAAAGGATTTGCAGTCCCTATAATAATTCAGTTTTTACTTCTAGAATTTGCAGTAGATTCACTAAAATTAGCATCATTAAATACTCCAGGTCAACTAGGCATGTCATTGTCAGTGGTAGGTGCTTTGATACTTGGTGATTTTGCTATTAAGACAGAATGGTTTATACCAGAGACAATACTTTATACTGCTATAGTATCCCTTGGGGGCTTTGCACAATCAAGTGTTGAACTTGGCTTTGCTATTAAGCTATGTAGGATAGTTATGCTTATTTTAACATCCATATTTGGTATATGGGGATTTGTGGCAGGGTTATTATTAACATTATTATTGATGGCTACAAATAAGACAATGACAGGTCAATCTTATATTTATCCTTTATATCCATTTAATTGGGAAGCCCTAAAACATCAGTTAATTAGAACGCCTATAAGATCAAATAAGAGAGAGATACAAAAATAATATTTATTATATGATAACAAATTAAAACATAATAATAAAAAAGGACTTAAAATCTTAAAAGATTATAGGTCCTTTTTTATTTATTATCATAACTTAAATATTAGTAGATATTTTTATTTATAAATAAATTTTATATTATTTTGGAGGGTAAAATGATTTCAATAAGTTTATGTATGATAGTAAAAAATGAAGAAGATGTAATCGGAAGATGCTTAGATTGCGTTAAAGACATAGTTGATGAGATTATTGTTATAGATACAGGATCTACTGATAAAACAAAAGAAATAGTGAAGAAATACACAGATAAAATTTATGATTTTAAGTGGATAGATGATTTTTCGGTTGCTAGAAATTATTCTTTTAGTAAGGCAACAAAAGAATACATATTTTGGATTGACGCAGATGAAGTGCTTTTAAAAAAAGACCAAGGATTATTATTAAACTTAAAACATATCATGGATTCTAATGTTGATACTGTTACTATGACCGACCATAGGGGGCTAGATGAAAGTGGTCAACCGCTTTTAAGATACAAAAGAAATAGGTTAGTTAAAAGAAAAAATAATTTTAAATGGGTTGGTTTTATACATGAATTTCTTCATGTTACAGGAAATGTATATGAAAGCAATATAGCTATTACACATAAAAAAATAAATGACGTAGGAGATAGAAATTTAAGAATATACAAAAATAAGATTAAGGAAGGTCATATATTGTCTACTAGAGACGTGTACTATTATGGTAAGGAATTATACTATAATGGTCTATATGATGAGGCAATAGAAGTTTTAGACAGGTTTTCTAAAATGGATGCTTGGGTAGAAGAAAAAATAGATTCTCAATGTAAAGTATCAGATTGCTACTTCGAAAAAGGAGATTATATTAATGCTAGAAATAGCCTATATAAAACCTTTGAATACACAACACCTAGAGCAGAGGCATTATATAGAATAGGAGACATATTTAAAGCTGAAGAGCGATATGAAGAAGCAATCAGCTGGTATAAATATATATTTAATTTGAAAATGCCTAGAGAGTGCTATGGATTCTTATCTCCAGAATATTGGACCTGGAAGCCACATTTACAACTTTCTGTTTGTTATTTCAAAATAAATAATATTGAAAAATCAAAATATCATCATAATAAGGCTTATAAAATTAACCCAAACAATTACTATATATCTAAAAATGAAGAGTTTTTCAACTCTATAAGTTAAATTGTTGTGTATAGATAAGTGTAAAAAGGTACTATGGATTTTCATAGTACCTTTTTTACGTATATTTTTACAAATAGGGTTGCAATTTTATGAACAACTGTATAATATGTATATATACAGTATATACATATTATACAGTGTGGGAGGTGAATAAATATGAATATTATTATTTCAAATGCATCAGATCTACCAATATATCTTCAGATTGTAAACCAAATTAAAAATGCTATATTAAGTGGAAAGCTAGAGGAAAATCAAATGTTGCCTTCAATGAGGGCTTTAGCAAGGGATTTGAATATAAGTTTCATAACTACTAAGAGAGCTTACGAAGAACTTGAAAAACAGGGGATGATAAACACTGTTCCAGGTAAGGGATGTTATGTATCATCTTTTAATAAAGAGCTTGTTTATGAAGCTAAAATAAGAGAAATAGAAGATAAGTTAGAGGAAAGCATAAATCTATCTAGGGTGATAGGTTTAACTAAGGATGAGTTGATAGAAATATTAGATAGCTTATATGAGGGGGAATAAAATGCTAGAACTAAAAGGAGTTAGTAAAGATTTTGGAAGCTTTAAACTAGAGAATATATCTTTTAAGCTAGAAGAAGGCTTTATTATGGGTTTAATCGGACCAAATGGTTCGGGAAAGACTACACTTATAAAGTTAATAATGAATTTGCTTAATTGTGATTCTGGAGAAATATATTTTATGGGAGAAAATATAAAAAATAATACTAAAAAGCTCAAAGAAAATATTGGGTTTGTATATGATGACTTGCATTTTTATGAAAACTTAAAAGTAAGTGATTTTAAGAAGACTGTTTCATCTTTTTACTTTAACTTTGATAATGAAAAGTTTGGTAGTTATATTCAAAAGTTTAATATATCAGAGAATTCCAAGGTTGGGAAACTTTCAAAAGGACAAAAAATTAAATTAATGCTAGCTAATGCATTAAGCCATAATGCAAAGTTATTAATACTTGATGAGCCTACTTCAGGACTTGATCCAATATTTAGAAAAGAAATGATTAATATACTTCAAGAAGAGTTAGAAAATGGGGAAAAAAGTGTAATATTTTCTACTCATATAACTCAAGATTTAGAACAAGCAGCAGACTATATTACATTTATCAATAATGGAAAATTAGTATTTAGCAAAAGTAAAGAGTATATAGATGAAAATTATAAAATAATTAAGGGTAGTAAAGAAGAACTAGAAAGTATAGAGCTTATAAGTAGAAAAGATAGCCATTATTATAGCGAAGGATTATTTATAAAGTCAGGTTATGAAGTAGAGGCTACAAACATAAATAAAGCTTCACTAGAAGAAATAATTTATTATTATGGGAAGGAGAATATAAATGATTAATTTAATAAAAAAGGACTTAAGAGCTTGTTTTAAAGCAGACTTAAAAACTATTGGCAAATTAGCTTTTGGATTATTGTTATTTTCTTTTATTTTAATGCCTGTAGCAGGAATAGCAATACCGTTATTTATAAGTTATATTTTCATACTTAGAAGTTTTTATCTAGATGAATTAAATAAGACAGATTTATTTTTTAACAGTATGCCAATAGAAAAAGATGACATAGTTTATGGAAAATATTTATTTTCTACAATCATCATGGTAGTATCTTTAATATTTACATTTTTATATACAAAAATGTTGAAAGGTATATGGTATATTGATTTAATTAATTTAAAAGTAGCTTTAATATCACTTAGCCTTGTGCTATTAGTAATATCAATATGTATCCCAATCGTATTTAAATATGGATATAACAAGTCTTATATTTTTGCAAACCTAATTATGATAGCAGTTGCTTTATTCACTGTATTTTCTGCATCTAAACCAACAGCTGACATATGGATAGAAGGTACTACAAAGAGTTTAGTGGAGCCGAAATACTTAATCTTAAGTGGAATTTCAATAATAGTGTATATTGCATCAATGTATATCAGCTCAAGAATATATGCTAAAAAAGAAATAGCTAATTAGGAGGAGAAAATATGAATAAGCAGTTTATAAAAATAAGTTTAATGATTTGTATACCATTTTTATTATTAATTGGATTTTATACTATGACTATTAGAGAAAGCGAAGAGCCTGATTCATTACCTGACCAAATAGCAATAGAATATAAAGGTCATGAAGAAGATAGGTATGATCATATAATTACCATGGTTGTTAAGAATGGTACTAAAGATATAGCGACTATAAATAATATAGATTTATCATTTAGCTATAAGTGGGATTATAAAGAGGATGACGGAACATGGACTAGCGATAAAGATTTTTATTTTAGAGGATATGAAGAAGATAGACACGTTGAAGGTGGAGTATATGGAATAGATCCAGGAACTGAAAAAAAAGTAATATTTAGGATACCTAAAGCTCTTAATTTAGATGAAAAAGTATTTGATTTAGAAAAGCCAGAAATAAACTATAATTTAAGTCTTTATAAATTTAGAACAGGTAAATCTTCACTAATGTTTGGAGCAGGTATGATTGGTGGAAGCAAAACATTGGGTATGGAGTACTAATAAAATAATAGCTCATATTTGTGGATGAGTATTATATGTTCTTATAAAAGTGATCTATGAATATATTTAAAGTAAAGTCGAGAGAAATCTCGGCTTTTTAACGTTATACTATGTTTATATCAATATAGTATATATTGTTATGCTATGATTAAATTAATGATCATTGTAACCTATGTAATTTAACTAATTAAAGGGGGGAGGGATAATATGATAAAAGAAATATTAGAAAATGGGTATTTAATTAGGCCTATAACATATGAGAACCATATTGAAATTAAGTACCTTTATGATTTATGTTCAGATTACCATATAATGTGTAGTGGAGAAAATGCTACTGATAAAGATATAGCTGAAATTTTTAAGTATACAGATAAAAAGACAATGGAAGACTCCTTAACACTTGGAGCATATAATAATGAAAGGTTATTAATTGGTATGGTAGACATATTTAAAAATTATCCTGAAAATAAAACTTGGATGATTGGTTTACTTTTACTATCGCCAAGTGAAAGAAGTAAAAACTTAGGTAAAATAATTCATGAAGAAATAAAAGAGTATGCCACAAGTCAAGGTGCTGATGAGTTTAGGATAGGGGTAATTGAAAAAAATGTTAAGGGTAAAAAGTTTTGGGATTCTTTAGGATACAAACAAGAAAAAATAACTACCATAAAAATGAGGAATGAAGAACATAATTTAGATATATTAAGATTAAAACTTAAGTAAATTACTATATGAAATATTATAGGATTCTTAGATATGAGAAATCAAAGGTGATAACATGATTAATAAAATATTTGGAGAAAGAATAGAAGATGTTAGCTATTATGAACGTTTAGGAGTTTATGCAATAATAATAAAGGATAATAAAATAGCAACTGTTAAAACACCAAAGGGCAACTTTTTAATTGGTGGTGGAATAGAAGATAGAGAGACACATGAGGAATGTATAGTAAGAGAATCATTAGAAGAAACAGGATCTGAAGTAGAGGTAAAAGACTATATTTGTAAGAGTGAAACGTATTGTTTCTCAAAGGGACTAAATAGGTACTTTAATCCTATTTGTTATTATTATTTTACAGAAATAAAAGATAAAGTAATTGAACCAATAGAAAATGATCATAAATTTGAATGGATATCTGCTAATGAAATAGAATACAAAATAACATTAGAACATCAAAAATGGGCGATAAATCAAGCTATGAATAATATTATATTAGCCAAATAATATATAAATTTATCGAATAAATGAAATTTAAAACAGAAAAGAATATTTAAACGTAGCATATCAGGGGGAGGATTTTATGATAAAAGAACATAGATCAGTTAGAGAAATGTGGGAAAACTACCTAATAACGATAGATGAAGATCTAAATAACACTACGAAAAAATACACATCATGGTATTTTTGTGATAATGAAGAAAGTGCAAATAATTTAGTAAGCCTTGTTAAACGAGGAGTTAAAAGAGGCACAGCATCTTTACATTACTTGTACAAAATAGACAATGAACCTGTACCCCAAAAAGGAGACTACAGTGTAGTAACAAACTTCAGCGGAAAAGCAGAATGCATAATCAGAAATAAGAAAGTAACGATATTACCTTTTAAAAATGTAGGTGAAGAACTAGCATACATAGAAGGTGAAGGTGATAAGTCTCTAAAATATTGGAGAGATGTACATATAGAATTCTTTACTAGAGAATTAAATTCTCAAGGTCTAGAATTTAATGAAGATATGGAAGTAGTATTTGAAGAGTTTGAAGTTGTATATAAATAATGACCTTAATTAATAATTAGCCATTTAGATGTAAAGATACACGAAGCCATGTATAGTGGCATAGTAAATATTATATAAGAATTACAGGTATTAAAAAGAGGTGATAAGAATCATAAATATTGATGAGTGCAAGCTAGTTGCTTTGAATAAGGATATACTAAAGTATATATGTACCTGGAAATATGAAGAACCATACAACGTATACGATTTAGAACTAAACCAATACTTAAAAGATAGTAGCTCTTGGGGAAGAGAGCAATTTGTTTTAGCTGAAAATAAGCACATAATGGCATATGTAGCATGCCAAATGATAAATAAAGAAATGTGGGTAGGATGGTCATTAAGACCAGACTTATGTGGTCAAGGAATAGGTAGGGAGTTTGCAAATAAATGTATTAATGAGTTGATTGAATTAAATAAACACCATAATAAGGATATATTTCTAAAAGTAGGAAACTGGAACACTAGAGCAATAAAAACCTACGAAAAATTAGGGTTTGTGCATCATGATAAATTAACCCGCTTAGAAAATAATAACCTAATTGAATATATTATAATGAAAATACAAAAAGGAGATATGTATTAGAAATTATAAAATATATATCATTACTTACTCTTACCAATGGGAAAATTTAATCGTAAAATAAAAAGGCTATTTTGAAAATATGAATTGGGAGCAGAATCTAGCGAAGGTAAGAGTGAATAAGTTTAACTGACATTTGCAGGCGCGTATTTTGCCTGCATGGAAGTGAACTTATCACTCTTACCGGAGCGCTGATTCTGCGACCCAAAATTCTATTTCAAATAGCCTTTATTTTACCTTAAGTTTTGCCACAGTTTCCTCATTTGGGGTTACATATATTGTACTATTAGTCTCATAAATAACCATACCCGGCTTAGAACCACTAGGCTTTTTAACATTTTTCTTCTTAGTATAATCAACAGGAACCTGAGAAGACATCTTACCCTTACTAAAGAAAGCAGCAAGCATAGCTCCTTCCATTAAAGTCTCATCACTAACTTCATGACCGGCACACTTTATAATAACGTGAGAACCAGGAATATTCTTCGTATGCATCCATATATCATCATTATCAGCTAGCCTTAAAGTAAGGTGATCATTTTGCTTATTATTCTTACCAACAAGTATTTTATATCCATCACTAGATATAAACTCAAGAGGTTTAGTAGTAAGTTCAGATTCTTTCTTGTTTTTAGCCTTAGCCTTACCTTGAGCTTTAGCATAACCAAGCTTTATAAGCTCTTCTCTAATATCTTGTAGCTCAGCTAAGTTTTCACAGTTTTCTATACTAAGGATGGTATTTTCTAAATAATCCACTTCTTCCTTAGTTATTTCTAACTGATGAGTAATTTCCTTTTTAGCAGTTTTCATCTTATTGTACTTCTTAAAATACTTTTGAGCATTTTCAGAAGGAGTAAGATTTACCTTTAAATCTACTGTAACATTTGAATAGTTTGGATCGTAGAAATTTGCAAGCTCTACGCTTTCCATACCTTTTTCAATCATATAAATGTAAGAAGTTATTAGCTCCCCTTTAACTTTATAAGTCTCAGCATTTTCAGAATCTAATAATTCCTCTTCTTGTTTTTTAAGCTTGTTTAAAAGTCTATCAAGTTTTATAGATATACTTTTCTTTAAGTCAGCAGAACGTTGATGTATTCTATCTTTTATATCCTTAGTTCTGTAGTATTTTTCAATTATGTCAGACATACTATCACTATTTACAAAAGATAGATCATTGTATATTGATAAATTTACACAACTAAAATCTATAACTCTATCTGTTTTTTCATTAATTATCATAGATGGTGAGTAGTTGTTATTTCTTATATCCTTAAATAAGTTATCAAACTCCTTATATAAAGAGTTTAAATCATCATTACTTAATTCATTTGATTTTAAGGATTCTTCTATGTTTGCTCTAAAACAAATTTCCTTTGCAACAATAGGGCTTATACCTAAAATTTTTGAGTAAATTCCTTTAAATACTGGACCCTCAAATTCCTTTAAAGCATCATTAAATTCATTATTAGATATATCATTTAATGGATTAAACTTGTTTTGTTCAGGAGGAAGTGTATAAGTAAGACCAGGTAATATTTGACGAGCTCTACTTACACTAGTAGGTATTCTTTTAGCAGAATCTATAATACTATCATCACTTGCATGAGTAAGTATTATATTACTATGTCTTCCCATTATTTCTATAATAATATCTTTAGTAGTCTTTTCTTTTAACTCATCTAAAGATTCTACTGATATTTTTATTATTCTTTCAAATCCAACTTGAGAAATTCCTACTATATTACCACCTTGAATATGTTTTCTAAATAACATACAAAACATAGGTGCTTTAAGAGGATTTTCCTTTTTATAATCATTTGCTATGTATACTCTTGGAATTGATGAGTTTGCACTTAAAACCAATTTATAATTTTCTTTGTTGTTTCTTATATGTAAAACTAATTCATCACTTTCAGGTTGTTGTATTTTATCAACTTTACCACCTAAAAGCTTTGATGATAATTCATTTACAATAGAATGTATAACTAAACCATCTAAAGCCATAATATCGCTCCTTTCATAGGTGAAACTTTCATATAACTAATTATTACATATAAAATATGTAATGTGAATAGCGGACTTATTTAAGTATATAAATATATTCTTAGCAAAGTTAGAGAAGTTATTTAAAAAGAATTAAAAATCATGAGAAAAAATATACATAATATGGTAAAATAATTAAAATTATATAGGAATCACTAGCATAAGGGGGAATGAACATGAAGTATGATAACTATAAAAATAATCTAGAGGACATTACGCTAAGTGATCGTTTATCAATAGACAGGACAATATTAGCAATTGAAAGAACACATCTAGCGTATATGAGAACAGTAGTAAGCTTTATAGTAGCGGCATTAACATTATTTAAATTACTAGGGGGAATAGAAGGCATTATTGTAGCATCAATACTTTTAGTATCAACAGTATATTTCTTTGTAAAAGGAAAGAAGATTTATAAAGAATCGCATTCTAATCTTAATTTTGATGAAGATGAATTATAGGTTCAAATAATAAGGGATAAATAATTAGCATAGTCATAATTATTTATAAAAATTAAACTAAATTTAACAATGTCTATTATCAAAATAAATGTAATAACATTTGGATATATTTAAATTGATAATAGGCTACTAATATACTACAATTTTCTTATGTAAAAAGTATTATCTTAAATAAATTCATAAAAAGGGCATTTCATAAAAATTATTCAAAAGTTAATTAATAAAAATAAAATTTATACAAAGAGAAGTGATGATAATTGAACAAAGTATTTAAACTATCATGGCCAGTTATGCTTGGTATGATACTTCAAAGTTTACTATCTACAGTAGATATGATTTTTGTGGGAAGACTAGGAACCGTACAATTAGCTTCTGTTGGAATTTCAAATTCAGCACTTACAGTAATATTTGTATTATCAACATTGGTATCATCAGGGATGATAGCACTAGTATCAAGGTATTTTGGAGAGGGAAAAATAGAAGAAGTTAAAGCAATAAGTGGAGAGGCTTATTTAATGTCATTGATAACAGGGCTTATTTGTACTGTAGTATGTTGCTTTTATGCAAAATCATTTTTAAAACTATTATTTGACCCAGACATAGAAACATTAACATATGCATATGAGTTTGCTGTTATAGCTTTTTTAGGGACTGTATTTGTATTCATATCATCAACATTAAGAACAATTCTGCAAGCCTTAGGTGATACAAAAACACCTCTGTATATTTTCGGACTATCAAATATTTTAAATATTATATTGGACCCATTATTTATCTTTACATTTGGATTAGGAGTTAAGGGAGCAGCCTTAGCTACTTTAATATCTACAATATTTAGTTTTGTGATTATCAACGTAGTAATTGTAAAAAGATTATATGATGGTAAAATCACCACTTTTGTAAAAAAATTAAAAATATCTAAAAATACTAGTTTTAGAATACTAAGAATAGGAAGTTGGGCCTGTATAAAGGAGGGAGCGAGACCCTTTACAGGAATGCTTATGGCAAGTCTTGTATATTATGTAGGTAGAGAGGCAGGTAGTGCAGCATTTTCAGCTGGACAACAGATTTTAAATTATACATTTATCTTCTTAAATGGATTATCTATAGCTATTGCCATATTAGTTGGGCAGAGTTTAGGCAGCAATGATTTGGAAGAATGCAAAGAAATAATTAAATCCGGAATGATATTGGCGATGATTAATATGGTAGTATTTTCTGTGCCTTACTTTATATTTCCTAGGGAAATAATGATGATATTTACTAAAGATGTTCAGGTTATAAATATGGGAATTAGTTATTTAAGAATAGTCTATATAGGAATACTATTTGTAGTTTTTCCTATGATATTAGGTGGCGTATTTCAAGGTGCGGGGGATACATTGCCGCCTATGATAGCATCAATTGTTGCTAATGTATTGTTAAAGTTACCTTTAGCATATCTGTTTTCAAGAATTTTTAATATGGGTACAAATGGTGTATGGCTAGCAATAGCTCTATCTGTGATTATAGAAGCTATAATTATTATTTTCTACTATAAAAAAGATAAGTGGAAGGAGAAGGTGATTTAATGTTAGTACAAACGAGTTTTAATGATAAGATAAAAAAATTATTAGAAGAGGATATTATAACAAACTTAAATATATTTGGCATAATTGAAAATTCAAAAGAAGCTAAGATTTGTGTTGACGATATAGAGAATCCGAGTGGCGTTTTTGTAAATAATGGATATTTTAATTATATTTATACTAAAAATGAGGAATTTACAGATAAGATTATTGAACATATATTAAAGAATAAAGGATATTATGGATTCTCAGCATTAAAAAGCGAGATAGCAGACAGAATAAAAGATAAATTTGAAGTAGACTGGGAAAGTGTATGCTCTTTATATTATTATAAAGATAAATCTGTAGATACTGGGAAGATAAAATCTAATGTGATGCCAGTTAAGATAGAAGATGATTATGTTATAAATGAATATTATACTTTTAAAGATGATGAGAGTATACATGGAATAAGAGATTCTATATATAATAGACATAATTCTTGTGTATATCAAAATGGAAAAATAGCATCTTGGTTACTTCTTCATGATGATAACTCTATGGGACCGATGTTTACTAAAGAAGAATTTAGAAAAGAAGGATTTGCAATAGATGTCACTTTGGATGTGATTGATAAACTTTTAAAAGATAATAAAATACCATTTCTTCATATTATTAAAGACAACGAAGCATCTCATAGGTTAGCAAAAAAATGTGGTTTTGAAGAATATGGTACAGTTAAATGGTTTGGAATAATTGTTTAGACCAAATTCATACCTAGCACAAGGCTCTTAAATATTGTATAATACTAAGTTAGAGATTTAATTATAAGGGGCGAGATTATGAAGTTTTGGAAGTTACATGGAATAGGTAATGATTTTGTTGCAATCGATGGAAGATTTGATGAAAAAGAAGCTTCAAGTTATTCAAAAATGGCTGAAAAATATTGTCATAGAAGATTTGGAATAGGAGCAGATGGATTATTAGTTGTAAAAAGCTCAAATAATGCAGATATAGAAATGGTATACTTCAATTCTGATGGCTCTAGAGCAGCCATGTGTGGAAATGGACTTAGATGTTTTGTAAAGTTTATTTATGACAATAATATAGTTAAGAAAAATGAATTTAATGTAGATACATTAGATGGAATAAAAAAGGTAAACCTAAACCTTGATGAAAATGGCAATATAATAAATATAAAAGTAAACATGGGAAAAGGAAGTTTTCTTGTTAATGACATACCAGTAATTTCTCAGAAAGAAATATTCATAAACGAAGAGTTAAAAATATTAGATAAAGAATTTAAATTATCATCTATGTTAATGGGTGTTCCCCATACAATAATTTTAGTTGATAACTTAGATATAGATGAAGTACATAAATATGGAAAAGAAATAGAAAAGCATAAGATATTCCCTAATGGGACTAATGTAAACTTTGTCAAAGTCAATGACTATGAAAATATATCTGTTCATACTTGGGAAAGAGGTTGCGGATACACTTTAGGCTGTGGAACAGGAATGACAGCAAGTGCAATCATATGTAATTATTTAAATAAAGTAGGAAAAAGTGTAAATGTTACCTCTCAAGGTGGAACTATTAAGATAGATATAGAAGAGTTTGTTTATATGACAGGTGAAGCAGTAAAAATATGTGAAGGAACTTTGGAGGTATAATATGGCTGTAAGTATGACAGGCTTTGGAAGAGGAGAATATAAAGATGACAACTACTACTTTTTAGTAGAATGCAAAACTATAAATCACAAATATTGTGATATAAATGTGCGTCTTCCAAGAAAAATTTCATTTTTAGAAGATAAGGTAAGAAATTTAGTTAAAGATCACGTTAAAAGAGGTAGAGTTGATTTATACATAAAACTTGACTTATTAGGTAGTGAGGATGTAAACTTAAAATTCGATGAAGCGTTGGCAACTCAATATGTAAACATGCTAAAGCAGATAAAAGATAAGTTTGACTTAGTAGATGATATAAGTGTTATGAGTGTAGCAAAGTTTCCTGATATTATAAAAAGTGAAGAAAAAGAAGAAGATGAAGATTTACTTTGGTCAATGTTAAAGCAAGCAGTTGAAGAAGCTCTTATAAAATTAAAAGAAATGAGAAGCGAAGAAGGTAAAAAGCTTGCTGATGATGTTATAATGAGATGCGATCTTCTTAAAAATTATATTGAAGAGATAGAAAAATACTCATATAATGTTGTTATTGATTATAAAGAAAAGTTAAATACTAGAATAAATGAATTAGTAGAAGATCCTAGTATAATAGATGAAAATAGATTAGCTCAAGAAGTAGCAATATATGCTGATAAAGCAAGTATTACGGAAGAAATAGTAAGATTTAGAAGTCATATAGAGCAACTTAAAAAGACTGTAGTTAAAGATGAATCTATAGGAAGAAAGATAGATTTCTTAATTCAAGAAATGAATAGAGAAACTAACACAACAGGTTCTAAGTCTTCAGACTTAAATATTACTAACTTAGTAGTTGAAGTAAAAAGCGAGTTAGAAAAAATAAGAGAGCAAATACAAAACATAGAATAATACTATTTTAAAAGATATTTATAGATTATTAAATGACAATTGGAAAGGAAGAATATACTAATGGTTAAAAGAAAAGGCCTACTACTAGTAGTATCAGGTCCATCAGGGGCTGGAAAAGGTACTATATGTAAGGAGTTATTAAAAGACAATGACCAGATAAAACTTTCGGTATCAGCTACGACAAGAAAGCCAAGAAACGGGGAAGTTGACGGAGTAAATTATTTCTTTATAAGTAAAGAAAAATTTGAAATAATGATTAAGGATGGCGAATTCTTAGAATATGCTCAAATATATGATAACTTCTATGGTACTCCAAAGGAAGCTATAATGGAATGCTTAGATAGAGGACAAGATGTTATCTTAGAAATAGAAATGCAAGGTGCAAAGCAAATGAAAGATGTTTGCCCAGACGGAGTGTTTATATTTGTACTTCCACCATCTTTAGAAGAGCTAAAGAATAGAATAGTTGGAAGAGGAACAGAAACAGTTGAAGAAATCGAAAAGAGATTCAGCTGCGCCTTTGAAGAAATAAACCAAATAGTAAACTATGATTACTTCATAGTTAATAAAGATGTTAATGATTCTGTTAAGCAGATAGAAAGTATAATATGTGCTGAAAAGAATAAAGTTACAAGATATAAAAATAATATAATAGATAAGTTCAAGGAGGAATTATAATATGTTAAAACCATCTATAAACGACGTATTAGACAAAATAGACAACAGATACTACTTAGTAACTACAGTATCAAAGAGGGCGAGAGAAATAATCGACGGTTCAGCTCCATATGTATTTGATAAAAATAAAGAAACTAAGCCAGTTAGTTTAGCTACTCAAGAAGTTGCTGAAGGTGAAATACACTACAGAATATTAACTCAAGAAGAAGTTGATTTAGCAGAAGCATTACAAGCTCAAGAATTAGAGATAACTACAGAAGAGGAGTAATCTAAATGTTTAGTAATAAGACTGTTGTACTTGGTGTAAGTGGAGGAATAGCAGTATATAAATCTTGTGACGTGGTAAGTAGACTAAGAAAACTTGGTGTAAATGTTCACGTTATAATGACTAAAAGCGCAGCTGAATTTGTTACGCCGCTAACATTCCAATCACTAAGCCAAAACTATGTAGTTAGCGATATGTTTGAAGAACCAAAAACTTGGGATGTTGAACATATTTCACTAGCGAAAAAAGCAGATGTATTTTTAATAGCACCAGCTACAGCTAATGTTATAGGAAAAATGGCAAATGGTATAGCTGATGATATGTTAACTACAACTGTTATGGCTACAAAAGGTAAGGTACTTATTGCACCAGCGATGAATACTAATATGTATGAAAATCCTATAGTTCAAAGAAACATAAATAGTTTAAAAGAATTAGGATATAGTTTTGTTGAGCCAGAAAGTGGAAGACTTGCTTGTGGTGATACTGGAAAAGGTAAATTAGCTAACCCTGAAACCATAGTAGAGGAAGTAGTTAAACTTTTAAGTGTTGAAGAAGATTTAAAAGGGACAAGTATGATAATAACAGCTGGACCTACTGTAGAAAGTTTAGACCCAATGAGATACATAACTAATAGATCTACAGGTAAAATGGGATACGCAATAGCGCAAGTTGCTATAAGTAGAGGAGCTAATGTTACTCTTATTACTGGACCTACTAAATTAAATCCACCACAAAATCTTAAGAAGCTTATTAAAATCGAATCTGCAGAAGAAATGTATGAAGCAGTATTAGAAAACTTAGATGAAAACCAAGTTGTAATAAAAAGTGCAGCAGTAGCTGATTACAAGCCAAAAGATTATAGTACTAAAAAGATAAAGAAAAGTGATGACGATTTAGTTATTAGTTTAGATAGAAATAAGGATATTGCATATGAAATAGGAAAGATTAAGAAAGATAAAATCTTAGTTGGCTTCGCAGCAGAAACTAACGACCTGTTAGAAAATGCTAAAGGTAAAGTTACTAAGAAAAATCTTGATTTCATAGTAGCAAATGATCTTACACAAGAAGGTGCAGGCTTTGGCGTTGATACTAATATTGTGAAGATTATTGATAAAAATGGGAATATAGAAGAATTCCCTAAAATGAAAAAAGACCAAGTAGCGAATGTGATACTAGATAAAGTAAAGTCGCTACTTAATAAATAAGGGGATGTCTCGACATAAAATTTATCGGAGATACGCCGCTACGGGGAGAAGTATAATTTCGCTTTCATGCAGACCAAGATCGGGTCTGCAAATGAAAGACGATCTTATACTTTCCCCTTCGCTGGTGTACTTCTCAAATTTTATGTCATGAGACACCCCTTTTATTTATACGCATGACTTTACATTATTAGTTTGGAGAAGGTATAAGAAAAAAAGATAAGACTAAGACGAAAAATATAACAAATAATATTAAAGATAAGAGTGGGAAAAGGGAGGTGAGACTGTGGAGAGATTTGCTAAGGTTGTTGTTAGAAGTAATACTGTACATACAGATAATTTGTTTACTTATAAGATACCTGATTTTCTTATTGAGGATTTAAAGGTTGGACATAGGGTTTTAGTTCCTTTTGGAATGGGTAATAAGCCTACTGAGGCTTTTGTTTTTGAGATCGTGGATAAATTAGAAGAGAGCTTTAGAATTAAGAATGTTGCCGATTTATTAGATGAAAATCCTATTTTTAGGGTGGAAGATTTAGAATTGGTAAATTGGATGAAGAATAGATATTTGTGCACTTATATTGATTGTATAAATTTAATATATCCTAAAGGTTATAAACTAAATAATTATAAGGTTGCTACTTTGGGAGAAGAGTTAGTAAGTTTAAGTGAGATGCATTTAAAAGCATATATAAGTGATTTAAATGATAATGAGAAGAAAATAATAAAAAGGATACTTGAAAGTAAGGGTCCTTTAAAAGTTGAAAAGCTTAAAGATATAAAAAATGTAAATAACATTTTGGATAGGATGAGGAAAAAAGAACTTATAAATCTAAAATGGGAATATAAAAATCATAAAAATGAAAAAAAGATATGCTATGTGTCATTAAGCATAGATCAAAATGAAATAGATGAGCATATTGCAGATAATAAAATATCTCTTGGTTCTAAGCAAAAAGAAATATTACACTTCTTAAAGTATAATGAAGAGGTAGAAATAAATGACTTAATGGAGCTAGTTAGTGCATCTAAAAGTAGTATTACTTCTTTACATAGTAAAGAACTTATAAATCTAGAGTTTAAAGATTATTATAGAAAGCCTGATAGTATTTATAAAGCATCTTCAAAAGAAATTATATTAAATAATGAACAGAAATACGCTATTAATAAAATAACTTCTGAAATGTTTGAGGAACATAAGAAGCCGTACATGATTCATGGGGTTACTGGAAGTGGTAAGACTGAAGTTTATATGGAGATAATAGATTATGCTTTAAGCCAAGGCTTAGATAGTATATTTTTAGTTCCAGAGATTTCATTAACTCCTCAAACAATAGCACGACTTAAAAATAGATTTGGTGATATTGTTGGAGTATTCCATAGTCAACTTTCAGAAGGTCAAAAACATGATGTTTATAAAGCTATAAAAGCAGGTAAAATAAGAATATTAATAGGTGCAAGATCTGCATTGTTTGCTCCTTTTAATAGCTTAGGTGTAATAATTATAGATGAGTTTCATGAATCTTCTTATAAATCAGAGAAAAATCCTAAGTTTAGTACTATAGAAGTTGCACGATTTATGGCTATAAAAAATAATATATCATTAGTTCTAGGTTCTGCTACTCCATCAATTGATGAATATTATAGAGCTGAAACTGGTGATTATGATTTAATTACTATAAAGAATAGAGCAAATAAAAAGCCTCTACCAAAGATACAAGTAGTGGATATGAAAAATGAGCTAACAAATGGAAATAAGAGTATATTTAGTTATAAGCTACATGAAGAAATAGAAGAAGCTATAAAAAATGATAATCAAGTAATATTATTTTTAAACAGACGAGGATATAGTAACTTTATATCATGTAGACAATGCTCATATGTATTTCAATGTGAAAACTGTGATATATCTCTTACTTACCACAAAAGAAATAATGTAGGGCGTTGTCATTACTGTGGATATGAAATAGAAATACCTACAGAATGTCCAGAGTGTAAAAGTAACTATATTAAGCCTTTTGGAATAGGGACTCAAAAAATTGAAGAAGAGATAAAAAGCATATTTCCAAATATTAGAGTATTAAGAATGGATAAAGATACTACCTCTCAAAAAGGGTCAATGGAAGAAATTCTTAATAAGTTTAATAATAAAGAAGCTCAAGTACTTATAGGTACACAAATGTTAAGTAAAGGTCTAGATTTTGATAATGTCACCTTGGTAGGTATATTATCAGCTGACATGATACTAAACTTCCCAGATTTTAAAAGCTCTGAAACTACCTTCCAGTTAATAACACAGGTATCAGGAAGAGCGGGAAGGGCAGATAAAGAAGGAACTGTTATACTTCAAACTTATGACACTGACCACTATGCAATAAGAAGAGCTATTAACTATGATTACGAACACTTCTATGAAGATGAAATAAAAATAAGAAAAGCCTTTGGATATGCTCCTTTTAATAATATGCTAAGTGTTGTATTAAGTGGAGAAAATGAAAAGATGGTTGAAAAAAATGCTAGAAATATGTATAACTCTCTTACATATATTCTTAAGCAAAGAGGAATAGAGGATTTTGATTTTATTTTAGGTCCTAACCCATGCTCTATTAGTAAAATAAACCAAAATTATAGATGGCAGATATTATTTAAAGATGATAATATTGAAATAAATTTATTAAAGGGTATAATAAAATATATATGTATAACAAAGAGAGATGTAGTATTTAACAAAGATATTAATATATCAATTGATATTAATCCAAATACTGTATTATAAATTTAGGAGGAATAAATATGGCATTAAGACAAATAGTTCAAATAGGAGATCAAGTACTAAGAAAAAAGTGTAAACCAGTAGAAAAAATAGATGATAAAATAATACAATTATTAGATGATATGGCAGACACTATGTACGCTGCTGATGGTGTAGGTCTTGCAGCGCCACAAGTTGGAATTTTAAAGAGAATAGCTATTATAGATGTTGGAGATGGAATAATAGAACTTATAAACCCAGAAATAATTGCGACTTCAGGAACTCAAACTGATGATGAAGGTTGTTTAAGTGTTATAGGCGAATCAGGAGCTGTTACTAGACCGTATGTTGTAAAAGTAAGAGCATATAACAGACAAGGTCAATTATTTGAAATAGAAGGTGAAGAACTTTTAGCAAGAGCGTTCTGCCACGAAATAGACCACTTAGATGGAGTATTATTTGTAGATAAAATAGAAAAGTAGTAGGAGCTGATAATTTTGAAAATAGTATTTATGGGAACTCCAGATATAGCAACTGGATGTTTACAAAAAATAATAGATGAAAAACACGAAGTAATAGGTGTAGTAACTCAACCAGACAAGCCAGTTGGTAGAGGCAAAAAAATGGGGATGCCTCCAGTTAAGGAACTTGCACTTAAATATGATATACCAGTATATCAACCAGTAAAAGCTAGAGAAGAAAGCTTTGTTGAAACTTTAAAAGAATTAAATCCAGATGTTATAGTAGTTGTTGCATTTGGACAAATACTTCCAAAGTCAATACTAGACATACCAAAGCTTGGATGTATAAATGTTCACGTATCACTGCTTCCAAAGTATAGAGGAGCAGCACCTATAAACTGGGTAATAATAAATGGTGAAGAAAAAACTGGTGTAACTACAATGTACATGGATGAAGGTTTAGATACAGGTGATATGATATTAAAGACTGAATTTAATCTTGATGATGAAATAACAGCAGGAGAACTTCATGATAAAATGAAGGAAATAGGAGCAGAAACTTTAAGAGAAACTTTAGAGTTAATCGAAAAAGGTGAAGCACCTAGAGAAGTTCAAAACCATGAAGAATTCTCATATGCTCCAATGATGAACAAAGAATTAGGACATGTAGATTTTACAAAGTCTGCAAAGGTAGTTCATAACTTAGTTAGAGGAGTTAATCCTTGGCCAAGTGCTTATGCAAATTACAACGATCAAACAATGAAAATCTGGAAGACTAAAGTATTAAATGAGGAAAGTAGTAAAGCACCTGGGACAATACTTAAAGTTGATAAAGAAGGAATAAGAGTTAGTACAAATGATAAGGTGATTTTAGTTGAAGAGATACAAATGCCTGGTAAGAAAAGAGTACAAGTAGCGGAATATATCAAAGGAAATTCTATAGAAACAGACGTAGTACTTGGATAATTAATATATGACTGATACTAAGAAATATATAACTATTGTAGGTGTTCTTTTGGGAACACTTATAATAGGTACAACAATAATAAATGTATTATTATCAAGTTTGACACAGGTATTTTCAATAATAATGAATACTATAGCTATAGTTATTATGTTAATCATAGTATTTTCAACAATAATTACTTACAGAATAATAAAAGATAAAGACGTTGATTCAAAATTAATGAGTCTAAACTTTAAAATAGTAACAATACTATTCCCTGTTTTAACTGGTATAGGTAATATAATGGGAATATCAAAAAATGATATAAGAAAAGTGTATATTAAACTAAATAATAAATATATATACAGTAATAGCTATAATTTAAAGCCGGAAGATATTATGATACTTACACCTCACTGTATTCAAAACCATAGTTGCAAATTAAAAGTAACTAATGAAGTAGAAAACTGTAAACAATGTGGTATATGTAATGTAGGTGATTTAGTTAGGTTAAAGAAAGAAGCTAATGTTAAAGTTTTTATTGCAACAGGTGGAACTTTAGCTAGAAAAATTATAGTGGATAATAGACCTAAGGCAGTAATAGCTGTGGCTTGTGAAAGAGATTTGACATCAGGAGTACAAGACATAAATAAAATCCCTGTGTTAGGTGTATTTAACAAAAGGCCAAATGGTCCTTGTGTAGATACAAGTATAGATATTAAAGAAGTAGAAAAAGCAATAGAATTCTTTACTGCTTCTAACTTAAAATAATAGGAGAGTGTTGTATATGTATCCGTATTATTATGGATTCCGTTTTGATCCAACTATGTTTATATTGATACCAGCAATATTATTTACTATGTATGCTCAATTTAAAGTAACTTCTACTACAAGTAGATACTTTAGAGTAAACACACGTAGAGGATACACTGGAGAAATGGCAGCAAGAAGATTATTAGATGCAAATGGCTTATATGACGTTAAAATAGACATGACTAGAGGTCGTTTAAGTGACCACTATGATCCAAGAAGTAAGGTAATAAGGTTATCTCAAGATGTGTATTATGGAACATCTATTACTTCAGTTGCAGTTGCATGTCATGAGTGTGGTCATGCGATACAGCATGCTAAAGGATATGCTCCATTACAACTTAGAAATAGCTTAGTTCCAGTTGTGAGTTTTGCTTCTAATATGTCTTGGTTTTTAATAGCTATAGGACTTTTCTTTACAGGAGGTCCAGCATTAAAAATAGGTATATTATTATTCTCTGCTTCAGTAGTATTCCAAATAATAACATTACCTGTAGAGTTTAATGCATCAAGTAGGGCTATAGCTCAAATGGGAGACTTAGGAATCGTTGAAGGTCAAGAAGTACGTCAAAGTAGAAGTGTGTTAACAGCAGCGGCACTTACGTATGTTGCAGCGGCACTTACTTCTGTGCTTCAATTAGTAAGATTATTAGCAATAGCAGAAAGAAGAAATGACTAGAATATAGAGATTATGTTAAAATAAGATTTATCGGTTAAACGCCGCTTCGGGGAGGTATATAAGTTTGTAGGCATGCAGGCCAAGAGCGGGCCTGCAAATGCTACTGCACTTATATATCTCCCCTTCGCTGGTTTTACGATAAATCTTAATATTTTAAACAACTCAAAAATTCTTTAATAGAAGGAGAAAATATATAATGAACGCTAGAGAAATTGCGCTTAAAGTGCTTTATGATATAGAGAAAAATGAAAATTATTCTAATATCGCGATTAACAAACATTTTAGAGAAGTTAACTTGAGTGATCAAGATAGAGGGCTTGTTACTGAGATTATTTATGGGGTGGTTGAGAACAAATATTATCTTGATTATATTATTGATAAACTTTCTAAGATTAAGGCGAAAAAGTTATCAATTTATGTTAAAATATTGCTTAGAATGGGCATTTATCAGATTGTATTTTTAGACAGTATTCTTGATCATGCGGCAGTTAATGAGACTGTTAATTTATGTAAAAAGTATGATAAAAGATCTTCTGGATTCGTTAATGCAATTTTGAGAAATGTTATAAGAAATAAAGAGAGTGTAATAGAGTTAGATGATAGTGATACTATTATGTACTTTGCTACAAAATATTCTTATCAACCTTGGATAATAAAAAACTGGGTAAATGCTTTTGGAAAAGAGTTTACTGAAGATTTATTAGAGGCAAATAGTGAGAAATCAAGCTTATACATAAGAACTAATACTACTAAGATTAATAGAGATGAACTTATAAAGCTACTAGAAGAGAGTAACATTAAGTGTAGCAAGGTTCCTACTGTTGAAGAAGCTATTAGAGTTGAAAACCTTAAAAATATTGAAAATAATAAGTTATTTAAAGATGGCTTATTTACAATACAAGATATTAGTTCTATGATAGTTGGTAAAGTTATGAATCCAAAAGAAAATTCATTAGTTATAGATGTATGTAGTGCTCCTGGAGGTAAGTCTACGCATCTTGCAACACTTATGAATAATACTGGTACAGTAGTGGCTAGAGATGTATTTGATCATAAACTAAAGCTTATTAAGTCAACTGTAGATAGATTAGGTCTTACAAATGTAATAGTAGAAAAAAGTGATGCATCTGTAGTGGATGAAAGTTGTATAGATAAATTTGATTATGTTTTAGCTGATGTTCCTTGTTCAGGCCTTGGAATAATAAGAAGAAAACCAGAGATAAAATATAAAGAAAAGGCGGAACTTAAGGATTTACCAGTTATACAAAAGACAATACTTGAAAATGCATCTAAATATGTTAAAATAGGTGGAACATTAGTATATAGTACATGTACTATTCAGGATGCTGAGAACATCGAAGTGGTACAAGCTTTCTTGAGAGAAAATAATAATTTCGAACTTGTGCCAATAGATGAAGTAAATGTAGATTTAGAGAATGAAGATAAGGGATATTTAAAGATATATCCAAATATTCATGGTATGGATGGTTTCTTTATAGCTAAATTTAAAAGAGTAAGGTAGTGATATTTATGGAAAATAAAAAAGTAGCATTAAAAAACTTTACAGAAGATGAACTTAAAGAGTTTATGAAAACTATAGGTGAAAAACCCTTTAGAGGAAGCCAAATTTATTCATGGATATATAAAGGTGCGAAGACCTTTAATGATATGAATAATATTCCTAAAAGTCTTAGAGATAAGCTAGAAGAAGTTTCATATATAGGAAACTTAGAAGTAGAGCTTAAACTTGAGTCAAAAGTGGATGGAACTAAGAAGTATTTATTTTTATTAGATGATGGAAATATAATAGAAACAGTAATGATGGACTATGAAAGTAGAGTTACAGTATGTATATCTAATCAAGTAGGTTGTAGAATGGGGTGTAGATTCTGTGCTTCGACTATGGATGGACTTATAAGAAACTTAGAACCATGGGAAATTTTAGATCAAATTATGAAGATACAAGAGGATACAGGGAAAAGAGTATCGAATATTGTTTTAATGGGAAGTGGTGAACCATTAGATAACTTTGATAATACGAAGCAATTCTTAAAGGTTGTTAATGATAAGAATGGTTTAAATATAGGGTATAGACATATTACTTTATCAACGTGTGGCGTAGCGCCAAAAATGTATGAATTTGCAGATTTAGAGTTACCAATAAATCTTGCATTATCTCTACATTCACCATTTGATGAAGCGAGAAAAGAAATAATGCCTATAGCTAATGCATACTCAATAAAAGAAATATTAGATGCTTGTAGATATTATATAAAGAAAACTAATAGAAGGGTTACATTTGAATATTCTTTAATAAAAGGTGTAAACGACTCTGAAGAGCATGCTAATGCGCTAGCTAAGCTTTTAAAGGGAATGTTATGCCATGTTAACCTTATACCAATAAATAAGGTTGAAGAAAGAGATTATGAGAAGCCTGATAAAACATTTATATACAAGTTTAGAGATAGCTTAGAAAAACAAAATATACCTGCTACAGTTAGAATATCTATGGGATCAGATATAAGTGGAGCATGTGGGCAGTTAAGAAGAAAATATAAGTAGTTGTAAGGGGGAAAGCTTATGAACTTTAGTTGTGCCTCCCACATAGGAAAAGTCAGAAAAAATAATGAAGACTATTGTAGGGGGGAAATTATCCAAACAGATGGCTTAGATATCGTAGGTATTTTTGCTATGGCTGATGGAATGGGTGGTCATAATAAAGGTGAAGTAGCAAGTAAATTAGCTGTAGAAAATATAATTAAATTTTTAAAAGAGAATTTACTGCAAAGCAATGGCATAAAAATAGATTATATAGATGATATAATTAAACAAGCTTACAATAGCGTTAATAGTATTATTCACAAACAATCAATTAGTGAATTAGAGTTTAACGGAATGGGTACAACTTTGACTACGGCTGTGATATATAAAGATAATTTATATGTTGCAAATGTTGGGGATAGCAGATGTTACCTTTTACAAGATGATGAGATGAAAAAAATTACCATAGACCATTCTGTAGTCGAAGAGCTTTTAAGAGCAAATATAATTACAGAAGCTGAAGCAAAAAATCATCCAAGAAGAAATCATATAACTAGAGCTATGGGCACTGATGATATGGTGTTAGTAGATATTTTTAAGTTAAAACTTAAAAAAGATGATAAAATATTACTTGCCACTGATGGATTAACTGGTTGTATAGAAGATGATGATATAAAAAACATAATAGAAAAAGATAATAGCACAGAAGTATTAAGTGATGAATTGATAGATATGGCAAATGAAGCATCAGGAAAAGATAACGTATCAGTCATATTAATAAAGCATAAATAGGATGGTGATAAAGTGGGAGAGACGGTACTAGGAAATAGATACGAAATCATGAAGAAAATTGGTGATGGAGGTATGGCCTTTGTGTATGTTGCAAAGGACAAGTTATTAAACAGAACTGTTGCAGTTAAGGTATTAAGGCCTGAATTTGTAGATGATGAAGAGTTTTTAACTAAATTTAAAAGAGAAGCAGAGGCAGTAGCTAGCCTTTCTCATCCAAACATTGTTAATGTATACGATGTAGGTGAAGATGGAAAAGTCCACTACATAGTTATGGAGTATGTTGACGGACAAAATCTAAAGGAAATAATAAAAAACGAAGGAACTTTAGATGAATATACAGCTTTAGATATTACTAAGCAAATAGCTATGGCACTAAGTGCAGCACATAAAAAAGGTATAATCCATAGAGATATAAAGCCTCATAACATACTTATATCTAGTGAAGGAAGAGTAGTTAAGGTAGCTGACTTTGGTATAGCAAAGGCTGTATCAAACTCTACAATGACAAATATTGGTAGTATTATAGGTTCGGTACACTACTTCTCACCTGAACAAGCTAAGGGCAAATTTGTAAGTAATAATGCAGACTTATATTCTTTAGGAATAGTTTTATATGAAATGTTAATAGGTAAGGTTCCTTTTAGAGGAGATAGTCCTATATCAATAGCACTGCAACATATAAATGATGAGATAGAATTTACATCTGAGGAAAAAGTAAATATACCTCAAAGTGTTAGAACTATCATAAAGAAATTAACTGAGAAGTCTACTTCTGATAGATATCAAAGTGCTGAAGAGCTAATAGAAGATATAGAATATATAGAAAAGAATATAGACTTAGATTTCATAAAGGAATATGATAACTTTGCCACTCAAAAAATAGATGAAACTGAAATGAAGAAATCTATTAAGGCAGTCCCAATAGTTGAAGTACAAGAAAATGAGGAACCTTTAGAAGAAGAGGAAGAAATAGTGGCAGAAAAGAAAAATAAGAAAAAAAGAAAGAAAGTAAAGAAGGAAGAGAGTCCAAAGACTAAAAAGAGACTTAAAATTGCAGCAGTAGTATTAAGTATAGTTCTTATAGCTCAGGTATTTATAGCATTTAAGATTTTTGGAGGCGGTGGTTTAGGTAATAAAGAGATCACAGCACCAGATTTCCATAATATGAGTTTAGACGAAGTACAAAAACAACTTGATAAGTTAGGATTGAAGATAACTGTAAGAGATGAGTACAACGCGGAAATAGAAAAGAATAACGTAATAGAGCAAACTCCAGCAGCTGGAACAGTAATGCAAAAAGGTGATACAATAAATGTAGTTATAAGTAAGGGTGCAAAGAGAGCTGAAGTTCCAAATATTGAAGGTCTTACTTTAGATGAAGCAGAAAATGTATTAAAAGAAAATAAACTTGAGTTAGGCAAAATAACTTATGAATATAGTGAAATCTATAAAAAAGGAATAGTATTAAGCCAAGACCCAGCGCAAGGTTTATCTAGCGTTGAAGAAGGTGACAAAATAAATGTTGTAGTAAGTAAAGGTCCTAAGGTTGAGGATAAGGTAGAAACACCAGAACCAACACCAACGCCAACACCAACACCGACACCAACACCAACACCGACACCGACACCAACACCAACACCGGAACCAGAGCCAGAGCCAACACCAGATCCAGAGCCAACACCGGAACCAGAGCCAATACCTCCATCTACAGGAGATAATGGTAATAGTGGAAATAATGGTAATACAGGTGGAACAGATCAAGGAACGGGATCACAAGGACAATAATAATAATTTTTAGTATACTAAAACCCAACTTAAACAAGTTGGTTTTTTTTACGTGAAATAAATTTATAATTTAGAAAAGGTATGCATAAAATATAATAGTGTTAAAATTTGAAAAGAATATTAATTTGCAATGGTATTATGATATTATATAGAAATAGAAGCAATTAGATAGTATCAAAATTTTTAAGGAGGAACTTAATGTTAAATGGAACGATAATAAAAGGAATAGGGGGATTTTACTACGTAGATACAGATAATGGACTTTATGAGTGTAGAGCTAGAGGGATATTTAGAAAGCAAAAAATCACGCCTTTAGTTGGAGATAGAGTTAGTATAAGTGTAGTTGATGAAGAAACTAAAAAAGGTGTTGTTGAGGAGATAGATAAAAGAGATACAGAGCTTATAAGACCACCTATAGCAAATGTTGGTAAAGCGCTAATAGTATTTGCTATAAAAAATCCTAAGCCAAACTTATCTCTATTAGATAGATTTATAGTATTAGCGGAAAAAGAAAGCCTAGAAATAGTAATAGTATTCACTAAGATAGATTTAGATGATGAAAACTATTTAGAAGAAATAAAGGGTATTTATGAGCTTAGTGGATATAAGGTAATACCGGTAAGTAATAAAGCTAATATTAACATAGATAAAATAAAAGAAGAGTTAAAAGACAGTGTTGTAGTATTTGCCGGACCATCTGGTGTTGGTAAATCTAGTTTATTAAATGAAATAGATAGTAATTTTAAGCTACAAACTGGTGAAGTTAGTGATAAAATAAAAAGAGGTAAGCACACTACTCGTCATGCAGAGTTATTAAAACTAGAATGTGGTGGAATGGTTGCAGATACACCTGGATTTAGTTCATTAACATTAGATGATATAAGTGAAAATGAACTTAAGGATTACTTTATAGAATTTGATGACTTTGATGATTGTAGATTTGGCTCAAGATGTATTCACCAAAATGAGCCTGCTTGTGCTGTAAAAGAGGCTGTGGAAAACGGAAAAATATCTAAAAAAAGATATGATAGTTATATACAGCTACTAAACGAAATTAGACAGGGGAAAAGGAGATACTAAAGATGATTAAGTTAGCGCCATCAATATTATCGGCAGACTTTGCAAGATTACTTGAGGATGTAAAAAAAGTTGAGAAAGCAGGATGTGAGTATTTACACATAGATGTAATGGATGGGCATTTTGTTCCAAACATAACATTAGGACCTGGTATAGTTAAAAGTTTAAGAAAAGATGTTAATATGGTATTTGATGCACATCTTATGATAGAAAATCCAGATAACTACATAGCTGATTTTGTAGATGCAGGATGTGATATGATAGTAGTTCACCAAGAAGCTTGTACACACCTTCACAGAACTATACAAAACATAAAATCTCACAACATAAAGGCTGGAGTATCTTTAAATCCAGGTACACCAATAGAAACTATAAAGCATGTACTTGCTGATGTAGATATGGTACTTATAATGACTGTTAATCCTGGATTTGGGGGACAATCTTTCATAGAGTCTATGATAGAGAAGATAGAAGAATTAAAGGCTTTAATAGATAGCAAAGGTTTAAATGTAGATATACAAGTTGATGGTGGTATAAAGCCGGATAACGTACACAAAGTAGTTAAGGCAGGAGCTAATGTAATAGTAGCTGGATCAGCAATATTTAATAGTGCTGATATTGAAGAAACAGTAAAATTATTTAGAAAGAATGCATCTTTATAGGCAGATAATATGAATATTTGTATTATTTTAAATGGAGAAATAAAAGATTATGAAGCTACTAAAAGAATTGTAAAAAATAATTATGATTATATAATTTGTGCTGATGGTGGAAGTAATCATGCATATAAGATGGAAATAGTACCTAATTATATTATTGGTGATTTAGATTCTGCTGATACTAATGTTATAGAATACTTTAGAAGTCACAATGTAATCTTTGAAAAATTTCCGTCTAAAAAGAATGAAACGGACACTGAGTTATGCATATACCAGGCTAATAAACTTGGTGCAACTAAAATAGATTTTATAGGTGCGCTAGGTGGACGAGTTGACCATATGTTAGCCAATGTTAGTTTACTTTATTGTATAAGAAATATGAACATAGTTCCGAGAATACTAACAGAAAGCGAAGAAATGTATATAGCAATAGATGAAGAAGTAATTATTGAAGGTAAAGTCAAGGATACATTATCTGTAATTCCTTTAGGGGGAGATGCTAATGGTGTAACCCTTAGTGGATTTGAGTATCCACTAAATAATTACAATATGAAATATGGACTACCATTAGGGATTTCAAATATAATGTTAGCAGATAAATGTAGCGTTAAAGTAAATAAAGGTAGTTTATTAATAGTAAGAAATAAATAGTTAAAGAAAAAGTTTGTGTAGATGTAAAATTATCTGTACAAACTTTTTCTTATATATGGATAAATATATGTTAAAATTAGTAGGAAGTTTAGAGGAAGTTATTTCAGCTTATTATTTAAGTAAAAAAATTAATAAGCTTATCATACTAAGGGGGATTTGTTAATGGTAGAATTAGTAATTTTTGACATGGATGGACTTATGTTTGATACAGAGATTGTTTCTTATAAAGGGTGGGAGTATGCAGTCGAAAAATTAGGATATGACTTTTCTATGGAGATATTTATAAATACTTTAGGTGTTGGAGAAGTTGAAATCGGTGATTACTTTAGATGCATTTATGGTAATGATTTTCCATATGATGAAATACTAAAAGATAGAATTTCTAAAATGCATAGTATTATAGAAGAAGATGGGCTTATAGAAAAGGAAGGTTTAAGGGATGTACTAAGCTTTTTAGGATATAAGAACATAAAAATGGCAGTAGCTACTTCTTCAGGTAAAGAAAGAGCTCACAGTTTACTTAAAAAAGCAGGTATAATAAATTTATTTGATTATATAATATGTGGAGATGAAGTAGTAAAATCTAAGCCTGATCCATTTATATTTGCGAAGGTAGCTAAAGAACTAGGATGTGATGCTGATAAGGTGGTTGTGTTAGAAGACTCTGAATATGGGGTATTAGCTGCAAGTAGAGCAGGTATGTTACCTATTGTAATACCAGACATGAAAGAACCTAAAGAGGAAATTTTAAAATTAGCATACTCAAGAGCAAAAAATCTTAGAGAAGCAATATCAATAATAGAAAATATAAAAGCTGAAGAAGTTTTTTAGAAGAAAAAGCACATTACTTTATCAATTAATGATACGGTGATGTGCCTTTTAATTTACAAAATTTTGTTGAAAGTAAATGGACAAGTTAAACTGAGGAAAAAATAATAAAAAAGATTAGGACAGGTCTAAATTTGACTAATGGCGCATAAATTTAAGTATACAAATAGCCTGTTGGTTCAAGTAGGTATGGTAGAAGGAGGTGTATTATGAGGAATCAGTCTAAAGGATTACTAGGAATTCTATGCTTGGCTACTGGCGCTACATTACTTTTATCTATTTTATTACCTAATTGGATTTGGTCAGGTCTATGTGCATTATTACTTATAGGATGTGGAGCGCTATTATTTTTTTATTAATAAAAGCTTATTAATTTTTATTAGTACATAATTTGGTAAAGAGATAAATATAATTTAAATGTGAAATACAAAAGAATAATTTATAAAAAATAGTAATATAAAATTATATAGATGAAATTCACACTACATAACGTGAATGAAATTTGAGGAATGGTTTTATTATATTATGAAAAGGTGGAGGGATACATTATGAAAATGGTAACAATCAAACTTCCTAAGTGGTTATCAAATATAGTTTTGAAGTTTATGAGAAAAAATAAATAAAATAAAAAAAGCCTACTAAGTTGTAGGCTTTTAAAAAGAGAACTATTAAGCTCTCTCAACTTTACCAGAACGTAAACATCTAGTACAAACTTTTACTCTCTTAGGAGTTCCATCAACTATAGCTCTAACGCTTCTTAAGTTAGCTGACCATGTTCTTCTGCTGTGTCTATTTGAATGTGATACTTGGTTTCCAGCAACCTTCCCTTTACCACATACGCTACATATCTTTGCCATTACGTGCACCTCCTTAAAATGTTAACTATTTAAAGACTAAAAACATATTTATTTTAACATAAATATCGAAAACGTGCAATATAAATATATATTTGCCTTTCATATATTGAAGATTTTCTTATTATCATATAAAATTATATATATAAATTCACATAATGTAAATATTAAAAAAGAAATCTTAAATATTTTATTTTTTTCCAATAAATTTTGATTAAAATGTCAAAAAAATTGGTAGGTTTAAATTATAACATATTTATAGTATTATAGTAGTTATAATTTTATATAACACAAAAATTCGCAAAAAATTAAAAATAGTTGAATAAAAAATTTATCCTATTGAATAAATTGAGTTTTATAGATAGAATTAGTATCTTAAAATCAAAGACTGAAATAGGACATCTTAAAATTTTTTATTTTAAAGTACATATTAATGCAAGGTTTTTATTAAAGTTTAGCGAATTTGAAAAAAGTAGAAAGTTTTAGATTAATTTTGAGCAAAATAGAAATAAAAAATAAAAATGAACTTAAGGGGGTCAACCATGAGTGCAAAAGTAGTAAATCAATATGGAACTATCGAAATAGATAAGGCAGTAATAGCGCAAGTAGCGTACAGAGCAGCAATGGAAAGCTACGGATTAGTAGGATTAGCATACAAGCAAAAAGGTATAGTGGAATTATTAAAAGGTGACAACATAACTAAAGGTGTTAACGTTGAGGAATTAGAAGATAATACCATAGCAATAGAACTTTATGTTATAATTCAGTACGGAACAAATATATCAACAGTTGCAAACAATATAATAGATAGAGTAAAATATACAGTTGAGAACATGACGGCAATAAAAGTTAGTAAGATAGATATTAACGTACAAGGTATAAGAGTTAAGTAATTTAGGAGGAAAAAAATGATTCAGTATATAGACGGTAAAACCCTGAAAGAGATGTTTGTCTCTGGGGCAAACAATCTTCAAAATAATAAGGATTTGATAGACAGACTTAATGTATTCCCTGTTCCAGACGGAGATACAGGTACTAACATGTCTCTTACTATATCTTATGCAATGAAGGAATTATCTAAAGTTGATAATGATAACATAACAGATATAGGAAAAGCACTATCTAAAGGGTCTTTAATGGGTGCAAGAGGGAACTCTGGAGTTATATTATCACAAATAATAAGAGGATTTGCAAAATCAATAGAAGGTAAAGAGAAGTTATCTAGCGAAGATTTAGCACATGCTTTTAAGAACGGATCAGATACAGCATACAAAGCTGTAATAAAGCCTATAGAAGGTACTATACTTACTGTTGTTAGAGAAAGTGGAGAATATGCAGTAAAAACTTGTAAAAAAGAGAAGAACATAGTTGAGTTCTTAGAATTATTCATAAAAGAAGCAAATGCTTCTGTTGAAAGAACACCAGAACTTTTAAAGAACTTAAAGGACGCTGGAGTTGTTGACTCTGGAGGGAAAGGTCTAGTTCTTATATATGAAGGTATGCTTGCATGCTTAAAAGGAAATCCTATTGTATTAATGGATGAAGCTCCAGCAACTACTCAAACTATAAATGTTCCTCAAGGTACAATAAACACTGAGGATATAAAGTTTGCTTACTGCACAGAATTCATATTAGAAAGTAACACTGTAAGTGATACACAAATAAGAGACATAATGTTACCTCTTGGAGATAGCTTAGCTGTTGTTGGAGATGACGGAGTAATAAAAGTACACGTTCATACCAATGAGCCAGGTTTAGCTCTTCAAAAGGCTTTAGAGCACGGACAATTATTAACTATAAAAATAGAAAACATGAAAATGCAACATGAAAATACACTAATAGATAGCGATGCAGAAACTGCAGTAGCGTCTGTAGAAGAAAAAGAATTTGGATTTATAGCTACTTCTATGGGTGACGGTTTAGCTAAAATCTTCAAAGACTTTGGAGTAGATCACATAATAGAAGGTGGTCAAACAATGAACCCAAGTACAGAAGATTTTATGAAGGCAATAAAAGGAATACATGCTAGAAATATATTTATATTCCCTAACAATAGCAACATAATAATGGCTGCTAACCAAGCTAAAGAATTAAGTGAGAAGAATATAGTAGTTATACCTACTAAAAACACTCCACAAGGATTTAGTGCATTAGTTAACTTCAATGCAGAAGCTTCAGTTGAAGAAAATGAAGAAGCTATGATGGAAGCACTAGGCATGGTTAAGTCTGGTCAAGTAACATTTGCAGTAAGAGATACTGTAATGAATGATGTTGAAGTTAAAGAAGGAAACATAATAGGATTAGCAGAAGGTAAGATACAATCTGCAGGAGATAGAGTAGATGCAATAACTACTGAACTTGTAGAAAAGCTAGTAGATGAAGACAGCGCAATCGTAACTTTATTCTATGGAGAAGATGTAACTGAAGAACAAGCAAATGTTCTAAGAGATACTTTAGAAGAAAAGTTTGAAGATTTAGACATAGAATTATACTACGGAGGTCAACCTCTATACTATTATTTAGTTTCAGTTGAATAAGATTAATTAGTCCTGTATATCCTACTGTTATTAAAGTCGGTTATACAGGACTTTTAAGTATAAGGAAATGATAATTCACGTAATAAAAGTGAATTTCTAGTACATAGTTATAATAATAAATAATACCAATAGGTGATTACCATGATGGATTTAAATAAAGATATTCAGTATGTAAAGGGAATCGGACCTAAAAAAGCATACAAGCTGAATAAACTAGGAATATTTACTTTAAAAGATTTATTATTTTATTTTCCAAGACAATATGAAGATAGAAATAATCTAAAAAAAATAATACAACTTGAAAATGAAGATAAAGCAACTATAAAAGCTATTATAGTCGGGATAAATACAACAAGCCCTAAAAAGGGAATGAAAATAACTAAGGTGGATGTAAAAGATGAAACAGGCCTTGCTAAGCTTACCTTTTTTAATCAAGACTTTGTAGCGAAAACTTTTAGGCCAGGAGATACAATACTTGTATTTGGTAAGGTTAAAAAAGCTTTTAAGACTATAGAGTTTACTTCTTGTGAAATAGAGCACTTAACTAACGCACCTAAAAATACTTGTAAGGTTATGCCTATATATCCACTTACATATGGAGTAACAAATAAGGAAATCATAAGTATAATAAAATCAATATTAAATGATAATGAAATAAAAATAAAAGAATATATGCCACCTAGAATAATTGAGAAGTATAAGTTATGTAGTATTGACTACGCAGTGAAAAATATTCACTCTCCAAGTAGCAAGGAGGCTTTAAAGATTGCTTTGTATAGAATAGTTTTTGAAGAATTCTTAATTTTACAACTAGGTTTATTTATGTTTAAAAATGGAGTAACAGAAAATGATGGAATTAAGTTTAATAAAAATGAAAATCTTCAAGCTGTAAGAAATTCACTTCCATTTAAATTAACTGGTGCTCAAAGTAGGGCTTTAGATGAGATAATGGTAGATATGGAGTCTGATAAGGTAATGAACCGACTTGTCCAAGGAGATGTTGGTAGTGGTAAAACTGTTGTGGCACTACTTGCCCTTGCAGATTGCGTCTTGAATGGCTATCAGGGGGCTTTAATGGCTCCTACAGAGATTCTAGCAGAACAACACTATATTTCTCTTACAGAGACTTTAAAAGACTTTGGGATGAATGTAGAACTTTTAGTTGGGAGTCTTACTAAGAAGCAAAAAGAAAAAGTCTTAGAGAGAGTTAAAAATAAAGAAGTAGATATACTAATAGGGACTCATGCACTTATAGAAGATAAAGTTGAGTTTGCAAAACTAGGACTTGTTATTACAGATGAACAACATAGATTTGGCGTTAGACAGAGAAGTAAGCTTTCTGAAAAAGGCCAAAATCCAGATATATTAGTTATGACTGCTACTCCGATACCAAGAACACTTGCACTTATTCTTTATGGAGATTTAGATATCTCTATAATAGATGAACTTCCTCCAGGAAGACAACCAATAGAAACTATTGCGCTAGATAAGTCTAAGAGAGATAAGGCATATAATAGCTTGGTAAGGACGGAAGTAGAAAAGGGAAGGCAAGTATACATTGTTTGTCCTTTAGTAGAAGAAAGTGAAGCTATAGAAGCAAAAGCGGCTACAGAACTTGTAGAGGAGCTTAAAGAAGAATATTTTAGCGATCTTAGAGTAGGACTACTTCATGGAAAGATGAAAGGCTCAGAAAAAGATGCTATAATGAAAAGCTTTAAAAATAAAGAAATAGATATATTAGTTTCAACTACGGTTATAGAAGTTGGGGTAAATGTTCCTAATGCTACATTGATGATTATTGAAAATGCAGAGAGATTTGGACTTGCTCAGCTTCATCAGCTTAGAGGAAGGGTTGGTAGAGGTAGCCATAAATCTTACTGTATACTTATATATGCTTCAAAGTCTGATGTATGTAAACAGAGAATGTCTATAATGGAAGAAACTAACGATGGTTTTAAAATTTCAGAAAAGGACTTGGAAATAAGAGGTCCTGGAGAATTTTTTGGAACAAGACAACATGGTCTTCCAGAACTTAAGATTGCTAATATATTTAAACATATGAAAATACTTAAGATTGCTCAGCAAGAAGCCCGTTATATAATGGGAGAAGATAAAAAATTAATTCACTATGAGAATGTATTATTAAAAAAGGAAATTCTTGATAAATTTGAGTATGCAGTGAAAGAAATTTCGTTAAATTAATACAAATTTTGTGATAAAATATACTGAGAGGAGAAATGACATTGAGAGTTATTTCAGGAAAAGTAAGAGGACTAAAATTAGATACTCCTAAAAATGATGATGTAAGGCCAACTACTGATAGAGTAAAGGAGTCCTTATTCAATATAATAAATTCTTACATAATGGATAGTAGAGTACTAGACTTGTTTGCAGGTACGGGTTCTTTAGGGATAGAGTGCCTATCAAGGGGAGCAGAGAAATGTGTCTTTGTAGATGTAAGCAAAGAAAGTATAAGTATAGTAAAATCAAATATTAAAAAAGCAAGAGTCGAAAATGAAAGTGTTGTTATCAATGCAGACTTTAAAGAGGCAATTAAAAGATTAGAAGGTAAGGATAAGTTTGATGTAATATTTATGGACCCTCCTTATTATAAAGAGATGTTTGTTAAAGCTCTTGAAAGTGTAGATAATGCAGATTTACTTGATGAAGAGGGAATAATAATGATTGAGCATGACTCAAAGGATTCTTTCCCAGAAAAAATCGGAAGACTTATACAAAATAAGAGTAAAAAATATGGAAATACTACTTTAACATTTTATAAGATGGAGGACTAATTAATGGTAAATAAAATTCACAGAGCTATGTTTGCAGGAAGCTTTGACCCAATTACCAACGGACATCTAGACATAATCTGTAGAGCATCAAAAATATTTGATGAGCTTTATATAGGTGTATCATATAATCCAAATAAAAAAGGATTATTTACATTTGAAGAAAGAGTAAAGCTAATAGAATCCTGTACAAGTCATTTAAACAACATAAAAATAGTAAGTTTTGATGGTCTATTAGTAAAGTATTGTGAAGAAAATGGTATAGAAACGCTAGTCAGGGGAATAAGAAGTGGGCAAGATGTTGAGTATGAACTTCAGATGGCTCATATGAATAAAGAGTTAAGCCCTAATATTGAGACTGTAATATTACCAACAAGTACAAAGTACTCATTTATTAGTTCATCTTTAATAAAAGAAGTATTAACTTTTGATGCAGATATTAAGAATTTAGTGCCAGAAGAAGTATTAAAGGAGTTAAAAAGAAAAACAAATAGGGGGAATTAGGAAATGAACGTAGACCTAGAGATGATTGAGTTATTCGAAGAGTTAGAAAGCATGATAAGAAATGCATCTTCACTACCTTTTTCAAGTCACAAGTGTAGTATAGAAAGAGAAGAAGCATTAAATATAATAAATGACATTAAGGCTGTTATACCAGAGGAAGTTACTCAAGCAGTTTGGATAAATAAAGAAAGACAAAAAATAATTAGTGAAGCTAAGCAAAATGCTGAAGAAATTATAGCACAAGCCCAAAAAGAAGCTGAAAGAATACAAGCTGATTATGCTCAAAATGTTGAAGAATTAAAGAAGAATTCTGAGGAAATAGTTAATGCATATGTTGAAGCTAGTGATCCTGTAAGTTTAGCTGAAGAAAAAGCTACAGATATGGTTGAAAGAGCTGAAAGAGTTGCTACAGAAATAAGGCTTGGTTCTATAGAATATGCTGAGGATGTACTTTTAAGCGTAGAGCAAAGCTTAAAAAGCATACTTGAAGAAGTAGCAAGAGATAGATCACAACTAAGTAATAAATAAGAGTTGTATAACTCTTTTTTATTATTAGTTGAAAAAGAGAATATAAAAATAAAAACCTTCTTGATGAAGGTTTTTTTAATCTCTAAATATGGACATTATTATTTCGTCGTAATATTTTCCTTCTTTGAATATTTCATTTTTTAATACACCTTCTACTTTGAAGCCGCATTTTTCATAGGATTTTATTGCTCTTTCGTTGAAGGAGAATGTTTGTAGCCTTATTTTATTTATGTTCATATCGTTGAAGATAAAGTCTATTAAAACTTTCATTGCATCTGTTCCATAACCTTTACCCCAGTAGTCTTTGTTTCCTATCATTATTCCTACTATCGCTACTCGAGCAAGCCAGTCTACGCTTTGAATTCCGCAACCACCTATGTATTTGCCTGTTTCTATATCTTCTATGGCAAAGTTATAATTTCCTTGGTTGTTAGATTTTTGTGATTTTATCCATCCTTCTTCTTCCCAACTTGTCATAGGGAATGGGATAGTTGTTACTAGTAGTTTTTTTAGTTCTTTGTCATTTACATATTTTGTAGCAATTTCTATATCATCAGCTTTGTATGCTCTAAGACATACTTTTTCTCCGTAAAACATTAGTATGGCCCCCTTTACTTAATTGAGTTTAGTTATTTACTATAGGTTCTCAATAAATTTATATTATTGTAGGTTATAAAATAAAGGGCGGCAATAATATAATTAAAATTATATATATTAATTTAATTCAAAGAGTGTATTTATATTATTTCTATAAGTACGTCCATAACTCCACCACAGACCATACCCATGGCCTCTGCTACATCGCCAGTCATATCTACACGCTCAATAGAGTATCCCCTTTCGTGTATAAGGTCTCTAGCTTTGTATAAAATTTCGGCCTCGCTACAGCCACCACCAATACTTCCTAAAGTTCTACCATCAAAATAAGCAATCATTTTAGCCCCTGCTTTTCTAGGAACAGATCCTTTAGAAGAAAGTATAGTTAAAAGTGCTTTAGGCATAATATCTTCCTTGTATATTTCAGAGATAACATCATTATCGAACTCAGGATAAGAATGTTTTTTATTTTTACTATCTATAGCTCCTTTATTTTTAAAGGCAATAAGCTGAGAAACTATAGAGATTGCTATTTCATCAGGAGTAACAGCACCAATATCAAGACCTATAGGGGAGTTTACCTTATTAAGAGCTTCTTTAGGATAACCTTCTGAAGCTAACTCTTCCATCATACCTTTTACTCTACGCTTTGATCCAATCATTCCAGTATATCTTAAGTTGTGATTTAAAACATTTCGTAAAACTAGACCATCATGTCTGTGACCTCTAGTAACTATAACCACAAAGTCTGATTCTCTGAAATCAATAAGGTCAAATGATTTCTTAAAATCTTCGCATATAACTTTTTCAGCTTCTGGGAATCTAGAAATATTTGCAAAATAGGGTCTATCGTCAATTATTGTTACTGAAAAACCAACCTTAGAAGCAAATTCTACTAAAGGCTTGGCGATGTGTCCTCCACCAAAAACTATAAGTCTTGGCTTAGGGAAAAAAGGCTCTATTAGAATCAGTTTATTATTTTCGGTACTTAAGGTCTCAATCTTTCCTGTAGAAATAGCGTTATTAATACTTTTGTAAATACTATCTTCAAGAGGTAGAGTTTTATTATCTATATCACTTATAGTTAATAATATTTTTTCTTTTATAGAACCTTTTGTATCACTATCAGGTTTTAAATAAGTAAGCATTACGCATTGAATTCCTTTGTTAACATTGTTAAGTAAATCGTTGTACAATTTATCAAGCATTATATTCACCTTCTACTATTATTTTTATTTAAATGTTTATATTAAAATTATAATACATTTGCCATAAAAAGAACAAGTATTACCCTTAGGGGGTATTTGTTTATGTAAAAAAGGAAGACATTAATTCTTCCTTTCTAATAGGTCTAACTTAGTTATTATAAGATTATCCAATGCTTTTTTCACGGTTAATGCATATGTACAAATATGATATTAAATAAATAATGATAAATAAAGGCAAGATAGATTTAAAATTATTTATATAAGTTAACCAAAGTGAGTTGTTATAAAAAACATCATATATATTTGAAAAATTAGAAACTAAAGCAACAGAGTTTGATATTGGATATAAAACTATGGTAAAGAATGATGCAAAAGTCCCGTGCAATACTTTGCTAAATATGTACAAATTAGTATCAATATCAGTCTTAGATATAAATGTACAGCACTGAGCAAGTATAGAAAGGCCGCTAAAACCGATTAAGAAGCTTGCTAAGGCAACTTTTATTATATCTGGAGAAGAAGTTACCATTGATATATTATTACACCCTATAGTCATTTCAAATAGACCACTTATGAATGCATAACAAAGGTCTTTATTAACTCCAAATAGAGCTAGTGGAATATATAATATTGTTGCGAATAGAGATATTATATTGAACAAAGATAATACTTTAAAAACTACTGAAAATACTATTACAAATCCGCCTATCATAAGTAAGGTATTAACTCCATTAAATACGGAATTTCCAAATAGTACAAAGAATCCTTGATTGTTTGAGTATCTTTCACCTATGACTCTTGTTATATTGCTTCTGATATTGTCTTTAGACTTAGGCAGATATTCGCCGCCATATTTTCTAAATAGTAGCCCAACTGTTATTGAAGATAGATAGTGACAGACGATCATTAAATATCCAAGAGAGGGGTTTTTAAACATACCAGTACCAACAGCACCTATTATAAATAGTGGGCCAGAAGTAGAGCAAAAAGATACTAGTCTTTGAGCCTCAGCCCTAGAAATTTGATGATTACTTCGAAGTTCTGAAGCTAGTTTTGCACCAACAGGATATCCAGACACCGTTGAAATTACAAATACTAGTGCACTTTTTCCTGATACATTAAATATAAATTTTGTAATTGGGTTAATTAAAAAACCTATAATATCAACTACTTTTAGTTCTACAATTAGGTTTGCACCTATAATAAAAGGTAGAAGAGAAGGAATAAGAACACTAGTCCAAATATTAAGCCCACCTTTAGCAGCTTCTAAAGATTCTGAAGGATAGCATATTATTCCAAGTATTAGAAGTAGTACGATTATTATAGGGGTAAAAAATATTATTAGTTTGCTTTTTTTCATATCTATACCACCTAACATATTTAAATAATATAGAACTATTATATTATTCAAAAGTTGGTATTATGCTTTATTAATTATTACTCCACAGTTATAGTTGCCTAATGCCAAGAATATAGCTTGCTTCATTTTTAGTTATCTTATTTAAACATAGCTATTTTATAATTACTCTATAAATTTGCTATCATCCATATAAATATATTATTATTTATTTGTGGTATATTAGTACGAAAGTTTATGCAATATAATTAGTTAAGTTACATAGGTATTAGGGGGGATATAAATAATGGAGTTACAGTCAGAAATTTGGATACTTGCTGTTGTAATTGGAAGTTTGTATATGCTTGTAAAATACATACAAGAATGTAGAGAGAAAATTAGGCTGAAGGTAAGAACGAAGGAAATGGTAGAATCAATAATAGAAGTTAAAATATATAAGAAAGAAATGGTAGATGGGTTACCTATGAGTACTACTGTATCTGGAAAATTTGCCTATCCTAGATATCCTGATACATGTATGATATTTTGTAGTGATGAGAATAGGGATTATTCTTTTGATGATAAAGATACCTTTGATAATTATGATGTTGGAGATGTTATAAGTATTAAGATTGTAGAAAGAATAGATAAAAATGATTGTGTGATTTCTTATAGGATAGTTGATATATTGTAATAGATTGTTGTGTATAACAAAATTTTGAGTTCTTAGATATTATATAAGTATAAAAAATAGTGAGGTAAGATACCTCACTATTTTCTATACTTATATAAATTATCTACGAAATTATAGTAGTAAATTAAGTTTACCTAACGTAGGTTGGGGTGATGTAAAAGTCCATAGGCCCTTTTAAAAGATTTTTATTATTTTTATAGTAAAGCATATTGTACATGTTACTAGCTTTAAGATCGTATGAAATTAAAGTTTTAAATTTATCATCATTCATATTGAAAGAGATATTAGAAAATTTGTTTATTATATTTATTTCAGAATTAGTCTTAATAGCTTTGATTATTTCACGGCCTTTATCATTAAAAGCTAAAATTCTTACATAAGGCATAGTTTCTATATCTTTTACTTTCCTCATATCATCTTTAGTAATACCAAGTAAGATGTTGTTTAAAGTTCTTTTTATTTTTGTAAGAGTATATCTTTTTGATTTTACTTCTTGTTGAAGTTCACTTAAAGAATTTGAAGTAAATACACTTTGGTATATTTTATTTTCTATACCTTCATTTACATCAAAATAAGTGTTTAGTATATCAACATCTCTAAGTATTGTAGAAGATAATAGGTCAAAATAATAATCATCAAACATTGGATTAAAGTTAGAAGTTATTTTTTCCTCCATTTTGTTATATGTAGGAGATGGAACAACATTACTTATATCATTTAGATTATTATTTTCCTTTAATGATTTTCTTATTGCAGTAGCAGAGCAAATATTACTATTAATATCTTCAGAATTATATGCTGCGGATACTCTTGTTATCGTATAAGGTTTAATATTACTATTTAACTTAAACAAGCTTTTTATGTATTCTAGTCCTAGTATGTTGTTTGATGAATTAAGAATTTCTAATAAGTCTTCTTTAGAAACATTTAATAACTTGTATTTTGAAATATAATCAAATAAAGCATTACTTCTAGCGCTAGGATAAAGCATACCTTGGTTTAGATAGTCTTTTAAAAGGATTTTAAATTCTTCCGGTTCATCTACTAATATTTTTGAAATAGTAGAAAGAGTATTTATATTGCCTTCCTCGCTTCCAAAGCAAATTGAATTTATACAGTTTAGAGAGTTTAAAGTATTTACAGCTCCGTAAGCAAAAATCTCAGCACTTTGGCAAGCAAACAATGTAGGAAGTTCTATTACTAAATCAACTCCATTTTTTACAGCCATTTCAGCTCTAGTATATTTATCAAATAATGCAGGTTCTCCTCTTTGAAGAAAATTACCGCTCATTATTGCTACAGTGTGAGTAGCATTTGTTATTTCCTTTGATTTTAATAGATGATATAAATGACCATTGTGGAATGGATTATATTCAACGATTAAACCTAATATATTCATTATTTTCTCCTTGGATTTATATTTATTTTATTAAGTATGAAACTTAGTAAAATTATAAATAATATTATAGGTGAATATTTATAAAAAAATATATAAAAAATAAAGGGAAAACGATATTTTTGTGGAATTATAATACCGTATGCGCAAACTATGATGTTTCTTATACATTTATAATATTTTTTCAAAATTAAAATATTCTATTATAATATTATAACAAATAGAGAAAAATAATCTATGTCAACGCAAATTTCTTGATATTTTTGAAAATCTTATAAAGAGTATGTACTTTTTATGTAAAAGATGTTATATTATTTAAAGAAATGAATGTTCAATGTATACAATGTTACAAGATAGGTAAATTTAAGGTCTTAATGACTTGTTACATATTATTGATAAAATTTAAGGAGGTATACTAATGAAAGTATTAGTATTAAACTGTGGTAGTTCTTCATTAAAGTATCAATTAATAGATATGTCAAATGAAGAAGTTTTATGTATAGGATTAGTTGAAAGAATCGGGATAGAAGGTTCTGTATTAAAGCAAGAGAAAGATGGAGTAGAAGGTAAATACGTTGTAGAACAACCTATGAAAAACCATCAAGATGCTATAGAACTAGTATTAAAAGGTGTAGTAGATCCAACTTACGGTGGAGTTAAAGAAATAAGCGAAGTTGAAGCTGTAGGACACAGAGTTGTTCACGGTGGAGAAAAGTTCGCATCTTCAGTTGTAATAACTGATGAAGTTATGGCTGCTTTAGAAGAGTGTGTTGAATTAGCACCACTTCACAATCCAGCTAACATAATGGGAATAGAAGCTTGTAAAGCTATACTTCCTGGAGTACCAATGGTAGGAGTATTCGATACTGCTTTCCATCAAACAATGCCTAAGTCATCATACTTATATGGTTTACCTCATGAATTATACACTAAGTACGGAGTAAGAAGATACGGATTCCACGGAACTTCTCACTACTACGTTTCTCAAAGAGCTGCTGCTATGTTAGGTAAGAATCCAGAGGACGTTAAAGTTATAACTTGTCACTTAGGAAACGGAGCTTCTATAGCTGCTGTTGATGGTGGTAAGTGTGTTGACACTTCTATGGGATTCACTCCATTAGAAGGTTTAATAATGGGAACTAGATGTGGAGATATAGATGCTGCTATATTACCATTCTTAATGGAAAAAGAAAACTTAGATGCTAAAGGATTATCTGATTTAATGAACAAGCAATCAGGTGTTTACGGTATGACTGGAATATCTTCTGACTTCAGAGATATAGAAGGTGCTGCTAAAGAAGGAAATGAATTAGCTCAAGTTGCTTTAGATGCATACGCTAAGAGAGTTAAGCAATATATAGGAGCTTACGCTGCTGAAATGAACGGTGTTGACGCTGTTGTATTCACTGCTGGTGTAGGTGAAAATGGAATAGATATGAGAGCTGAAATAGCTGCTAACATGGAATTCTTAGGAATGAAGTTAGATGCTGAAGCTAATAAGGTTAGAGGAAAAGAAAGAGTAATATCTACTGAAGATTCTCAAGTTAAGATATTATTAATACCTACTAACGAAGAATTAGTTATAGCTAGAGATACAGTTAGTTTAGTAAAATAATTAAATTTGGTTATAATATATTTAAGGTAGGTTATTAACCTACCTTAAGTCATGTTAGTCACCATTACAAAAAAGGTAATACTGACAAATTTATCTATCAAGTAAAAATACTTGACAAACAAATCTCAGATTTGTATAATAAATTTGGCGACAAATTGAGGTGAGACCAATGAAAATTAATTTAGATAAGTTACTTAGAAGAGAAATTGAGAAAATAGACTTGAATTTTTCTGAAAAAGTTGATACTATTAATTATTGTGATAACATTTATAGACTAACTTCACCTATAAATATTGAAGGTAAAATATCGACTAACAATAAGGGGTTGTATATAGATGCAGACGTTGAATTTACAATACTTGATAGTTGTGCAAGATGCCTTGAAGATGTTGAAGTACCTATAAATTATTCTATACAAGGTTTTTTAGTTAAAGAAGACTATGTTGAAGATGAATTTGAAGATTATGATGCGTTCTTTATAGAAGGGGCTGACTTAGACCTTATGTCTATAATAGAACAAACATTAGACTTTAATTTACCGCCTGTTAGTCTTTGTAATGAAGATTGCCAAGGTCTTTGTCAAGGCTGTGGCGCAAACCTGAACAAAGAAAATTGTTCTTGTAGTGAAATCGCGAACGACGAGGAGATTATAGATCCCCGTTTTGCTAAATTAAAAGATTTATTTAAAAATGACTAAGGAGGTGGCGTAAATGGCAGTACCAAAGCGTAAGACGTCTAAATCAAAAACTAAAATGAGAAGAGCGGCTAACTCAAAAATGACAGCAACTGGATTTGTAAGTTGTCCACAATGTCATGAGCCAAAGTTACCACATAGAGTATGTCCAGATTGCGGACATTATAAAGGTAAAGAAGTTGTTGGAGAATAATAACTTCTAATCAAAACATGTAGTTAAGCTACATGTTTTTTTTATTGTAATAATAAATGAATATTTATTTATGCCTTGCAAAAACTATAAAAAAAATCATTTATGGAGGTACATATGAAAAAGGCTCATTTACTTATAACTACAATATTATTTATTTGTGTAATTACATATATAAAAGGGGAGATTTCATATGGAAATGAAATCGTACAACCTAAAAATCAAATAGTTCATGATTATATATATAATGATTTAGATAGACTATCATCTAAAATTCACTTAACTGCAAAGACTATAATAAATGCAGATGATGAAGAATTTAAAAATAACAAAGAAAAATACTTAAAGGAAATAGATTTTATAATAATCGAGATAAATTCTTTAATTCTTGATATTCAAAAAAAATACAGTCAATACAAAGATGATAATTATACATTAAATAGTCTTTACGCAATAGGATTAATACTAAATGAATATAGGTTTGCCTTGACGCAATTAGAAGCATATATTTTAGCAGAAACGGATGAAGATAAGTATATTAATTTACAATTGTTTTATGTAGTTAATTCCGAAGCAAATTCTAAACTAAGTCTTTTTAAGACTTATATTCCTAAATCATAGTTTAGCTTTAAAATATATTAAAAAAATAAAGATGTATGTAGATTTGGATAAATTCAAATTTATATACATTTTTTATATTTAAAACAAGGATTCATATTATTATGAAAAAATATAAAATATGCTATTAAGTAACAAAATAGAATAATATATCATATAATTTAATACAGCACTAAAATTATATAAGAGGTGAGGTTATGGAATCTTTAAAAGAGCAATCTTATCAAGGATCTAGTCATTATACAAGAGCAGGTAAGTCTAAGGCATCAAAAAGTGGATCTAAGTCAGCTGCATCAAAGAGTGGATCTAAATCAAATGTATCAAATAGTAAGCCATATAGTGCATAATATATGAATATATGGGGGGATATTATGGATAAGCATTATGGCCCTGGTGATAATATAAATCAGTACTCTATTATAAAAATAATAGGGGAAGGCAGATATGGCATTGCATATTTAGTGGAGGATTTAAACCTAACTAAATATGTATTAAAACAACTAAAAAATGAGATGCTAGAAGCCTCTAGAAAAAAAATGTTCTATGAAGAAGAAATATTAAAAATATTAGATGATGATAGGTTTCCTAAGTTTATAGAAAAGTTTAATTATGAAGGTAGTCAAATTTATGTATTAGAATATATAGATGGTAAAGATTTTGAAGTAATATTAACTGAAGATGAACATGAGTTTACTAAGGACGAGATATATGATATAGCCGAACAACTTGTAGAAATAATTACTACTCTTCAAGAATTAGGTATAATTCATAGAGACTTAAGAACGCCAAATATAATACTTGATGAAGAGAATAAAATAAAGTTAATTGATTTTGGATTATCAAGATATATAGATAGTAAAAGATATGTAAAAGAAGTAGATTACTGGTATGTTGCAGATTTTCTAATACATCTATATTACACATCATTTTATGAGGAAAGTGATTTAGAAGAAAGACCATGGTTTGAAGAACTTAATATAAGCAAAGAAGAATCTTTGTTTTTAAAAAGATTAATGGGTATTGAAGTCAGTTTTAAAAGTGTAGATGAAATAAAATTTAGTCTTCGAGATATAAGAATTCTAAATAAGGGTTAAACATATAGATATTGCTTAAAAAGGTTAATCATTTAACGTTTAAGCAATATATAAATGGAGATGTATAATGTGGCAAATATTAATCAAATACTAGAAATTGATATGAGTAGCTTTAGAGCAAATCAATATTCTAAAAGACCATTTAGAGCTATAGGGCTAGTGGATGTGAAAATTAAATATTCTTATGGAGTAGAGATAGTAACATTAGCTTATTATAGGTCATCAGGAACTAATGATGGTAAGGTAAAGGGATTATGGTATCCTATTGTAGGTATTAAACTAAAAGAGGGCGAATTTGGTGAGTTTACAGATTATATAAACTATGTTCTATCTAATACAACACTAGATAGCACTGCAATAAAAGGATGGCTCTGTAAATCAGTTTTCTTTGGTCAATTGAATGACAATTCTAAGAAGCCTGGTTTCTCAAATGGAAAGCACTATAGAGCACTTTTGGAAATAGGAGAAACCCTGAAAGAGTTGTATGAAAGAGGAAGATATAGCAAAATGAAATCTCTAGATAGCACAGAATTAAATAAATATTTATCTTCTCTTAAAATTTACAATGGAAATAATCATAGTCAAAGAGAAAATTTTGAAAAATTTGTTCAAGATATATACAATGATTTTAGATAAAAGCATATCTTTATGATATGCTTTTATATTTTGAAGGTTAATAAATGTAGTGTTTTCATTGGATGCTATAATGTATATAGGATATAATATAACTATTGATAATTTTACTAATGTATCATAAACTACTATTAGTAGCTAGTATAAATTTCAGACATAAACACCTGGAGGTAACATGAAAAAGAAAAGCAAGAAGCAAAGACAAGAAGAGCTTGTGGACATGCTTAAAGACGATACTTTCTATACGGATGAAGAGCTTGCTAATATTTTTGAAGTAAGCATTCAGACTATAAGATTAGATAGAATGAGTTTAAATATACCTGAGCTAAGAGAGAGAGTCAAGTCTATAGCAAAGATACAAGGCTCAAAGGTAAAGACATTAGGTCTTACAGAGATTACGGGAGAAATTATAGACTTAAATGTAGGTGATGTAGGTATATCTATGTTAGAAATCACTGATGATATGATTTACTCCAAAACTAATACCCTAAGAGATGTATATATATTTTCTATGGCAAATTCATTAGCTATGGCTGTAATAGATGCACCAAAGGTGAGACTTTCAGCTTGTAATTCTGAGTATTTAAAACTGATAGAGAAAAAAGATAGACTGATAGCAAAAGCTGAAATATCTAAAGTAGAAGATAAGAAGCACTACATAAATGTAATTGTAAATAATAGATTGCAAGAGCAAATATTTATAGGTGAATTTGTATTTGAGGAAATAGAATAGGAGGAGTACAGATGAAGATAGTTATTGACGGAATGGGTGGAGATAATGCACCAAAGTCTAATGTAGAAGGTTGTGTTGCAGCAATCAAAGAATATGGGGTAAACTTAATTGTTACTGGAGATAAAGACATATTAGAAGCTGAATTTGCAAAATATGATTTTGACAAAAGCAAGTTAGAAATAATACATACAACTGAAATAATAGAAAATGAAGATAAACCTGTAAAAGCCATAAGAAGCAAGAAGGATTCTTCAATGGTAGTAGCGCTTAGACAAGTTAAGGAAGGTAATGCTGGGGCTGTTGTATCAGCTGGTAATACTGGTGCTTTACTTGCAGGTGGGTTATTTGTTGTTGGAAGAATAAAAGGGATAGATAGACCTTGTTTATGTCCAGCACTACCTAACGTAAAAAGAGGTATGACAATAATAGCTGATGGTGGAGCTAATGCTGATTGTAAGCCAAATAATTTAGTTGAATTTGCTGTAATGAGTAGTATATACTCTAACAAGGTTTTAGGAATAAACAGTCCAAGAATAGCTTTAGCTAACGTGGGCATAGAAGAAGGTAAAGGTAATGACTTAGTTAAGAAGTCTTATGAAGAACTTAAAAAATTAGATCTTAACTTTATAGGAAATGTTGAAGCTAGAGATGTAATAAATGCTCATACTGATGTAATAGTGTGTGATGGATTTACAGGTAATATATTATTAAAAGCTACTGAGGGTGTAGCTATGTCTGTTATGGGTCTATTAAAGGAAACGTTCTTATCAAGTACTAAAGGTAAAGTTGGAGCTATGCTACTTAAGAATGATTTAAAGAAATTAAAGAGTTATATGGATTATTCTGAGTATGGTGGAGCACCACTTCTTGGAGTAAATGGTGGAGTTATAAAGGCTCATGGTAGCTCAAATGGTGTTGCAGTAAAGAATGCTATAAGACAGGCTATAAAATTTGTTGAAGGTAATGTTGTTGAAGATATCAAAGCTTATGTTGACAGCGTTAAAGTAGAAGAAAATAAAGATGAAGAATAATATATAAGAGTTGCTGTTAGAGCAACTCTTTTTGCGTATAAGGAAAGTCTGAGAGCGACTATCTGTGTATAGTTCATGTAGAATATAATCATGATGTTTAGTTTTATAGATAGAGAAATATTTATAGATATGTTTTGAAAACTTGAAATTATATAAATTTTAAATTAGTGGAGTATGAAGTGTTTTAAATAAAAATAAAATAAAACTATAAAATATAGTTTATAAAATAACGGTGAAAGTGAGTTTGAATAAAAAAATAGTATAAAATGATATTTTTATATAAAGTTTTATTTATATTATAGACAAGGTACAAAAAATATAATATATTGTATACATAGACAACAAGAAACGACAATAAGCGATATACAATAGGAATTGACATAAGGGGGGGAGTTATTCTCCTCCTACCATAATCCCAAAATGTATTAAGTAAATAATACTATATCCCCTATGTAGTATTAAGATAATAATACCCCTCTTGATAAAGACTGTAACGGAAACAGTCTTTTTTTTATGTATAATAATATGAGATTTATAAAAATATAATCAAGTGAATTAAGTGACAATGGTGTGAAAATAATGGAGATTCTATTAGAAGAAAAAATAGGAAGTTGTATAAAAGTAGAATGGTAAAGATATAAACATTAAATATGGTGAATGAGCAGCAATAAATTATAAAATCTAATTTAGGAGATAGAAAAAATTAAAAAGTGTTAAAATAATCTTTTAAATTAAAAGATAAAATATAATTTTAATTAATTGCTTCGATGAAAGAATAAAAGAGTTATAAATAATAAAAAATGATATAAAATGCTATTTTTATATAAAGTTTTATTTATATTATATACAAGGTATAAAAAATATAATATATTGTATACATAGACAACAAGAAACGACAAAGATTGATAGGCGGTAGGAATTGACATAAGGAGGAGATAATTAATTCTCCTCCACGTATAATATTAAACTTTATAGCGCAAAATAATGTTATATCCCCTATGTAACATTGCAGTATACTATATTCCCCTGTATAGTATATAACTAATATCCCCTTTTACAAAGACTGTATCGGAAACAGTCTTTTTTTATTGCAAAAAATTAATCATATGTAAATTCAAGTAATAGGACCTGTTTTAAATAATTTGAAAATCATATATAAAGAACAAATATGCAATTGTTATATAATGCGAATTAAAAGTAATTTTGATACTATTTATATAAATAAGAATTTGTGGGGGGAATACTATGCCTATAGAAAGTGTAATACAACCAGAATGTATTAATATTAATAATGAAATTAGGCTACGTAAATATGATGGAAGAATAGACTTTGCACTAAGTTGGTATCAAGATGAGGAAACACTCATGCTTGTTGATGGGAAAAATGAGATATACAATATGGAGCGTTTAAATAGAATGTATACCTATTTAGATAAACATGGTGAACTTTACTTTATCGAGTATAAAATAAATGATATATATGTTGAAATTGGAGATGTAGCATTTAGTGAATATGATATGCCGATTATAATAGGAAATACAAAATATCGTGGTTATGGAATAGGTAAAAAGGTAGTTATAAATTTAATTGAGAGAGGAAGAAATCTGGGATATGAAAAACTATTTGTAAATGAAATATATAGTTACAATACAGGTTCACAAAAGCTATTTGAGGGGGTTGGATTTAAAAAGTATGAACAGACAGTTAAAGGGCATCGTTATTGTCTGGATTTAAATAATAAAAAATATTAGAAAAGTTTTGATTGTACTATGATTTAAAAGAATATTGTATAAAATATTTTAATTGATTTTAAAAAATAGAAGTTGTAATAAAAAAATATCGCAAAATGTTATTTTTATATAAAGTTTTATTTATATTATAGACAAAGTATTTAAAATATAATATATTGTATACATAGACAACAGGAAACGACAAGAACTGATAGACATTAGGAATTGACATAAGGGGGAGAAAATTAATTCTCCTCCAAATATAAACTTAAACTGTATAAGTAAAATAATGTTATATCCCCTATATAACATTTGAAAATACTATATCCCCTATATAGTATAAAACACAATATACCCTTTTGATAAAGACTGTATCGGAAACAGTCTTTTTTTTTTTATGTAAGTAAGTTTGGAAATTATAACAAATATCAAAAAATATTTAACCAAGTGTTAACTAAAGAATGTTAGATTTAGTATAGAGAAGTATTTACTGTAGAAAGGCATATTAAAGAAGATTGAGATGAATTTACAGTAGAAATAAGAATGAATTCTTCAGATAAAAAACATTATAAAGTAGAAAAGAAAGATGGAGCTGACTTTATAATTATTAGTATCGCTACTCTTATTAAAGTTGTGTCAATATTTGAACAAAAAGAACTGTACAGCGATTTGAAATAATAGGAAAACGTGGTATAATGAGTTGATATATTAGTAACAAGGTAAAGTATAAAAGTAAATAACAAATATTAACAGACGGTTATGGAGGACTTTATATGAATGGAATACTAAAATTAAAACCTTTTTATAGTGAAAAAATATGGGGATATGAAGAGTGGAACTTATCTACTCATAGAAATGGTTGTTCTACAGTAGTGGGTACTGGAGAGTCTTTAGCAGATGCTTTAGGAGGAGAATTACCAATATTAATAAAGATAATACAAGCAAATGAAGCTTTATCTATACAAGTTCACCCTGATGATGAATATTCTAGAAAGTATGAAAACGATAACGGGAAGACAGAATGTTGGTACATATTAGATGCTAAGGAAGATGCTACTTTAGTTTGTGGCATTAAAGAAGGATTTAATAAAGATAGCTTTGCGAAAGTTATTGAAGAAAATAAGGTTGAAGAAAACTTAGTTAGAGTTAGTGTTAAAAAGGGAGATATGATATATATTCCAGCAGGCACTGTACATGCTATAGAAGGTGGACTTAAAATATTAGAGGTTCAACAAAGTAGTGATGTAACTTACAGAATGTATGACTGGGGAAGAGATAGAGAGATGCATATAGAGAAGTCTCTTGATGTTATTGATTATGATATGAAAAATAAGGGTGGGATGGTAGAAAACTTTACAAAGCTTGAGACTCCTTATTTTACTGTTGAAAAGATAGATGTTGATGGAAGTTATGATGATAAGGTATGTGGAGAGTTCCATTCTTATACTGTAATAAGTGGGGAAGGGACTATAGAATCAGCTGAAGGTTTAGTTGAATTAAAGGCTGAGGAAACTGTATATATTAAATCTGGTGTTGAATACACTATAAAAGGTAAGATAGAAGTTTTAAAGTCTTACGTGTAAAATTTTAAAGTATTAAGTTTAAGAGTAAAAAAGACATTGTTTAAATACAGTGTCTTTTTTTATGTATAAGAAAATTATAATAGCTTACAATTTATCTAAAATAAAAGAGTGCAGGATAAGTAATATTAGTTTAAAATATTTTTTATATATTTTGGTTGACATTTATCAAAATGAGAGTATAATTAAATTCGTAATATACCCGTAGGGGGTATATTGAAAACAAAAATAAGCGGCTGAAAAAATACAAAGCTTTATAAAAATATAAAGAGTTTTTATAAAAAACTGAAAGGAGAAGCAAAATGAGTAGTACGGTAAAAAGAAGTTATAAAGTAACAGGAATGACATGTTCATCTTGTGGTAAGGCAGCTGAAAGAGCTGTTAAAAAAATCGATGGAGTAACCAGCCAAAGTGTAAATATGGCTACAGAAAAAATAACAATAGAGTTTGATGAATGTAAGGTACAATTTAAGGATTTAGAAAGTGCAGTTAAAAAAGCAGGTTACAACTTACTAGAAGATATAAGTCATAGTAAGATAGATTTTAAAATAGGAGGTATGACATGTGCCTCTTGTGCAAAAGCAATAGAAAGAGTAGTTAATAAGCTAGATGGTATAGATATGGTTAGCGTTAATGTAGCTACTGAAAAAGCAACAATAAGCTATGATGCTACAAAAATTAAGTTAACTCAAATAAGAAATACAATAGAAAAAGCAGGATATAAAGTATTAGAAAAAAATGAAAGTAAAGATTCAAATGTAGATGAAGATAAAATAAGAAAAGAAAAAGAAATGAAGTCATTATTTACAAAGTTTATAGTGGCGATAGGGTTCTCATTGCCATTATTTTATATAGCTATGGGACCTATGATTTCTAAGCCTTTTGGTCCATGGCCAGTCCAAAATGTTATAGACCCAATAGCTAACCCATTAAACTATGCATTAATACAGTTAGCATTAGTAACACCAGTAATGATAGCTGGGAGTAAGTTTTATACAAATGGATTTAAAGCACTGATTAATAAAAGTCCAAATATGGATTCGTTAGTTGCAATAGGTACGTTAGCAGCATTTTTATATAGTGTTTATACAACAATCAAAATGGCTACTACAGATATGCTGATGGGCCATGGACACTACCAATTATATTATGAAAGTGCAGGTATAATAATCGCGCTTATATTACTTGGGAAATATTTAGAGTCAAGATCTAAGGGTAAAACAAGTGAAGCAATTAAGAAGCTTATGGGTCTTCAACCTAAGACAGCAATAGTAATAAATAATGGAAAAGAAATAGAAACTCCAATAGATGAAGTTGAAGTGGGAGATATAATAGTTGTTAAACCAGGTAGCAAGATACCTGTAGATGGTATAGTAGTTGAAGGTCATACTTCAGTTGATGAATCTATGCTTACTGGTGAAAGTATACCTGTTGAGAAAAATGTTGGAGATAAGGTGACAGGAGCAAGTATTAATAAAAATGGAAGTATTAAGTTTAGAGCAGAGAAAATAGGTGCAGATACTGTACTTTCTCAAATAATAAAGTTAGTTGAAGATGCTCAAGGAAATAAAGCGCCTATAGCTAAGTTAGCAGATACTGTATCTGGATATTTTGTACCAGCGGTTATTGTAATATCTTTAGTGTCAGCATTACTTTGGTTTGTAGTTGGAAGTAAGGATTTAGAGTTTGTTCTTACAATATTTATATCAGTGCTTGTAATAGCTTGTCCTTGTGCATTAGGTCTTGCTACACCTACAGCAATAATGGTAGGCACAGGTAAAGGTGCAGAAAATGGTATTTTAATAAAAGGTGGGGAAGCTTTAGAGTTAGCTCACAAAATAGATACTATAATTTTTGATAAGACAGGTACTATAACAGAAGGTAAACCTCAAGTTACAGATATTATAGTGACTAAAAATGTAGATAAAGATTATTTATTAACTATAGCAACAAGTGCAGAAAAAGGATCAGAGCATCCACTAGGTGAAGCTATAGTAAGATTTGGTGAAGAAAAGAAAGTTAAATATTTAAAAGTTGATGAGTTTAAGGCTATACCTGGTCATGGTATAGAAGTAAGTATAGATAATAAAAATGTATTACTTGGAAATAAGAAGCTTATGGATGATAGAAATATAAGCTTAGGAAAGTTAAAGAACAAGTCTGATGAATTAGCATCACAAGGTAAAACACCTATGTATATAGCTATAGAAAATGAGTTAGCAGGTATAATAGCTGTGGCTGACGTGGTTAAAGAAAGTAGTAAAAGAGCTATAGAAAAGTTACATTCTATGGGAATAAAGGTAGCTATGGTTACTGGTGATAATAAGAAAACAGCAGAGGCAATAGCTAAAGAAGTTGGAATAGATATAGTCTTAGCTGAAGTTTTACCTCAAGATAAGTCAAATGAAGTTAAGGAACTTCAAGAACAAGGTAAGTTTGTAGCCATGGTAGGAGATGGTATAAATGATGCTCCAGCTTTAGCTCAGGCAAATATTGGTATAGCAATAGGTAGTGGTACAGATGTAGCTATGGAATCTGCAGATATAGTACTAATGAAAAGTGACTTAATGGATGTTCCAACGGCTATAAAATTAAGTAAAGAAACAATGAAAAATATTAAGCAAAATCTATTTTGGGCATTTGCTTACAATACAATAGGAATTCCAATAGCAGCAGGTGTGTTATACATCTTTGGAGGATCATTATTGAATCCAATGTTTGCAGCAGCTGCGATGAGTTTAAGTTCTGTATCAGTAATAAGTAATGCACTTAGATTAAAGAGATTTAAACCTTATAAGTAATAAATAAAAATAATCGATAAAATATAGTGACGATAAAAGGTGATTAATAAAATGAAAAAAATAATAATAACAGGAATGAATTGTGGGCACTGTGTAGCTAGAGTAAGAGGTATGTTTGAAGATTTAAAAGAAGTTAAATCTGTGGAAGTTAATTTAGAAGAATCTTATGTATTATTAGATAGTACTTTAGATAATTATGAAATAGTTAATTTATTAGGAGATAGATATTTCGTAGTTAGTATAACTGAAGAAAAATAAGGAGGGGATTGGATATATGACTCCGTAAATAACATAATTATCCCATAAATTACACATAGTCATCTCATAATTGTATTTTATAATGTATTTAAGCCCAAGTTACTTGGAATAAAATAACAATTTAAAGATGGTAAATATATTAAAGGTAGTATAAGGAGGTTTATTATGAAAAACAAAGTATTAGGAATATTAGGTCTAGGGGTAATAGTAAGTTCTTTAGGATACACAGCATTTGCCGATAATAAAGAGGTAGGATATGATTTTAGCAATGCACCAGTAAATGTAATTTCTCAAAATAACAATAGTACAGAAAATCCACAATATATGGATAAGATGGATTATGAAGATGACTATTACTTACCGAAAAATAATAATGTAGAAGATAGAGATAATGTAGAAAATTATAACTCTAGAGATGATTATTACTATAATATGCATAAACAATGTGGAGAGTACATGAGAGGAAATTATAGTCAAGAATCTAGATATACAACAGAAGCAAGATAAAAATCATTAAGTTAAATGAATTTAATAAGCTATCAAGGATAAATAAGTTATCATGAAATATACCCCCAAATAAGGACTACCTATAAGAGGTAGTTCTTTTATTTTGGGGTATATTTGAAAATCACATATTTATTCTGAAATTACGTTATATTTATTCCAAAGTTTCTTAGTACAATGACAGTGTAGAGAAACATATATGTTTAGAGGTTATTTTTGATATATAGAATTATAAAAATATGAAGATATATATTGAAGGTATATTTAATAATTAATGAAAAATATGGAGGGCTATTATGAAAATGAAAGAAAATAAAAAATCCAAATTAAAGAGACCACTTAAATACATTGGAATGATGGGCATATGCTGTCTACTTCCTATTATTGCAGTCTTTGTACTACCATTACTTGGAATAAGTTTCAGATCTGCTTCAATTGTTACAATGATATCGTCACTGATTTGCCCAATAATCATGGGATTAATGGTGTTTGGATTGTTAAGTGGTGAAAAGGGAAGCAGTTGTTGTAAAAAAGAAGAGGCTATAAAAGAATAATATTTATAGCACTAGCAAATATAATAGTAATGAATTGGGAAATATAGTAAAATAAAATGTGAGTTAAGAAATTAAAATAAGTGTAAGTTATTAATCAAAAGTAAGTATAAGTGATGAAATGAGAAAAGTATAAACTATAATATAAAAATAAGCAATGGTGCAAATAAACATTTTGTAGATAATTAATAATGTAAGTAATTATCTATAAAATGTTTATTGTGCTATTTTAAATAGATTTAGTAAAGTAGGTTGTTATATGAAAAAAATTAAGAGATTAAACTTTCAATTGTTCTTAACTATTGTTGCATTAATTGTAGGAAGTATAATTGCATTTGCAATAGTTATGCCTACTACAAGTAAGTACTTTATAGAAAATAAATTGCTTAGGGATATTTATGAATCTCAAGAAAATTTATTGATGGGGAAAGAGCAAAATAAAGAAGGTCATGATGTATATCATCTTTTATATAGTGACTTTATTAAGAGTATAGACCTTGAGAAAAATAAAGAATTACTTCATCAAAAGTTAATGTATAAAGATTTTTTTGAGGAAGTAGAAGATAAGGTAGAAAAAAGTGGTATAGTTTCTAAGAATAAATATGTTCAAGGAGATGATGTGATTTATTATGTTATTAATAAATCCTATCCTAAAGATGTTTTGATATCTTATAAGATAGACTATAGTAGTCAGGTGATTTCTCATCAATTATTTATGAATATATTAGTAATTGCAGCAGTTACAATGACTATAATATTTTATATATTTTATAAATGGAATAAAAGGTTAATAAATAATTTAAAGGATATTCAAAATAAGTTGGACTATATAGGAGAAGGTCACTTGGAGAAATCAATCGAAGTAGATGATTATACATTAGAAATTGAGGAATTAATGAAGTCATTGGAGACTATGAGAAGAAAGCTTTATGAAAATGAAAAAGTAAAGCAAGATATGATTCATAATATTTCTCATGATTTAAAAACTCCTTTAGCAGTTATAAAAAACTATGCAGAAGGCATAATTGATGGAGTATATCCTTATGGAAGTATAGAGGAAACTGCTCATGTAATTTATAATCAAGCGGAAAGACTAGAAAAGAAGGTTCAGGGTTTATTGTATCTTAATAGATTAGATTATATAAAAGGTCAAAGTGAAGAATATGATAAGTTTGCTATAGGAGATTTGGTAAAAGAAGTTGTAGAATATATGAATGATGTGGAAAATTCTATATTAATGATGGTAGAGGTCGATGACTCTATTTTTATAGGAGATAAAGAAAAGTGGAGAGTAGTAATAGAAAATCTAATAGACAACTCAAAAAGATATGCTAAGAGCAAGATAATAGTTACTGTTAAAGATGGTGAACTTTTAATATATAATGATGGTCCTCATATTGAAGAAAGTATATATGGAAGTATTTTTAATCCTTTTGAAGTTGGTAAAGGTGGAGTGACAGGACTTGGCCTTTCTATTGTTAAAAAGACTGTGAAGCTTTACGGTTATGAGGTTGATTTCAATAATGAAGAAGACTTTGGCGTATCATTTAAAATATTTAAGTAAGAATAGAAATCTTTTAATTAGATAGATATTGAAAAAACTATAAAATATGGATGAAGTAAGAGTAGATAATGCTAATAAAATAAGAGTAGAAAGATTATATAATATTAAAAATCACATAATTGTCCCATAATTACTTTGTAATTATTACAAATTGCTTTGCTAGAATTAAGTTAAAAAAGTAATGGGAGGAATTATGATTAAGACTTATAAAGTAAGTGGGATAACGTGTAGTAATTGTAAGAACATTATAGAGAAATCTATTGGAAAAAGAGATGGAATATACACTATAGATGTTGACATAAAAACTAGGACTTTAAAATTGGATTTTGATTCTAATGTAATTAGTTTATCTGAAATAAAAAGGATTTTAGAAGAATTAGGATATGAATTAGGAGATAAAGTAGAAGATAAAGATGCAAATAAAGATAAAAGAAAAGATAAAAATATAGATAGAATGATTAACCAAGATAAGAAAAAGGTAATTTTACAATTAAGTGTAGCTATAATAATTTTTCTATTAGTAAATAGGATTGTACCTGACTTTTCAAGTATATTAACTACAGGAAGTAACTTAAGTGTGATTATGTTATTTATTGTTGGAGTGACTACTTCGTTCCATTGTGTTTCTATGTGTGGAGGTATTGCTCTGTCACAAGTTATTGGTGATAATAATAACGTAAAAAGAAACATTAGCTACAATCTAGGAAGAATAATTTCTTATACCTTACTGGGAGGTATAGTAGGTTTAATTGGTTCTGGAATAACTTTAAATAACGGATTTTTCTCAGTAGTTCCTATTATTTTAGGCTTATTTATGATAGTAATGGGATTAAATAATGCAGGATTAATATCTTTTTCTGGATTTAGTTTTATGGAAAAGATTAATGTTAAATTATCTAAATTAAGAAATAAGTTAGGTGATGATAAAGGTCCTTTTGTACTTGGATTAGTTAATGGACTTATGCCTTGTGGGCCATTACAATTAATGCAGATTTATGCTTTAAGTACAGGAAGTTTTATAGATGGAGCTATTGCAATGTTTGCATTTAGTTTGGGGACAGTGCCTTTAATGTTAGGTTTAGGTATGTTTATTACTAAGTTATCAATTTCATTTAAAAAATTAGTTTTTAGAATGGGTGGATATTTAGTAATTTTACTTGGTGTAAGTATGATGTTAAATGGGTTATCAACATTAGGAATTAATACAAGCTTTGGGAAAGTGAATAATGATTATGCTCAAGCTGTAATAGAAGATGGTTATCAGGTGGTTAATACCACTGTAAAATCTAGAAGTTATGGAGATATAGTTGTTCAAAAAGATATGCCTGTAAAATTGATTTTTAATGTTGAGCCAGGTACTTTAACAAGCTGTAATTATGCGATAAATATACCAAAGTTTAATATAGGTGGACAGCTTCAAGAAGGAAAAAATATTGTAGAGTTTTATCCTGATGAAGCGGGAACATTTACTTATTCATGTTGGATGGGAATGATAAGAAATACAATTACTGTAGTCGATGGTGATGTTGAGTCTTATGTACCAAGTAGTATAAAAAGTAATGAGAATATGCCTTTTATACCTGGATCTGGATTTAGTTGTCATTAATAGTTAGCTTTATATAGCTATTATTATAGAAAGGAAGTTATTATGAGGGCTAAAATTGGGTTAGTTGAAGATGAAAAAAATTTAAATGATATTATGAAAAGCTATCTTGAAAAGGAAAATTATATGATATTTTCATATGGTAGCGTAGAGGAGGTTTTAGAAAATCTAGATGATGATATTCATTTATGGATTATAGATATAATGCTTCCTGGTAAGAGTGGATTTGAATTAATGGATGAGATAAAGAGGATTAACAATAAGAAACCTATTATTTTAATTTCAGCAAGAGATCAAGATTTTGATAAAATACTTGGACTTGAAAAAGGAGCAGATGATTATATAACTAAGCCTTTTTCTCCTAAGGAGCTAGTGCTTAGAGCGAAGAGGATACTAGATAGATGCTATCAACCTGACGAGAGTGCCAAAATAGGCGATTATGAAGTTGATTTTAAGACTCATAAGGTATACGATAAAGGTGTATTGTTAGATTTATCAAATAGAGAGTATATGCTTTTATGCTTAATGTATAGAAATGTTGGTAGACCCTTTACCAGAGATGAGATACTAAATAATATTTGGGAGAGAGATTATTTTGGTAGTGATAGGGTGGTTGATGATCTTATGAGAAGGCTTAGAAAGAAGATGCCAAATCTTAAGGTCGAGACCATCTACAGATATGGATATAGATTAGAGTTATAGGATTATACATTTAAAAAGTTTAATATATTATTAAATTAAATTAAGTATATAACTTCACAACTTCTTCACATTTAAAGATTATAATAGTAAGTGCGATAAGATAATTAAACCCAAATTGATATAAAACCCTAATGTATCAATTGATTAAATTTTGTTGGTATGAAACCCTAACATATTAACAGAAATATAAAAGGAGTCTTTTAAGGCTCCTTTTATATTTCTATAATTAATTAAGGCATTCATATTTTATTCATAATCTTTATTTATAATTGTCTCGAAAATAATATTAAGAAGGAAGTGTTTATATGAAAAAGTCATTAATAGGAATGTTAGCACTAGGGCTAGTAATAGGCGGAACAGCAGTAGGTTTGGGGATGAAAACATTCGCAAACGAAAAGGAAGTATATGCTAATTCATTTGGTAATAATCTAGCTCCAGCAGCATCAAATGTAAATCAAAATAGTTATACTTATCATAATAATCAGTTTGAAACATTAGATGGTAATTATCCAAATAATCAAAATACAGATCAATATAATACATCTAATGATAATTATTATAGACACCATAATAATTATCCTAATGAATGTTGTGCAAACGTATCTTCAGGAAATTATGATAATATAAATTAATATTTGTTTAGTGCAATAGGACCTAATTCTTAATGATACATTAGGTCTATTTTTACATATAAGTTATTTTTGAATTTTTGACCTTATGGAATAGTTATAGTTAATAAATAAAATATATTTTTAGAAAATAAAGTATAATAAACATACAAACATTAGAATAGGAGAATCAGAAGTGTTTAATATTTTAATAGTAGATGATGAAGAAAAGATAACACAGGTAATAAAGGCATATTTAGATAAGGAAGGATATAACTGTACTGTAGCTAATGATGGAAATAAAGCTATTGAATATTTTTATAATAATAATTTTGATTTAGTAATACTAGATAGAATGTTACCCGATATAAGTGGAGAAGAAATTTGTGAAAAAATGAGGCAAACTTCAATGGTTCATATAATAATGTTAACTGCAAAGATAGGGGATAGCGACAAAATAGATGGATTTAATGTAGGATGTGATGATTATGTATGTAAGCCGTTTAATGTTAAAGAATTGGTATTAAGAGTTAAGGCTGTATTTAGAAAAATGGACTCACAAAATAAGGATATATTAAAGTTTAAGGATGAGGTAGAAATAAATATGTCATCTCATGAGGTAAAGATTCGTGGTGAGTTAGTGATGCTAACTAATACAGAATATAAAATACTTTTGCTTATGGCAAAAAATCCAAATCAAGTATTTGATAGAGAGCATTTATTAGAATTAACAATAGAAGAACACTTTGAGAAATTGGATAGAATTATAGATGCTCATGTGAAAAATCTTAGACAAAAAATAGAGATAGATACTAAAAAGCCAAAAATAATTCAAACTGTATATGGGATAGGTTATAAATTTGGATTATAAATCAAAGAAGCTAAGGCTTAATACTAGATTAATTTTAGCTTTAGTTTCGGTAATAATTTTAGCAATAGTGTTAATAGGAGTATCTATAAATAGTGTCTTTGAAAAGAAGTTCGAGCAATATATTATAAAGAATAATGAAAAAGAAGTTTCTAGTATAATTGATGTAATAGAAGATGAGTATAACAACGGTAACTGGAATGTTAAAAGTATTGAAAAAATAGGAAGAGATGCAATAGAAAACGGAATTTTCATAGATTTATATGATACAGAGAATAATTTGGTTTGGGGAGCTACAGATTATAACAAAGATAGATGTCATGTGGTTAAGGGAAGTATTGAAAGTAACATGAATAATCTGACTCCGAATTGGTCTGGTAAATATGTAGAGCGTACTTTTGATCTTTTAAGTTCAAATAACAAAAATATAGGTAGCATTAAAGTGGGGACATATGGATCTCTTTATTACATGGATGAAGATGTAGTTTTTTTAAGAGAGATAAATAAGGTTATTTTAGGGTTAGGTATTGTGATGACTGTAATAACGATAGTCATAGCAATAGTGATTGCCAGCAAAATATCAAAACCTATAGAAGTTGTATCAAATATGGCAAATGTAATGGGTGAGGGGGGATATAACTCTCAGTTAGATTACAAAAGTAATATTTTCGAGATCGATACTCTTATTAGGTCTATCAATGATTTGGCATATAAATTAAATGAACAAGAAAATCTACGAAAAAGATTAACTACGGATATTTCTCATGAGCTTAGAACACCTCTTACAAGTGTACAAACACATCTTGAAGCAATGATAGATGGTATATGGGAACCCAATATAGAAAGATTGACTAGTGTAAATGAAGAGGTAATAAGACTTACTAGTTTAGTAAATCAATTAAGCAATTTGGCTAGGTTTGATAGTGAAAAAAGTAAGCTTAATTTGAGTGAATTTAATATAGAAAGTTTAATTAAGAATATTGTTTATAATAATCAAGGAAGAGCATTAGAAAAAAATATTAATATAATATTTGATTTAGAAAGTGTAGATGTTTATTTAGATAAAGACAAAATATCTCAAGTTATAGTCAACTTGTTATCTAATGCCATAAGATACACAAAGGATGGTTCGAACATATTAGTGAGAGCATATAGAGAAAAAAATAATATTAAAATACATTTTAAAGATGAGGGTATAGGTATACCAAAAGAAAATCTGAGTCATATTTTTGAAAGATTTTATAGAGTGGATGAGTCTAGAAGTAAGAATACTGGAGGTATTGGTGTGGGGCTGACTATTGTAAAATCAATAGTTGATTTACACAATGGGAAAATAGAAGTTAAAAGCAAGGTAAACCAAGGGAGTGAGTTTATTGTAAGTTTACCGGTTAGAGATTAAATAAAGTAATTTAGGGAAAAATAACACAGACTAATAATGATAATAGGAGGATAAATATGAAGAAAAGGTTAATGATTTGTATTACTTTAATATTAGTTTGTGGATTTACTTTCGTGGAATTTAATCAAAAAAGTAACATTGCCTATGCAGAAGACAATCTTAAAAAGTACTTAGAAGAGCAAAAATCAGAAATGGATAAAGAAATGGAAGGCATGAAAAATATAGTACATACAGGTGATGCAGGAATTGATTATTTATATGGTATGATCCCGCATCATCAGGCTGCAGTTGAAATGTCTAAAAGCTTGCTTAAATACGGTGGTCAAAATCTAGAATTAAAAAAAATAGCTGAAAATATTATAACTAGCCAGATCGAACAAATAAATCAAATGAAAGATATGATTAAAAATATGGAGTCAAATCTAAAAATAGATAAACAAAAAGAACAAGAGTATTTAAAAGAATATGATGATATGCTTGATAACAGTATGAAGAACGACATGAACAGTGGTGAAATGAAAAACAATGATATTAGTAATATAGATAGTGTTGATAAAGCTTTTGCTACTGAAATGATAAAGCATCATGAGATGGCTGTTGCTATGTCTGAAATTATTTTGAAATTCACTGATAATGAAGACGTAACTAATTTGGCTAATAATATAATCAAATCTCAAAGCAAAGAGATAAAGGAAATGAAGGAAATTTTAAATAATATGTAAAAATAAAAAAAACATTGTCTATTGGCAATGTTTTTTTATTTTTTCTTGTGTTTTATAACTTTTCTCATCATGAAAAATACTATAGGTGTTGAGATAGCAGGTGCTAATATTGGTGATATTACACTGTTAAAATGAAGTATGTTAACAAAGAATATTATTATCCCCATATTAAGTACGTATGCAAATATATAAATTAAAACAGATAAAGAAAACTTAGTTTTTGTGTATTTTTTTTCTTTAAAAGTAAATCTTGAGTTTAGAAAATATGACGCTATAGAGCTAAAAACACTAGTAATCGTGTAGGCTATTACATAGTTTAATTTAAATATTAAGTGTAGAGCTAAATATATTCCTTGAGAAACTAAAAAGTTAGCAAAACCAACTATATTAAACTTTATGTATTCTTTAACTTTTCCTTTTATAAATTCAAATCTGCTTAACATATTAGACTCCTTAAGTTATATAATTATAAATATTATCTGATAAAAAACAATATTTATGTTCTTTATTTTTAACTTAAAGATAAAAATAGCAATTAACAGAAATATTTTGTAAATATATCTAAGGTAGTTACTAATTTGTAATTTTATAGAAGAATAAAAATAAGGACTTTTATGTCCTTATTTTTTATTACAATTAATATTTTCAGAAATATAGCTATTATATTTATCTAGTACATCATCATGTTCTTTAAAAAAATTAACAAAGGTCATTATGCATCCTAAAGTTTCATAACTTAGTGTATGCTCTATTTTTTCTGTTTCATCATGCAGATTGTTAGTTACACCAATAATTCTAAAAAATTCTTCTACAGTATTGTGTCTATCAAGTAAAGACTGACCTATTTTTTCTCCTTTGTCGTTTAATCTAATATCGCCGTAGTGCTCGTGTACAAGTAAGTCTTTAGTTTGAAGTCTTTTAACCATCTTGCTTACAGAAGGTTTTGATACATTTAAAGAACTGGCAAGTTCTACAACTTTTACACCATCGTTGGTAAGCTGTAGCCTATAAATCATTTCTATATAATCTTCTTCGCTGGGTGATAATTCATGTAATTTTATATATTCACCAAAAGTGTGATATTGCCTCATATTATTTCCTCCAAAAAATTGTTAGTCTTATGTAACAAATATATGCTTACTATCATATTATTTATTATAAAAAGTTAGTTAAAGCTAACTTAAATATCATCTTAGGAGGCAGGACTTTGGAAAAATTAGTAAATATTAAAATGGGAACTACTGTAAAAGTAGAGGAGCTTTTATCTGATGGATATATAAGAGAAAGAATGTTAGCTTTAGGACTTACAAAGGGAGCAACTATTGATGTAATAAGACGTGGGGCTAAGGATAACTTAACTTTATACAATATTAGAGGTACAATGATAGCTTTAAGAAAAGAAGAAGGGGAAAAAATAATAGTATCACACATCTAAGTATAATCAGGTAGGGGGGAAGAATATGGGGTTAACACATGATTCAACTAAAATAAAGGCTATGAGTGATATTTTTCATATTGAAAGAAAGGACAATCAATATGTTATAGCACTTTGTGGTAATCCAAATACAGGTAAAAGTACAGTATTTAATACTTTAACAGGTCTTAGACAGCATACTGGAAATTGGCCTGGAAAGACTGTTTGTAGTGCAAGGGGAGATTTTGATTATAACAATAAAGAATATGCTTTAATAGATTTACCAGGTACTTATTCATTATTTGCTGCATCTCAAGAAGAGATTGTTGCAAGGGATTTTGTATGCTTTGGAAAACCAGATGCAGTAATTGTAGTAGCAGATGCAACTTCTTTAGAGCGAAATTTGAATCTAGTTTTTCAGGTTATGGAGCTTACTGATGAAGTAATATTGTGTGTTAATTTAATAGACGAAGCAAAGAAAAAAGGAATTTATATAGATAAAGATGTTCTAGAAAAAGAATTAGGGATTCCAGTGGTACTAACAGCAGCAAGAAATAATATAGGAATAAATGAACTTTTAGATACATTAGATAATGTTGTTAGTAAAAAATATTCTTATAACAATAAAATAATAACTTACAACAATGAAATAGAAGAGAATTTAAGTCTTATAGAAGAGGACTTAAAAAATGCCATACCTTACATCAAATCAAGATGGCTAGGTATGAGATTGATAGATGGTGACAATCGCATATATGATTCTATGGACTCTTATATAGAAGGAGATTATAGAGAGTCGATTGAAGAAATAAAATCTAAATTACCTAAGGATATAGACAAGATAAATATTAGAGACACAATAAGTAATATTAGCTATGAATATGCAAAAAAACTATATAATGAATGTGTAAAAATTCAAGATAGCAACAGATTTAAGAGAGATGAAAGGATAGATAGAATAATAACTTCAAAGACCTTTGGTATGCCTTTAATGTTGTTATGTCTAGGTGTAATATTATGGATTACTATACAAGGGGCAAACTATCCATCTCAACTTTTATCAAGTATTTTATTCTCCTTTGAGCCTCACATGTTTAGTTTTTTACAGTCTATACATGCACCTTTATGGATCTGTGAAATGCTAACTTATGGTATGTATAGATCTCTTGCTTGGGTTGTATCAGTAATGCTTCCACCTATGGCAATATTTTTCCCACTTTTTACATTGCTTGAAGACTTGGGCTACTTGCCAAGAGTTGCATTTAACCTAGACCATTTGTTTAAAAAAGCGTGTTGTCATGGTAAACAATGTTTGACTATGTGTATGGGATTTGGGTGCAATGCAGCAGGAGTTATAGGATGTAGAATAATTGATTCACCTAGGGAAAGACTGGTTGCTATTCTTACTAATAATTTTGTTCCATGCAATGGAAGATTTCCAACTTTAATAGCAGTGGCAACAATTTTCTTTTCATCAACAATTAGTTCATCAACTTCAGCTAACTTTGTTACAGCATTATGTATTACTTTAACAATAGTAGTAGGTATAATAATAACTCTATTAGCATCATATTTGCTCTCTAAAACTTTATTAAAAGGTGTACCATCTACTTTTACTTTAGAATTACCACCATATAGAACTCCGAAGTTTGGTAGAGTTTTGTATTCATCAATAATAGATAGAACTATGTTTGTTTTGTATAGGGCAGTAATAGTTGCAGCACCAGCAGGGGTTATTATATGGATTTTTGCAAATATTTATATAGGCGATGTTAGTATATTGGCATATGTGGCAGGAATATTAGATCCATTTGCAAGGATAATAGGTCTAGATGGATTTATTTTAATGGCATTTATACTTGGGTTGCCTGCAAATGAAATAGTAATTCCAATTTTATTAATGTCTTATTTGGCTACTGGTTCTATGATAGAGCTTGATAATTTTGTTGAGCTTGGTCAAGTTCTTAGGGATAATGGATGGACATATCTTACTGCTTTAAATGTTATGTTGTTTAGTTTACTGCACTGGCCTTGTGCTACTACCTTAATGACTATTAAGAAAGAAACTGGTAGCAAAAAGTGGACTGCAGTTGGTTTTATCTTGCCTACGGTTATTGGAATAGGTGTGTGCTTCATGACAACTACGATATTTAGATTATTTGGATTGGCTTAAATATATAGAATAAAAAACATTGCCCATGCAATGTTTTTTATTTTTGCGATATAAACTGGTGTTAGACGAGGTAGTTATTTAAGTGAATAGCTTTTTAATTTAAATTATTTATAGATGATAAAATAAAAATTGCATTAAAATATAAAGGAGTATGGCATAGAATAAATGAATATATATTAACAAGCATTCTTTGAGGCGGTCAGTTAATATGACAAATAAGCTTATGTTATAATTATATTGGTAATTTATGGGGCGGACTTAGTAATTAGCAGATATAGTAGCAAAAGTAAGAAATAACATATATAAAAAGAAAAATATTACTTCAATTGATTATAAATAGCAGTTTCTTTGGGGGAGGAAAAATGTTAGATAGTATATATAAGAATATGATAGAAGATAGTCCCATTCCGCATATTCATATAAAGCTTATAGATGATAAACTTGGCGACTATGAATCTATAGAAATAATGGGATATAATAAAGCATATAAAAAAAGCTTTGTAAAAAATAAAAATTTTGATTTTAAAAGTTTTATCAGAACTCCAAGAGATGAAAAAGAAAAAATAGCTTGGAATAATATGTTTAAAAGTGCCATAAAAAACAAAAAGCATACTGTGGAAGCATACGTAGAAACTATAGGTGAACACTTAAATATAGATATATATAGCGATAAACAAAATGAGTTTCATCTTAGGTTAAATAGGATTAGTAAACAACATGACAAGCTATCATCTGTTCTTAAAAACTCGCCTTTTGTAGCATGGATTAAAGATAGAGATGGTAGAGTTATAGACGTAAATCAAAAATATTTAGAGTCATTAAATAAGACTTATGACGAGGTAATAGGAAAAACATATTTTGATATAGTAGATGAAGCTAGAGCTAAATTTACAAAAGAGCAGGATGAGCAAGTTATAAGAGAAAATAAAATGTTTAGATATGAAGACTATCTTGCGAATCCATTAAATGAAGATGGATATTATGAAGTGTTCAAATGGCCATATATGAGTGAAGATGAGACTTTTACTTTAGGAACTATAGGTATTGGAATAGATGTTAGTGAAAATGTTAAATTAAGAAAAAAACTAGAAGAAACAGAAGAAAGATTTTTGGAAATAGCTAATAACATAAAAGATGTTATTATTATACAAGATGAGGAAAAGGCTCATTATATAAATCCAGCGTTTGAAAAGGTTTACGGATTTAAACCTGATGAGTTATATAAAGATATTAATAAATGGTATGACTATTGGGATAATATTGAATTTGAAAAAGAGCCAACTCCATTTGAGAGTGATGAAACTTATGTATCAAATTTAAAACTTAGTAAGGAAGGGCAGGATGATAAATGGATATGGTCTAGATTCGTATCTGTACTAGATGAAAATAAAAAAGTAATTAAAAAAATAGGTATTTTAAGTGATATTACAGAACATAAAAGTATGGAAAATGAAGTAGAAAATTTGAAAATGGATTTTATTGCTAATTTATCTCATGAGCTGAGAACGCCAATAAATTTAATTTTAAGTGCTCTTCAAGTTCTGCATTTAAGAATGGATAAACTAGATTTAGAAACTCTTGAGTATTTTACTAACTATTTAAATATAATATCTCAAAATGGAAGACGATTATTAAAGTTAGTAAATAATTTAATAGATACTACAAAATTAGATGCAGGATGTTTTGACTATAATCCGGAAAATAATGACATAGTAAGATATGTTGAGGATATTTGTATGTCTATTTCACCATTTGTAAATACCAATGATTTAGAAATAATATTTGATACTGATGAAGAAGAAAAAATAATAAGTTTTGATCCTGATAACATGGAAAGAATAATTTTAAATTTATTATCTAATGCTATAAAATTTAACAAGCCAAATGGGAAAATTGAAGTTAATATGAGCTGTAAAGACGATATAAAAATAAGTATAAAAGATAGTGGCGTAGGAATACCTGAGGGAAAATTAGAATGTATATTTGAAAGATATGAGCAAGTAAAAAATAAGTTTAAGCAAGAAAAACAAGGTAGCGGTATCGGCTTATCATTAGTAAAATCGTTAGTAGAAATGCATAATGGAACCATTAGTGTAAATAGTGTATATGGAGAAGGCAGTGAGTTTATTATTACACTACCAGACATGTTAACTAATAGTCAAAAAAGTAGTGTAACTAAAGTGCCTGAGTACTTAAGTGATTTAAATAAAATGAGAATAGAATTTTCTGATATATACATATGAATATAGAAGAGTGGACATAAATTGTTCGCTCTTTTTTTGATTTAAAGTTTTTGCAAAGGGTGTAACGTTTTCATTGATTTAGTTAATATGTGAAAATTTTCCATAAATAGAGAAATATATGAATAATACGAAAATTTGAAAGCTAACAATTTTTGTTTATTTATTATCAAAATTAGTATATAATAATAAACAAATAAAATTTTATGTAAAGTAAAGTGCATATAAGTAAAGAGATTCTTTATAAAAAAACAAAGGGGGCGTTTATATGCAAGAACGTATTACAGAAATTGAAAGTGTAGAGAGATTAGAAGGTAAGAATAAGGTAAAAGCAGTAAGTCTGGAAACATTTATATTCTTAGGTGTTTTAGTCTTAGGATTTGGATATGTAGGCAGTGTTATGGGTGCTGGAGTAATGTTTAAAGTAATAATGAATACAGCACATGATTTACTTTTAAACACTGTATTCTTAATAATGGCTATGGCTGTTCTTGCCGGAGCATTAAGTGCACTACTTTCTGAGTTTGGAGTTATATCATTATTAAACAAGATATTTGCAATGTTCATGAAACCGCTTTATGGATTACCGGGAGCAAGTATTGCAGGTGCTTTAGCAACTTACCTGTCGGATAACCCAGCTATAATTTCTTTTAGTAAAGATAAATCATTTACAAAATATTTTAAAAAGCACGAAATACCTGCATTATGTAACTTAGGTACTGCTTTTGGTATGGGGCTTATAGTAACAACATTCATGATATCACAAGGTCAAGAATATGTATTACCAGCAATCATAGGAAATGTAGGAGCAATCGTAGGAAGTATAGTCAGTGTTAGAATAATGTTACATTTCACTAAAAAATATTATAACTATGATGTTAAGTTAGAAGTTAAAAATGAAAAATCAAGCAAAGCTGATGAATATAGAGAAATAAGAGAAGGTAACTTATTCCAAAGAGTTCTAGATGCAATGTTAGAAGGTGGAAAAAGTGGTGTTGATTTAGGTCTTGCTATTATACCAGGTGTTTTAATCGTTTGTACATTAGTTATGTTACTTACTTTTGGTCCATCTACTGATCCAGCAACAGGACAAGCAGTATACACAGGAGCAGCATACGAAGGTATTGCATTACTTCCTGTTATAGGTGAAAAGTTAAGCTTTATATTAGAACCTTTATTTGGATTTACATCACCAGAAGCTATTGCATTCCCAATAACATCTTTAGGAGCTGTTGGAGCTGCAATGTCTTTAGTACCACAATTTATAACTGATGGTGTAATAACTCCTAATGATATAGCAGTATTTACAGCTATGGGTATGTGTTGGAGTGGATATTTAAGTACACATGTAGGTATGATGGATGCATTAAATGCAAGAGCACTTACAAGTAAAGCTATAATATCACATACAATAGGTGGAATATGTGCAGGGGCTTCGGCTCACTTCATATTTATGCTAATAGGCTAATAAAAAAGAGTATGTTTTGTGTCTTAAAAAACACAAAATATACTCTTTTTCTATTTGTAATAAATTATTTTATATTAACAATATTTTTAGGCAGTTCATTTATACTGTCTGTTAACTTGCTTAATTTCCCCTAAATTCTAACTAAAAGATACATAGATAAGGTAATAGGAAAATCAACATTGGCAATAAGACTTTGTATATTACTATCCATTAAATATCACCTCTATAGATAAAAATTATAGGATTACAATACTAAATCGTGAAGAGTAGTGTTACTTTCAACTACTTTAGCTTCTAATAATTCTTCTAATTTATTGCCACCAGGAGAGAAGATATCCTTCTCAATTATAAAGTTCATAACAGTATGTATTTCTTCTTAAGTAACATCCTCTATTGAAGAGTCAACAGTTAGAGACACTCTCTTACAATCATTATCTTTAAAAGTACAGGTAGTGTGAACATATTTTAGTAAGTTAAGACATAAGAAAAATAATAACTTTATGATAAAATGGTAACAAAAGTCGAAATTTGGCATATTTTATATTACAGAGGTAAAATCCTCTAGTATAAATATTAAAAGGATGGTAATGATATATGTCTTGTAAAAATCAAAGCTCAAATGGTTACTGGTGCAAACATAAACCTAGTTCTTGTTCATGCCATAAAGAGCAAGAAGTAGTATATTATAAATGCAAAGAATCTAAAGGTGGATCAAAAAAATGTAATAAATATATCTGTAAGACTAATGAATTAATTGAAGCATTAGAAGATAAAGTAGATAGATTAGAAGACGAATTAACTACAGCTCAAGAAAATCAAGTTTTAGCAGCTGAAGATTTAAATAATAATATAAAACCAGAGTTACAAGCTATAGCTAATGCATTAGATGGATTAAGAAGAGGACTTGAAACAGCAGAAAATGCACTTCAAGGTGTAATTGATGAAATAAACGACGAAGAAAATCCTTATTTAGTAAAAGCAGAAGAAGCTGTAGAAGATGCATTAATTACTCAAGGGCAAATTAATGATATAATAGAATGCCTAGAGCATGCATTTAGAAACTCAGTTAAGTGCTTAAAAGAATCAGGTAGTGGAAGCTGCCCTATATTAGTTCCAAAGCCAAGTTGCGATCATGAAGATGAAGATGACTGCGGATGTAAAAAACATTGGGAAGACGAAGACGACTGCGATTGTATTTGGTAATATAAATTAGATAAAGTGGTTTATAACTAAAGAATAAGTTAAAGGTGATTTCTACAAAACAGAAATCACCTTTTTGCGGGATTATACATTTAGCGATTTTAAAAATTAAAAATAAGCCTGTGTATTAAAATTAAGTTTAAGATACAGGCTTGTTTTCATTTTTTTATAAGTGCAGTTGCATATAGTCGAAAAAATTAATTAAAAAATACAAAAAATAGTTGTAAATTTTTGGAATGTGATACATAATATATAACATAAGGTTAGTTACTTGAGTGATTAACCATCGAAGTGAGGAGGTGTTTCTTTGAAATTAATCTTAAGTGATAATGAGCCTATATTTATACAAATAGCAAAAGCCATTGAAGATGAAATTTTATCAGATGGAATTGGAGAAGAAGATCAAATACCTTCAACAACAGAGCTGTCAAAGCTATATAAGATAAATCCGGCTACAGTACTGAAGGGGATAAACATATTGGTTGACCAAAATATACTTTATAAGAAAAGAGGAATAGGTATGTTTGTAAGTAAAGGAGCGAAAGAAACAATTAAGGGAGCGAGAAAAGAAAACTTTAAAAATATCTATGTAAAAGAGCTTATACAAGAGGCTGGTAAGCTTTCTATATGTAAAGAAGAGTTAATAGATATGATAAAAAAATATTAGGGGTGAGATAATGGATTATGCAATAGAAATTAAAAACTTAAATCAAAGGTTTAAAGATAAAGTAGTTTGCGATAATCTTTCTTTAAATTTTGAAAAAAACAAAATATACGGGTTATTAGGAAAAAATGGAGCAGGTAAGACTACGCTAATAAATATGATTGCTCATCAGCTAATAGCAAAAGATGGTGATATAAAAATAATGGGAAAATCTCCGAAAGAAGATATTAGTGTAATAGATAATATTTGTGTAGTAAGAGAAAAGGAAATAATAACAAATACAAACACAGAGGTGAAAGTAAAGGAAGTACTTAAATCATATTCATATTTCTTTCCAAACTATGATTACAAACTTCAAGATAAGCTTTGTAAGTTATTTGAGATAAGCCCAAAATTAAAATATAGAAAGTTATCAAGAGGGATGAAGACCTCAGTATCTAATATTATAGGAATTTGTTCCAATGCACCTATTACAATATTTGATGAACCTACTGTTGGGTTAGATGCTGTTAATAGAAAAGAATTTTATAGTATATTATTAGAAAGCTATATGAAGGAAAATAGAACTATAATAATTTCTACACATCATATAAATGATATTGAAGAAATACTTGAAAAGGTTGTAGTTATTAAAGATGGTAATGTGGTTATTGATGATTATATAGAAGAGGTGAATCAAAAGTCTTATTATATAAGCGGACATAAGGATGAGCTTAGTAAACTTAGTATTTTAAGGAATCTAAAACCAATTAAGGACTTTGGGAATACCCAAATGTATTATTACTACGGTGAGATTTGTGATAATGATTTATATTTAATAGATAAGTTAGATATTGATTTAGAAAATATGAAGCTAGAAGATTTGTTTGTAAATATTAATAAGAAAGAGGAGAGTTTGTATGAGTAATTATAAGCCTTATTTTAAATACCTTAAAGATATGAATATGAAGATGGTGGCTATATTTTTGACCATGTTATGTGTAAACACAGCTCTATCAATTTTTGGAACAGTTCAAAGTCCACATATTCAAGATGGTGTGATTAATTTTGTAAGCCAGTGTAGTGTAGTTGGTGGAATGGTCTGCGTAGGAGTTGGATTCTTTTATTCATTCTCATTATTTGCATCTACTATGAGTATAAAAGCAGATAGAGTAGGATATTTAAAATCTGCCATTTTATGGGGAGTAATATTAGCAGTAGGGTTAGGCTTATTTAGTAGTGTATTTGATTTGTTGTGTAAAGTAATTTTAGAAGCATGGACTGGTATGCCTGTAAAAATTTATTCGGAGATGTTATGGATTCAAATGGGGAGATTGCAACTAGCTACTAACATTATTAGTAGAATAACTGGTAATATGGCAATATTTTCTTTAGCCTTTGGGGTAGGAGCTATTTGGTATAGACTTAAGGTTAAAACTAGCGTGCTTTTATTTGTTATAATTCCTGTTGCATTTACAGCATATGGTGTTAATTTTGGGATGAGAAATCCTGAAAAAATGGAACAAATCTTAGATTCTATAGTTGGTCCAATACTTTTTGTAATAACTAATCAAGGTATATATATAGGATTTAAAGTTGTTGCAATAATTGCATTTAGTGTTTTGGGTATTAGATTATTAGTTAAAGCTCCAATAAAAGATTATGCAAATGATTTAATATAAAATTTATGGAAAAATAATATCCTTCCTTACTTTAGATAAAAAGGTTTATTGTGAATATAAAGTCTTTAAGTAGGTAAACTTATTATTATTAAGGTAAGGAGGATTCTTTATGAAAAGGAAAAGTATTTATATTGCTATTATTATTATTATTTCATGTTTTTTATCACCTACAATGAGTAATGCTTATGAAATAGATCATTATAGTGAAAATGTGGCACCTATGTCTAAGAACTTAAAGGGAAAAGATGATTATAATAAGATTTTATCTGATATAAATAGAATTAGGAATAACCTTTACGCTATAAATATTAATACAATAACAGGGAAAAATAATGCTCTTAGGCTAAATAAAGAAATCAACTTTCATATGAGTGAATTTAAAAATATTCAAATGCAATTAAATGAACTAAAAAGACAGTACAAAGATTCAAAATCAGATGTGCTTTTTATAGAACAAGTAAACCTTACTATTTCAAACTACAAAATAAGTTTGGAAGAACAGTTGAATTTAATAGAGTTACTTGTAGCTGATGAGAGAGAGGCGAATTCTTTATTTTATTCTGAGCACCTAGGTCATATATATTATTATGTTGCTTTGGGAGATCAGATAATGACATATATTAATAGCTACTATAGAGTTGAATTAAGTTAATTTGGAATATAGAAGTATCATGGTTAAGAATGTTTTAGGGAAAAAGAACTACATAAGAATAAAGAAGAAGGTGAAAATTGCTGTTATAGATTTACCTATTAGCAATGTTTACCTTAATCAAGTAATACTTTATATGTATGAAAAAGTAGTAAGTTAAAAGCTTACTACTTTTTTAGTACAAGGAATATATAATACATCACAATCTATGCGCAACTAATGTGAAACATTTGATGTCAATGTACTGATTATTACTACATTTTGTATAAGACCCATTTACATGTTTTTTTATCGTATCTAAGTTCATAGACTTTTTCATGGTCATCAATCCATGATTGGCATCTATAAACGTAGGCATTTTGACCTGCAAAATTAGTTTCTTTAGTATCCACTACTTTATCTACTTTTATAACATTGTTGTTTAGCTTAAACCTTAGAGGTTTTATGTTGCCAAGTTTGTCTGTAACTGAGATTACATCTATTTCTTTAGCTAGTATTTTAATAAGAATCATCACCTTTCAAAATATAAATTAAGTATATAGATTTGCATTTTTATGTGTTAAATATTTTTCTATCTAAAAATACTATAGCACAATATTCAAGAAAATGAAACATATGTTCTATATTAAGGTTGAGAATTTTATTATAAATTGAATAAATTTATTAAAGTAGAAAATCTAAAAGGAAAATCAGATTTGATGATGCAGGTAGATGAAATAGCTAGAATTAGGAAAAATATGAGTACAGTAAATACAACGGCTGATGCAAGTGTTGATAAATTAAATAATATAGAATTATATATACAAAATAATTTAATAGAACTTAATGATGTAAGAGCTGCATTAGAAAGGCATAGAGCTTTTTACAAGAATTCATTTGCGGATTTATATTTCTCTGAGGAAATTCAATTTATAGTTGATAGCTATATAATATCATTAAGACATCAACAAAACTTAATTAAGCAATTAAAAGCAGATAATGCAGATTCAAAAAAATTATTTGAGTCGGATTATTTGACTTCTACATATTATTACATAGAATTAGGAGACCAGATGTATTCATACATAAAGGAATATATTTCAATTCAATAGGTTGTTAGGTATAATCAATTTATTATTGATGGATTATGTGATTGGTCATGTTATAATTAGAATACTAACTGTTGTATGATACTAACCACTATTTATTTTTAAACAGTGGTTAGTATCATACAACAGTTAATAATTATAACAGATTTATGAGAGGAGAATAAGTTATGCCATTTACATTTGCGCATCCATCTATTGTGTTGCCTTTAAAAAGTAAATACTTTAATTTGAGTGGTTTAATACTAGGGGCAATGGCTCCAGATATAATATATTTTGTATTATTTAGTCCAAGCAGTAATTTGGGGCATACATTATGGGGGTCCATATTATTTAACTTACCAATGTGTTTTTTATTAAATTATTTGTTTTATAAATATATACAAGAGTTGTTTATATTTACTTTACCTAGGTTTATATCAGAAAGATATATGTATATGACTAGAAATAAAAATGATATTTTGAAGTTTACATACTCATGTTTAGTTGGAATGGCTACACATGTGTTTTGGGATACATTTACTCATAGTAGTGGATTTTTTGTGGAGAATATTGATTTTTTAAGAAGTAGTATTGTTTTATTTGGTATGAGTATTCCAGTTTATAAAATACTTCAGCATGGTAGTACTATGATTGGATTTTTAGTTATTTTTATTTATATTTATAAAAATAGAGATGTTGGAAAAAAATCATATTACTTAAAGATGAATAAAAAGAGGGTTTGTTTAAGTATAGTATTTGTTGCAGTTATGATTATGGTATTAGCTATTAGTATTTTCTTAAAGACCAAAGGATACGTTGGTCTTGGGAGAATAGTGGTTACATTTATAAACAGTGTATTTTTATCATACTTAATTGTAGGTATTGTTTTTTATAATAAAATGAAAAAAACTATCACAAATAAATGATATTTCATATAAAAGGATAAATGGTATGTACAATTTAACCTATTTAAACAATAAACAGATTAAGGAAATAAAAGCTTGTAATATATAAAATCTTCAAGTGAAGTAATATAAACACTTTCAGCCTGAAAATAAACTTTCAATAAAATTGGCATAAATATTGCTTTAATAAAAATAATAATCTGATTGTATCAGACAAGTTCAAATTATTATTACAAAAGGAAGGATATTTTATCATGAAAGTACTTGAAACAACAAAAGCACCAGGAGCAATAGGACCTTACTCTCAAGGATATCAAATAGGAGATTTTATATTTACATCAGGACAAATACCTGTAAATGCAGAAAATGGAACTGTACCTGAAGGTATAACACTACAAGCAGAAGAAAGCTGTAAAAATGTTAAAGCTATATTAGAAGCAGCGGGAGCTAGTTTAGATAATGTATTCAAAACTACTTGCTTCTTAGCAACTATGTCAGACTTTGCAGCATTTAACGAAGTATATGCAAAATACTTTACATCTAATCCAGCTCGTAGCTGTGCAGCAGTAAGAGAATTACCAAAAGGAGTACTTTGTGAAATAGAAGCTATAGCTGTTTTAAAAAAATAGTAACTAGCCTAATAGTCAAACTTAGAAAAATACATAGTGCTATTAATTTAATATCAATCATGTAGATAAGCCACTTTTTTAATAAAAAAGTGGCTTATTTATTATAAAAATATGATAAAGTGATATGCTGACTTTGATTTTGAGATAAAATGTTGATATAATCATCTGTACAAAATTAATGGGTTATAAGGAGCAACCATGGAGACAAGAGAACTAGCTATAATTACACTAAAAAAAGATGCAGCAAAGGCTTATGCAAATCAAATAAGAGATTTTTTAGGAAATAACATAAAGATATATCTGTATTCTTATGAAGAAGGGAATATTACGTATTTTAAGGAAAAGCTAATAGTTCTTTCAGTTAAGTTAAAGTATGATGAGATTTCATCAATCTGTGCAAAGGACTCACAAATAATAATTCCTAGATTAACCTTTGAAAAATCAAGCTTTAAGAAGCTATCAAATATAGATAAAAATGAAAAAACATTTGTGTATAATCTAACTAAAGCTATGGCACTTGAGACTATAACCATAATACGTAGACTAGGATTTAATAAACAAAACCTTATACCAAGCTATCCAGGTTCAGATAATATATTACCTGATTCTGTGATTTTAACTCCAGGTGAAGAAATTTTAATAGAGTCTTATAACTGTGAAATAATAGATCTTGGATATAGAACAATAGACTTAGGATGTATCTCAGATATAGCAATAAAACTAAACTTGGAACATTTAATAAAAGAAGATTTACTTCAAAAGTTTACTGATAAAATTGTTCCAACTAGTTATATAGCGAGAAAGCTTTTGGTTAGCCAAAGTAAGTTAGAAAGTATATTTGAGCTTTTATTATCTTCAATAGATGAAGGGCTGGTATGTGTAAGTGAAGATGGAATAGTACAATTTTATACTCACTCTGCAAGAGAAATACTTAGTATAAATGATGACGAAATGATAGGAAAATATATTGGTGATTATATAAAGTCTTTTGATTTCAGCCAATTAAAAAATAAAGAAAATTCGATTCTGCAAAAACTTGTTAAAGTAAATAACATTGATATAAATTTTGAGATTAAATATACAGACACTAACTCCTTTAGTGGATTTATAATAAAGCTTGTCAAGTTTTATGAAGCTGAGAAAAAACAAGCAAAACTAAGAGCTGAACTTATGAAATCGGGAAATGTAAGCAAGTATAATTTAGATGATATTATAGGTTGTAGTGAGAAAATATTAAATACTAAAAAAATAGCTTACAAGATGGCTCAATCAAATTCATCAATATTAATAATAGGTGAAAGTGGTACAGGAAAAGAACTTTTTGCTCAGTCTATACACAGTGCTTCTTCAAGAGAAAGAGGTCCTTTTGTGGCTGTAAACTGTAGTACTTTCCAAGAAGGATTACTTCAAAGTGAGCTTTTTGGATATGAAGAAGGTGCCTTTACAGGAGCTAAGAAAGGAGGGAAAAAAGGTATATTTGAACTGGCTAATCAGGGTACAATATTTTTAGATGAAATTGGAGAAATGGATTTGAATTCTCAAGCAAGTCTTCTTAGAGTAATACAAGAAAGAGAAGTAAGAAGGGTTGGTTCTGATAAGGTTATTGATTTGGATATAAGAATAATTGCTGCAACAAATAGGGATTTAAAACAATTAGTAAAGGAAAAAAAGTTTAGACAAGATTTGTTTTATAGATTAAATGTATTGCCATTAAATATTAGTCCTTTAAGAGATCGTATAGAGGATTTGTTTTTAATATTTGAGTCTTTTAAGAAAAATTTAGATGCTAATTTTACTCTTTCTAATGAGGTTATAGAAGTATTTAAAAATTATAGTTGGGAAGGTAATATAAGAGAATTAAGAAATATAGCTGAATATTTTTCTTATATTGATAAGGACGTAATAAAGATAGAGGATTTGCCTGAATATATATTAGAGCCTATCGAAGCTCAGAATGGAACTTATAAAAATTTAAAGAATATAGAGTACGAAGATATAAATGTAGAAGAAGTAGGATATGTTAATGCAGGAGAAACCTTGAAAGAAAGAAGCGTAAAAGAAAAAAGAAAAGATCAAAAATATATTGATATAAGAGAAACTTTAAGAGAACAAGAGTACAAGAGATGTAATGAGGAAAAAAAGGAGATAGAGAGAAACATTTATAGGTTAGGTTTTAAGAGAGACTTAGAAGATTATATTTTTGTATTAGAAAAAATGATTGAAGCTTTTGATTTAAAACAAAGAATAGGTAGAAGAAGATTACATGAATATGCTTTAAAAGAAGAATTGTTTTTAGGTGAACAACAAATAAGAAGTATTCTCCTTGAGCTTCAAGAAAAAGATTTTGTAAAAGTCTTATCTGGTAGAGGAGGCTCAATAGTTACGGAAAAAGGAAGATTATTTTTAAAAGAATATAAAAAATATCAAATATAAATTTTAGAAAATAGATTTAATGAAAGTTAAAAAATGAATTAAACAAAATGAAATTAATAAACGGGATTAACGGGTTAAATGGTATTACCGTTAAGCCTGTTTATTTTGTTTGTGGGTTAAATATATAAGGAAAAAAATAGTGGGATAATTTTTAGGGTAGAAAAAATCTTGTTTATTATTATTAAAAAATAAAAATATTTATGTATATTTCAATGTTTTAGGAGATAGCAGAAGAAAGAAAATAACATTTGGCACGTATGTTGCTTTATAACATTATAGAATTAAAAAAACATGGAGGTATATTATTATGCATTACAATTTTGATACTGTAATTGACAGAAGCGACAATTTCTCAGCTAAGTGGTCTGAAATGAACAAAAAATATGGTACTAACGGCCTTTTACCTATGTGGGTAGCAGATATGGATTTTAAAGCTGCACCATGTATAATAGATGCACTTAAGTCTAGATTAGACCAAGGTATTTATGGATATACAACAAGACCTGCATCATATAATGAGTCAATTTGCAATTGGGTGAAGAGAAGATATGGATGGGAAATAAAGCCAGAGTGGTTAGTATTTAGCCCAGGAGTTATTCCAACTATAAGTATATTAATAAATGAAATTACTAATGAAAATGACAAGATAATGATACAAGAACCAGTATATAGTCCATTTAATAGTGTTGTAAAACAAAACAAAAGAGAGCTTGTAATAAGCCAATTGGTTAAGCTAGAAGATGGAAACTATGTAATGGATTATGAAGATATAGAAGAAAAAATCAAAGATGTAAAAATGTTTATACTTTGTAACCCACACAACCCAGTTGGTAGAGTTTGGACAAAGGAAGAACTTAAAAAATTAGGAGATATATGTTTAAAGCACAATGTATTAGTAGTATCTGATGAAATACACAGTGATATAATACTAAAAAATTATAAGCATACTCCATTTGGATCAATAAGTGAAGAGTTTGCAAAAAACAGTATAACTTGTATGGCCCCAACTAAAACATTTAACATCGCTGGACTTCAAACATCTCAAGTTATATTACCGAATGAAGAACATTACAAAATATTAGACGATGCTTTCATAAGACTAGATATAAGAAGAAACAACTCATTTAGTTTAGTAGCAACAGAAGCTGCTTACAATCAAGGGGAAGAGTGGTTAGAAGAGTACCTTGAATATTTAGAAGGAAACATAGATTTTGCTATAAATTATATAAATGAAAATATACCATCTTTAAAAGTTAGAAAGCCAGAAGGAACTTATTTATTATGGGTAGACTTTAGTAATACAGGACTTAGTGATGAAGAAGTTGTTAATGCTTTAGTAGAAAAAGGTAAGGTAGCTTTAAATAGTGGAGACTCTTTCGGTATAGGTGGAAAAGGGTACCAAAGAATAAATCTAGCTTGTCCAAGAACAATGGTAGAAGACGGACTTGAGAGGATTAAAAAAGCTATAGTAGGATAATTATTGTAGTCTAGCTTAAAGGTAATAATTAAGCTAGACTATAAAAAGCATTAGAATATTTATATTTAAGTATGAAAACGTTATACGAATGATTAAAAATAAGTGATATCAAAAGGACGGAGTAAAATGAGTAAAAATACGGAAAAAAGAAAACCTACATTTAAATTTGCAGCCTTAGTAATGATTGCAATTATATCTTTAACTACTGTTGGGATGGTTGTATTTGACGCATCTATAACAACAATGTTTTTATTATCATGGCTAATAGTAGTGCCTGCCGCAATGAAGCTGGGTTATACAAATAGTGAAATTGAAGAATTAGGATTTGAAATGGGAAAAGGAGCTTTTCAATCTAATATAATAGTACTTTCTGTTGGAGTATTAATCGCTACTTGGATAGCAGCAGGAACAATACCTACTATAGTTTATAGTGGACTTACAATAATAACACCGAAGTATTTTTTAGTTACAACTCTAATAGTATGTTCATTAACATCTATAGCTACAGGAACTTCTTGGGGAACATTAGGAACTTCAGGTATAGCTTTAATGAGTATAGGTACAAGTATGGGTGTTCCAGGTGGTTTAACTGCTGGGGCAATAATATCTGGCGCATTCTTTGGAGATAAGATATCTCCACTTTCAGATTCAACAAACTTAGCAGCTGCAGTTTGTAAGACTGATGTTATAACGCATATAAAGCATATGATGATGTCTACAATTCCTTCTTATATAATATGTGTGGTATTATATACAGTTATAGGATTTAAGTACGCTAACAACACTATTGATTATAATCAAATAAATCAAGTTATGGACGTTTTAAAGTCTAACTTTAATATAGGTTTTGTTGCTATAATTCCAATAATATTCTTATTTGTTTTATTATTATTACAAAAGCCATCTATAGTTTCTATATTAGCTTCAGCTACTTTAGGGGCAGTAGTAGCATTTGTTCAAGAGGGAGAAAGTTTATCAAGTTTATTTAACTATATGCTTAATGGTTTCTCTATAGAGACAGGTCTTTCTTATACGGATCAACTTTTAAATCGTGGTGGTATAATGAGTATGGCAGAAACTGTATTATTAGTATTTGTAGTTTTCGTTATAGCTGGGATACTACAAAAAACAGGTTTTTTAGAAGTATTACTTGAGCCTATGCTAAGCAAAATAGGAAATTCTAGAGCTAAGTTAGTTACGACTACTTTTGTGGCAAGTTATCTTGCAAATGCATTTAGTTCTTCAATGATGTTCACTTATGTGTTTGTTGGTACTATAATGTCACCAATATACAAGACCTTTAAGTTAAAGCCAGAAAACTTAGCAAGAATAATTCAAGATACCGCAACTCTTGGAGCTCCATTAATACCTTGGAACTCTAATGCAATCTTCTGTAGTCAAACTTTAGGGGTTAGCCCATTTGAGTTTATTCCATATTGTTTCTTAAGCTGGATAAACCCAATAATAACATTTATATATGGTGTGACTGGATTTAATATGAAGACTTTTACAGAGGAAGAGTTAAAGGAAGCTAAGAAAAAAGAAGAAGCTAAATGCAATAGCGATATTAAAGATGCTATATAAATAAAGGAGTAATCAGATATGGAGTTTCATTATTATTATATAATTCAAGATATTATAGGAGTGCTTATGGCATTTGTTGGCATAAGAATGCTTACTTTAAGTGTAAGAATGCTTATGTCAGGCAAGGTTTCTAAAAGTGCATTGTTACTTACTATTAGCTATGGATTAATAGTAGTTTCAGGAGTTAACTTGTTAGTAAATGAATTTGGATTAATGCCTTGGATTATAAGTATAATTCTGGTACTTCTAAGTTTATTGATTACAAGAATGGTTGGTAGATTTGAGTAAAAAATAAGTTGAATATATTTCATATAATAACAATATTTGAGATATTGAGACTCAAATATTAATAGTGAAGATTAAGAACCGTATTACTATTAAGTGATGCGGTTTTTTTGATATAATAATTAAAAACACAGGTATAATCAGCAACGCAACCAGTGGTTTACAAAGTGCAACTGTGTGATTATTGATATAACATAGATAAATCTATACAATAGGAAAAGAGGTGATTATATTGAATTTAGGAGATAGGATAAAGAATTTAAGAAAAGAAAATAATTTATCACAAGAACAGCTTGCCCAAAAATTAAATGTGTCTAGACAAGCTATATCAAAATGGGAATCTAATAGAGCTTATCCTGATATAGATAATTTGGTTTTATTGAGGAATATATTTAAGGTTACTTTAGATGATTTAGTAATTGGTCAAGATAATATTGAGGGCGAAAATAATATTGAAGATGTCAAAAATATGGATGAAATTAAAGATGAAAACAATGTTGAAGAAGAAAATATATATGGGTCTGTTAAATCAGATAATGATGTGAAGTGGTATAATGTAAAGCTTGATAAAAAAGACCACGAAGATGAAGAAGATAGTGACGATGATGATTTTGATACTAATTTAATGGTTGGCGGATTAATTATTGGAACAGCCATAGGAATGATTACTGGTGATTTTATGTGGGCTACGGCATGTAGTTTTATAGGTATGGGCGTTGGATATATATTAAAAATAATAAAAAAATAGGTTAGGATGTTTAGATTATTGCTTTAAGTTTTTGTTGACATGGAAAAAATTAGTTGATATGCTTAATACATACCGAACGAAAGTATGTAAAGGAGAATAGTAATGGCAAGAAATAAAAATCCTGAGATTACAATAAATCGTATTATAGATGCAGCTATGGATCTGTTTTTAGAAAAAGGATATGATAATACTACTATTCAGGATATAGTAGATGCTCTAGGCGATTTAAGCAAAGGGGCTATTTATCACCATTTTAAATCTAAAGAAGAAATAATAGAAGCTGTTATACCTAGACTTTATGATTCATCAGATAGTCAAATTTTAGATATAAAAGAATCTACTTCTTACACAGGGATAGAGAAGCTTAAAAAAATATTACTTATTTCTTTAAAAAACCCTGGTCAAGAAAAATTGGCTACGGCAGCACCAAATTTAATGAAGAATCCTAGATTCTTAACTCAACAACTTTATAATACTATTGAAAGTATAGTGCCTAATCTTATGGAGCCTATTATTAGAGAAGGTATAGAAGATGGGTCAATAGTAAGTGATAGTCCAAAAGAGGTTGCGGAAGCTTTTATGATTTTAATGAATATATGGATAAATCCAGCTATATTCCATGTTACAGAAGAAGAATTTAAGAATAAGTTTATGTTCTGTAGAAAGCTATTCGAGGATTTAGGTATACCTGTATTAGATGATAGTGTTTTTGAAGTATTAGAAAAATATAGGGAGCTTATTGAACAAGGAAGAAAGTAAAAAGTTAGTATAAAAAATACTGCCCAATGTGGCAGTTAATTTTTGGTTTTATACATACCAAATGAATGTATGTAAAATATAATTAATATATATGGGGGTTAAATATGAGTAACAAGACAAAATTTTTTAGAAAAGACTTTACCTTAATGGTAATAGGTCAGATAATTTCCTTGTTTGGAAATTCAATTTTAAGATTTGCATTACCACTTTATCTTTTGGATACAACAGATTCAGCAGCTTTATTTGGGGCAGTGTCTGCTTGTTCTTTAATTCCAATGATAACACTAACTCCTTTTGGAGGAATTATTGCTGATAGAGCAAACAAAAGAAATATTATGGTGATTTTAGACTTTTTAACGGCTTTATTGATTACGGTGTTTGCATTTTCCATAGGAAAGTTGAATTTGATAATTATGCTAATAATCACACTAATGATTTTGTATGGAATACAAGGTGCTTATCAACCTACTGTTCAAGCTAGCATACCGCTTTTAGTAGATAGAGATAATTTGTTACCTGGAAATGCTGTTATAAATCAAGTTAATTCATTGGCAGGATTATTAGGACCTGTAATAGGTGGGATTTTATATGGTTTTTATGGATTGATGCCTATTTTAATAGCTAGTATAATTTGCTTTTTTGTATCTGCTATTATGGAGATATTTATAAAAATACCTTATACAAAGGAAGTAACTACTTCAAGTGCTTTTTCTATTGTAAAGGAAGATTTTTCAATTAGCTTAGGCTTTATCTTTAAGGATAAGCCAGTAATTTTAAAAACTATTATAATAATTTCTTGCTTTAATTTAGTCTTAACATCTTTAATAATGATTGGTATTCCAGTTATTATTACTCAAATATTAAACATGTCAAGTCAAGCTTATGGAATAACTCAAGGTATGTTAGCTTTTGGGGGGCTATGTGGTGGAATTATGACAGGGGTTTTGGTAAATAAAGTTAAGATTTACCATAGCCATATAATGCTATTACTTGCTATATTAGGCTTGATGCCAATAGGTCTTGTACTTATGTTTAATGTAGATTCAATGATTTCTTATGTTGTAATTACTATTTGTTGTTTTGTAATTATGGCTATGTCTACTTTATTTAGTATTCAAATTTTAACTTTTATTCAAAGTGAAACACCGACCAACCTTACTGGAAAAGTTATTTCATTTTGTATGGCAATGACAATGTGCTCTCCACCGATTGGTCAAATTATATATGGATATTTATTTGAATCACTTAAAAATGATACACACATAATTATATTTGGGGCTGTTTTAGTTTCTGGAGTAATAGCGCTTATGTCTAAAAAGGTTTTTAGTAGTTTGAAAGAGGTCAATGTTTATAGTGAGGTTTGTCATGTCAGTGAATAACTTGATATGTAAAAGTGTCAACCTTGTAGTAGGAATATTTAATATTGTAGCCATAGTGCCTTTGGTATTAACAATTGGGCTTGTTATTTTATCATTATGTGCAGTAGATTTAACTCTTTTTATAGCATGTATTTTAGGAATTTTAAAAATATTAATTCCTAGTTTGCCATTTGATTTTCAAGTAGATAGTATTATATTAAGAATTATTATTGTGTGCTTGATAGCTATTGTAGGATATTGTTTATACAAATTTTTAAGAATATGTATACCAACATATCTAAGTTTTTTAGATACTTATTTGACAAAAAGTTTTACATTCAAATTTAGAATAATATAAATAGCATTAGAAATTTAGTAATGATATAAATTCAAAGTATTGATTATAAATATTGTAAAAAAAATAATAGCCTTAGTCACTATGATTATATGGTTAAGGCTATTATTATGTTTATGACATATTAAGTTTAAAGAAAATATGATAAAGGGATATTTTAAAGAATTTATTATAAAGACTTATTTATTAACAATATAATTGTACTAAAAATATTATTATTATGGCTACGATCTACATGTCCATTATATTTAGTAACTATTTTATCTATTTGTAATAAACCAATACCATGAATGCCTGATTTTTTTCTAGTTTTAAAAATAGATGTTCCTAAATTTCCATCAGTGGGATTTTTTATTTTGATAATAAATTTATTGTTTTCCGTTTTTAGATAAATATCAATCCATCTATCATTAGAAATTCGCTCACAAGATTCTATTGCATTATCTAATAAATTAGACATAAGTGTGACTATATCTAGCTCATACATAGAAAGGGGTTGTTTAAAATGTATATCTAAATTAACTGTAATATTTTGTTTTTTTGCATAGTTAATCTTAGAATCTAACAGACAATCTAATATAAGGTTGTTTGTATATACTACACCTTCTAATTTGCTTGTTTCTATATTCAATTCATTTATATATTTTCTTATTTCTTTCTCTGATTGGGATTCTAATAAGCTTAGTATTATACTCATATGATTTCTTAAATCGTGATTCCAATATTTAACATTCTCGAAGGCGTTTAAGGCTGTATCACTATATTGGGCTAGATATCTGAATTTATCATTCTCAAGTGAATTTTTAGAGTACTTCTCCAAGTAAGTTGAAAACCTAATTATTATCAGCATTATAAGTAGATATACCATAAATAATATAAATGCAATGAAAAGTAGTGTATAACCTAAATTTTCACTATATTTATTCACAAAAGCCATTAATATTAAAATTAAAGCTCTTATTACAAGACATAGTAAGGTAATTAAGGATAATATTTTATTTGGTATATAATTGATATGAGATGCTACATTTATTAACATAAAGATATAGATCAATTTAAGTATCTCTATAATAATAAATAATATGAAATTATTTATTGGAACGTCAAATAACGTTATCCATACAAATACTGATAAGTTTGATACTAAAAACATACCAGTTGAATATATTACTGATACAAATACATTTTTACAATAGCTTTTAGGTTCTATTAAAAATGGAATTACTAGTGTTATTGTTAATAAAATTAATTCTACTAATAAAATATAATTTATACCATAGCGCATCATGGTAAGATAATTACAAAATGTAATGGAAACAAATAAAAGCCATGAAAAACGTCTTACATTTTCTCGTGTATATACTTTCTCACAAAAGCGTAATGTTAAAATGAATTCTAGAAAGATAAAAAATATCCAAACTATATTATTAATTATCATTTTAACACCTTGCATTAGAATATAGTCTACAAATTTTTAGTTTGGTTTCTTTTGTTTTTAGGTGATCAATATGTATTTTGTAGCTAGAATTAAGTATCAAATAATTTTTTTCATTTTTTAAGATTGCTATATTCATAATTGTCCGATCTAACTCCTTTATAATCAAATTATTAATATACTAAACTTACCTTAGTTACTATATTTTAGTACAAATTCTTACTATTGTAAAATTGCCTTAATACTAAAAAATGCAGATTATATAATCTACATTTTTTAGTTAAACATTAAATAGTGACTCGATTTCTAAAATTTTTTATAAAGATAGATCTTAACACAATCTTTATACCCTCTACACCATCCTTAATACCAGCTTAATTTCAAAAAATATACAATTATCATAAATTATAAGTGAGTAGATAAAAAAGGTATTTCAAGGATGGATATCTATGAGCAGTATTGTTTTACAAAGTATTTTTTTATGGAGTACTAAAATTTGATATAATATATACAAAACAATTAGAGGGGTGATATTATGCAAAATGATAAATTTGAACTATTATGTCAAGGAGACAGTAGAGTTCTTAAAATAAATGCAAACAAAGGAGAGGCTTTTATTGTAGAAGCTGGTTCAATGATAGCTATGACACCAACTTTTGACTTAAACGTAAAAGCTGGTGGAATAGGGAAGATGTTTGGCAGAGTAATGTCAGGAGAAAGCGCACTTCTTCAAGAGTATAAAGCATATGATGATGGCGAACTGTTATTAGCACCGACAGCATCAGGAGATATAACAAGTGTAGAACTAGATGGAAGTAAAAGTTTTAGAATAAGTAATGGAAACTTTTTAGCTTGTACTGATAGTATAACACTAGAGACAAAAGCAAGAGTAAAAGGTATTTTTGGTAGTGGAGAAGGCCTATTTGGGCTACGCACTAAAGGTAGAGGTACATTATTTGTAAATTCATGTGGATCAATTTATAAAATAGATCTTAAAGAAGGACAAGAGTATATAATTGACTCAAGCCATTTAGTATTATGGGATAATGATATGCAATACTCTACAGAACTTGCAGCTAAAGGGCTAGCATCATCTTTCTTTAGTGGAGAGGGATTAGTAGCTAGGTTTAGAGGACCTGGAGAGATTTGGATACAAACTAGAAAACCAATAGTTATGTCAAGTAATGGATAGGTCTATACTTATAATAATTTTATGCCCTTAAAATCTAGATAAATAGATTTTAAGGGCATTTTTTGTAAAAACTAAAATAAACTGTATACTTTTTTACAGATGCAACGTTATATAGATGAAAGGAGTCAAAACTTTGAAAAATAAAATTTCTGATATAGAACGGCTGTACATGGAAAAATCTAATATTATATATAAATACTTGCTTAAAATCGGATGTTTAGATGAAGATGCTAGAGATATAGTACAAGATACATTTTCTAAAGCTATAGAAAATCTAATCCATCTAAATGAGAAAAACATATCAGCTTGGTTATTTAAAGTATCGCTTAATAAGTATTATGACTTATGTAGAAAACAAAAAAGATATCCAGTCATAGTCATTGATGAAAATATAATCACAAATCTAATAGAAGACGATAGTGAAACCCTTTTAATAAAAAAAGAAAATAAGCTAGAAGTAGAAGAAATATTAGAAGAGTTAAGTCCAATATATGAAAATCTAATTGTGATGAAATATGATCTTGGACTTAGTTATATCCAAATTGCAAATATGCTAGATATGAAAGAAGAAACAGTAAAAACTTATTTATATAGGGCGAGAAATGATTTTAAAAGAAAGTGGGTTATGAAATATGAAAGATAAGAAAGAAGAAACAATGTTTGATTTTGAAAACAGAGAAGAAAATAAAATTATAAGTAAGGCTAGAAGTAGAAGTTATATGAAAATAATATCTATAAGTTTTGCAATTACAGTATTTGTATTGACTATTGGTATTGCTTCAAAGCTGCAATTATCACCGTATATAATAACAAATAAAATAATAGAAATAGAGAGCTATAATGACGTTGTTGGCGCCAATACTTTTATAGGGCCATGGGATGAAGAAAATAAAATATTCAAAAGTGGAGCTACAGCTATAAGATACAAACTTATAGGAAATAAACCTGTATACATGGGGACAGTAGATATAAATAAAGTTGACTATGAGGATCAATTAATAACAGAAAACGATGGGATATACTCATATTATGGAAATAAGATAATGGAGTTTTATCATCCATTTGTAGAATACGATAAATATTCAAATGACTTAGAAAACATAGATATTATAGATGCTAATAAAAATATCGAAATGGGACTATCATTTGATAAACTATATACTATAGAAGAAGTAGAAAATATACTTCCTAAAAGTGTAAGTATAAACTGGTTATGGGTTGATACTATAAAAGGCGATCAATTAGAAGCGATTAAAAAACTTGATAATGGAGTAACAAAAATAGATGCACAAGTTCTAACACAAAACCAAGTAGTAGGATTTTCTACAATAGGAGAAGATGGTAATCCTAAAGTGAATCCAGTAGATGACTTTATAGAAAATCTTAAGTTTGGAATGAGTAAAGGTGGTAAGTACAAAAAAGATATAAAACATATATATCAATCTCTAGCAGAAAAGGATGAAAACATAGACAAAAATAAGATAAAAATAATGGGTGCTGTAGTAGTAGGAGATAAAGAAGGACTAAATCAATTAAAAGGCTTGGATATAATAAAATCATCAAGTATGGGTGTAACAAATAATAAATACTAATTTAAATAAAGGAGAATAAAGAATGAATAAGATTATTCAGTTTATAGAAAATAAAAAGGTTTTATCATCAGGTATTATATTTGGATTATTATCAATGATCGTAAATATTTTATCTGTTATGCTAATAGGTCAAGCTCATATATATGATATAATACATGCATTTCCAACTGTTATTGTATACGACCCAATAATAAATGCATTGGGAGGTTATGTAGCATCAGAATTAATATTTATCCCATTAGCAGTACTTATAGACTTTATAATAGGAATAATAATAGGATTAATATTAAAAAAATTCACAAAAACAAGAGAAAGTTACATGGTAGGAATTTTAATATTATTTATCGTTTATTGGGTATTAATAACTTATCAATGGTTACCTATAATATAATTTTTGTTAATTAGAAATTATATAAAATTAGATTGAAATTATAATAAAATATCAGGTATATTAGAGAAGTTAGGTCTAATTTATATGATATTTTTTATTATATATTAAGTTAGTGTATATCATAGATTTTATGAATTTGAATATTAATATATTCATATATTAGGAAGTCTATGAATAAGAAAGCCTCTTATTTATTGTAATTTAATCTATACTTGTAGAAGCTATTTTTTTGTCTAAATATGATTTTAACTTATAGTCATTTGAATCAACCAATAGCTTTTTACTATAATTCTTTGTTCTTATTCTAAGGTTTTTGTTTTTGCCAATAGCAAAATATTTATGAGCATACTCAATAGATGTAATCTGTTCAAAGTCTAAGACAGTTGAGTCATGAAATATGATTTTATCATCACTTATTGTGGCAACATTTTTAAAAGATTTTATAAAATCTGCAATTGCTACTATAATCAATACTAAAAATAAAATGATACCAGCAAAATCTTTCGAAGTTGCTACTTTAAAAAATCCTAAAATACCACTAACTCCAATTTTATTTTGGAAAGATAGAAACTCATTTGTATCTCTAATAAACATATCCAAGCAAAGTGATACATTGATAATTAGAATAAATGAAAAGATAATTTTTGAGTTTTTATTTTCTTTATAAGTCATAAAAACTTGGCTTTTTTTACGCGTTTTATTTAATAAATCTTTTTTGTAGATACTATCTTTGTAGCTTATATAGACCATAAAAATAAGGAAACTTATTCCTGATACAATGTTTAACAATAGGTTTTTAGAGAAAATTAAGATACCTATTAAAACTAATATAATGGATGCTCTTATAAAATCATTTTTTGCAATTTTATCTCCTATACTCATAAATATTCCCCCTGGTAACTTTATATAATATGTTTGCGTATATTAAGTGTATCAGAAGAGAAGATGTTTCACTATAAGTTTAGGGTGTATTATTTGTTAGAATAAGGTATAATTAAAAATATATATATAATAATAGGCGATGGAGTTCGCCATTAAATGCTTTGAAGCTAATGACTCCTACTCTTAATAATAAGGGTAGGAGTCTTTTTTATTGGCAAAATGATGTAATCATGAGCATTGTTGTTAGTTTATATATTTACGTAAATAATAATATGGAGGTGGTATTATGAGTGGTATAAAAAAACACTTATTAGAAAACAAATTAATATTTTCAAATTTTGTAAAATGGTTTTTCCTAGCACTTTTATCAGGAAGTGTGGTAGGTGTGGTTATATCCGCATTTTTAAAAAGTCTTCAATTGGCAACTTACTTAAGGGAACAAAATGGATGGTTAATTTATTTGTTACCTTTTGGTGGGGCGGTTGTAAGTTATATATATTTTAAATATGGAAAGGATTCATCTAAAGGAAATAATCTAATAATACAGAGAATTAATGAAGGAGATGGATATATTCCTTTTAGGATGGCTCCGTTGGTATTTTTCGGAACATTTATTACCCATTTGTTTGGAGGTTCAGCAGGAAGGGAAGGGACTGGTGTTCAAATAGGGGCTAGTATCTCTGCTAAAATAAGTAGATTATTAAAACTTAATAAATCGGATACTACAATAATAATTATTAGTGGTGTAAGTAGCGGATTTGGTGTTGTATTTGGAACGCCAATTGCAGGTACGATTTTTGGATTAGAGGTAAGTAATGTTGGAAGAATGAGGTATGAGGCAATTATACCTTGTCTAATTGCAAGTTATATAGGAAATAGTATAGCAACTTTGTTTAAGGTTACTCACACTCACTATCATATGGAAGAGGTAGCTGCAAATAATCCTACTGTTTTTTTAAAGGTTATAATTTGTGCTATATTATTTGGATTGGTGAGCAAGTTGTTTTCTGAAGCTACTCATTATCTAAAAAAATATTTCTCTAAAAAGCTTTCAAAGGACTATATAAAGTCATTTGTAGGTGGGATGATTATTATTGTTTTTGTTTTAGTAATAAATGATAGAAGTTACCTTGGTTTAAGCTTAGATTTATTAAGTAAATCTTTTGAACAACCAGTTGAATCATACTCTTTTATCATAAAGTTATTGTTTACATCTATTACTTTAGCAACTGGATTCCAAGGGGGGGAAGTTACTCCATTGTTTGTAATTGGAGCTACTTTAGGTAATGTTTTAGGTGTGATTATGAATTTACCAATATCTTTTTTAGCTGCTCTTGGAATGATTGGTGTATTTTGTGGAGGAACTAAAACACCTATAGCATCATTTTTTATGGCTCTTGAATTGTTTGGAGGAGGTAATATTAAATTTATATTCTTAGCTTGTGTAATAAGTTATGTTTTTGCTGGTAAGAGTGGCATTTATTCTTCTCAGAAAAACTCTATTATTTAAGAGGTGTTTTTTAAGTTTAGTATAAATAAAAATCCAATAACTTAAGTTATTGGATTTTTATCTATATATTAATATTGTTTATTAAATCTATTTTGTAAAATTGGAATTTACTTATCTACTACTTACCGTATTCGTATAAGTAAACCCATTTGAAACCATAACTTTGAGTGTAGAACATTGGTAATATTGGTATATCAATCATTTTAGGTTGCTCTAGCATACCAATGTATTTGATGTTATCAATGGTAACTATTGGCTCCATGCCTTCGTGATTGATATATAATTTTTTATTATTTCTTTCGCAATACTTGATTAACTCATTTGTAAAATCATGTGGATTTATTATTGGGTTATCTGGCTCAAATTTGTACACATATTTTGGAAGTTTCATTTTTATCCCCTCTTATCTGATTAAATTAACTTACTCTGTACACTTATGTCTATCTAGTCATTCCTAAGAAATAAAGTCTGTTTATATCTTCATTATAGTACCAGTAATATCCAGGTGCAACTGTATTTTACCGTTCTTATTTTATACATAGATTAATATTGTTCATATATGAATTAATTAATTTACGCTAATTCTGACTATTAATTCTGTACGTATCAAACCTAAAAGCTATATTCATTTTTGAAATACATTTACTACCATTTGTATGAATATATAAACTATTTGAAATTAATATTGTGAGTTGATAGGAAGGTTATTTATACTTTTAGTAAGATAGGTATTTAAATATATTAGGATATTTGATTTATTAATTTAGTGGATATTTAGAAGGGGAATTGTATGAGAAGATTATTATTGGTGATGAGTTTAGGAATATTTTTGGTTGGATGTAATAGTAAATATGAAGAGTCGCCTTCTTTTAGTGAAGGTACTACATCTATTTATGGCTTTTCAAATGATAGAGTTGTAACTTATTATGTTGACTGTGAACTTAACAAAATAGGAGAGTATTTTTTAGACTTATCGGCTCATATTCCTAATGGTGATGGCTCTTATAAGGAGCTGATAAAGAGTAGTAAGTTTGAGGTTGGAGCTGATACTAATTTGTTGGTGGATGGAATATTGGTTGAGGAAATTGAGGAAAAAATAAAATCCATAACTAGTGTGGATTTTAGAGAGTTAGAGTATCAGGTTGATGTTTTTGAATCTGAAAAGGGTGAAAAAGGTAGTGGAATAGGCTCTACTTGGGAGATGTTTGGTGAGTAAGATAGTAGATTATATGATTAGTAAGATGCAATATTATAAGGGGGAGATTATTTTGGAGGATACAGTTATAATAGAAAAAATAAAAATTAGAATGGTTTATATATTTTGCTTTATTGCTATGATTACATTTTTTATATCATTTTTCTTTCAAAGTGAAACAATTAAAATCATACTTCTACTGATTGGAACTGCTATATTTATTTTATCTGTAGTATCAAATTATAAATATATTAGATGTAATAACTGTGGTTCTGTCATATGGGTTAGAGGTTTGATTTTTAAAGGTGAACCAAACTTTTGTAAAGATTGTGGCTTTAAAATTTTATACAAATAATGATGTTAGCATATTTAACTTAATATAAATTATAATTAATAACTCTATCTTAGTATAAATGTTACAATGGCTAGGATAGAGCTTTTTTACGTATAGGTAATTTTTTATGTTCAAATACATAACAAATTAAGCTAATAAATTCAAAATAAAAATTTATAAAAAATTTATTGCAACTATTTAAGAAACGTGAAAGTCTAATTGGTGTAAAAGTTAAAGCTTTTATAAAAACATTATAATGTGATGTGTTATAACACAAAAAAATAGATACGGAGGGGTATATGTTAAATGTATCAAAGATTTCTTTGCCAAGTACAAGAAATGAGTTTTCTAAAATAAAACTAGCAAAGGCATCAATAAAGGGGGATTCGAAAGCTTATACTGAATTAGTTAAGCTTTATAAAAATGATTTGTATAAAATAGCTTATAGCTATATTAAGGATGAGCAAAAAGCACTTGATATACTTCAAGATACTACATACAAAGGCTTGTTGAATATAAAAAAATTAAAAGAAGCTAAGTACTTTAAAACTTGGATAACTAGAATTTTAATCAATATAGCGATAGATTATTCTAGAAAAGAATCAAACATAACTTATTTAGAAGAAGAAGAAGCATTTTTAATGAAAAGTGAAAAAAGTATATCTATTGAAGAAAAATTAGATTTGTACGATGCAATAGATATGCTAAGGGAAAATTACAAAATGGTGATTATACTAAAGTACTTTAACGATATGACAGAGGAACAAGTAGCAAATACTATGGAGATTCCTATCAATACTGTCAAAAGTCATTTGAGGAGAGCTAGATTAGAGTTAAAAGATATTTTAAAGGATGGTGAAGTACATGAGTAATAAAAAATATGAAGAAATAAATATACCTTTAAATATAGATGATGTAATAGAAAAAGGAGTATCAAAGGCTTTATCAGAGGGAAAAAATTTAAAATACAATAAATCAAAGAAAATATTTAAAGTAGCAGCTGCAGGTTTAGTAGGGGTAATAACTCTTGGTATAGTTAATCCTGCATTAGCTTCGAGAATACCATTTATAGGTAATGTATTTGAATCAATAGAAGAGAATTTGTACTTCCCAGGAAACTACTCTCAGTATGCTACTTCAATTAATGAAACAGCATATTCAAATGGAATAGGGATTACTTTTAAAGAAGTAGTGTGCGATGGACAATATTTATATGCTACTTTTGTAGTTGAAAATGAAGAGCCATTCCCTTATACATCTTGGGAAAATGGAAAAGAGCTAGATATGAATCAGTTAATAATAGAAGAAAAATATAATAAGTTAGATTTTACTAAAGAAGAGCCGAATATTTCAGGATTTGCAGGGTTAGAAGGTAAGTTTATTGATGAGTATACATTTGTAGGAATTAGAAAATATGATTTAAGCGAGATTAAAGAAGAAATACCAAGTGAATTTAATTTTAAAACAAAGATTGAAGTTGTGATTAATTCACCTGTAATGCTTAATGATAAAAACTATATAAAATCTGGTACTTGGGCATTTAATATTCCTGTTAAGGTGAGTAAAGAATTAAAGGAAGAAATTAAGATAGAAAATGTCGAAAATGAATATATAAAAATTGACTCAGTAATACTTACACCATTTGAAATGAGGATTATAGCAAAGTATAAACAAGGAAATTGGAATGACTATGAAATGAGGGTATATGATAAAAATGGTGAAGAGTTATTTAGCGGTAAAGTTATTGCTGATGAAGATAAAAAGGAAATATGTCCATATCTAGCAGTACCAGAGGATAATAGTGAGGTTAGGATTGTTATTGATAAAGTGACGTGGAAGGAATTACCTGGTCAACCGGGTTCACTTGATGAAGTTGGGAGAGAGCAGATCTTTGATGAGGTTATTGAGCTTAAAAAATAATATTGATGTAGTGTATATTTGGGTTAAGGCTTTTATTTTGTAGAGGATATTCCATCTTTCTGGCTTAATATTATATGGTAACTAGGAAGATGGAATTTATATTGCTATTTCAAGTGTTCACGAAAATTTTTTTTGGTATACATATGTAAAGTTATAAAAAATTAACAACTTTTACATATTATGTACATTAAACTTTGTGGTATGTATAATTAAATTAAAGAATTATTTGTGGAGGGGTAAAAAATGACTACAACTGAATCACTTGAAAATGTTAAAAAAATTATAAAAAAATCTATGGAGCTTTCTAAGTGTAGAAAATGTGAGTGTATGAAAGAATCTTTAGGAAGTATAAAAAATGCACTTTTAAATAATAAGGAAAATAATACATTAGAATTATTAAAAGAAGTAGAAAAGTCATTAGATAAATTTGAGAATATAGAATATGCATGACTTGGATGTAAACACTGCTGGTCGGCAGATATTACAAATACATTTGATGACGCTTTTTCTGGACTAGATAATATCCATTCAATAGAAACATATGATAATAATCATGATAATAAGTTACCTGCTGTAGGAGAATATCATGTGTTATCGTTAGGTTATAAATACCCAATAGCTATATCTACTTTAGGGAATACAGAATTAGCTGATAAAATATCAGAGGTAAAACCAAATGGTTTAAGTATTGTAGGTAAAACAGAAACTGAAAATATAGGTGTTGAGAAAATTATAAAAAACGTAATAGCTACGCCTTCAATTAAGTATATGATTCTTTGCGGTAATGACTCAGTTGGACATTATAGTGGCGATACATTAATATCTCTTATAAATAACGGTGTTGATAGTAACATGAGAGTTATTAACTGTAAAGGAAGAAAACCTATATTATCTAATAGCACATTAGAAGAAATAAGCATATTTAGAAATCAAGTTGAAATCATTGATATGATTGGATGTGAAAACTTAGATAATATTTTAAATAAGATAGAAGAACTATTAAACAAGCATTCATGGGATTATAGATGTGACGAAAAGCATCCTATAATGAATAGTAAATCAATGGAGATCGTAAATGTCATAGAAAAAGATCCTAATAAAGTTAAATTAGACAAGGCAGGATATTTTGTAATTGTACCTAAGCCAAATACTAATGAAATTTTAGTAGAGCATTATAGTAATGCTAATAAATTACTTCGAATCATTAAAGGGGATAATGCAAGAGATATTTATTGGGCTATCATAGAAAATGAGTGGGTTACGGAACTTAGTCATTCAGCTTATTTAGGTAAAGAGCTTACAAACGCTGAAATGTCAATTAAATTAGGATTTAAGTATATTCAAGATAAAGCTTAGTTTTATATTGTGAACCTCTAGAACAATAAATTTAAACTATCGCTCTTTTATTGAACAGAATATTAGATATAATTCTCATGACGATAATTTTATACTAAGATAGTAAATAAGAATTTATTAGAGACGCTATTTTTATTATCGTACAATGGTTATATATCAAATAAGATATTTATGGGGGGAATAGAAATGGAAAGTAAAATGAAAACATATTATATTAAGCAAAATATTTCCTTAAATGATAAGTATTATGTATATGATGTTAATAATGAGCCTTATCTAGAAATAACTAGTAATAATAAATTATTAACAATGGTAGATAGATTATTAGGGTCTATTTTTACATTTGGAAATAAGCTATACATAAAAAATTTAGATGGAAAAGAGATTGTAACTATAAAAAAGAAATTTGGATTCTTTAAAGAGGAATATGATTTCTATAATGAAAAAAATATTATAGCATCATTTAAACAACACATTATTTCAATTAAACCTAAAATATCGATTATCACAGATAATGATAGCTATTTAGTTAAAGGCGATTTAATGGCTAGAAGTTTTACTTTTTCTAAAAATAATATGGATATCGCAAAAGTAGAAAAAGTTTTACTTAGTTTTAAGGATAGCTATAAAATTAATATTATTGAAGATGAAGAAGAAATTATATGTTTATCGATATTAATAGCAATTGATAATTCTATGCATAATTAAAATACATGAAAAATTACTAGACGTTGTAAAATATAGCGTGTTTATTTAGTGAATGCTACAATAAACATAAGTTCACAATAGTTATAAATTATATATTAGGGGGGAAACAAGTGGAAGGTGTATGGGTAATGACAATAGGTACAATTTTTTCAAAACTAATTTTTAGTTTTTTATTTCATATATTGAATTACAAAATATGTGGAGTACTTGAGTCCATGCAAAGTGACTTAGGTAAATTAAGTAATACAAATAGATGTATTATATACTTCGCAGGGGGCACTACATAGCCTATGGTAAAATTTATGTTTATAGATGGAAGTCAGATAGAAGGATTACTTGGAAAGATAAGAGTGAAGGATAGTTAATATTAAAAGATTGAAAAAATATTAAAAGAGATAGATGGACCGTATATGAAAACTACTACCTCTAGAGTATATAAAGTATAATTAAAGGAATGTAAATCCAAATAAAAATAGCCATAATCCTAAGGACATTAATACTAATTGAGTCTTTAGTTTTTTTATTTGTACTTTTTTAACTAAGTAAAGTATGAAAATTTGAATAGGAACAAACCATGTAAATAGTTCATAGGACTTATGATAAGTAATAAAATTATTAGTATAAGTATCTCCAAATAGGTTAGTAAGGAGATAAGATTCTAAGCTATTCATGATAAATATATATATTACACACGAAAAAATCAATACAGTTTTTAAATTAAATTTACTTAAGAAGTTCAAGGAATCACCACCTTATGACATATATAATAATTGTATAGTTAATGGTTAAAAATGTAAATATGATTTTATAAAGGGGTAAAGATTATAGGAGATTTTTCGAAAGAGTGATAAATCATATGACATAAATGGGAGGGGCTAGATGAATATAATAAAAATAGATGGAGTAACAGATTGTTACCCTGAACAGATTGAAGGCACAACAGAGTGGTATTACTGCAAAGAAAGTAAAAATAGCTTTTGTGATTTATATGAGGCAGAGGAAATAATTAAGGCTGGGGAAAAATTTAATGGTATGAATTGTCATCTAATTCATTTTCCAGAGGGGACAGTTCATAGCCCTTTTGAATATAGAGAAAACTTATATGTAGAAAGCCCAGTTTGGGATGATGGTAAGATATTCTTTTTAAGTGTTGATTTTTGTGAACAGATAATTCAGATAAGTCGTTATTTTCCAGAGGAGAGAAGACTTGAAATAATTAAAGAATTACCATTAGATACAGTTGAAGATTGCTATAATCTTACGCTAAAAACATCACCTCTAATGCTTTGTAGAGATGCAAATAAGGAGGTATATGAGATTTTTTGGCCAGAAAATAAAAAGATAGAGATAGGAAAAACAGAGGCCCTATTATTTCGCGATGGAAATGACTTATATTTTTCTGAGTGGTATGAGGATCCAGAATATCATGAAAATGTAATAATACGAGATATAGATACAGGAAAAATAAAAGAAAAGCTTGGGGGATATTTGTGTAGACTACCTAATGGAGTATATTGGAAGATTTAATTTATAAAATTATATAAATTAAAGATCAAAGCCTAATTTAAAAGATTAGTTATAGGGGGAGTACTTAATATGGAGAAAAAGAATGCAATAATAATTGGAGCATCAATTATTATAGGTTTTATGATTTTGGGTGGAGCTATAATTATAGCATTAAAGGATTTTACTCAAAATAGTAAAGTTAATTATGGTAGATACGAAATGATAAGCAACGACTCAAACTTGATAATATTAGATACAGCTACAGGAAGATACTGGAGAAAATATATTAATCCATCAGAAGGACCAACTGATTGGACAGAAGAAGCAACGGATTTTTTTAATAAATAGAAATGTTTAAGATTCTAAAAAATTATATCGAGATACATATTTAAATTAGCAGAGGTGAAGTATGAGAACCGAAACAGAAATGATGGAATTGATTTTAAAAGTAGCTGAAGATGATGAACGTATTCGTGCAGTATACTTAAATGGTTCAAGGGCTAATCCTAATATTACTAAAGATATTTTCCAAGATTATGATATTGTTTATGTTGTAGATGAAACTCTATCTTTTATTAAGGATGAGAATTGGATTGATATATTTGGTAAAAGACTTTATATGCAGTTACCAGAGAAATTAGATAATGAACTTGGATTAGATGTAAATTTAGAGCAATGCTATGGTTACTTAATTCAACTTGCAGATGGTAACAGATTGGATTTGCGTTTAATGAATTTAGATTATGCTAGGGAGCAAATAGTAAGTGACAAACTTACAGTTATATTAAGAGACAACGATAATCTATTACCCGCAATTCCTAGTTCTTCAGATATAGATTATTGGATTAAGAGACCAACTGAAATACAGTTTATGGCATGTTGTAATGAATTTTGGTGGTGTTTGAATAATGTTGCAAAAGGAATGTGGAGAGAAGAAATCTTATATGTAATGGATATGTTAGATTCTGTTATAAGAGTTGAACTTAAAAATATGCTTATATGGTATGCTGGTGTGAAAACTGATTTTTCTGTAAGTGTTGGAAAGTCAGGTAAGTTTTTAGATAAGTATGTATCACAAGATTTATGGGAAAGGTTTTTGAAGACTTATCCAACTGCCAATATTAATCCAATGTGGGAATCTATTTTTATTATGTGTTTATTGTTTGATGAGGTTTCAGAGCTTGTAGGTAAGGAATTTGGATTTAGTTATGATAAGACAGAGGCTATGAATAGTTTTATGTTTTTAAAAAATGCTAAAATTTTATCTAAATCTGCTACAGAGGTTTTATAAACATCTGTTTTAATTGACGCTCTTTATTATAAAAATGTCATGATACGACAAGAAAATCTTAATACTAGTGCTAAGATTTAAATATAGTGTATAAGCTTTAAGGTTAGGAGGGGAATGCATTGCCAAGATTTAGAAATAATCATATAGCTATAACCTTTGATATGGGGGGATGCCCCAATAGATGTAAGCACTGTTGGATAGGTCGTCTAAACAATAAAAAAATGGATATGAAAATGGTAAAAGATATAGTAAACAAGTTTAGAGAATATAAATTTGGAGATATGAATAGTCCTTATTTCGAAAAAATAATAGTGAATACATGGTTTAGGGAGCCAGATTATCTACCAAATTACAAAGAACTATATGACTTAGAAAAAGAGCTTGGAGATGAAGTAGCAAGATTTGAGCTTATGAGTATATGGAGAATAGCAAGGGATGAAGAATATACTAAATGGACTAAAAGTATAGGGACAGAAAAGTGTCAAATAACCTTCTTTGGATTAGAGGAAAATACAGATTATTTTGCAGGAAGGAAAGGTGCCTTTAAAGATAATTTAATAGCTACAGAAAAGTTAATCGAAGAAGGTATAGTACCTAGGTGGCAATTATTTTTAAATGAAAAGAATAAGCATGAGTTGGCTGACTTTGTTAAAATAATGGAGAAATTGGATTTAGAAAATAAAGTGAGAAGTATTGGTAAAGAATTTGAAATATATGTGTACATACCAGCTCCTGATGGAGAAGCTTTTAATTTGGAAGATATAAGACCAAAAGAAGATATTTTTTCCTTTATACCACCATATCTTAAAAATAAAATATTAAAGCACTTTAAAGTTAAAGATATGGAAGAAGTGCTAGGATATAAAGAAAAAGATTTACTTCCAATCTTGTTAGATGATAATGGTTGCTTAAATGATTATCCATCTATATTATCTTTGATGGTAACCTCTGATTTAGATGTTTACTGCAATGCAGGAGAACTTATGCCATGGTGGTGTCTAGGCAATCTAGGTAGTGATAGTGTAGAAAGTGTTATGGATAACTATATTAATAATAAGCCATTAGGATTAAAGCTAATGTATGAGACTCCTATATCTAAGATGGCCGAAGAGTTTGGAGATAGGAATGGAGAAAAAATTTATGTTAAAGAAGATTTGATTAGAAAATATATTCGTATGTATGGGGAAAAGTACAATGATTTATTACCAAGATGAAAACATTAAAATTAGAGATATACGTAGCGATGATATTATTAACTTATTTTCATGTAGAATTGATAAAGAGTTAAATTTATATGACCCAAGACCGCTTCCTAATACAAGTAAAGAGTTAATGAATGAATGTATTGATTTCTGTAATAGGTTTGAAATTGAAATAATGAATGAAAATATTGAAGAGAGAAAATATAAGTATTTTATTATTACAAATAATGAAGATACTTTTATAGGGTTTGTTAATTTTTTTAGTATAGACAAAATTAAGAAACAAGGTGAAATGGGTGTTATTATAACTGATAAGAGATGTTGGAAAAGTGGAATTGCTTGTAAGTCAGTAAATGTAGCGATAAAATATATATTTGATAATATGGATATTAATAGGATATATATAGAAACGAGTGAAGCTAATAAACCGGCATTAGGTTTATTTGATAAGCTTGGATTTGATAAGTGCGGTGAATATATTGAAGATGATAATTTTAAGTTTTTAGTTATGGAAAAGAGCAAGATTTTTCATTAACATATGCTATAGAGGCTAAACAAATATTATTTATATTTGATAAATGGGAGATAAATCAATGAAAAAAATAGAGTACTTATAGTTATATTGCTATTAGTATTAGTATACGGTGGAGTCAGTATTTATAAAGATCAACTTAAAGATATGAGAAATAGAAAATACGATGATCCATCAGCGATAGAGGTGAGTCTAGTAAATAATAAAATAGAGCCAAGTGGGTATAGATATGGGTTTGACTTTAATTATAGCGCATTACCAGCAGTACAAGTTGAAGATAATGAAGAATTTGTATTCTTTAAACTAGTGGATGACAGCGTAGATGAGATTATTATTGGTGAAGACTATTATATGGGAAACACGTGCTATAAAGAAACTTACACTCTTAATAAAACAACTGAAGGCAAATTTCAACTTCCTGTAAAAAGAAAGGATAATATAAAAGGTAATCATGCAACTTATTATATAAAATATAATTTAGAAGATGAGGGTGTGTTTGTTTTTAGGGCTGAGTTTTTATAGACGTTATAAAAAATAGGCAGGGGGAAGGTATGGAGTATATTTATAGATTTGTAGAATTCATTAATGAATCAGACTTATTTTCAATTGTAACACTATTGTTTATTATTATATATTTAATAAAACAATACACCAAAAAAGAAGATGATGAGAACTATCTAGCATTAAAGATTATTGGATTTTATTTTTTAGGTGGATTTAATTTTAACTTTAAAATAAATTGGCTTGTAGTCCCCATACCTATAGGTTTTCTTATTTATTATTTAGCCATGAAAGAAAAAGAAAGACCTAATCCAAGTATCAAACACAAGGCAGCAGCCTTAGGGGTAATAATGATTTTTTTAGGAACTCTAAATGGTATGCTTTACGAAAAAGCAGAATACAGAGAAAGAACAATTAAAGCAGAAGATATAAGATTTGAAAACTTAGAAAAGGAATATGATCTTATAAAAAATAAATTGGATATCAATTATGCAAATATAGAGTCTATGCAATTAGAATATGATAATAGTGGAAAAATAAAAGATTTAAATTATACCTTAAGAGATGATAAAAAGATTTATTATATTATCTATGAGAATAATGCCTATAAGGTACATGTATTACCTGTTAATAGAGATGGATTTTGGAATTTTGGAGGATATGGAAGCTTTTATGAAGCAAAATTATTCTTTAACATGATAAGTAATGCCAAGTTTGATAAATATGACAATGCTATATCCTATAGAATGACATTTAAAGGTAATAAAGATTATTATGAAAATATGGAATTTTATTCTATAAATCAGGAGAATTATTCCATTAAAAATCTAGGTGATATTTGGAGTGTATATGATGCTATTGGAATAGTTAACTATGCATCTTTAGATACACCAATTGAGTCACATAAAGGTAATATGTATTTGCTTGACTATGGGAATGTTGAATATGCACTTAATTATGAAGAGATTGAGATAGAGAGTACAAAAAATAATGAAACAGTGGTAATAAGAGATAAGGATATTATAAAAAGCATATACAAAGCTACAAAGGAAGAATCTAATAGTTGGTCACTTATTACTGATATGGATATAACTTTAGAACCAAATTTATATGTTAGATACAGTGAGGAAAGTGTGGTCGGTCTTTGTGAAGAAGAGCCATTTATTAGAGTTGATGAAGGTTATGTAAGCAGTTGGTATATAGTACCTTCAGATATATATACATTTATAGTTAATAGATATTTTGATGCTAGTAGAGCTCAAGCTATGTATAATAATTAAATTTTGATTAGAAATTATAAAATTCATGGGGGGATTTGGGGTGGAAAAAAACATTAAATTAATATACTGTATTTTAGGTAGCACTATATTGGCATTATTTCCATTGCCAATATTTATAGATTCACTAACAAGTGTATTCTATATGTTTGAATTATATAGAGTAGGTGACTTATTTTTAAAATTTAGTAAAATTATATCATTTATAGGTGCAATACTAATGATATATTTCTCTGTAAAGTTAATATTGTTAAATAGTATTTTAAAAGACAAAGAGAATTAATATTATACGATATAAGATCCAATAGTTTAAGCTATTGGATTTTTTATGTATCAGGAAATTATGATAGCTTGTAATATGTGAATGTCTTATGCAAACAAGTGATTTTTATATCTAAAACTGTTATTATTTAAGTAAAGAAATGAATATCACACAGGAGGGGAAAAATGCTAATAATTAATTTGATGATAATAATCTTATTTATAGGAAGTGTTATTTTATTAAGTGGAGTAAGAATAATGTTTAAGCCTAAGTATCTTCAAATAATAATGTCTTTACTTGTAATCTTTACGCCACTTTCAAGTTTGATGGAAGGATATAAATTAGGATATACAGGTATTGGTACTATAATATTAGTTGGTATGTTATTTTTACTAATATTTATTTGGGGTTATAGAAGAAATATTCACAGGTACTCAATACATAATGTTAAAAAAGAGGAATTAATAAATATTATTAAGGGGTATTTAGAAGCAAAAAATATTAAATTTGAAGTGTCAGAGGATGAGGTATATTTATCAGAGTTTGGTAAAAGTGTTTTTATAGATGGTTTACTAGAAATAACTTTAGATTGTAGAGAAATAAAGTATATGGATTTTTATGGTGAGTTTGTAGAGAAAGTTAGAGCTGGCATTAAAGAAATAAAGGGGAGACATTTTTCTACAGAGGGGATGTTTTACTTGGCTTTTGTTGGAATTTTTTATTGGGTTAGTAATGTTTTTTTAGTTGATTTTCTAAAATAATATATTGTGAATTAAAGGAATAGGAGCAGATGCTCCTTTTTTATGTGTTATAAAGGATGAATTTATGTGATAAATAATGATTATGGGAGAGGCTATGATAGTATCAGTTAATGTTGATTTAAAAGGTATTGAATTATGTAAAATAAGTTAAAAGACAGAGATATATTCCTTCATAGGTGAATAAAATTTATCAAGAGACTTAAATCTAAAAATGGAGGAAACTAAATATATGAAAGTAACATTACCCCAAACAGCAATTGATTTACTAAAGGAAATAATAAGTGAGAATACTGATACACCTAGTACTATAAGAGTATACTTTGCAGGATTTGGATGCTGTGGTGCTTCTTTTGGTATTGCCTTAGATAGAAAAATTGAGGAAGATGTTGAATGTGAGGTAGATGGATTAATTTTTATAATGAATAAAGAGGATTATGAAAAATACGGAGATGTAACTATAACACAAGTTGATGAGGGATTTATTATAAGTGTTGAAAACATGCCTGAGGGTGGAGGAGATTGTGGTTCCTGCTCTGGTTGTCACTAGATTAATATAAGCATAACTAATGGGCGACTTTGCTTTTGATCATAAGTAAAGCATCTATTTTATAGGTGCTTTTTTTGTATAAAGAAACTATGATAGATAAATAATGTATATATAATAAACCTTAAAAAAACAACAAAGTATAAAAAAGTATTGTGCAACACACAGTACCGTGGTATTATAATATCAAGTAGTGTGTAACGCACAGTACTTGGTGATTATTATTAAGAAAGGAGTAATGAATGAATACTCAATTTAGAAAAGGCGTACTTGAAATTTGTGTTCTTACCCTTATATCGAAAAAAGATATGTACGGATACGAAATAGTTCAAAATATATCACAAGTAATTGAAGTAAATGAAGGAACAATATATCCAATACTTAGAAGGCTGACAAAAGAAGGATATTTTGAAACCTACATACTTGAATCAAATGAAGGTCCAGCAAGGAAATATTATAAGATAACACCAGATGGAATGGAAAATTTAAATAGATTAAAAACTGAATGGAATGACTTTGTTTATGCAGTAAGTACATTCTTAAATGATTAAAAGGAGGTATTGAATTGAAAAAAGAAGATTTTTTAGAAATATTAAAAGATTATCTTAAGAAAGGTTTTTCTGAAGATGAGATAATGGATATATTAAGAGACTATGAAGAGTATTTTGTAGATGGGATAATAGAAGGTAAAAGTGAAATGGAGATAATCCAGTCTTTAGGATCTCCAAAGGAAATAGCTAATGACTTATTAGCACAAAGTAATATTAAGAATGAAAGTAAAATAAAGGGAAAAGCAGAAAGTATTTATATAGAGGCAAAAGGCAAAGTTAAGTCGGGCTTAAATAAATTTAAAGTAAATCTAAATGATAAAGAGCATGTAAAATCAAGAAAGAAAATCAAACTATTACAACTATTGATAACTATATTATTATTCCCATTTGCATTTGGTATAGCTTTAGCAACAGTTGGAGCAGGATTTGGACTTATAGGATCATTAATTTTGGCTGTAGTTGGAACACCTTTTGCAGTTAGTCTAACAAATGTAATGCCTGAAGTTAAAATGGTAATATTCTTTGCATGTATAGCTTATATAGGATTTGAAATTTTAATCTGGCAATTATTTATTGCAGTTGTAAAATTAGAAAAAAAAGCAATAAAAGTATATACAAGATGGATTAGAACAAACCAATTATATATAGATGGAAGTATAAAAAAAGAAGAAATAGAAAAGTTTGAAGAAGTAGAAAATTATGAAGACCAGGCCGAAGAAATAATAGAAGATAAAGATGATATAAAATATGAACACTATTATGAAGAAATAGTAGAAAATGATTATGATAAGGAAGATGGAGGAGAATTAGATGAATAAAAAGCACATAGTTACCAGTATTGGTGTAGTTCTTCTTACAACTGGTGTTATAGGAGGTATATGGTCAGGAATAGACGCAATGCCAACAGTTATTAACAATGTTCAAATGGCTGAGGAAAAATACAATAAAGAAGAAGTAATATATAAAAGTGAACTAAACTTAACTAAGTTAAATATAGATTCTAATATAAGTAATGTAATAATAAAAAAATACAACGGAAAAGATGTTGTAGTTGAAAGAAATGGAAATAAAGGGCTAAGTAATATAACTGCTGAAGAAAAAAATAATGAATTAACAATAAAGGAAGAACTTAATGACAATAGGAAATTAGCAAAGAATATAGATGATATAGTTAGATATTTTGTAAGTAAAATGTATGTACCACATTACTCAGAGATGACTGTTTATATACCTGAAGATTTAGACATAAATGTAAGTACAAACAATGGTATGTTATATATCACTGAAGGTATTAAATTAAATAATGTAAACTTTAATACTCAATATGGAGGCATATCATTAAATAAAGAAAGTAAGGTTAAGAATCTAAATATAAAATCAGACTCAGATATACCACTACAAGTTAGCGAAATATACTGTGCTGAGAATATGAATGTAGAAGCTAACTCTGTATATATAAATGATGATAACTATTCAAATGCAGATTCAAAAATACCTGAAAGTGTTAAAATATCAGTAACTAATGATCATTATGAAAATGACAATGTTTCTATAAATACTAAATCACCAATAGCTAAAAATCTTACTATTGATTCAAAATCTACTGTAGAGTTAGAATTACCATTATTAGATTATAAGTTTAATTTTGATATAAAGACTTCAAGAGGAATAGGTTTTAATGACTATAATTATGAAAAATATATGGGTACAATATTAGAAAAGCACTTTAAGTATAACGAAGATGAAGATAATTATGATAGTGAAGAAGAAGGATATAAGCAAAAGGAGCTTGTAGGATTAATTAATGAAGAACTTAAAGATGATCCTACAGGATACAATGTTAATATAAAAAGTGCGATAGTTAGGTTTGATTAAAAAGGATTGTAGAAAGACAAGTCATAACTTATTTGGTTAAAAATGGGGGAGCGAAATGCTTCCCTTTTTGTTTTATTATAATAAACTTAGTTAGCAAAAGGGGATTTTTCAAAATATGAGATTACCATATCAGAGAATTTAGGAAAAGTAAGTGTTAAGGATCATATGTATAATTAGAAAGTTTAATAGGTTAAGAATAGAGCTATTAATACTGGGTACAAATATAAACATAGAAAAAATAAAGTCTTGTGTTGTACTATACACGAGATATTAAAAGGAGATAATGATATATGAATAAATACCAACAACAAATAATAAATGAATATGAAAATTACTTAAATGATGAAAAAGAAGAATATATAAAAATAGATAACCTGAAAGCTTACGAAAAAGAAGTACAGTTGGAGTTTAAAAAGCTAAAAAGACTAGATGAAAAGCATAAGCTGTATGATAAAAACTATGAAAGCTTTAGACTATCAATGGCAAGATTAGCATCAGGAATAAATAAATTAGAAGAAAGTAATAGTGAGAAGGTGAAGTTTGCGAAAATATTTATAAAGTTAAATGATGAGTTTGAGGAGTTAATGCAAAGAAACATAATGAAAGATGCTTATGTATGGAATAACTAAGGGGTCGTGAAACACGACCCCTTAGTTTTATTATAATTAGAATGGTTAGAAAGGATTGCTAAATAACCATATTCTTATAAAGCATATATCTTATCTAAAGTATCAACTTTATTTACAAGATGGAACTTACATTTATCAATCAAACATTCTTTATTTATATTACTGAAAGTACATCTTAAATCAGGGCAGATATCTAACTCTGTATTAAGATGCTCTTTAGTAAATTCAATAGCACTTTCAATAGCTAAGAAGCTATCTCTTTTACAACATCTAGGACCACCAGACTTACTTATATTTTCCAAAGCCTTTGAAGTCATAAGATTACATAGCCCCCATTCATTTTGGCTTAAAGGACTTGCTTCTTGGATTAAGCTAGCATAAATTCCACATCCAACACCAGCACCACAAGCTCCATAAAATCCGCAAAAACCACCTAGTACATTCTTAGATCTTTTTTGTGCTTCATTAAGTAGCTTTTCTAATATTTCTTTGTTATTATTCTTGTTTAAAAATGCAGTAGTTAAAACCGCTGGAACTAGGTAATGATGTTCAGGACCATGCATGTTTACAGATGGATGTTTCATTAAATCTATTGCCATTTGCAAAGGGCTTGTACTAGTGCTGTTTAAGCAGTAGTTTGTTATTATTTTTAGAGCATCACTACTGTGGCATGAATCACAAACGTAGTGTCCATTTTTACATATTATAGATGACTCAAAGGTTTCTTTGCAGTAATAGCAAGTTCTTGGTTTGGTTTCTTTTTCATAAAGGACTTCTTCTTTACATATTAAGCAGTTGAATTTATTCATGTTTTCCCCCTAAATTGTTAAATATCTCTACATATTAATTATACATAAAAATAATAAGCGCTGTGAAATATTTATCGTCAGAATTAGAGTTATGGACTAGAGCTGGTCATATAAAATAATTAAGTTCTAGGAATAGTAAAAACTATGATAAAATGAAGACATTAAATAGAGTAAAAATTCAAATAAGAGGGATAAAATGAAGCTAAAAAAAGGTATATATGAGCAAGTAATATCTAACAAAATATATGAAGAACTAACAAATAGAGAAAGTGAAATAAATATATATAAGGAAGAAATAGAAAAAGAAGAAGCAAAAGTAATACTAGCAAAATACTTAGAAGAAGTTACTAAAAAAAGTTTAAGCTTAATAAAAAATAAGGACATAGATAAACAAATAGATGTATGTAACGAAATAATAAACTATCTATCAACACAAGTAGAAGACGAAGAAATAAAGAAAAATAACATACATAAAAACGGAGAAATACTACTATCAATAGAAGAAAAAATAAACAAATCAAAACTAAAAAACAATAACATCAGACCATTAACACCAATATCACAAAGTTACTTGTTCACAAACTCAAATAATGAACCGGACCTAATAAGCGAATTAAAAAGAGAAATATCAAGTAGTGATACTATAGATATCCTAGTATCATTTATAAGATGGAGTGGGCTAAGGCTAATAAAAGATGAACTGATAGAACACACAAAAACAAAAAAACTAAGAATAATAACGACATCATACATGGGAGCAAGTGAATTTAGAGCTATAAAATTTTTATCAGAACTACCAAACACAGAAATAAAAATATCTTATGATACACAAAGGACTAGACTACACGCAAAAAGTTATATGTTCCATAGAAATACAGGGTTTACAACAGCATACATAGGCTCATCAAACATATCAAAAGACGCTATGACTACAGGTCTTGAATGGAATATGAAGGTAAGTGAAAAAGATTCAAAAAACATAGTAGACAAATTTAAGGCTACCTTTGAAAGTTACTTTAATGATGAAGAATTTAAAACATTCACAGAAGCTGACGAAGAAAAACTAAAAATAGAACTAAAAAAAGCTAGAGGTAATGACTATAAAAATGAAAATGATGATATAGCAAATATAGATGTAAGACCATATCATTATCAACAAGAAATATTAGATGCATTAATTGCAGAAAGAGAAGTCCTAGGGCATAATAAAAATCTAGTAGTAGCAGCAACAGGTGTAGGAAAAACAGTAATATCAGCATTTGATTATAAAAACTTTAGAAATAATAATAAAGGAAAAGTAAATAGGCTACTATTTATAGCGCATAGAGAAGATATATTAGCGCAAAGTATGAAAACATTTAGAACAATACTTAGAGATAGAAACTTTGGAGGTCTATATACAGGTAATTTTACACCAGATAATATAGATCATGTATTTATGACAATACAAACTTTTAACTCTAAGAAGTTTGATGAAAATATTACAAAAGATTTTTATGATTTTATAATAGTAGATGAGTTTCACCATGCAAGTGCTCCAAGTTATCAAAAGTTACTATCACACTTTACGCCAAAAGTACCACTTGGATTAACGGCAACACCAGAAAGAATGGATGGAAAAGATGTACTAGAATACTTTGATGGTAGAATAAGTAGTGAAATGAGATTAGGAGAAGCAATTGATAAAAAACTACTAACACCATTTCAATACTTCTGTGTAAGTGATGAACTAGATTTAAGTAAAATAAAATGGGCAAAAGGCGGATACGACAACAAAGAACTTACAAACCTACTTACTATAGATAAAATTAATGCAAAAAGAAGAGCTGATTTAATAATAAAAAGCATAGAAGATTATGTTACAGATATAGATGAAGTAGTAGGATTAGGATTCTGTGTAAGTATAGAACATGCAAATTACATGGCAAATTATTTTAACGAAAAGAAAATACCATCAGTAGCAATAAGTTCAAGGTGCAGTGCAGATGAAAGAGATGAAGCAAAATCTGGACTTATAAATGGAAAATATAAATTTGCATTTGTAGTAGATTTATACAATGAAGGGGTAGACATACCAGAGATAAACACAATATTATTTTTAAGACCAACAGACAGTTTAACAGTATTCTTGCAACAATTGGGAAGAGGTCTAAGACTTAGTGACAACAAAGAATGTTTAACAGTACTTGACTATGTAGGGCAAGCACATAAAAACTACAACTTCTATGAAAAGTTTTCAGCAATAGCAAAGAAAAAAGGAAAATTACTAAAAGAGGAAATAGAAAGTGGATTTATTACATTACCAAAAGGTTGTCATCTACATATGGAAAAGCAAGCTAAGGAATATATATTAAGAAATATAAATTCATTTATAAATAATAAAACAACAATAACAAATAAAATCAAAACCTTTGAAATAGAAAGTGGCAAAAAGCTAAACTTAGCAAACTTCATAGATTTTTATAATATACAATTAAGAGAAATCTACAAAACTAAAAATAGCTTCTACAGATTGTGCGTAAATGCAAAAGCAATAGAAGATTTTAATGATACAGATGAAAGTACATTAGCTAGTGGTATGCTAAGGCTAACGAATACTGATTCTGTAAGACTACTTAGATTTTGGATAAACACATTAGAAAACTTTAAAACTAATAACATAACAAGTTTTAATGATAGTGAAGAAAAAATGTTACTTATGTTACACTACACATTATTTACAAAAGCTCCTAAGGAATTAGGTATAAACAGTGTAAGTGAATTCTTACATAGACTATACTCAAACAAAGTAATCTATGAAGAAATAATAGAATTACTTGAATACAAGCTAAGTCATATAAAAATGAAAACATTAAATGATAATTTAAATTATGATACACATTTAGAAGTACATGCTACATATACAAAGGAACAGATATTAGCAGCACTTGGTAAAAATACTATAGAAAAGCAGTATCCTTTAAGAGAAGGAGTATTATATATAGAAGACAAGAAAACAGATATATTCTTAATAACGTTAAATAAAGTAGAAAAGCACTTCTCACCATCTACTATGTATGAGGATTACGCTATAAATGATGAATTATTTAACTGGCAAAGTCAAAGTAGGACAAGTATAGATTCACCTACAGGACAAAGATATGTAAATCACAGAGATACAGGAAACAATATACTTTTATTTGTAAGGGAAAATAAAAGTGAAGAAGGTGTTACTTCTCCATACACATATTTAGGGGTAGCGGATATTGTAAGTCATAGTGGAAGCAAGCCTATAAATATAGTATGGAAGCTGAGAGAGAAGATGCCTGCAAATATAGCAGTGAAGGCCGAAAAAGCATTATAGATGAAGTAGTATATAAGCAAAAAATAAAATAGTTAGATTAATAACTGTAGGTAGGTTTGTGTAAATACAAACCTACCTACATTATTTTTTTATCCAAATTCAAATTAAAAATCATTCCCATCTTTTATTAACATAGCCAAACTAGAGGTAAGCATATTAACCAGAGCAACAGGTAATATCCACGAATTATAAAAAATCTTAGTCCTAGTACGACACAATAAAATATTGCTTGTACAATCTACCACAGGGCAATCCATACTATCAGTAATTAAAACAATATCACACTGGCGTTTCTTAACACTCTCAGCAATACTTTTAACAGTATAATAATAATTAGGGAAACTAAAGAATATAGCTACATCATCAGTAGTAATCTGCTTTATTATATACTCAATCTCATTCATATCAGATAAATCCACTAAAACAACGTTTAGATTTAATAATTCTAGTCTTAACTTAAGAAAATGAGCAAGTGACTTAGAAGCATCGTGTGCAAATATGTAGATAACACGTTTTTTACTTACAAGGGTTGCAATAGATAATATATTTTCTAAATCAATAGAATTATAAAATCCTAAAATCTTGTCTAATTCATCATTACAAATACCTTTAAGATAACTTAACTTAGAGTCATTGTCCGTTATTTCAGATGGAATAGAATATGATGAAACAGAGTGTTTACTAACTAAACTATCATTATAGTTTCTAAATTCCTCTTTTAAACTTATAAAATTTTCTAATCCAATCTTTTGGCAAAAATTTAATATAGTAACTTCTGAACAACCTATACTTTTACTTAATGTGGATAGTGAAACATAACATATATCCGATGGTTTATCAATTAAGTAGTCTGCAACAGTTTTTTGTTTACTTGTTAAAGAATCATATTTACTTTGTATAATTTCTATAATATTCATTTTATATATAAACTCCTAAATATTCTATATTGAATTTATTTTCTGACAAATTTTACTGATTTACTTTAAAAAAAATAATTCATATGTTAAAATTAAAGTAAATACTTTAAAAACTTGTCTTTATATAAAGGTAATTATATTAATTATAAGTCAACTACTATAATAAGTAAAGATAGTGGCCTTTATAAAAGTAAAGTAGATAATAATTCAAAAGGGGAGAAAACATATTATGAAAGAAAAGCAAACACCGTCATTTTCTTATTCATTATTTACACTGTTAAGTCTGGCTATATTTATGGTTTTAGGAATTAGGGTATTCGGGGCTCACCTAAATGTTACTATGTTTTTAGCTTGGATGTTAATTAATGTATTAGCTTTAAAGTTAGGCTATACATATTCAGATTTAGAAACAAAGGCATTAGATACAGTTAGAAACAGTTTACAAGCCGTAGTTATAATGCTTGCAGTTGGTGCATTAATAGGGGTTTGGATAGCATCAGGAACAGTACCAACTATAATATTCTATGGAATGAAAATAATAAACGCAAAGTATTTCTTAGTTACATCACTTTTCTTATGTGCAATAGTTTCTATGTGTACAGGAACATCATGGGGAACTATGGGGACTGTAGGTGTAGCGCTTCTTGGAGTAGGGACAGGTCTTGGAATACCAGCAGGAATGACAGCTGGAGCTATTATAAGTGGTTCTTGGTTTGGTGATAAGCTATCTCCATTATCAGATACAACTAACTTTGCAGCAGGTGTTATGAACGTTAACGTAATGACACATGTAAAGCATATGCTTTATACTACAGTACCTTCACTTATAGTATCTGCTATACTTTTCCTATTCTTAGGATTTAAAGTATCTGGAACAGCAGACTTTAGTCTTATAAATCAAATATCTACAGGATTAGATGATAACTTTAAATTAGGTATGGTAACACTTTTACCTATGGTAATAGTTATAATAATGTTACTTCAAAAGAAATCACCAGCACAATCAATATTATCTGGTGTTATCGCAGGTATAGTTATAGCAATATTCTATCAAGGATTTGAGCCAAAGTTAGTCTTTGATAGTTTCTATAAAGGATTTTACCAAGAATTTGAATTAGAATTTTTAGCAACTCTTTTAAACCGTGGTGGTATGAATAGTATGAACAGTACAGTTCAAGCTGTAATATTCACTAGTGGTGTTGGAGGTATGATAAGAGAAATAGGTATCATAAATGTACTTGTTTCAACATTTGCTAAAAAAATAAAATCAACAGCTGGTTTAGTAGCAAGTGCTATGAGTATAAGTTATTTATCAATAGGACTTACTGGTTCACATACTTTCTCAGCAATAATGGTACAGTCTACTATGAAAGATTTATTTATGTTAAAAGGACTTAAACCAGAAAACGTTTCTAGAATATGTGAAGACTGTGGGACTATAGGTGTAACAATAATTCCATGGGGAGTTACAGCAGTATTTATAATGAATACCTTAAATGTTGCTTATGCAGAATATCTTCCTTATGCATTTTTATGTTACTTATGTCCTTTATTCTCATTATTATGTGGTATAACAGGAATAGGTATGGCAAGATATACTGAAGAAGAACAAGAAGAATTAGATTTACAATTAGCTAACTAATTATAAATTAAAATATAATTAGCTATATAAAAAGGAGATATATAATGGAAATATTAGTAAATACATATAGAGGTGGTATAGCAGACCTTTTTACAATGGGCTCAATAGCAGTTGTAGATTATAAAGGTAACTTATTATATTCAGATGGAGATCCTAATGAAGTGTCTTATGCACGTTCATCTGCAAAATTAATGCAGGCAGTAGTACCTGTTTTATATGGAGCAGTAGATGCTTATAAAATAAATGATAAAGAAATTTCACAAATATGTGCATCACACTCAGGTGAAAATTTCCATGTTGATACAGTAAGAAGTATTTTAGAAAAAATAAATCTTAATGAAGATTACTTGCAGTGTGGAGAACACTATCCTTTTAAAGTGGATGTTGCAAAAGAGATGAAGGAAAAAGGTGAAGAGCCATTAAGTATTCACAACAACTGTAGTGGAAAACATGCCGGAATGTTAGCAACAGTAAAGCATCTTAATGAAGATTTAGATACATACTATAAGGTAGATCATCCTCACCAAATACGAATAATAAATATGATAGGTGAGCTTTGTGACTATAGTCCAGATGAAATAATAATAGGATTAGATGGATGTGGAGTGCCAGTTCATGCACTACCTTTAAAGAAGTTTGCACAGGGAATGGCTCGTATGGCAAAGCCGGATACTTTAGAGGAAAAATATAAAGAGCCTGTAACTAGAGTAGTAAATGCTGTTATGAATAATCCAGTATATACTTCAGGTTCTGATAGAATAGATAATAAAATAATGACTAAATATCCAAACAAGGTAGTTGTAAAATCAGGTGCTAATGGATATTTTGGTGGAGCAATAATAGATAAGGGAATAGGGTTTGCTATTAAGACTTACGATGGACTATCTCCTATGAGAGATATTGTACTTGTAGAGCTACTACATCAGCTTGGCCTTATACCTAAAGAGGATTTAGATTATTTTATGGATGAATATAATCCAAGAGTTTATAATCATAAAAAAGAGTTAGTAGGAGAAAGTAAACCAGCATTTAAGTTAAAAAATCATTCTAAGTAAGAGATATTAAGTTATAAAATAGGTACTAAAGATATCTGAGCAAATATATGTTAATAAATAATTTGTTTTCCTCTATATTTTGAAAATACAGAGATTGACCATATTAAAAAATTTTCATTAGGTTTATAAAAACTGAATATATAAAAATATATAGTAATGCATTTAACTTCTTCTAGCGGTTATTATATTAATATATTTTTAAATTAATAACCTTTAATTGTCTCAAAATTTATCAAAACAACAAAATTTTACATTCTTATAATTTGCTTGTTTTAAAATAAAGTAGTATATTAAGAATAGGAAATTTTCAGGAGGAATTATATGAACTATATAAACTTTATAACAAAAGAAGAAACAGAAAAGAAAGAACTAGTATCAAAGTTCAAAATAAATAACGGAACTTTAGAATTTGATGAAAACACTACATTCAAAGAAGAATTTAATGTTGGAGATATAGTAGCATATAAGACTGACTCAACAAAAATCGGAATTGTATCTTTTATAGACGGAGAAGAACTAAGCATAACATGGGCGGATAATAATGAAACTGTTGAAGCAGTAGCTGACTTAATCGTGGTTCCCCCTACTATTGGGTTAGAGTTACTTAAAGATAGCTCTTTACTTAACTTATGGGAATCTTTAGCTAATGGTAAAAGTGAAGACTTTGATTTAAAATGTATTTATATAGGTGAAGAAGTAATAAATGAAGTTCCTTTTATAAAAGCATTTAAAAATACTAATACTATATTAGATAAAAAGTTTAAAAGAGGATTTACTCTTTATAGAAAGTTTGGAGCTAGCCAAATCTTTAGAACTAATTTATATACTATCTGTCAAGGCAAGGCTAGTTTAGACACATCAAGATACGTATACTATTTATTAGAAGGAAATGTTATTTATTATTTAGGAATTGATATGAAAGATCATGACTTAGCATTATATCTTTATAATAGATAAACTTAAATATTAAGAATCAGATAATATCTGATTCTTTTTTTTTACCAAAAAAGAAAAAAGCTATAGCTAACACTAATCCCTTGTTATAGGAAGGCTTCTGTGTTAACATAAGTAATACTGATAAGAACGAAAAAAACAAAAATACGGAGGAAAAATGAACAATAAACCAAAAACAGAAACGGGATTAAAATATAACAAAGCTAAAAAGATGGAAAAAAACTTTATGTACCAAGACTTAAAAAGAAGTAATTGCTACAATACAGATTTTTCAAACTCAAACTTTAACTGTACATCTTTAAGAGGAGCACACTTTAAGTCATGTAACTTCTACGGATGTAGCTTCAAATCATCAGAAATAATAGGTGCAAACCTAAAAAGAAGTAAGTTTAAAAATGCAAGATTTGAAAACACAGTATTTGATGGAGTAAATTTAGAAGAAGTAGATTTTACAGGTGCTAAGTTTAAAAACGTAATATTTGTAAATACAGATGTAACAAAAGCTCAAAACCTAAATGTAAATTCACCTGGAATAAAAATATTTGAAAATATGCCAAAACTAGAGATAAGTGAAAGATTAGAAAAATCTATAAAGTTTGCAATGGAAAATGAATTTGTAAAAAAATCAAGAACACTAGATACTAAAGATGGTGAAATAAATTCAATAAGTATAATGTCACTTTTAGAAAACTTTAAAGAAAAGCAATTAATAGATGGACTTGTACTAATAGGAGAGAAAATGGACAAAGAGTTTTGTACATTAAGTTATATAATTAAAAACTTAGAAGTATATAAAAATCAAGGTCTATTATAATCTAAACTCTTTAAGCTTGGTACCATGATGTAGAGTGATTATCTTTAGTTACTTGTATATACTTGCCCAATTCTTTTTTATTTTTTAAAATTTCTAAAAATAAAATGTTTAAAGCCAATTTTGACGGGTATAAATTAAATATTAAAAGATAATAAAGTATTGGGAGGTAGTTAAAATGAAAAAATTTGTTTGTACAGTATGTGGATATATACACGAAGGAGAGAAAGCACCAGAGCTTTGTCCAGTATGTAAAGTAGGAGCTGAAAAGTTCGACGAAATGAGTGGAGAAATGGTTTGGGCTGATGAACACAGAATAGGTGTTGCTCAAGGAATAGATGAAGAAATATTAGAAGGATTAAGAGCTAACTTCGTTGGTGAATGTACAGAAGTAGGAATGTACTTAGCGATGAGTCGTCAAGCTGATAGAGAAGGATACCCAGAAGTAGCAGAAGCTTACCAAAGAATAGCATTTGAAGAAGCAGAACATGCTGCTAAATTTGCTGAATTATTAGGTGAAGTAGTAGTTGCAGATACTAAAGCTAACTTAGAAGCTAGAGTAGAAGCTGAATACGGAGCTACAGAAGGAAAATTAAAAATAGCTAAAAAAGCTAAGCAATTAGGATTAGATGCTATACATGATACAGTTCATGAAATGTGTAAAGATGAAGCTAGACATGGTAAAGCATTCTTAGGATTATTAGAAAGACATTTCAAAAACTAAGATATATGTCGAATAATATTTGTTAAATATAAATAAAGAGTGTAGAAAATATAAAGTTTTCTACACTCTTTTTTATTTTATTAAGAAACAACTTCCTCTTCTTTAATTTTCTTCTTATTTGCAACTCCAGTAAGCATCAATGCTAATGCACCATCCCCCGTAATGTTACAAGCAGTACCAAAGCTATCTTGTAGAGCAAATATTGTTAATATTAAAGCTGTACCAGTTTCATCAAAACCTAAAACACTTGTTATTAATCCAAGTGATGCCATTACTGTTCCCCCAGGAACACCAGGAGCACCTATTGCAAAGATTCCTAGTAACACTATAAATAATATCATAGAAGAAACATCAGGAAGCTTACCATAAAGAATTTGAGATACAACCATTACAAAGAAAACCTCTGTTAAAACAGAACCACAAAGATGTATATTTGAACAAAGTGGTATAGAAAAGTTTAAAATATCTTTTCTTAAGGCTTTAGATTTATTAGCACATTCTAATGCAACTGGTAAAGAAGCTGCAGAAGACATACTTCCTATAGCTGTAAAATATGCTGGACCATAATGTTTGATAACATCTATTGGATTTTTACCTGATATTAATCCGCCTATTCCATATAATAGAGCTAACCAGATGAAGTGTCCGATTATTACTATTAATATAACCTTTAAGAATACAGGTAAATGGTTAGTGATAGTTCCTTTATATGCTAATGTAGCAAATGTAGTAGCGATAAAAAATGGTAATAGTGGTATAATAACTTTTTTTACAATACTTAATACAATATTTTGGAATTCATCTAATACTTTTTCTATTAAATTAGCATTTGTCCAAGTTGTAGCAAGACCTATTATTATAGCTAAGAATAAGGCACTCATAACAGGTATTATTTGAGGTATATCTAATTGGAATATTAATTCTGGTAATTCTCTTAGAGCTTCTGTTGTAGATGCTATTGATAATTTTGGTATTAATAAATAACCGAATACTGCAGAAAATGCAGCAGCACCAACAGAAGATAGGTAAGCAAATGTTATTGCATATCCTAATAATTGAGAAGCGTTATTCTTTAACTTGGATATAGATGGAGCGATAAATCCAATTATTATTAGTGGCACAGCAAAGAAGATTACTTGCCCCAAAATATACTTTAATGTTACGATTACATTCATAAATGAGCTAGGTGCATAGAAACCTATTAACAACCCTATAACTACGGCTAATATGAGTTTAAATATTAGACTATCAAATAATTTTTTCATTATTTTCCCCCTGATATTACTGTCTTTTTTATTAGTTATATGATCATATATTATTTTTTCTAGAAAATTAATGTACTTGCAAGTCATTACATCTCCAATTATATGAGTTTCTTAGTGATATGTAAATGATTTCCAAATACTATACTTTATTTCTATATTTTCAATATGTATTATTGTTTTTTTCTATATTATTTTTTTTATATTTAAAAAAGGTATATAATGAAAATAAATTGTTTAAAGGTAGTTTTGCCGGGTATAAATTAAATATTAAAAGATATAAAATATGGGGAGGAATTAATTATGAAGAAATTTGTTTGTACAGTATGTGGATATATACACGAAGGAGAAACAGCACCAGAGCTTTGTCCAGTTTGTAAAGTAGGAGCTGACAAGTTCGAGGAAATGAGCGGAGAAATGGTTTGGGCCGATGAGCACAGAATAGGTTCTGCTAAAGGTGTAGATGAAGAAATATTAGAAGGATTAAGAGCTAACTTTACTGGAGAATGTACAGAAGTTGGTATGTACTTAGCTATGAGCCGTCAAGCTGATAGAGAAGGATACCCAGAAGTTGCTGAAGCATATAAGAGAATAGCATTTGAAGAAGCAGAACATGCTGCTAAATTTGCTGAATTATTAGGAGAAGTAGTAGTTGCAGACACTAAAGCTAACTTAGAAGCTAGAGTAGAAGCTGAATACGGAGCTACTGAAGGAAAATTAAAAATAGCTAAGAGAGCTAAAGAATTAGGATTAGATGCTATACATGATACAGTTCATGAAATGTGTAAAGATGAAGCTAGACATGGTAAGGCATTCTTAGGATTATTAGAAAGACATTTCACAAAATAAATTATAGTAATATATAGTAGATATAATTTGTTTTAAAGGGTATTGATAAAAATCAATACCCTATTTTGGCGTTATAAAAATCTTAAAAAATCAGTTCGAATATCTTAAAAAAGATTACAGATACTAAAATGTAAACATTTTAAACTTTAAAAAAATATTTAAAATGGTAAAATAAAAACTGGGGTGAAGACAATGATAAAAGGAAACGTATTATTAGTTGATGATGATAAAGACATAGTAGACTCTATGGAAATACATTTAAAAAACGAAGGATTATATGTATATAAAGCATACGATGGAATACAAGCATTAGAAATACTAGAAAAAGAAGAAATTCACATAATCATAATGGATATAATGATGCCAAAAATGGACGGACTAAGTGCTACATTAAAAATAAGAGAAAAGAACAACATACCAATAATATTAGTATCAGCAAAAACACAAGATACAGACAAAATAATAGGGCTAAACATGGGGGCAGACGACTACATAACAAAACCATTTAACCCACTAGAACTAGTAGCAAGAGTAAAATCAAACCTAAGACGCTACATAAAGCTAGGGAACTTCATGGAAGATGAACTAGAAGAATTAAAAAATGGAGAACTAGTAATTGATAATGTCAGTAAAGAAGCAACAGTAGATGGAGAGCCAGTAAAACTAACTCCAATAGAATACAAAATATTAGAACTACTACTAAAAAATCAAGGGCGAGTATTTTCTTCAAGACAAATATATGAAAGTATATGGGAAGAACCAGGATACAACTGCGACAGAACAGTGGCAGTTCACATAAGAAGAATAAGAGAAAAAGTAGAAATAAATCCAAAGGATCCAAAATATATAAAGGTGGTGTGGGGTGTTGGATATAAAATTGATAAAGAGTAAAAAACTAATAGCCCTACTTATATGCTTTTGTATAAGTGTTATTAGTTTTAGCCTTGAGGATGCATATTACTATTATAAAGAATTTATAAATTGGGATTTCTATAATAGTTATCCTTTAGAAGGATTCATGCAGTATATATCAGACAGCTCAGTATACACAGTAGTAGGAGATAATGCCAGTGAAGAAATGCTTGAGCGTAGAAAACAAAGTCGTGCTTATGTTTCTGAGAACACACTTGCACAAATCTTTGTAAAAAATAATAACAGCGATGAAGTATATTCAAATGACATATTTGACTTTGATAAGTATATGGAAACAGTAAAATACTATCCATTTGTATGTGAAATAGACTATAAACGAAACACCATGTATTTATTAAGAGATGGTGAAAAAATAAGAATATCAACAAGAAATTATGGAAACTTAGCTCAAAACAAAAAAGAAAATGTTACTACATATATAGCAATACCTCATAGCGCCACTATAAGAAAAATGAAAACAGTCAATGACTATGAGCCATTATATTTAAGTTATGAAGAATATAGAATCAATTATACATACACATTAATATTTATAGGTTCTAAAGTAATAGCAGGAATAATTTTATTATCATACTTAGGTTTATATATATACAAAAATAAAGATAAAAATAGAAAATTATTATTAAAAAATATATTAAATACAACATCATTAGTAGCACTAGGATTTGTCTTCTCCACTATGTTTTCAATGCAATATATGGGAGGCTATTCATATGTGATAATTAACACAGTGCTCATATTCTTAATTTATTATTTTTGTAATTTATTATTACAATATAAAAAAGAAGGGGTATTATATGAAAAATTACCAATTCTAGAAGACTTACATGAGCTTAAAAGAAAAAATATAGATAGATCCGGTATACCAAGATATAAACTGGGATCTATATTAATCGTATTAGCTAACCCATTATTATTCATTACTTACCTTATGGTATCTATGTCACAATATTACTACCTTGATTATCTTTATATTATAATAATAGTAGTTTTAATAGTAGTGAATATTAAAGCTATAAGAATAATAACAAATAAAATTAATAATATAGAAAAAATAAAAGAAGGAATATCAGAAATCAAAAAAGGTAATCTTGACTATGAAATAAAAATAAAAAAAGATAGCATACTTGATGACATGGTAAGTGATATAAATGAAATAGGAGAAACCATAAACATAGCAGTAGAAGACAGATTAAAAAGTGAGAGAATGAAAAATGAGCTTATCACCAACGTATCTCATGATTTAAAAACTCCTCTTACAGCAATGATAAACTACATAAGTCTTATGAAAAAAGAAGATATTCAGCCAGATTACATAAAAGATTATGTACAAGTCTTAGACAAAAGATCTCAAAGGTTAAGAATACTAATAGAAGACTTATTTGAAGCATCAAAAATTAGAAGTAATAATATAGAATTAGATTTAGAAGAAAATGATATAAATCAGTTACTTACTCAAACACTAGTAGAAATGGAAGAATATATAGACGAATCAAAGCTTGATTTTATAGTAAATGTGCCACAAAATGAAGTTTATATATTAGCTGATGGGAAAAAGACTTACAGAGTTTTTGAAAATATAGTATGCAATATACTAAAATACTCAATGGAAAGAACTAGAGTATATATTGATTTAGAAGAAGAAGACGACAAGGTATATATAAGCTTTAAAAATGTATCTAATTATCAGCTTAACTTTGACCCTGATGAAATAACTGAAAGATTTACTAGAGGAGATTTATCTAGAAATACAGATGGTTCAGGTCTAGGACTAGCCATAGCTAAAGGATTTGTAGAAGCTCAAGATGGAGAGTTAAAAGTAGATATAATTGGAGATTTATTTATTGTTAATATACAGTTTAATTTAATAAAAAGATAAGTTATAAGTACTCCTTAAGGTTATACCAGGGGTACTTTTTTTATAATAATGAACTTTTACTTAGGTAAAATAAAAAATTAATCCACAATAAAATACTAGCCTTAACTTAAGGTAAATCTAAGCATAGGTATAAAGGGAATTCATAATCGAATTGTTGAAATAGTGAAAAATTTTCATAATTATATAAAAACTAAGAGAAAAAATTAACAATTTTATTGCTATACTAAAATTTTTTAGCTACAATCTAAATTAATAGTAACTTTTGCAAAATGTTATTATCAAAAAGGATTTTAGGGGGATTATACTATGGGAAATTTAACAAAGGCAGAAAAACTAAAACAGCCTAAAGACCTATATTTTTGTGGGTCAATGCTTAGCTTTACAGGATTTTCATACTATGCAATGAAACTTGTACTGCTATTATTTTTAGCCGAACAACCAGCCAAAGGGGGGCTAGGTTTAAGTTCATCGGAGTCAACTATAATTATGGCATCTCTTATGGCATGGTCATATTTGTCGCCAATTGCAGGGGGATGGATAAGTGATAGATATTTAGGTCCTAAAAAAAGTGTCAGTCTAGGTCTTTTAATCACTTCGATAGGTTACTTTGTAGGATACTTTATTAATAGTAAATTGATGGTTTACGTAATGATAACTCTTTGTGTAATAGGACCTGGTTTTTACAAAGGGAATCTACAAACTTTAGTAGGAAATTTATATTCTAATGATGACCCTAGAAAAGATGGTGCATTCTCAATAGCTTATACTTTTACAAATATAGGTGTTTTCTTTGGTCCATTATTAGGTGGTATGGTAGCGAATCAATGGTTCGCAGAGAAAAATGGTGCAGAAATATTAACTTTCGGATACAAACATGTTTTTTTATTATCAGCAATTACTATGTTTATAGCATTTATTCTCTTTACAATAGGACAAAAGAAGTACTGTAAACAAAGTGACACATCAAGTAAAGAAGACTTCAAAGCTGCCCTAGAGCATAAAAAAGCTTTATCTAAAATGCCTCTTACTAAAAAAGAAAAAGCAAGAATGATGGTTATTCTTACCTTAGCATTCTTCACAATATTCTTCTGGATGGCTTACAATCAAGCATCTATGTCTATAGCATTATATACTCAGGAATATGTTAATACATCTATTGGAAACTTCACTGTCCCAACTTCTTGGATAGACTCTTATAATGGACTTTTATGTGTAATACTAGGGCCTGTAATGGCAGCTATTTGGATAAAATTATCTAAAACTAAAAAAGGAGACTTAAGCATTCCTTTAAAAATGAGTTTAGGATTTGTTTTCTTAGCTTCGGCTTTCTTATTTATGCTTGGAGCAGTTATGCAAAGTGGATATGGAGAGACTGCAGTACAAAAAGCTAGTTTATTATGGCTTATAGGATTCTTAACTTTCCAAGCGGTTGGTGAAATGTGTTTTGCTCCTGTTGGATATGGTATGGTAAATAAACTTGCACCAGAAAAATATGCTTCACTATTAATGGGTGTATGGTTTGCATCAACATTCTTTGCGAATAAATTATCTGGATATGTTCAGCTAATTATAGACAAGCTTGGCATGATTCAAGTGTTTATCGCAATACCTGGTTTTTTAGTTTGTATAGGTGTTTTATTGATGCTACTTAATAAAAAATTAGAAGAGATGGCAAAATAATATTCTCATAAGGGGTGGAATATGGATAGAGTAGAGAAAGTAATAAAGTTATTAGAGAAAAGAAACTTAGATGCAATATATTTAACAAAAGAATCTAATGTAAATTATATAAGTGGATATACTGATGAAGCTGCTTTTGCACTAATATCAAAGAATGGTAACTTTATAATAACTGATTCAAGATTTGTTGAACTTGCAGAAAACGTATGCAAGGGTTATGGAATTATAAACTGGCATTTATTTGATAGAAGTATAGCTAAAGCTATAAAAAGTATTTGTTTAAAAGCGAACTTAAAAAATATTGGATTTGAAAAAAATCATATTGTATTTGATGAATATAATAGTATAAAAAATGAATTAGATTTAGAAAATATAAACTTTATACCTTCAGAAGGTATTATAGAAGAGCTAAGATATGTTAAGAGTAAAGAAGAAGTAGAATGTACAAGAATGGCTTGTAAAATAGCTGATAAAGCTTTAGAAGAGTTAATGCCTTACATAAAAATAGGTGTTAAGGAAAATGAATTAGCAGCTAAACTTGAATACTTTATAAGAATGCAAGGTGCCGAAATAGGATTTGATACTATACTTATTTCTGGGAATAAGTCTTCACTTCTTCATGGAAAACCAAGTGATAAAGAACTTGAAAATGGTGATTTATTAATTATCGACTATGGAGCAAAGTATAAAGGGTATATATCTGATACTACAAGAACCTTTATAATAGGAAATGCTAGTGAAAAACAAATTGAATTGTATGATTTAATAAAAGAAGCTCAACAAGTGGGTATTGATAATATGAAATCAGGAGCACATGCTACAACTCCTGATGCAAAAATAAGAGAGATAATAAAAGAATACGAAGAATACTACTATAGAGGGATTGGACATGGAGTAGGGCGTGATCTTCATGAAGAACCATTCCTAGGTAACTATGGTACTAGAATTATGGAAGAAGGTTGTATAATAACTATTGAGCCTGATGTATACTTCCCAGGTTGGGGCGGTATTAGAATTGAAGATACAGTTCTTATAACTAAAGAAGGGAATGAAATGTTGACTAAGTTCCCTAAAGACTTAATGATATTAGATAAACAAGAGGCTAGTGTAAAATGTAATTAATAGAGAGTAAATTTAGAAGATGTAAAATAAAGTGTGTATTTTCTTTGGGGGTAAAGTAAAAACTATAATACCCCAAGGAAGATATGCACTTTTTAATTTCTTCAATTCTCAAAACAGCCAATATCTATTTCAAGAAAATTTATAATTCAATCAATACCAAAAATCATCAAACCAAACCCAGTAAACAAACTTTTAAATTGAGAATAAGTTTTAATTGACAAACACTATTAAATCTAATAAACTGATATTAGTGATAATAATTATCAACATTAATTACAAATAATATGCAATATTAGGGAAGAGGTGTTTAATATGAAATTACCAGAAGGTAAAACATGTAATTTATATAAAATAAAATCAATAAATGGGGATGAAGAAATAAAAAAATTCTTATTTACTTTAGGATGTTTCGAAGGGGAAACAATAAGCATAGTAAAAAAAATGTACTCAAACTTGATAATTAACATAAAGGGCGGAAGATACGGCATAGACACAGACCTAGCAGAGGTTATAGAAATTTATTAAAGGTATAAAGGAGATGAGATCATGAAAATAGCTTTAACAGGGAATCCAAATAGTGGTAAAACAACACTATACAATGCCCTAACAGGAAAGCAAGAATACGTTGGTAACTGGGCAGGAGTTACAGTTAGCAAAAAAGAGGCAAAATTAAAAAGTAGCTTAGGAAAAGAAATAGATATTATAGATTTACCAGGGGCATACTCAATAAGACCATACACAAGTGAAGAAAGTATAACTACAGACTTTATAAAAAAAGAAAATCCAGACGTTATAATAAATGTAGTAGACTCAACAAACTTAAATAGAAGTTTATTCTTTACTACACAATTATTAGAAATAGGAATACCAGTAGTTGTAGCATTAAATAAAATAGATATATCAAAGTCTATGACAGAAATAAATATAAAAAAATTAGAAAGTCTTTTAAATTGTAAGGTTGTAGAATTATCAGCAGCAAAAAACGAAGGATTACATAATTTAATAGCTCAATCAGTAGAGTCATCAAAATTAAATATACAAAAGAATTCATTTGAAAAATTATCAAATATAAACAATGAAGAAAAGCAAGATAAAGAAAGATTTAAAATAGTTAATAACATAATATCTCAAGTTGAAAAAAGAATAATCCAGACTTATGAAGAAACTTTAGAAGATAAAGTAGATAAGTTTGTAACTAACCCTATAATAGGGACAGGACTTTTTGTTTTAGTAATGGCAATCATATTTAATTTAGCAATAAATACCTTAGGTCCATTAGTTGCAGATACTTTAGTTGGATTAATAGAATCTTTCCAAGGTACAGTAGCAGATCAGTTAGCAAATATGGGAACTAATGACTTCCTAAACGCATTATTAACTGATGGTATAATAGGTGGAGTTGGAGCGGTAGTTGGATTTGTTCCTTTAGTAATGGTATTAATGTTCTTATTATCATTAGTAGAAGACAGTGGATTCATGGCTCGTATAGCTCTTATATTTGACCCATTATTTAGAAAAGTTGGATTATCAGGAAAATCTATAATACCAATGATAGTAGGTTATGGATGCTCTATACCTGGAATAATGGCAACTAGAACTATAAAAGATGAAAAACAACGTCGTCTTACAGCAATGCTTACACCATTTGTTCCATGTGGTGCAAAAATACCAATAATAGCATTATTTACAGCGGCATTTTTCCCAAATCAAGCATTTATGTTTCCTCTTACTTACCTTATAACATTTGGAGTTATAATAGGTGTAGGCTTACTTTTAAAGAAAGCAACAGGAACAAAAAATATGAAAAATTACTTTATAATAGAATTACCACAATATCGTATACCTAGTTTAAAAAGAGCATTTTTCAAAATGATAGAAACAGGTAAAGACTTTGTAAGTAGAGCTGCTACTATTATAATAGTTTGTAATACAGTAATATTTATAATGTCTTCATTTAACTTTAGATTACAGTTAGTAGGAGATGCAGTAGATGCATCTATATTAGCTACTATAGCAGCACCATTTGCATTATTACTTATACCTATAGGAATAGGGGTATGGCAACTTGCAGCAGCAGCTATAACAGGATTTATAGCTAAGGAAGAAGTTGTTGGTACTTTAGCAGTAGTTTACTCAATGAGTAGTGCTATAAATGGAGACTTTGAATTAGTTAATGGAATGATGGTTCAAGAGGTTATGGGAATAACAGCAGTATCTGCCTTTTCATTTATGTTATTCAACTTACTTACACCTCCTTGCTTTGCAGCTATAGGTGCTATGAGATCAGAAATGAAATCAAAGACTTGGCTAAGAAATACTATATTACTTCAAATAAGTGTAGGATACTTAGTATCAATGGTAGTTTATCAAGTAGGTACAATAGTAGCTTACAAGCAATTAGGAGAAGGATTTGTGCCTGCAGTTATAATATTACTTGGGGCTATACTATTCATAGGATATAAAATAAAAGCTAATAGTAAAGAAGAACAAAAGATAGTATCTAAAGTAGTGGTACAATAATTTATTAAAGGAGATTTTATATGGGAAATTTAATAGTAATAGTGGTGGTAACTTTAGTATTAGTAATGGCTATTAGGCCCATAATTAAATACCACAAGGAAAAAGGCAGTGAAGATTATGGTTGTTACAAATGTTCAAATCACTCTAATTGCAAGGGATGTAGTAAGGAGTAAAGCTAATTATATAGTTAAAAACATAGATTAATAAAAGATAAAAAAATACCTATAAAGTATAGTTTAATTAAGCTTACTTTATAGGTTTTTTTATTTATTTCATAAAAAGTTTTACTTATTATGAGAAGAAATCAACTTACCATGAACCACAGTACGAGTATTTTCCCCTTCGTAGCTACAAGTAGATAAAGTAATTATTTTATCAGAGCTACTAACCTGAGTACTGCTATCACAAATAGAAAGTTTTTTAATTTCCTCTAAGTATTTTTCAAAGTCCATATCACTATCAAATCTAGGAACAAGATAATCATAACTTGCATCAATATAATAAGCAGAAAATACCTCATAAACATATTCTTTATCGCTAGTAATTATCTTAATTTTATTGCCATCATAGAAAAAGCCCTCATCCTTGAATTTATTCAAGTTTTCAAACATAGTATTGTTTTTCATATTATGACCATAAATAATAACATTGGGATCTTTCTCAAAGTCATTTCTATAGTCCATAAAAATACTACCAGAGCTTAAATCATTTTTATAAATATCCCTACTTAAATAAAACTCATTGTTATCAGACTGTAAAACCGGATAATTAATATTTGTATTTTCTACTTCAATCCAAAACTTAAAGTCAGGATTAATATGTACAAGATTGTTATAATTATCTTCCTTTTCTACCAAGATTTCTTCATAAATATCTGATGCTTTCTTGTAATCAGTGGACTTTAAAAAAATTTGATATAAGATAAAACATAGCAAAAGGATTAATACTATATTAATCGTATTTCTAAAAAACCTCTTCATAATATTCCCCCAAATATATGATAAATAATAAATTTAATATTATAATTTAAAAATTTAAGTATATTATAAAGACATAAATACATATTGTCCATAGGTTAGATTTATTGTATTTTATATATCCCTATGATAATATTAACCTAATAATTGGGAAATAACTTACATAAAGAAAAATATAAAAAGAGAAAATATATAAAGGAATTACATAAAATGAAAAAAACATCTTACTATATTACAGTTACCGTAGCAATAGCTCTATTTTTTTATGTTCTTGGCTGTGCTATTACTAGTAATCAATTTTCTTATAGATATAAAGCAACAAAGCATTTGAACATTATTGGAACCTATTCAATAGATAATTCAGATGAAAAGCCCTTAACAGATTATAAGGTACTTGATGATTCAAAGGCTCATAATGTGGTAATCAAAGGGCATTTTTCAAGGAAAATACCACCATATGAGGAAATATTGTTTCACCTATGCAATCTAAAAATAACTTTTAAAATAAATGACGAGACTGTTTTAACTTTTGGTGAAGATAATGATAGTATTTTTGAATCTCCTGGGATAACATGGCGAAATTATATTTCCAAGGGAATAACTACAGAAGATGAAATAGAAATTATTTTAGAAAATGTTTATGAAAACATGGCAACTCCTGTATTTTCAATATTCTTTAATGATTTACAAAGTGGATACTCATACTTCTTATATCAACAGCTTATATCAGAGCATGGCTCAACACTATTATTTGCTTTTGCCTTTTCAATGATAGGAATAGGTCTATTTGTTTATTCCTTTGTATCATTTTTATATAAGCGTAAATATATGGATCGTAGTATGGCAATATCCTTTATGATTTTCGTAGTTGGATCTTATATAATTATGGATGCTTGCTTTGATTTAATGCCATTGATTATAAGAAATCCAGAATATCTTAATCTTTTAGATATTCTTGTGGCATATGTTTTACCAATATCAGTTATTATGGTGTTTAGCTCGTACACTAGAGAATTAGTACAAAAAATTTATAGAATATGCACAATGGTATTTTCGCTATTTTTAATTTTTACTTTTACAATACAAATTACTGGTATGTATGATATGGCAAGTTTTTTACCAATATTTATTTTTATAAATATAATAGTATCTATGATAATTTTTATATGTTCATGTTATGAAGTTGTAGTAGTAAAAAATAGAGAATACACAGAACTTTTTATAGGTCTATATCCACTACTAATTGGTTCTTTTTTAGAAATAACATCTTATTGGCCTTACCTTGGTTTGGTAAGCTATGTTATAAAAGGTAGTATTATTTTAACTTGTGTAGTCTTATTTAGACAGTTTATTAAAAGTGTTCAAAATACAGTAAATGAAGAAAAAAGGCTACAACATATGGAAACTGAACTTGTACAAGCAAAGATTAGTATTATGTTTAGTCAGATTCAGCCTCACTTTTTATATAACACCTTAAACACTATTTGTTATCTTTGTGAAACAAGTCCAAAGGTAGCATCTTCTATTACTGAAAAGTTTGCTAAATATTTAAGAGGAAATCTTGATTCTATAACTAGAAAGAACACCATAACCTTTGTTCAAGAGTTAGAACATTTAAAGTGTTATCTTGCCATAGAAGAAATAAGATTTCCAGATATAAAAGTGGTTTATGATATAAATACAACAGAGTTTTTCTTACCAGCTTTAACAGTACAGCCTTTAGTAGAAAATGCAATAAAGCATGGATTAATGGATTCTGAAGAAGGTGGAGAAGTATTAATTAAAACCTATGAAGATGAATATAATTGGTATGTAAAAATTACTGACAATGGAATTGGATTTGATACTGCAAAAGAAAAAGAAGATGACAGAAGTCATATAGGAATAAAAAACACTAAGGAAAGATTAAAATCTATGTGTAGTGGTGAATTAATAATAGAAAGTAAAATAGGAGAAGGTACAGTTGCTAAAGTAATAATACCAAAAAAGGTGGGAGATATATGAGAATATTATTAGTAGATGATGAACAAATAGCTCTTCAACGTACTGAATTTATGATAAAGGATTTATATGAAAATGTAGAAATAATAAAATTTAGATTTCCAGGTAAAGCTTTAGAATATTTATCTAATGATGAAGGTAAAATTGATATTGCTATTTTAGATATAAATATGAAAAAAATGAGTGGATTAGTTTTGGCAAAAAATATTAAGGAAATAGATAAGGATATACCTATAATATTTTTAACTGGTTATAGTGAATATGCTCTTGATGCTTTTAAGGTACATGCCTCAGGTTATATTATGAAGCCAGCATCCAGGGAAGAATTAAAATTAGAAATAGATCATATTAAAGATATAAAATCTCCAAGCCAAAATAAAAAAAGAGTAAGAGTTCAAACCTTTGGAAACTTTGAAGTATTTGTAGACAATAAGCCTTTAAAGTTTTCAAGAAATAGAACCAAAGAACTTTTTGCTTATTTAGTTAATAAGCGTGGAGCAAATGTAACTCTTAGAGAGATTATGGCAGTATTATGGGAAGACAGTCCAGAGACTACATCTATACAAAGTAATTTAAGAAATCTAGTGTCAGACCTTATAAGTTCATTTAAATCTGCTGGCATAGATGATATTATAATAAAAAGTAGAGGCGAATTAGCTCTAAATATAGAAATTATAGACTGTGATTATTATAAGTTTATAAATGGAGATATTCAAGCGATAAATTCCTACTGTGGAGAGTATATGACACAATATAGCTGGTCAGAATTTACTGTAGAATATTTAAATAAACAAATATATAGATTTTAAATTGGTTTAGATATTACTTATTCCAATGATTTGATATAAAAAGAAGTACATAAATTAATACGAAAATAAAAAAACTTAAATTTTTTATAATTTAAGTTATTTGTTGCACTTCTGTTGCAGTTATATTGCTAAAATCTAAGTATCTTCCATAAACCTAATGTAATACATAAACCTAAATTAACAGATATACCCAATGTAATACATGAACCTAAATGTAATAAGAGTCAGTATCGATGAAGTATGCTTCGTATTTGGGCACTAGAAGCATATGGAGATAGTAGTGCAAGCGACTATATTATATAGAGCAATTTGCTATATATAATATAGTCTTTTTTTCTGTAATCATATAAATTTAAATTTAGACTTTCATATCCAAAAAGATTAATAATATATTAGATAAGTTAAAGTAGAAGCGTTGTAAAAAAGCAAATAAAAGTAAAAGCCTTTATAATAACGGTATTAATAATGGTTAACTAAAAATTTAATAAAGAAAGAAGGAATTTTATGAGGCAAAGGAAAGAAGAATGGTTAGGAAATGCTAAAGGAGATTTATTAGCAGGTATTGTAGTGTGTATGGCGCTTATACCAGAGGCAATAGGATTTTCCATAGTAGCAGGAGTTGACCCTATGGTTGGAGTATATGCATCATTTTGTATATCTTTAATTACATCAATATTTGGTGGTAGACCAGGTCTTATTTCTGCAGCTGCAGGAGCTACAGCATTAGTGCTTGCTAGTTTAGTAAGAGATTATGGAATAGAGTATTTGCTTGCAGCAACAATACTTACGGGAATTATACAAGTAATACTTGGATATTTAAAAATAGGCAACCTAATGAAATTTATACCAAAGCCAGTTATGATCGGTTTCGTAAATGCTCTTGGTATATTAATGTTCCAATCTCAGATTGATCATTTTAAAGGGGCACCGATATTATTATTATTAGGAGCAATAGGAATAGTAATTATTTACTTATTACCTAAGTTAACAAAAGCAATACCATCTCCAATAATAGCAATAATAACTATTACAATAATAGTAAGCATATTTAATATAGATGTTAAGACTTTAGGAGACATGGGCGAAATAACTAGTGAATTACCAAAATTTTTAATACCAAATGTTCCATTTAATATGGAAACATTAATGATAATATTGCCATATGCATTATCAGTTTCATTAGTTGGAATCGTTGAGTCACTACTTACATCTCAATTAGTTGATGACTTAACAAATACTCCAAGTGACAAAAATAAAGAGTGTATAGGTCAAGGTCTTGCAAATGTAGTAGCAGGTTTCTTTGGCGGTATAGCAGGATGTGGAATGATAGGACAAACTATTATAAATAATAGCTATGGTGGTAGAGGTAGATTATCTACTCTTACAGCAGGAACGGCTATGTTATTTTCTATAATATTATTAAATAAGTTTGTAGTTCAAATTCCAGTAGTATCTTTAGCTGCAGTTATGGTAGTTGTATCTATAACTACATTTAACTGGGCTTCAATAAAAAGAATTTCAAAAGTTCCAAAATCAGATACAGTAGTAATGCTAGCTACAGTTTTAGTAGTTATATTAACTCACAACTTAGCTTATGGAGTTATTGTTGGAATAATAACAAGTGCAATAGCTTTTGCATCTAAAATATCTGAGATAAGTGTTGATAGACATGAAGTACATGGATATGTTAAATATGAAGTCCAAGGTCAATTATTTTTCGCTTCAACTACTAAATTTATAAATAGCTTTGATTATAATGAAAAACTATATTCAATAGATATTGATTTTACAAAGGTCAAAGTTTGGGATGAATCTGCTGTTGATTCTATAGATAAAGTAGTTATTAAATACCATCAAAATGGTGTTAGCACCAATTTAATAGGATTAAGTGATTCATGTTTGGCATTAATAGATAATATGGCATATCATAACAAGCCAGGTGGATTAGAAATGGCTTCAGGTCATTAAAATATATAAAACTCTAAAGTATAGATATACTTTAGAGTTTTTTTATAATCCCCACCGCTTTAAACTTGAGCAACGGAATGTGAAGTAGTTCGCAGACGTAGCCGCTCAAGCGAAGCGAATTTTTTTATTTAGCTATTGACTAATATACAGGTACATAATGTATAATATATAATGAGTTTGATAATTAATATCAATTAATAAAGAAATGTTTTAAGAATAACTTAAATGGGAAATATTATAAAAGGCACAAATAAAATGTGAAAGGATAAAATTATGAAAAAACTATGGTTAGCAATGATAAGTCTAGTAATAGGTCTTAATATAGTAGGATGTTCAAAAAAAGTAGAAACAAAAAATTCAGAAGATAAAACAGTAGTATACACAACAGTATTTCCAGTGTATGACTTTGCAAGAAATATAGGAAAAGATAAAGTTGACTTAAATTACATAGTACCACCAGGTACAGAACCACATGATTATGAAATAACACCAAAAACACTAAAAGACATACAAAATGCAGATTTACTAATAAAAAATGGATTAGGTATGGACACTTTTGCTGACAAAATAGAAAGTGAGTCAGATTTATTAATAGTAGAAGCAACTAATGGAATTACTCCTTTAAAATATGAAGAAGAAGATCACGATCATGAAGAAGATCATGACAGTGAAGCTAAATCTCATGACGATGATATTGATGAACATGATGAACATAGTCATGGAGAATATGACCCTCATGTTTGGTTAGACATTGATTTAGCAATGAAGCAATGTGAAAATATAAAAAATGCACTTGTAAAAGTTGATGGAAAAAACAAAGATTACTATGAAAATAACTACAATGAATATATAAAAAAATTAGAAGAATTAAAAGTAAATTATGATGAAGGTCTAAAAGATTTAAAACAAAATCAATTAATAGTAGCACATGATGCTTATGGATACTTATGTGAAAAATACAACCTAAATCAACTATCAATAACAGGGATTAGCCCAAATCAAGAACCCTCTCTAAGTAAGATAACAGAAATCTCAAATTATGCAAAAGAGCATAAAATAGGATTTGTATTATTTGATGGTTTAGTTAATCCAAAGGTAGCCAAAACTATTGCAAGTGAAGCAAAAATAGAGACAGCAGTATTATATTCTATAGATGGAGTAAATAAAACTGATTTTGATAATAATGAAGATTATATATCATTAATGAACAAAAACTTAGAAACATTAAAATTAGTATTAAAGTAGGGGTTAAAGATGAGTGAAGCCATAAAGTTTGAAGATGTAAGTTTTGGATATGAACAAAATACAGTATTTGAAAATATAAACTTAAACATAAAAGATGGAGATTATATAGGCATAATAGGACCAAATGGAGCAGGGAAAAGTACCTTATTAAAGCTAATGATAAATCAGATAAAAGCTATAAAAGGAAGTATATATATAGAAGGAAAAAATATAAATGACTTTAATGATTGGCAACATATAGGATATGTAAATCAAAAGTCTAACTCTTTTTCCTCTTCCTTTCCTGCAACAGTAAAAGAAGTAGTTGCAATGAATTTATGTTCAAGAGTAGGTCTTTTTAAAAGAATTAAGAAAAAAGATTTAGAAGAAGTAGATGAAGTATTAAAATTAGTAGGCATTTATGATTACAAGGATAAGTTAATAGGAAGCTTATCTGGGGGGCAACAACAAAAAGTATTTATAGCTAGAGAATTATTAAAAAAGCCGAGCATATTATTTTTAGACGAGCCTACTGTAGGTATTGATGTAAATGGTCAAAAAGAATTTTACAAGATACTAAAAGAATTAAATGAAAGCTTAAACCTTACTATAGTAATAGTCTCTCATGACTTATTTATAGTAAAAGAAGAAGTGAAAAAAATAGCTTTAATAAAAGATAAAAGTGTAAAAGTAATAGAAAATGAAAATAATGAAATAAGTAAAAATATGATATTAGAGCTTTTAAGCTAGTGTAATGGAGGGATAGATTTGGAGATTTTTCAGTATGATTTTATGACAAGAGCACTTATTGCATCAAGTGTAGTAGGTCTAATTTGCCCTCTTATGGGAATATTTATAGTTCTTAAAAGGCTTTCACTTATAGGAGATAGCTTATCCCATATAGCTTTATCAGGAATAGCAGGAGCAACTTTATTAAATATAAATCCAATACTAGGCTCATTAGTAGCATCAAGTATTGCAGCTTTAGTAATTGATAGGCTAAGGGTAACCCTAAAGGAATATGCAGACTTATCAATTGCAATAATAATGGCTTTAGGTGTTGCTATTTCAGGTATATTAATAAGTGCATCAAATGTGAATTTTGACTTATTTTCATTTATGTATGGAAGTATAGCCACGGTAAATAAAGAAGACATAGCAATAATAATTATTACAGCTATAGCAATTATTGGTTTTATATCTATATTTTTTAAAGAGCTTGTTTATATAACTTTTGATGAAGAAAATGCTAAGTTCTCTAAAATACCAGTTAAATTAATAAACGGTATATTTATGATTTTAGCAGCAGCTAGTATCACTATTACTTTAAGAGTAGTAGGTGTGTTATTAGTATCATCATTAATAGCAATACCTGTTGCAACAAGTTTAAAAATAGCAAAAAGCTTTAAGCAATCAGTAGTCTACGCTATAATTTTTGGAGAAATAGCTACTATTGGTGGAGTTATTGCATCTTTCTACTTAGACTTTGCTCCAGGAGGAACAATAGTTATTATAAGTATTTTAGAGCTTTTAATAGTAAGTATAGTAAAAAAAGTTTCTGAAAAGAATAGGATAAAAATGAGATTAAACTATTAAACATAAAAAACTTGCCTTTAAATATGAAGGTGAGTTTTTTTAGTTGAGAAAATAGATTTAAATTAATATGTGTGAAGTATACTTATAGCAGATGATAATTCAAGTTATGCTATACTTACTTATGGGGATTATGTATTACATAAAAGAGGGAGGATTAGTGGAGAAAAAAATTATAATAATTATAGGTGTATTATTAGTAGGGGTAGGGTATAGCTACTATTCAAAAACATCTCAAGAAAAAGAAATTCCAAGAATAGAAATAAGCGTAGAAGGAACTAATAAAATAATAGAACCTAATTATTATCCTGAAGGTTTTGACTTTAATTATGAGGAACTACCAGTTATTCAAACATCAGAACTTGAGAACCTTCTAAACGTTAAATTAATAGAAAGTAACTTAGATAAGCTAACTATTGGAGAAGATTACTATAACGTACTTGAAGATAATAGAGGAGTAATTGAAAGAGAAACCTATAATTTAGACAAAACAAATTCTAATGATTTTAAATTCCAAGTTAAAAGAAGAGGAAATTTTGATGAAAATGCAGTATATTATATTCTCTTAAATGAATCTGACTCAGATGTATTTGTTTTTCAAGTTGATTTCGTACTAGATGAAAATTTAGATGAAAATTTAGATGAAGATTTAGATGAAGATTTAGACAAAAATTAAATAAAAAAATAACGATTAATAATTAGGATTTCATAAAACACAAAGCAATAAAATTATGGTTTTGTGTTTTTACAAAGTTTAATATTTGTAAAAAGAGGTGTTATTTTGAAAAAGTTTTTTTTATACTCAATTTCAATATTGAGTGCAATATTTATGATAGCTGGTATTTTATTAAAAAGAGGAGATATTATATCTTTAGGATTATATTTACATTTTGCTGAAGGAGCATACATATCTTTAGATGAATACAAAAGCTCAAAGAAAGTGGTAGTTAAAACTATTTATTACCCATCTATATTTTTAATACTGACAACCATTATTATATATCAAGCTATTATAGGTCAAAGGTAACACTAAGGATTAGGGAGGAAGAAATATGATATTAGTTTTATCATGTTGTTTGTGGGTAATAACATTCGATTTTTTATTTTATAAAATAAACTATAGTATCTACGGTATATTTGAGCCAATACAAAGAAAAATAGAACATTTGAATGAAGAAAATAGACGCAAATATAAAAGAAATATTAATATATTAGGTCTAGCAATAATGCTAGGAATTACTAGATTTACTTTAAGTGAGGGAGTAGAAGGCTTGATTTTGGGACTATTATTTTCAATCAAGAATATGTGCTTTAGAGATACTTTCATAGAAATTTATAAAAATGAGGTCGCAAAAAAACAGTAATTATATAAGTGGTTACATCAACTTATTATGGCATTGATAATTTTATCAATGTTTTTTTTTACTTAAAATGATATAATATGAAAGAATATAATAAAAACGCTAATCATAACTATTGATAATAAAGGCAAGAAAAGAGGTTTTAAACAAGAAAAATGAAATTTTTCAAATCACTAATTTTAACAATTTTAATAATAACATTAACATCTGTTAACAGTGTAGTAAGAGCACAAGATAACGCAGGTCAAATCCCAGGATTAATAGCAGAATCAGCAATAGTAATGGACATAGATACAGGGGAAATTATAGCATCAAAAAATGCAGATGAACAACGTCCTGTAGCAAGTACAATTAAATTATTAACATCATTAATTTTTGCAGAAAATACTTCAAAAACAGCAATGATACCTTTTACTGAAGATGCACTTAAAACTACTCAAACAGCATTAAACAACTTTAAAAATATTAATCCAGGAGATAAAATTTCAAGTAATGATCTTATGAAAGCAGTTTTGATTTTTTCAGCTAATGATGCAGCATACTTAATGGCAGACTCTGTAGCTGGAAATACTAATGATTTCGTAAAGATGATGAACGATAAAGTAAATTCACTTGGTTTAAAAAATACACATATAGTAAATCCATGTGGATTAGAAAACGATGCTTTAAACCCAGACAATAAAGAAATTAACTTATCTAGTGCATATGATATAGCAATAATCGCAAAAGAAGCTTATAAAAATGAATGGATTAAAGAAATTATTTCAGATAAATACAAAAATACATCTATTAAGATAGAAGGAACACCTATTTTAGTTGAATCAAGAAATAAAATAATTGGTCAATATGGTAACATAGGTGGAAAGACAGGAAACGAAGTTAAAGCAGGTCATTGCTTTGTTGGTTTCTTTGAAAGAGATGGTAGAAATTTAGTTACTGTAGCTCTTAAATCTCAATATGGAGCAGATGGTACAAATGTATTTAATGATACACAAAAGATTGCAGACTACGGATATGATTCTAAAAAGCAAGTATTTAAAAAAGAAGGCGAAGAGATTAGCAAACTTAATCTAGAGTACAAAGCATTTGGATTATTTGGACCTAAAAAGAGTGTAGAAGTTCCTGTTTTAGCATCAGAAGATATAATGTACTACAAAAATGATATCAATGATAAAAACGTAAAAATAGAATCTAATGAAAATGACAAAAGTGCATGGAAATTAGCTAATAAGGATATTGAACTAACTTTTTCAATACAAAATTATAAGATAAAAACATCTGGTAAAGTAGACTTATCAGTATTTGATTTAATTAAAGCAAATATAGCACTTTACGCAATTACTATTGTAGGAATTATTGCAGCAGTAGCAGCTTTAGCTTATATTATTAGATTTATTAATAGAAGAAATAGGCGAAACAGAAGAAATAGAATAAACACTACGAATAGAAGAAGAAAAAGAAATAGAAGACCTTTTTAATTTATTGTAAAAAAGTATCACTAATAATAAAAAGTAACTTAGTCGAAAATAAATCTTTAAAGTAAGAAATCCAATTATAGCAATTATGTTAGATATAAAAAATTATCTAATATAGTTGCTATTTTTTATGTATGACTTTTAAATCAAAAAAATATTAATACCTAACTTTTAATCATACAACTTACAAAAATTTAACCATTCAAAAAAGCAACTACAACATTTTTTTAGTGAATATAAATAAATAGTTTCCACATAATAACTATGTATTAAAAATTATTATCGCAATAAAAAGGAGATAAGAAATGAAGAAATATGTTTGTACAGTATGTGGATACATACATGAAGGAAATGAACCTCCTGAAGTTTGTCCAGTATGTAAAGTTGGAGCAGACAAATTTGACGAATTAAAGGGAGATCTTACTTGGGCTGATGAGCACAGAATAGGAATAGCTAAAGATATAGACCCAGAGATAATAGACGGATTAAGAGCAAACTTTATGGGTGAATGTACAGAAGTAGGAATGTACTTAGCTATGAGTCGTCAAGCTGACAGAGAAGGATACCCAGAAGTGGCAGAAGCATACAAAAGAATAGCCTTTGAAGAAGCTGAACATGCTGCTAAATTTGCAGAGTTATTAGGAGAAGTAGTAGTTAATGATACTAAGTCTAATTTATCTGCTAGAGTTGAAGCTGAATATGGAGCTTGTGCTGGTAAAAAAGATTTAGCTGGGCTTGCTAAAAAACACAACTTAGATGCAATACATGACACTGTTCATGAAATGTGTAAAGATGAAGCAAGACATGGTAAAGCATTTAAAGGATTACTAGATAGATATTTTTCTAAATAAGAGATTACATATATAAAGGAGGAATTAAAATGAATAAAATAGATTGTGGTGTAAATAACTGTTCTCATAACAATAGTGGAACTTGCTATGCAAACCGTGTTAATATAGGAGGAAAAGGAGCAAAGTCAGCATGTGATACTTGCTGTGGTTCTTTCCTAGATAAAGAACACTATTCAACTCTTACAAATAATACTAATTCTAAAGGTGCTTGTGATTGTTTAGTATGTGAAGTTATTAGCTGTAGCTACAATAACAATAAATTATGTAGTGCAGATGCTATATCAGTATCAGGAAACAATGTTAATATTTACACAGAAACAAACTGTGAAACTTTTAAAACAAAGTAAGGAGCATAAATATGAGTAAAGATAATATAGTATGTTTATGTAATAATATAAGTGAAGAAAGTATAGTTAAAGCTATAAAAGAAGGAGCTAATACAGTAGAAGCAGTTAAAGAAAAAACTGGAGCTACAGGTGGAGCATGTAAAGGTCATAGATGTAAAGGTAAAGTTGAAGAATTAATAAATGCAAATAAATAAATTTTAAAAACATGTATAAATAAATCTTAGATGGATAAAATTAAGATACACATTTATACCAACCTTTTATTAAGAAGGCAGTAAGCGTTTTGCTTACTGCCTTCTTTTGGCTATTTATTTGATAAAGTTTAGGTAAATAATGTATATGATAGGTTTCGACAAATTATGCAAAGATAATAATATATAATACTCCCTGTAGCAAAAAGACATCAATTAGTTAGGGGAGTATAAGGCATGTTATTAAAGAAAAAAATGGTGAATATAGCGGTAATAGCGATATTAAGCACAGGGGCATTAGTAGGATGTAGTTCAGAGGAAAATAATACATCAACAGAAAATAAAAACAATACTCAAATAGTTAAAGAAGATAAAGAAGCACCAGTATTAATAAAAGAATTAGAATTTGTAGATAATCAAATGCTTGAGCCAGACTCCATAGGAACGAGATACTATGTAACAAAGTTTAAAAATAACTCTGATAAAATAATAACAAATATAAACATAGAACTAGAACTAGACAATGGGGAAACAACATATTTATCATCACATGATGTTATAAAACCAGGAGATACTAGTGCAAAAACTCAATGCTTTGGACCATCAACAGGAAATCTTGAAGACATGAAAGTGAAAGTTATAAACATAGTAGTTATAGATAAGAATAAGCAATATTATATAGATTACGATATAAAATTAGATAAATATGATGTTCTAGAAACAAAATATGAAGAAAATAAAGAAGTATCACCAGTAGCGGTAAAAGAATTAGAGTTTGTAAATCCTACAGTTTTAGATCCAGATTCAATAGGAAACGTATATTTTAAAACTCAATTTAAAAATAACTCAAAATTACCTATAACAAGTGTAAGTATTGAGTTTGAATTAGATAATGGAGAAACAACTTATCTAACATCATTTGATACATTACTTCCAGGAGATACGAGTTCAAATGCTGAATGTTTTGGACCATCAACAGGAAATCTTGAAGATATGAAAGCTAAAACTATAAGTATAGTAGCTTTAAATGAAGACAAAAAAGATGTATATATAGATTACAATATAAAATTAAATAAATACGATATAATAGTAAGTACAAATTAATAGTAAGCTAAACTTACAGGGGAGTAGATAAAGGAGCTAATGTAAATAATTGACACGGTTGTTAACATGGTTCCTAAAGACTGTCTAAAATAGGAGGTTTTGATATTGAAAAGGATAATAACATTCTTAAGTATTTCTCTATTTATGTTTTTACTAGTAGGTTGTGCAGGTGCGGCAGATTATGAAATTGAGCTAATAAATGGATTTAAAGTAGTAAGAACATCAGCAGAGAAAATATGCATAGGTTCACCTGATTATAGTTATGATAAAGTTTTAGTGCCATTATATAAAAATTATGAAGACGGTGAGTATGTAATACAGGTTGGGCATGACAAGGAAAGATATATAGTAGCAAAAACAAATTTAGATAATTACTACATCATAGACACAAAGGATGTATTAGTATCTGGACCATTTGATAAAGAGAAGTTTGATACAATTAAGGAAAAAATAGGTATTTCTGAAAGTATGAACCTTAAGGATTTAGATGAATATGAAAAAATGAAATAAAATATTTTAATATGAAAGTTTAAATAAAAAGATACAATTCTAAGAAATAAAACTTTTAATGTTTAATAGTTAATATAGGGGGTATTTATTATTAATAACAAGTTAAGCCTGTTAAAATACATACTAACCAAAGGAGAATAGCAAAATGAAATATTTTATTGTTGAAGGTATTATTAAAAATGAAGATTTAATGACTGAAGATATTATGAAAGAACACATGGCTTATTCTCAAAAGGCAATGGATAAAGGCTTAATATTAATGTCTGGTTTAAAAGAGGATATGAGTGGAGCAGTATTTATAATGAAAGCAGAATCTATTGAAGATATAGAAAGTTATTTAGGTTCTGAGCCATTTAAGCTAAATAAAATACAAGATTATAAGACCATAGAGTTTTCACCTCATTATATTAACCAGTCACCTAGTCAATGGTTTAACAATTAATTTAAAATAAATTTTATACAATTTACAGATTCTAAAAGAATCACTTAATAACCCCTTTATCATGAAGAGTAATAAAAATATTACTCTTATTTTTTGCTTAAAAATATATTTAATATAAATATAACAATTTCACATAGAAAATAATTAGAAATTGTATTATAATCTTAAACATGATATGTAAAAACGTGTAAAAAGGAGAGGAAAAGGGGAGCATGAAAGATATATTAGAGATAAATCCAATAATAGCAGCAATAAAAAATGATAAACAACTAGAGGAAGCTATAAAATGTGATTGTGAAGTAGTGTTCATGCTTAATGGAGATATACTAACACTTGCGCAAAAAGTAAGATACTTACAAAAGCACGATAAAAAAGTATTCATCCATATAGACATGGTATCAGGATTAGCCTCAAGTCCTCTAACAGTAGACTATCTACAAAGAGAATTAAACGTATATGGAATAATATCAACAAAAGCCAACATAGTAAAAAGAGCTTTAGAACTAAATCTTAAAGTGGTACAAAGATTCTTCTTCATAGATTCTATGTCAGTTGAAAGTGCTATAGAAAGCTTAAGAAAAGTTAAACCAAATGCAATAGAAATAATGCCAGGAATAATGCCAAAAGTAATTAAGAGAATAAACCATGTATACCCGAACATTCCAATAATATGTGGTGGACTTATTGACACAAAAGAAGAAATAATAAATGTGCTAGCATCAGGTGCAATGGCAGTATCAACTACCAAATCAGACATATGGTAAGAAAAGTTGGTTTATTAAATATCTAACAATCTATTTTATTGACACGGAAAATGTTTGCATGGTAACATTGTTTATAGAAGGTAGGCGTGAGAAGAGAGAGCCTGTAGTACTTAACTATAGGCTCTCTCTGTTTTTTTGCCTAAATTTCAAAAACAATATAATTAGGGGGAATTAAGAATGAAGAAAACGTTATTTGGAGAATGTTTATCTGAATTTATTGGTGCATGGATATTAATATTCATCGGATGTGGTTCTGTAGCATCTCTAGTTTTAAACGGAGCAGATATTTCTCAATGGGAAATAAGTATTATATGGGGTCTAGCTGTCACTATGGCAATATATATTACAGGAGCAGTATCAGGAACTCATATTAACCCAGCAGTAACAATAGCACTAATGGTACACAGAGATTTTCCAAAGAAAAAAGTTTTACCTTACATAGTAGCACAGATATTGGGGTGTTTTGTAGGAGCAGCAACAGTGTACTTCTTATTCAAAAACCTATTTATATCTTTTGAGGCAGCTAATAATATAGTAAGAACAAGTGCAGATGGTATTGCAACTGCAGGGATATTCTCAACATATCCTCATTCAGAGATAAGTACAATACAAGCATTATTTGTAGAAATTATAATAACAATGTTTTTAGTTATGGTAATACTAGCAGTGGGAGAAGCTAAAAATTCAAATAGACCTGCTGCAAACTTAGCACCAGTTATGATAGGTTTAACAATAGCAATCATAGGTGGAAGCTTTGGAGTTTTAACAGGATTTGCAATGAATCCAGCAAGAGATTTTGGTCCAAAATTATTTGCAATGATAGCAGGATGGGGAACTAACGCACTAGGTCCTAACATGTATTTCTGGGTACCAATAGTTGGTCCAATAATAGGAGCTGTTATTGCAGGATTTGTATTTGATAAAGGTGTAAGAAGATATATGGAAGATTCTACAGAAGAGCATAAAAGTAAAGCAGCTTAAATTAAATCATTAAATAAAATTAATTATAAATAATTAGGTCACAAACAAATGACCTATAAGTCATTTGATGAATTATATAAGTAACAATTTAAAAATGATATTAGCTACAAATTAGTAATAAATTGCAAAAAGGTAAAAAGTTTTAAATTAGATTATTAATATTAAATAATAAATTATTGGGGGTTATAAGTCATGGAAAAGAAATATATAATGGCACTAGACCAAGGTACAACAAGTTCAAGAGCGATATTATTTGATAAACAAGGAAATATAGTAGCAGTATCACAAAAAGAATTTACTCAATTTTATCCAAAACCAAGTTGGGTAGAACATAATCCAATGGAAATATGGGGAAGCCAAAGTGGTGTAATGAGAGAAGTTTTAGAAACTAATGGTATAAGACCAGAACAGGTATCAGCTATTGGTATAACTAATCAAAGAGAAACTACTATAGTATGGGATAAAAATACTGGTAAACCAGTATACAATGCAATAGTGTGGCAATGTAGAAGAACTTCAAATATATGTGATGAAATAGAAGCTAACGGTCACAAAGATATGATAAAAGAGAAAACAGGTCTTATTCTAGATGCATATTTCTCAGGTACTAAGATTAAGTGGATACTTGATAATGTTGAAGGTGCAAGAGAAAAAGCAGAAAATGGTGAGTTATTATTTGGGACAGTAGACACTTGGTTAATATGGAACTTAACTCGTGGTAAAGTACATGTAACTGATTACTCAAATGCAGCTAGAACGATGCTTTATAATATAAAAGATTTAAAATGGGATGATGAAATACTAGAAATATTAGATATACCAAAGAGTATGTTACCAGAAGTTAAACCATCAAGCTGTGTTTATGGATATACTGATGAAGGAATGTTATCTGGAGCACAAATTCCAATAGCAGGATGTGCAGGAGATCAACAAGCAGCATTATTTGGACAAACATGTTTTGAAGAAGGTAGCGCTAAAAATACTTACGGAACAGGATGTTTCATGTTAATGAACACTGGAGAAAAAATGGTTGAATCTAAAAATGGATTACTAACTACTATAGCTTGGGGTGTAGATGGAAAGGTAGAGTATGCACTTGAAGGAAGTATATTTATAGGTGGTGCAGCTATACAATGGCTAAGAGACGAGCTTAGAATATTATATGATGCTAAGCAAAGTGAGTTCTATGCTCAAAGTGTTGATAATACAAATGGTGTATATGTGGTACCTGCTTTTGCTGGACTTGGAGCACCATATTGGGATATGTATGCTAGAGGAAGTGTAATGGGTCTTACTCGTGGAGCAAACAGAGCACACTTAGTTCGTGCTACATTAGAATCCATTGCATATCAAGTAAAAGATGTTCTTAATGCAATGGAAGAAGATTCAGGACTTAAGTTAAAAGGACTTAGAGTTGATGGAGGAGCAAGTGCAAACAACTTCTTAATGCAATTCCAGTCTGATATATTAGGAAGTAACATTAATAGACCAAAGGTTGTGGAAACAACGGCGCTAGGAGCTGCATATTTAGCAGGTCTTGCAATAGGATTCTATGATAGTAAAGAAGATATCAAAAAATCATGGATAAAAGATAAAGATTTTTCACCAGAAATGAGTGAAGCAAAAAGATCAGTATTATATAAAGGGTGGAAAAAAGCAGTACAAAGATCACTAGAATGGGCGAAAGATGATGAAGAATTTGAAAAGGAATTAGCGTCTGTAGAAAGTTAAAAAAGTAACTTTTGAAAACTAGTTGACATTAAATACCAAGAAAAATATAATGGAAGTGTAAAGGAAAATGATTTCTTTACATGGATAAGATATAAGAAAAGTAAGACGAAAATTTAAATACTAAGGCGAAGAGATGAGAGAGCCTTCTATACAATGTATAGGGGGGTCTCTCTATTTTTTTACAAAAATTAAAACAATTGGGGGGCAACTTATGTATGATATAGCAATAATCGGAGCTGGAATTAGTGGAAGTGCTATAGCCAGAGAACTTTCAAAATATAATTTAAAAACTATAGTGCTAGAAAAAGGCGTAGAAGTATGTCAAGGAACTACTAAGGCGAATAGTGCAATAGTACATGGAGGATTTGACGCAAAAGAGGGAAGCTTAAAAGCAAAGTTAAATGTGCTTGGAAATAAATTATATCCAAACCTTTGTAAAGAATTAAGTGTAGAGTTTAAACAAAACGGATCTTTAGTTTTAGCATTTAATGAAGAAGATGAAAAACATATAAAAGACCTTTATGAAAGAGGAATAAGAAATAATGTAGATGGGCTTAAAATATTAAGTAAAGAAGAAGTAATAAAAATAGAGCCAAATGTAAATAAAGATGTAACTAGTGCACTTTTATGTGAAGTGGCAGGAATCGTTTGTCCATTTAATCTAAATGTAGCACTTATGGAAAATGCAATAAACAACAAGGTAGAATTAAAATTGAAAGCAGAAGTAGTAGATATTAAAAAAGAAGAAGACTACTTTAACATAGAACTTATAAATAATGAAGTAATTAAATCTAAATATGTAATAAATGCAGCTGGAGTATATGCTGATAAGATAAACAATATGGTAGGTGGAGATGAATACTACATCATACCAAGAAAAGGTGAATACAAAGTATTAGCTAAATCAGAAGGAAAGATGGCAAACCATGTTATCTTCCAATGTCCAACTGAAAAAGGAAAAGGTGTATTAGTTACACAAACAGTACATGGTAACTTATTAGTAGGACCAAATGCAAATATAGTAGAAGATAAAGAAGATATATCAACTACTCGTGAAGGTATATTAGAAATAGTAGAAAGCTCAAGAAAGAGTATAGAAAATATAGATTTTAGAAAGACAATAACATCTTTCGCAGGACTTAGAGCTACAGCAAATACAGGAGATTTTATGATATTTGCATCACAAAAATGTAAAAACTTTATAAACGTAGGTGGTATAGAATCACCAGGTCTTGCATCAGCACCAGGTGTTGCAAAATATGTAGTAGAGTTATTACAAAATGAAGGATTAGAATTAGTAGAAAATCCAGACTTTAACCCAATAAGAAAGAAAAATAAGCCATTTAACCAAATGACTAGTAACCAAAAGAAAGATATTATAAAGCAAGATGAAGGTCATAAGAAAATAATATGCAGATGCGAAACTATAACAGAAGCTGAAATAGTTGATGCAATAAACAGACCTTGTGGAGCAAGAACAGTAGATGGAGTTAAGAGAAGAGTTAGACCAGGAATGGGAATTTGCCAAGGTGGATTCTGTGGACCTAGAGTAATAGAAATCTTAGCAAGAGAACTAAACATAAGCGTTGAAGATGTATTAAAGGACTATGAAAATTCAGAAGTGGTAGTAGGAAAAGTTAAAGAATTAAGAGGTGAGACAGTTGAGATATAATGTTGTAGTTATTGGGGGAGGTCCAGCTGGACTAGGAGCTGCTGTTGAAGCAAAGAAAAATGGAGCTAAGAAAATATTAATAATAGAAAGAGATAGAGAACTAGGTGGAATACTTAACCAATGTATTCACAATGGATTTGGACTTCATGAGTTTAAAGAAGAATTAACTGGACCAGAGTATGCAGGCAAGTTTATAGACATGGTAAACAAAGAAAAAATAGACTACATGCTAAACACAATGGTTCTTAATATAAGCAAAGATAAAAGTATAGAAGCTTTAGGAGAAGATGGATTAATAAACATAGAAGCTGATTCAATAGTATTGGCAATGGGATGTAGAGAAAGAACAAGAGGAGCAATAGATATTCCTGGATATAGACCTGCTGGAGTTTATACAGCTGGTGCAGCTCAAAGACTTAGTAACATGGAAGGATATATGGTAGGAAAAGAAATAGTTATCTATGGTTCTGGAGATATAGGGCTAATAATGGCTAGAAGAATGACTTTAGAAGGTGCAAATGTTAAGGCAGTAGTAGAAGTAAATCCTCACTCAAGTGGACTTACTAGAAATATTGTTCAGTGCTTAGATGACTTTGGTATACCTTTAATGTTAAGTACAGGCATAACTAACATACATGGAAAAACAAGAACAACAGGAGTTACTTTAAGTAAGCTGGATGAAAATAGAAATCCTATAAAAGGAACAGAAGAGTATATACCTTGTGACACTGTATTATTATCAGTTGGACTTATTCCAGAAAATGAATTAAGTATAGGATTTGGAGTAGAGCTTGATAACAGAACTAGTGGACCAATAGTAAACAACGCTATGTCTACAAATGTAGATGGAGTATTTGCTTGTGGTAACGTAGTTCATGTTCATGATTTAGTAGACTTTGTTACAAAAGAAAGTAGAATAGCAGGAAGAAACGCGGCACTATATGCTTTAAATAAATTAGATAAAAACACTACTGTATCTACATTAGCAAATGAAGGAATAGGATACATAGTTCCTCAAAATATTGATACTAACTGTGGTGAAGATGTTAACTTATTTATGAGAGTTAGAAACATATACACTAACAAAAAGCTTGTTGTAAGATGTGGAGACGAAATAATTTTGGAAAAAAGAAGACCTCATATGATACCGTCAGAAATGGAAAATATTAAAATTGGAAAAGATTTATTAGAAAAAATAACTGATAGTATAACTATAAGCGTGGAGGAGATATAAAATGGCTAATATAACTTGTACAGTATGTCCAATGGGATGCTCTTTAGTAGTTGAAAAGATAGATGGAGAGTATAAAGTAGAAGGTAATACATGTAAAAGAGGAGCAAAGTATGGAGTAGAAGAATTAACTGATCCAAGAAGAGTAATTACTACTACTGTTAAATTAAAAGGAAGTTACTTAAATCTACTTCCAGTAAAAACATCAGACTCAATACCAAAAGGAATGATGTTTGAAATAATGGACGTTTTAGATAAAATAGAAATAACTGCACCAGTTCATGTAGGAGATATAATAGTAAAAAATATCTTAGGTACAGGTGTAGATGTTGTAAGTGCAAAGAGTATGGAAAACATTCATTTTAAAAATGAATTAAAACACTGCATATAAATTATTTTTAATATTGTATATAAATTAATAAACTGTTGCTTGTGATAATCATAAGCAACAGTTTATTTTTTGTGAAAATTAAATTTTTAAATGACATAATTTATTTTAGATAAGCGTATATTAATGCTATAATTTAAGTAGCAATTGTTAGATTTGATTGATTAATGTTATAATTCATATAGCATTATAAACTATAGAGGTGAACGGTATTGAGAGAACAGATTACTAGAAAAATATTTAACGGATTAATATATGTTCATATACTTCATCATGGTAATATAGAGCCATTTTATGGATCTTGGATGATTGAAGAATTAAAAGAACATGGATACAATATTAGCCCTGGAACACTATATCCTATATTAAAATCCATGGTAGAAGAAGAATTATTAGAAAAAGAAGAAAAAAACGTAAAAGGTAGAATAAGAAAATATTATAAAACTACGGAAAAAGGAAATGGACTTTTATTTGAATTAAAAAACAATTTAAAAGAGCTATTTCATGATATAGCAATGAATTAGGTTAAGTAAATTTAATTTTACTTAACCTTTTTTGTTGATAAAATTTATTAAAAATGATACTATCGAATTACGATATCGAAAATGGATAATTAAGAAAGGTAAATTAATGAGCATAATAAATAATAGACAAAGCATAAGAAACTTCAATGAAAAAGAAGTTGAAAAAGAAAAAATAAATATAATTATAGAATCTGCAATGACAGCACCATCATCAAAAAATAAAAAACCTTGGCAGTTTATTGTATTAGAAGATAAAAATATTATTAATGAATTTTCACAAGCACACGCAAACTGGAAGATTTTAAAAAATACCAACAAGGTAATTATTGTATGCGGTGATTTAAACAGTGATGAAAGAGAAAAACACGTACTAATGGCTTGTTCATCAGCTACTCAAAATATACTTTTAAAATGTGTTGAGTTAGACCTTGGAGCTGTTTGGTTAGGTCTATATCCTGACAATATTAGGTCAGATTACACAATAGAAAAATTAAACATACCAAAAAACATTATTCCAATATCTTTAGTAGCAATAGGATACTATGATCATATTAAAGAAAAATTAAGAGAAGTTGACACAAATAAAATACATTACAATAAATGGTAATTTAGAAAGGGGGAAATATTATGAACATACTTAGCATAAAAGAAGTAAATTATAACTCAGGAAATGATCAAATTTTAAAAGGAATATCTTTTGATGTAAAAAAAGGTGACTGTATATCAATAGTTGGGAAATCGGGAAGTGGTAAAAGTACATTACTAAAACTATGTGCAGACTTAATTCCTATAACAAGTGGTCAAATTTACTTCAAAGATAAATGCTACACAAGCTATAACCCAATAGAGCTTAGGAAACTTGTAAGCTACTGTGTTCAAATACCATATTTATTTGGAAACACAGTTTATGATAATTTAGAATTTCCTTTTAAAGTAAGAAATGAGAAGGTAGATAAAAATAGACTAAAAATGCTTTTAAACAAATTCAACTTAGATGAAAGCTATTTAGAAAAAGATATAAACTCTTTATCTGGAGGAGAAAAGCAAAGAATAGCACTTATAAGAAACTTAATATATACACCTGAAATTTTATTATTAGATGAAGCAACAGCATCCCTAGATAAAGAAAATGCGTCAATAGTAGAAAACTATATTGAAGATCTTAATAAAAATGGAGTTACAGTATTATGGATAACTCATAATGAAGAACAAAGCAAATCTATTTTCAATAAAAGGATAGTAATATCTGAAGGACGACTTAGCAAAATGGAGGAAATAATATAATGAGTACAACATCTTTGATAATAGCATCATGCTTAATGATTATACCTATATTAATATCCCGCAAGGAAAAGTTAGGTTTAGAAAAAGAAATAATAGTAAGTATATTAAGAGCAATAGTTCAATTAGTAGCTGTTGGATACATACTTGATATAGTATTTGGGATAAACAATCCAATAGTTATGATGATTTTAATTTTAGTAATGTGTGTAAATGCATCACTAAACATTATAGAAAGAGGTAAAAATATAAAAAATGTATTTCTTATATCTTTTGTATCAATATGTACAGGATCAATTATAACTATATCTATTTTGATTTTTTCAGGAGTTATAAACTTTAGCCCAGATGAAATAATACCAATATCAGGAATGATAATTAGTAATTCAATGGTAGCGATAGCATTAAGTTACAACAGTTTAAGTACATCTTTTGAATTAAGAAGAGCAGAAATTGAAACTAAATTATCACTGGGTGCTTCTATTAAAGAATCATCAAAAGATATATTAAGAGAAAGTATTAAAGTTGCCATAACACCAACTATAGACTCAGCCAAAACCCTAGGGATAGTATCACTTCCTGGGATGATGACAGGATTAATATTAGGAGGTGTATCTCCTATAACTGCAGTTAAATTCCAAATAATGGTTACATTTATGATAATATCTTCTTCATCAATAGCAACACTAATGTCTACTTACTTAGCATACAAAAGCTTTTATAATAAAAGACATCAACTTTCAATTTAAGTGTGGGTGGATGTAAAATAAGTAATTATCTATTAGATTAAGGAAAAAATACTTTAATCGATATATGAAAAAAACTGGCAACGGTTAGTTGCCAGCAAATAAGGTTATTATAAGATATTTAATGTATTATGTTTTATAAATATGATACCACATATATACAAATCTTATGTAACTTTGTCACTTTTATAAAGTTACTATAACTTAGTTAATGAATTTAGTTTATCAAAATCTAAGATAGTTATTTTTCCCCTAACAGAAGTTAAAATATCTTTATTTTTAAAGTTAGTAAGCATTCTACTTACCACCTCTCTACTAGTACCAACCTCTTGTGCTATTTTTTCCTGAGTTAAATATAAGTACATACTATTATTAGAGTTTTGAGAAGTTTGTAATAAGTACTTAGCAATTCTAGTATCAATACTTTCAAAAGCAACCTCTTCTAAAACATCAATAACATCATTAAATTTATTATAAAGATTAGCAAATATATACTTTTGAAACTCAACAGTATTATAAACATAGTTATTAAATATATTGCTAGGTATAAAAGCTACTTTTGCAGGCTCTACAATTTCAGCAAAAGCAGGATAATTTTGATTACTTAACATACAAGACATAGATAAGTAGCAAGTATCTCCAGAAGTAAGTTTATATAAAGTAACTTCTCTTCCTTTATCAGATAACTTATAAACTCTTATAGCCCCTTTTAGTATAAGAGAAAATCCAAGGCAGGAAGCACCTTCATTCATTAGTGTATTGCCTATTTCAAAATTTTTTATTATTAGTGAAGAACTTATTAAATCTTTAGTATTTTCATCTAGTGTTTTAAAAAATGGATATATTTCCAATAATTCATTCCAAACGCTCATATTTTTTCCCCTCCCACAAAAATTATAAATTTTATTTTAAGCAATATTAATATTATTGCCTATAAATATATTATAGTATGTGATTATATCACAGATAGATATTTTTTATTGTTGTAATATATTTTAATGAAAAATATAGAAAGGGAACGAGACTAATGAATAATATAAGAAAGCTATTAAAATCAGATTTGTCTACAGGAATACTACTAATGTTTGCTACAGTCATAGCACTTATTATCGCTAATAGTCCAATGGAGGATGCATATCACCACTTATTAAGTGGAATAAATATCATAGGAGAATTTAATTTACACATGATAATAAATGATTTTCTTATGGCTATATTCTTTTTAGTAGTAGGAATAGAAATAAAAAATGAAATATTATATGGAAATTTATCTTCACTTAAGAAAGCTTCATTTCCAGTTATATCAGCATTAGGGGGAGTAATTGTACCGGCTATAATATTTTTGATTTTAAATCTTAACACTGAGTTTTCCCGTGGTGTAGGAGTTCCTATTTCTACAGATATTGCTTTTGCAGTAGCAATGTTTATGATTTTTAGAAAAAAACTAAACCCATCTTTAAAAATATTTTTATTATCTCTTGCAGTTGTTGATGACTTAATATCAATACTTGCAATAGGAGTATTATATTCATCACATGTAGATTACACTAACATTTTACTAGCTATAGGCGCAATAGGATTATTGTTAGTATTAAATAAAGTATTAAAAGTAGAAAAAATTTATCCATATATGATATTAGGTATGATACTTTGGTATTTTGTTTATAAAAGTGGAGTACATGCAACTATAAGTGGGGTAATTCTTGCATTTACTATTCCAACAAAATATAAAAATCTAAATGAAGAAAGTACAGCTTATAAAATAGAGCACAAGTTATCAATAATATGTAATTTAGCTATATTACCATTATTTGCATTTGCAAATACAGCTATAAATTTAGATGCAAGTATTAACTTTAACCAAGTAGGTACACTTGTTAATGGGATTATATTTGGACTAGTAATAGGTAAGCCATTAGGAGTAATGCTATTTAGTTATATAGCAACTAAGTTAAATATAACAGAGAAGCCAGAGGGGGTTAGTTGGGGATCTTTATTTAAAGTTTCAATGCTAGCTGGTATTGGATTTACTATGTCTATATTTGTATCGGAATTAGCATTTAGTTATAATCACAACTTAATCAATGTAGCAAAAATATCTATATTAAGAGCATCGGTAATATCAATAGCCACAAGTTATTTAGTAATAATGGTTTTACCAGAGCTTAAGAAAAGATGTGTTATATGTCTTAAGTTAAAAAAAATAATTCACCACTAATATAATAATCACTGAATAATTAACCAAAGTAGTTACCAAAATAATGGTAACTACTTTTTGTATTATTAATAAAAAATGTATTAAAAATATTTTATGAAAAAAATTATTATTATTTTAACACTTACGTGACAAAGTCACAGAACTATTGCTAACTTATGAATATAATATAAATATGTTAAAGAATTAATTATCCATATAGCAATATATTTTAATTTAGAATAGGAGAATAGAAATGTCTAAGAAAATTATTATAGTAGGTGGAGTAGCTGGTGGAGCATCAACTGCTGCAAGACTTAGAAGACTAGATGAGAACGCTAACATAATAATGTTTGAAAAAGGCGAGTATATATCTTTTGCAAACTGTGGGCTTCCATATTATATAGGTGGAACAATAAATGAAAGAGAAAAGCTAATAGTTCAAACTGTTGAAGCTATGAGCTCAAAATTCAATTTAGATATAAGAAACTTAAGTGAAGTTGTAAAAATAGATAAAGAAGCTAAAAAAGTAACTGTAAAAAATCACAAAACAGGGGAAACATACGAAGAAACTTATGACACATTAGTTTTATCTCCAGGTGCAAATCCTCTAACTCCTCCAATAGAAGGAATAAAGGAATGTGATAATCTATTTACATTAAGAAATATACCTGATACAGATAAGGTTAAAGAATATGTAGATAACAAAAATCCAAAGCATGCAGTAGTAATAGGTGGAGGATTTATAGGGCTTGAAATGGCAGAAAACCTTCATGACAGAGGAATAGAGCTTACATTAGTAGAAGCAAGTGACCAAGTAATGGCACCACTTGATCTAGAAATGGTAAGTATAGTACACGACCATCTAATAGATAAAGGAGTAGAATTAATACTAAAAGATGGAGTTAAGTCTTTTGCAAACAATGGTAAAAAAGTAATATTAGCAAGTGGAAAAGAAATAAACACTGATATGATAATATTATCAATAGGAGTTAAGCCAGAAACAACTATTGCAAAAGACGCAGGAATAAAGCTAAATGAAAGAGGAGCAATAGTAGTAGATGAGTATATGAAGACATCAGACGAAAGCATATACGCATTAGGTGATGCTGTTGAGATAATGGACTTTGTAAATAAAAAGCCAACAATGATACCTCTTGCTTGGCCAGCAAACAGACAAGGTAGAATAGTAGCAAATAACATCTGTGGAAGAGAAGAAAAATACAAAGGAACATTAGGTTCTTCAGTAGCAAAAGTATTTGATTATACAGTAGCTACAACAGGAAACAATGAAAAAACATTAAAAAGATTAGGAATAGATTATGAAGTAATTCATATACATCCAGGTTCACATGCAGGATACTACCCAGGTTCATTCCCTATAGCTATGAAGATGACTTTTGATAAAAAGACAGGAAAGATATTTGGAGCTCAAGGTGTAGGTATTGATGGAGTTGAAAAAAGAATAGATGTAATGGCAACAGCTATAAAAGCAGGTCTTACAGTATTTGACTTACAAGACGTAGAACCTTGTTATGCACCACCATACAACTCAGCTAAAGACCCAGTAAATATGTTAGGATACTATGCTTCTAATATAATAGAAGAAATGACAGACATTGTACAATGGCATGAAGTTGACGACATAGTTAAAAATGGTGGGGTAATAATAGATGTTAGAGAAGAATTTGAGTTAGTTACAGGTGGTATGCCAGGAACTATTCATATACCTCTTGGACAATTAAGAGATAGATTAAATGAAATACCAAGAGATAAAAAATTATATGCTACTTGCCAAGTTGGATTAAGAGGATATATTGCTTGTAGATTATTAGAACAACATGGATTTAAGTGCACAAATATTGATGGTGGAGTAAAAACATATCAATTTGTAAAAAGAGCAGAAGAAAGCTTAGCTAAATTAAATAAAAATAGTAGTGCTAAATTAGAAATAAAGAGTGAGGAATCAACTATGAAATTAGAAGATTTAGATATAACTGAAATAAATGCACATGTTACTTTAGATGCATGTGGTCTTCAATGTCCAGGTCCAATAAGAAGAGTATTTGAAGAAATAAACAAAATGGAAGAAGGGCAAGTATTATTAGTTAAGGCAAGTGATCCAGGATTTAGCAAAGATATAAGTGCTTGGTGCGAAAAAACAGGAAATACTTTATTAAAAGCTGAGTTTGATAAAAATCAAAAAGCATTTATAGCAATAATAAGAAAAGGTGCTAATAACGTATTAACTAATCCAAGTTGTTCAATTAGTCAAAATGATAAAAATGGAGCAACAATGGTAGTATTCAGTGGTGACTTAGATAAAGCTATAGCTTCATTTATAATAGCAACAGGAGCGGCATCAATGGGTAAAGAAGTAACTATGTTCTTCACATTCTGGGGACTAAACATACTTAAGAGAAAAGATAAGCCAGGTGTTAAGAAAGATACTATGGAAAAAATGTTTGATGTAATGTTACCATCTCACACTGGAAAACTTCCATTATCTCAAATGAACATGGCAGGTATGGGACCAAAGATGATAAACCAAATAATGAAAAAGCACAACGTTGATGATTTAGATACATTAATAAAGAATGCTATGGATATGGGAGTTAAAGTAGTAGCTTGTTCTATGAGTATGGAATTAATGGGAATAAAGAAAGAAGAATTTATTGATGGCGTTGATTTAGGTGGAGTTGCAGCATACTTAGGTGCAACAGAAGATTCTGGATTAAACTTATTCATATAATATAAATTGATTAGTGGGGGAAAATATAGTCATAATGATTATATTTTCCTTTTTTTGTTATAATAAAATATAATCCCAACTTTTTCAAATCAATCAACGATATATTTTCTTATTTTAAGCAAATTAGTGTGATAAAGTTACAGAAAATAACTAATCAAAATAGTATTATATATACATAGATAAGTTAATAAAAAACAAAAAAGAAGCAACAAACAATTAGAAAGTAATAATAACTAATAAAAAATCAATCATAATTTCGATATAAGAGAGGTAATTAAAAATGACAAAGCCATCAGTACATCATAAAGAAGGATACACTTGTGCAGAATCTATAATAAAATCATACAACGAAGAACATAACACAGATATACCAGTTGCACTTGGTAGTGGTATGGGGGTTGGATTAACAGTTGGAAGTATATGTGGAGCAGTAAATGCTGCTGCAATGGTAGTAGGATATATAAAAGGTAGAGAAAGTAATAGTGAAGCCAATGAAGCTAGAAGCTATGCAAGAGAATTAATGACTAAAGTAAGAGAAAAATACGATACAGAAATATGTGCTAATTTGAAAAGGAATAAAATAAGCTGTTCAGAAATAATAGATTTTTCATATGACGCTTTAAATGAAATACTAGACAAATAATGTGACTTATATAAATATTGGAGGAAAAAGTTATGGGATTTTTATCAAGCATGTTTGGAAGTAAAAAGTATAAAAATATAAATAATGAAGAATTACAACAAATAATAAAAAGTAATAAAGATGCTTTGATATTAGATGTTAGAAGTGTAGGCGAATTTAGAAACGGTCATATTCCAAAGTCGAAAAACATACCAGTGCAAGAATTAAGCTCAAAAGTACCTACTTTAGAATCATATAAAGAGGATGATATAATAGTTTACTGTGCATCTGGGGCAAGAAGTTCAAGTGCAGCTAATATTTTAGCTAAAAATGGATTCACTAAAATATATAACCTAGGTGGAATAGGTAATTATAAAGGAAAATTAAAATAATTTACTATTTAATATTGAACCTAATATATAGTTATAAAAAGAGAGATTATTAATCTCTCTTTTTTTTAGAAAAATATAAGTACGTGATATAAACTTTCTATAGTAGATTTATCAAACTAATGTCTATAACATTACAAAAAGTATAATTATGGAATATAATAATATAAGAAATACTATGATAAAAAATATTATTATAATGAGGAAGTGAAAAACTTGGATTCAGATAAAATTAAACAATACATAAGAAGTATAAGTCTTAACAAAGTTAAAATAGATAACCCAAGCCAATATCCATTTAATCTACCAGTTCTAAAAAATCTAGAAACTTTAGATTTTCATCCAAAGGTAACTTTCATAGTTGGAGAAAATGGTAGTGGCAAATCAACTTTATTAGAAGCAATAGCAGTAGCTTGCGGATTTAACCCAGAAGGAGGAACAAAAAATTTTACCTTCCAAACAAGAGATAGCCACTCAGATTTACACGATTATATAAACATAACCAAGGGAATAAAGGTACCTCAAAATGGATTTTTCCTTAGAGCAGAAACTACCTACAACCTAGCTACTGACATTGATGAAAGAGACGAAGATCCAGAACAAATGGGAGCTAGAATTATAGACTCTTACGGAGGCAAATCTCTTCACCAACAATCACATGGAGAATCTTTTTTTGCAATATTTTTAAATCGCTTTGGACCTAAGGGAATATATATCTTAGACGAACCAGAAGCGGCATTATCACCATCAAGACAAATGTCAATGATAACAAGAATGGACGAACTAGTAAAAGAAGGATGCCAATTTATAATAGCTACTCATTCACCAATACTTATGGCATATCCGAGAGCTACTATTTATGAAATTAAAGATGAAAAATTAAATGAAGTGAGTTATGAAGAAACAGAGCATTTTCAAATAACACAGTCTTTTCTAAATAATAAAGACAAGTTTTTGGATATATTAATGGGGTAAATAAAATAGATAAATATCTATTAAAATTTTTTAATAATGTAAAATGCATCTATATATAAAGGGGAGAATATATGAAAAAAGGTATTGTATTATTAGCATCTTTGATTTGTGCTTTTACATTGGGGTGTACTAGCGCAAAAGAAGAAAAAGTAGGGTCTTTAAAAGATGCTTACTTTAACATTGGGAAAAAGTTAGAAAAAAAGGAAGAAGTAACAGTAGAGTATGTAAAAGAATTATTAAAGGATTATGATTATGAAAAAGGTGACACAGTGGATAATGAAAAAGGCTACCTAGGCTATGAAATGCACACCTTTACTAAGGATAAGGAAAAATTAATAATATCTGATGCTACATATGGGGGAGAGAAAAGTTTAGAGCTATATTATTTATTAATTGGTGAGCTAGAGTCCGCTTCTATTTCCTATACACCAAGTAGTAAAGCTCAAAGATTTTATCTTTATGGAGGTGTAAGCGATATAAATTTATATGAAGAAATGTCTAATATGTTAGATAAGAAAGGCTCTAAGCTTTTAAACACATATAACAAAATAAGCAAAAATATAGGAAATAATAAAGATATAACTATAAGTGATATAGAAAAAATGACGGATATAAAACCTGCTAAAGAAGATACTTTTGATGATACTATATCAAAAGAGGTTACGTACTATACATTTACAAAAGGAAATGATGTAATGGAAGTATATTGTTTAAAAGGAGAAGATAAAGTTAGTAGAGTTTCTTTTTTGACAAATAATGAACCAGAATCGTTAAAGGACTTGATGAATTCAAAAACTGTAAACTTTATGAAAGGTGCCTTTAGTAAAGGTTATTTTGAGGGAAGAGAAGAAGCATTACTAAATATAAGCATGGATGTAGATAGCTTAGCAAAACAAGAGAAATTGCTAAATCTTATTTTTGAATAAAACTAAATTTTAAAATCATTAATTTAAATAAAAAATAGTGAGGGTTATCCTCACTATTACCTATTTTTATAATAAAATATTGCAAGTTGAGTCCTATCTCTAAGTTCCAATTTCTGAAGAATATTTGTGATTGTATTTCTAACAGTACCTTCGCTTAGATATAGATTAGTTGCTATTTCTTTATTACTAAGACCTTCAGCTACAAGAATAATAATATCTAATTCCTTGTTTGTAATTTCAAAAGAAGAAAAATCTGTTTTATTATTAATTAATGATGGTATCTTAGAAATAATATCATCACCAAAAACATTTTGACCAGTATATACAGCTTTTAAAGAAGGATTTATACACTCAAAATTCTGCTTAATAATATATCCCTTAGCACCTATTCTTAAGGCATTGGCTATGTAATCATCATCAGAAAAAGTAGTCAGAAAAAGAATTTTTGCATTATTATCCTTCTTGAAAATAACCTCGCTAGCTTCAAGCCCTGTCATACCTTCCATTCTAATATCCATTAAAAGTATGTCTGGTTTTAAATCTTCATACATTTTAATAGCTTCATTACCACTATTACCAGTACCTACAACATTTATATCGCTATCTGATTCAAGTATTGTCTTAAGCGAAACACATACCAATCTATCATCATCTATTACCAATACACGCATTATATTTTACAAATCCTTTCAAGTTATTTTTAATCTATTTTAGGTATAGAAATAAATATCCTAAAACCATTATCACTACTGATATTAATGCTGCCACCTAAAGAGGAAACTCTATCAATAATATTTTTTATGCCAATTCCATTTTCAATATTATAATTTATATTACTACCATTATCTTTAATCACAAGTTGGAAAAGGGCAGGGTGTTCCCTGACTAAAACCAAAACATCAGTAGCATTAGAGTGTTTTATAATATTTGACAAAGCTTCTTTGGTTATAGTCATAAAGCAATATTTTATATTCTTTTTAGGAGAAGAATCAACATCATACTCTAATTTAATATAACAAAACTTAAAGTTGTCTATTAACTGTTGTATCTCAATTTGAAGGTCAATAGCATCCTCATGTAAATCGTGAACACTACTTCTAATACTATCCATTGCCTCTGAAAGAGTTTCTTTTATAATACTAAGATTTTCAGAAGTATTTTCATCTTTACTAATAGAAAGCAAAGCCCCAACTTGAAGGATAGATCTTGAAAGAAGATGACCAACATTATCATGAATATCTCTAGCTATTCTATTACGCTCCCTTAAAGTAGCCAGATTTATTTCATAGTCTTGTTTTTCTAAAAAATCTCTATTCTTTTTTTCGAATCTTATAGATAATTCCTTGGCATTATCGCTTACTGTGTAATAATTCTTTTTTACATTTTCAAAGGAGATACTACGCTTTTTCAATATATATCCAATTAAAATATAAGCAATTATCAAAATAACTGAGAACGATGATATTTCATAATAGTTTATAGCAAGTGGTATAAGAAACATTGTCCACAACCATTTGATTTTATAAAAGAATAAATCATAACATATAAGAGGAATAAAAAATAAGAAAGCTGGCTCAAAAAAGCAAAAACTAAAAAATGCATAAAAGACTAGTAATAAAACTTTTTTATTTTCTTTGTAACTTAGTATGGAACTTAAAAAGATAGCTATAAGAATTGGGATAACCATATAGCTATCTTTAATATTATGTATATAAACTGCAACACAGATTATAAAAATAATAATCTTATCAATTAAACCATTCATACTTAAATCACCTCAGACTTTATATCAATAATTATATATTAATTTTAGCATTATACTTAACCTTAAGCATTAGATAGTTACATTTGTCATAGCAGTTTTGGAGTCTAGTCACTTAATTTTAAGGATGTAATTTAATACAATAAAAATAAAGAAATAAATAATTAACCATTAAAATATAGAACACTTTATTAGTTGGAGGAGATTTTATGATTATAAAAGTTAGAAATTTAGTTAAAAGGTATGATGATTTATTAGCACTAGATCACCTAAATCTAGAAGTTAAAGAAGGTGAAATTTTTGGGCTTTTAGGTCCTAATGGCTCTGGTAAAAGTACCGCAATAAACTGTATTTTATCCTTACTAGAGTTTGATAAGGGAAATATAGAAGTTTATGGCAAAGAAATGAAACCAGAAGCTTATGATATAAAAAGAAATATTGGAGTAATAATGCAGAATGTAGCAGTGTTTGAGGAACTTACAGTTTATGAAAATATTGATTATTTCTGTGGACTTTACATTTTAGATAAAAATAGTCGTAAAAAACTTGTAGAAGAAGCCATAGACTTTGTAGGTCTTGGTGAATACAAAAAGTTTTACCCTAAAAAGCTAAGTGGAGGTTTATTAAGAAGATTAAATATTGCCTGCGGAATTGCTCATAAGCCAAAGTTAATTATTTTAGATGAACCAACAGTAGCAGTAGATCCTCAAAGTAGAAACAACATACTTGAAGGAATACAAAAGCTTAATAAAGAAGGGGCTACAATAGTTTATACTTCTCATTATATGGAAGAAGTTGAGCAGATTTGTACTAAAATTGCCATTATGGATAAAGGAAAAATAATAGCGATTGGAAGTAGTGAAGAATTAAAAGGAATGATAAACTGTGGTGAAAAAATTACAGTAGAAGTATTTAAGTTAGACAATAATGTTTTAGAGGATATAAGAAATCTTCCTCATATAGTATCAGCCCAGTACAAAGATAATTATCTTGTAGCAAAATCTAGTAAAGGTAAAAATAATTTAGTTAGCTTAATTGATTATCTGAAAAATAAAAATGTTCATATAGGGAGGATTTACTCAGAACCACCTACATTAAATGATGTATTTTTAGAAATAACAGGGAAAGAACTTAGGGATTAGGGGGGAGTAAAGTGTTTTACCATAATTATAAATATAGGATTAAATGTATAGTGAGAGACAAACAGATGATGTTTTGGACTTTAATATTTCCAATAATATTGGCGACACTGTTTAATTTGGCTCTTACTAATTTATCAAGTGCTGAAGACTTTTCTACTATAAATATAGCTATAGTAAAAGATTCAAAATATAATGATTACAAAGAATTTATAGATACCATAAACTTAGTTTCAGATGGAAAAAATGATGACGATTTATTTAAGGTAGAAAACACGACCAAGGATAAGGCTCAAGAACTTTTAGATGATAATAATATTGAAGGATATATATATTTTGATAAAGATATAAATGTTGTAGTTAAGAAATCAGGAATAAATCAAACTATAATAAAAAGCTTTGTAGATGAATACAAACAAACTATTTCCACAATCACAACAATAATAGAGAAAAATCATGCAGTTGCTTCAAAAATAGATATTAATAATTTATTAGAGAGAACAAATTACATTAAAGAAGTAGCTATTAGTAATGCTTCACCTGATATAATTGCAAATTATTTTTATACACTTATTGCAATGGCATGTTTATATGGTGGATTCTTTGGTTTGAAAGAGGTAGCATATATACAAGGAAATCAGTCATATCAAGGAGCAAGAATTAGCGTAGCACCAGTTCACAAATTAAAAGTGGCTATGGCATCTATGGCAGCTGCTACTACAGTTCAACTTTTTGACATAGGATTATTGATAGCTTATATATGCTTCGTACTAAAAATAAGCTTTGCAAATCAATTAGGAGATATAATTTTAGCATGTATAGTAGGAGTTATAACTGGAGTAACTTATGGTACTTGTTTGGGAGTAATATTGAAAAAGAAAGAAGGAATAAAGATTGGTATATTAATTTGTAGTACAATGACAATGTCATATCTAGCAGGTATGATGTATGACAAAATGAAGTACATCGTAAACTCTAAAATGCCTATTTTAAATTATATCAATCCTATAAATTTAATAGCGGACTCATTTTACTCCTTGTATTACTATGACACTACTACCAAATATTTTATAAATATAGAAATACTTTGTGCATTATCTATAGTATTTAGTGTCATTACTTACTTGGTTTTAAGGAGGCAAAAATATGCAAGTTTATAAAGCTTTTTTTAAGGTTATTCGTAGAAATTTAGCTGAAATATTAATATATATTGGAGTGTTTTTATTCTTTGCTGTTGTCCTTGGCAACACTGCATCTAATCCAGAAGACACAGATTTTAAAGAAACTAAAATAAATGTTGCTTTTATAAATGAAGATGAAGAATCAGAGCTTGTAGATGGATTGAGAAATTATATTAGTAAAAGTGCAAATATAATAGAACTTGAAGATAAGAAAACTGAATTACAAGATGCACTATTCTTTAGAGAAGCAGAGTATATAATAAGAATACCTAAAGAATTTACCAGTAAGCTATTAAGTGGAGATAAAAATATTAATATAGAAAAAAACACAATACCAAACTCAGTAAGTGAAGTTTATATGGATAATATCATCAACAGATATTTAAATACTGTAAAAATGTACACTTTATCCATAGATAATATATCTCAAGAAGAGCTTGTAAAATATGTAAATAAGGATTTATCCTATGATACAGAAGTAGAAGTAAGTACTTATGATAATAATTACAATTATAACAGTTATTCTAAAAATTATTATAATTATTTAGCTTATTCAATGTTTGCAATACTAATACTAGGAGTATCATCAGTTATGGTTACCTTTAATAAGAAGGATCTAAAAATGAGAAATTCATCGTCAGCATTAACTTTAAGAAGTATGAGTTTTCAAATGATACTAGGAAATATTACTTTTGCTATAGGGGTTTGGATTATAATGGTATTTGCTAGTTTTATAATGTATAAAGGATATATGTTTACTCTAAATGGATTATTACTCCTTCTAAACTCTTTTGTATTCACAATGGTAGCATTAAGTATAAGCCTTTTAATTGGGAATTTAGTCAACAGTAAGAATGCAATGTCAGCAGCGGCAAACGTAGTATCACTGGGCAGTTGTTTTATAAGTGGAGTATTTGTACCGCAAAAATATTTAGGAGATGCTGTTATTAAAATAGCTAGTTTTAATCCTACTTACTGGTATGTAAAAGCAAATAATGAAATAGCAACTTTGGTTAATTATAGTAAAGAAAATCTTACACCTATATTTATGAGTATGTTTATTGTACTTGGTTTTTCTATAGCAATCTTTGGAGTAACTCTTGTAATTATTAAACAAAAACGTATAAGTAACTAAAATAAGGAAAAAATTTGACTGAGAGCCAATTTAAATTATATAATTGGTTCGACATCAAACTAAATAATTATAGGAGATAACATAATGGCAAACTTAGATTTTATTTACAATAGAAAAAGTGTAAGACAATTTAAAGACATAGAAGTACCTAGAGAAGATATTTTAGAATTAATAAAAGCTGGTACTTATGCTCCATCACCAAAGCACCAACAAAACTGGCACTTTGTAGTTTTACAAAACAGAGATATAATAAATAAAATGGCAGATATAGTTACTGAAAGCCATGAAAAAATAGGTCAATTAGCTAAAGATGAAAAAGACTTTAAGAGACATATGAGCGTAATAAAATACTACACTTGCTTCAAGCATGCACCAGTAGTAATATTAGTATACTCTTGCGAATACAAAATGATAGAGTACAAGATACTTAAGCAAAATAACGCTCCTAAAGAAGTGTTAGATGTACTAGTATCACCTCAATCAGCAGCTCAAGGAATAGGTGCAGCAGTAGAAAATATATTATTAGCTGCAAAAGCTATGGGATACGACACTTGTTACATGACAGGTCCTACTCATGCAAAAACTGAAATAGAAGAGCTTATAGGATTTAACAAAGAAGGATACGAGTTAATGTCTATGATTTCATTAGGTGTAGGAGAAGACGATACTCCAAACCAACCACCTCGTAAACCATTAGAAGAAGTAGTTACTTTTATAGACTAATTATAATGATAACCATCATTAGTTAATATAACAAAAACCTACCTAGTAATTATTAGGTAGGTTTTTTATATTAAACATTTTAGCCATCTTTTGATTCTATCATTACAAAAAGCGCCTTCTACAGAATTTAGATAAATATTTTTATAATCCCATATATTCAAGTTAAAGTTGCAAAATATTAAACTTATCTCTTCAGTCATACTAGCATCTGAGACAGTTCTATTGTCAGTATTTATAGTTACTAGAAGTCCTTCTTTATAAAAATCATATAAAGGATAATTGCAAATATTATCCACAGACTTTGTTTGGAGATTACTTGTTGGACACATTTCGAGAGTTATATTATTGCTTTTTACAAACTCTCTAGCATATTTTGAGTATCTTATATTAACCCCATGACCGATTCTATTAGCATGAAGCAAACATATGGCATCAATAACATTTTGATAACTAGCAGACTCACCTGCATGAATAGTTACCTTATAGCCATAACTTCTAGCCTTATCTATTAAGCATTTATAATCAATTGCAAATCCTTCATATTCTGGACCTGCTAAATCCACAGCTACAACACCATTGTTTAAAAAAGTCCTACCAGCTTCTATTACTTCATAACCTGCCTCCTGTGGCATATTTCTAAGACAAGTTAATATCAAATTACCTTTAATTGGATAAGTACATTCGGCTCTTTTTATACCTTTTAGAACACTACTAATTATTTTATTGAGAGATAATCCATTTTTAGTGTGAAAAACAGGTGCAAATCTAACTTCCATATATTTTATATTTTCAAGGGCGGCATCTTCATAAACCTCGAACGCTATTCTTTCTAAACTTTCTTCGTTTTGCATTACTTTTATTGGTATTTCAAATTTGGTCAAATAGTCATTAAGAGAAGTAGTATTTTCATCAACTTTTACAAGTTTTGAAATAACATTAATATCATAAGATGGGAGCTTTATACTATCTTTAATAGCAATATCAACTATAGTACTAGGTCTAACACTTCCATCTAAATGGCAGTGTAAATCAATTTTAGGAAGTGTTTTAATATTATACATACAATATCACCTCATAATTCATATGTTACTTACTTATATTCTATATTTCATTAAAAAATGATTTATTAGATAGATAAATACAAATTAATGAATAATAGGAAAATAGTTATAATCAAATTTGGTAAGTGAAATAAAATTATAATTGGAATATATTTACAATATTATGTATGATATAATTAAATTTCATAATTGCTATATGTTGAAAACTAATTTTATAGTTTATTTATATCATAAATTTCTAAATCAATTTAAATCATTAAATTTTAAGGGGGGAAATATACATGAAAGATATTAAATATATTAAATATGGATTATTATCATCCATACTTATAGCTTTAGGTCCAATACTATGGCTATTCATAAATATATACCATAAAAATTATGAATCTATAGTATTTAACATAGCTTTTGTTATACTTGGAATAACTTTAGTATTCTACAATCTCAGAAATTATTTAAAGGTATACAACAAAAAAAGTAATGTTACCTTAGAACTTCTAAGCCACATAGTATCTTTTATTCTGTATATTTTATTAATAGCAGTAATGGTAATCGCTTTTATAGGATTCTATATAGGAATTGCATTTATACAACAAAAACTATTTATAAAAGGGGAATATTTAATTTATCTTATAAAAAGTCCATATTCATATTTATTATTTGTAATACTGATAATAGTAGCTAGCAGAATAGGAATGATATTTACAAGAGAAGAAATATTTTCATATAAGAAGAAAAGTTTATTTCAGAGGTCAAGGGTTGATAAATATCTTATACTAACAATAATTCCACTTGTATACATAATAATAACTAGTGTAGTGGTAGTTACAGAAGAGGGTATTTATGATTATAGTTTTTACAACTTAAAGGGAAATAAATATAGCTTTAATGATGTAGATTATGTAAATACTGGGTTCGATGATAGTGGGAAAAATAAGGGTGAATTTTTCTATAATATTGAGCTAAAAAATGGTATGAAGTTAAAATTAGCACATCCATCTATGGCTCAGCCTTCAGAAAAATATAATGATGACTCATGGCAAGAGTATGTTGATATAGATAAATATATTATGAATAGTGGAGCTAAAAAGGATTCTAGTGAAAAAGGCTCAGAGTATGTACAAATGGATAAAATATATGTAGATAAGCTATTACATGTTGTAAGGAATAAGTAATAAATATAGATTGTATTATCTATAATATATTAGGAACTAACTGATGTAAAGTTTAACAAATAACTGTATCTTATAATTCAAAGTATTGAAATAATAAAGATACAGTTATTTGTAATGCACATTTATTATAAAGTTATAAAAATAGCCTAAAAATAAATTATTTTTTATTTTAGCATAAATTCACTTACAGCAAGTAACCATAAGTGCATTGGGTAAAATACATAGAATAAATACTTACTAAACTTGTTGTTCATACCTCTTTCACCATTGTACATAAGTACAAATGGGAAGAAGAATATAAATAAGAAATCACAGTTGTACACTAACATATTAATAGTCATGTCAATAGTTTCATATGGTACATAACTCATAAATAATAATATTATAGAGAATGTAACATAGATTATACCTTGTAATTTTAGTTTTTCTCTAAAGAAATAAGATACTAATATAACTAGTATAACAACCTGTCCACCTTCAAACATTAACCCAACAGGTATTGATAATATACCTATTACTATTAATAATATCTTAGGAATGCCTATCTTCTTCTTACTATATTCAAATAAGTTTATTATAGCAAGTCCAAATGCTAAAGTCATAAATATATTATTGTGAACGGAAACATCTTTTGAAGCCAAAGTCATATTTAATAAATAATTACCAGCCTGCATAAATATTGCCCAACCAAATAATCTGCCATTATATTTTAATCTATTTCTAGTATGATAAAATCCTTCTACCATTAGATAAGCAAATATAGGTGATACCAGTCTAGATAATGGGTGTAACCATAGTGGGAAAACTTGTGGAAATGCAAAGAACAAGTGATCCAATAACATAATAAATAGTGCAAAACATTTTATTTGAAACGCATTTAATTTTTTCATAAAATTTTATTCTCCTCAATTAACTATGATCTAATTATAAAACTGAACTAATACAATAACCATCTATTTGCATTACAACTAGATTACATATTTGTAAGATAGAGCTAGTGAAAAATTTACGATGTAAACTAATAATACACACTATATGTATTGATTATTCGACGTATTTCGACTATAATATTGAACACTAATGGTTTGAAATCAGATTATGTGGGTATCAAAATATATGGATAGTTATGGGGAGGGAAAAAATGATTGTAACAAGAAGAGAGCTTAAATACCTCATAGGGGAGCAAGACTACTATAAAGTAGATAATCTATTCAAACAAGTTTTAACTTCGGATAAAAACAACAAAGAATATGGCTATAAAATAAGAAGCTTATACTTTGATGGATTAAACAATGATGACTATCATTCAAAAATGGATGGAGAAGAAATTAGGAAGAAGATAAGACTTAGAATCTATGATACAAAAAACAATTCAGTAAAACTAGAAATAAAAAGAAAAATTAATATAAATCAAATCAAAGAAACAATAACAATAACCAAAGAGGATGCAATAAAACTAATAAACAAAGACTACAGCGTTTTATTAAAATATGACAACAATACAGCTAAATCAGCTTACAACATAATGACTACTGGACAGTACAGACCGGTAGTATTAGTAGACTACTATAGAAAGGCATATATTCACAACGAAAATAACATTAGAGTTACTTTAGATAGTGATATTAGATCAAATGAATTTGATTTTGATATGTTTAGTGATGATGTTCTTATGACTCCTATAGTAGATTATTATAATGCTCTCTTAGAAGTTAAGTTTGATGGAGAGTTATTCTGTTGGATATCTCAAGCTCTAACAGGATTAGATACTACTAATCAGTCATTAAGTAAATATTGTAGTTCTAGACGATTTTTTGAAAATTATATGTTATAGAAAGGAAGTTTTATTTTGAAAGAAGTATTATATCAATATTTAACAGCACCAAATGGAACAATTACAGTTTTTTCTGCACTAGAAATGATGACTATGGCATTATTGTTATCAATGATAATATTTTGGACTTATAAAATCACTTTTAGTGGAGTTATGTACAATAGAAAGTTCAATGTATCATTAGTAATGCTAACATTAGTAACTACAATGGTAATGATAGTTATAGGTAGTGACATAGCCTTATCTCTAGGTATGGTAGGGGCATTATCTATAGTTCGTTTTAGAACAGCAATAAAAGATCCAAGGGATACAGGATATATATTCTGGTGTATAGCGATAGGGCTAAGTGTTGGTAGTGGAAACTACATGATTGCTACTGTTGGTTCTTTATTCTTATTTGTTGTACTAGCTATGTTTAGCTTTAGTGGATTTGGTAGAGAAGAAAGATACATTCTTATAATAAGAGGTAAGAAAAATAGAGAAGAAGAAATAATGAGATGCGTATTTAATGTATTTAAAGGATGTCAATTAAGAGCTAAAAATTCAGTTGGAGATAATTTAGAAATAATTTATCAAATAAAAATAAAAAATAGTGACGATAAAAATATACTTGATAGCTTGTACAAAATAGAAGGCGTAAACGCTGTAAATATAGTTGCTCAAAATGGAGAAACAATAGGATAGGTGAGAATATATGAATAAAGATATTCTAAAGTCTATTATAGCAATAAGTTTTGTATTTATTTCACTATTATGTGCTTCAATTTTACATGATATGAAAAGTGGTGCAAAGGAAGAAGCTAAAGCTAAGAAAAAAGAAGAAATGAGCAAGAACTATGATGATGGGTCACATGATTTTGGTTTTAATCTTCCACTATTAATAATAGACACTAAAGGTAACAAAGTAAGTGATTCAGAAAAGCTAAAAGCTTATTTGCAAGTATATGACTCAGAAAATAAGCTTAACTATATAGCGGATGACCCTGTAATAACTAGCGATATAAATATTAAGATAAGAGGGAATTCTACTAGAGCATTTCCAAAAAAACAATATAGTATTGAACTAGCCAAAAAAAATAATCAAGAAAGAAAAGAAAAATTGCTTGGAATGAATAAAGAGTCAGACTGGGTTTTAAATGGACCTTTTGCAGATAAGTCTCTTATGAGGAATTATTTAGTTTATAAAACATCAAGAAATATAATGGAGTATGCTTCAGATGCTAAATTTTGTGAAGTGATAGTAATCGATGATGGGAGTGATACTATAAAAAAGTCTCATTATAAAGGTGTTTATATATTAATTGAAAAAATTAAAAGAGGCGAAAATAGAGTCGATATTTCGAAATCTCAAAGTGCCAATGATGAGACCAGCTTTATAGTCTCAAAAAATTCTCAAAAAGAAGGAGACATTACTTTAGGTAACTATGGATATGAAACAAGCTTATATGATTATGGAATAAATATTGAATATCCTACTAAAAATTTGACAAAAGAAAAATATGAATATATTAATAAGCATATAAGCGAGTTTGAGAGAGTTCTTTATTCTTACAAATTTAATGATCCATATGAGGGATATAATAAATATATAGATGTGGACACTTTTGTAGATTATTATATCATAAATGAATTCTTTAAAAATACTGATGCTGGAATATTAAGTACAAATATATACAAAGATTATAATGAAAAAATAAAAGCTGGACCCGTTTGGGACTTTAATAGTTCTTTAGGAAATCATAGTAAACTCATAGGACCAGCATTTGATTATACGGGATTTTATATGATAGAGAAAACATGGTTTGGAAGACTTATGGAAGATATAACTTTTGCTAAAAATGTTGAAGAAAGATATAAGTACCTAAGAAAAACATACTTAAGTGATGAATTTTTAATAGATTTAATTGATGAAACGGTATTACATTTAGGAGATGCTATTGAGCGTAATTTTACTACTTGGCCTATATACATGTGTAATCAACCAGACATGTTTAAAGTAAGTAAAGGAATATTTAAACAATATGAAAATAATCCTCAAGCACTAGATAAATATCTACAACAAAACCCTGAATTTTTAAGGAGTACAAATGGAAGATCTACTTCATATGAGGAAGAAATAACTCGTATGAAAGATTTTATTATTCAAAGAGGGCAATGGATGGATGAGAATATAGACAGTCTTACAAACTGGGCAAAATAGTAGGAGTGATAAACTTGAAAAAAGTAATAATTGTAGCAATCATAGGATTTTTATTTATAATAAATTACGTGATTGATATTACGACTAATAAATTAGCACCATTAAATGACACTTATTTTTCTAAAGTTGAAGATAAGGATTTTTATATTTCAAAAGATGGAAAATGGAAAAATATAGACTTAATTGGTGTCAATTTAACTTCTTCAAAACCGGGCTATTTTCCTAGTGAATATAAAGTAGAGGAAGAAGAATATTTAAGATATTTAAGTTATATATATCAAATGGGAGCAAACTGTATAAAAGTACCTAATCTTATGGGACATGAGTTTTATGATGCTCTTGAGAAGTTTAATAAGGATAAAGAAGAACCAATGTATTTAATTCAAGGTGTATATTTTGATGAAGTACTTTTAAAAGATGGATATGATGCAAAATCTGCAAAGCTTGAAGATTTATACAAAGAAAATATTAAATATATAGTAGATTCTGTTCACGGAAATCCACTAAATTCTAATAATATTGATTTATCTAATCAATACAAAATTGATATATCAGATTATGTAATTGGATATACACTAGGTATAGAGTTTGGTTCAAATGATATTATTTATACAGAAATAATAAACAAAGAAAATCCTTATAAAGGAAAATATCTATACACAAATGAAGAAGCATCTTCTTTTGAATCATATTTAGCTATGTTAGGGGATTACTTAGCAGATTACGAAATGGAAGAGTATAATACTCAAAAAATTATTGGCTTTGTGGGTTCTTCTCATTACAAGATAGTAAGTAATACAAAGCCAGAGCAAAACAATAATGCGAAACTAAATTCTAATGTAGAAACAATAGAAGATGAAAATACTGGCAACAATGAAAATCTATACAAAAGTAGCCTTAAAGATTATATAGATATTGAAAATATAAAATTAAAAAATAGTTTTAAAACAGGTATATTTGTCTCCTACAATGTATATCCATCTTATTCTAATATTAAAGAATATGAAGATGATATGCAAAGTTATTTTGAACAAATAAATGGATACCATAAAATCCCTGTGGTTATTGGAGAGTTTGGAGTGCCTTCATCAAGGACTGTTGGAGATTTTAATAGTAGTAATGAAAAAGGATATATAACAGAAGAAGAACAAGGACAAGCTTTGGTTAGCGCATATAACGCTATAGAAAATTCAGGATGTGCAGGAAGCTTTATCTTTGAGTTTACAGATGGATGGCACAATTCATCTTTTAATACTAAGGATAGTAAAATATTAGATAGAACACCATACTGGAGTGATGCACAAACCTATGGACAAAACTTTGGGCTTATGGCATTTGATCCAGGTGAAGGAAAAAGTGTTAGTTACCCTGATAGTAGTATTGATGAGTGGAGTGATAAAGATATTTTATCCAATAATGATGACTATAGCTTATCTATGAAAAGTGATGAAAAATATCTTTATTTTATGATTAAATCAAAAAATAATATAAACTTAGAAAATCAAGACATATATGTTGATTTAGATATAACACCAAAGTCAGGCTCAAGTATAAGTTCTCAGTTCAACTTAGAATTTGATAGCCCAATCGACTTTATTATAAAAGTTAATAATAAAAATGATGCTTCAGTATTAGTTCATGAATACTACAATAGATTTAGTTTCTATGAAAATAAATCACAGAATCTAAAAAGACCAGATTTAATGAGTCATACTAAAGATATGGATAATTTTTCACCGATATATATTGAGGCAAGACCTAAAATGTATATAGAATCATTAAATAAGTTTGCAGAAAAGCTAATATATGAAACAGGTAAGTTAGTTCATGGAAATGGTAATCCAAGTAACCAAGATTATAAATCTACATCAGATTATTATGTGGGAGATAACTATCTAGAAATAAGAATACCTTATGGTATATTAAATTTTATGGATCCATCAACAAAAGCAATACAGGATGATTTTTATGAAGTATTGGATACTGTACCTATAGCTATTAACGATATTAAAGTTGGGGTGACTGTAAAAGAGAATAATGAAAACACTAGTAGATTAACCAGTAGACCATATGATTTAGATGGATGGATAATGCCAACATATCATGAGAGGCTAAAGAAATCTTACTTTGTTATTAAAGAAGAATTAAATAAAAATTAAAGGGGAAGGTACTATGAAGAATATAAGCGGTATTTTTATGATGTTAATATTCTTTATATATATAATTGCTTGTTCTATCCTTTACTTAATATACAAAGATATGTGTATAAAAATGTTTGATAAAAAAGCAGAAAAGTTACGAAGTACTTTTGGAAAAGAAGTATTAAAGCAGCTGAATTCTTTAAAATCAGATGAAAATATATCAACTTTAGATATTAATTATATAAAAGGAAGAGTAAAAAAAAGACAATATATTAGAGTATTTAATGAAAGCATATCAATTTTTAATAAAGATACAGAAAATTATATAATAACAAGAGAATATATGAGTAACTTTGAAGAATTCATACATCTTAATACAAAGTATGGAAAACTAAAAGATAATATATCTAAAGGATATATTGCAATGTATCTAGGTGAATATAAGGTTGATAACTTTGAAGTAAATGAATTTTTATTAAATAATCTTAAAAGTAAGAATTTAGATTTAAGAACTATATCATTAAGAGCGCTATCTAAAATCGGTAATGCTAATAATCTAGTAAATGGTATAAAGTATTTATCGTCGGAGGATAAGTATATAAATAATAAGGTATTGAAAGATATTTTAAGCCAATTTTATGGAGATAGAAATTTTTTAAGTGATAAATTGTTAGATGTATTTAGTGATTTAAATGTTGAGATTCAAAAATCAATAGTAGAAGACTTGAGCCATGATAGAATAGAATCAGCCAAAGAAAAGCTATTAAGACTACTAAAAGATGAAAAAACACATAAAGAAGTTAAAATAAGTATAATAAGGTACTTTATAAGAGTAAAGTATCAAGATGCAAAGTCTGAAATAATAAATATTATAGAAACAGAAGACTGGGACTTTAGAGCAATATCTGCAACTGCACTAAAAAACTATGATGATGAAGAAAGTATTAATGCACTTTTAAAAAGCATCAGTGATAAAAATTGGCATGTAAGATATAATTCGGCACTATCATTATTAAGCTTTAATGATAATAATATTATACAAAAAGTCCTAGAAAAAGATGATAAATATTCAAAAGACATATTAACTTATGTTATGAATACAAATCAAAAAAATAGAAAGGCGAAAGTACAGAACCTATGTTAGAATTACTAATTGATTATCTAAATATATTTTTTATGTATTACGTCTTTATATATGCAGTGATATTTTTTATTTCAACGATATTTGCAATGTTAGAATTAGATGAACGTAAGAAGAAAGAACGATTTTATACTACTACAAATTTAGAAGATGAGCAAAATCTTACCCCTATATCTGTTTTGGTTCCGGCATATAACGAAGAAGAAACTGTTACTGATTGTATAAATTCTTTATTATACTTAGACTATCCTAATTATGAAATAATAGTAATAGATGATGGATCAACGGATAATACTTCAAAAATAGTAATAGATGAGTTTAACTTAAAAAAGATAGATAGGCCAATAAGAAAATTAGTAAAAAGTAATAAAGAAGAATTTATATATGAAAGAATACTAGAAAATGATGTAAAGCTTACATTAGTAAGAAAAGAAAATGGTGGAAAAGCTGACGCTTTAAATATGGGAATAAATCTTTCCAGTTATCCTTTATTTACATCACTTGATGCAGATTCGATACTTCAAAAAGATTCATTAAAAAGAATAGTAATGCCTTTTAATGAAGACAGTACAACTATTGCTGCTGGAGGAAATATAAAAGTAGCCAATCAAGTTGTTTTAGATAAGGGTGAAGTTGTAAAAGTATTACCTACAAAGAAGCTATTAGTAATTTTTCAAGCTATAGAGTATTATAGAGTATTTTTAACTACAAGAGTTTGGTTTAACAAGTTTAATGGAAATTTAATAATCTCAGGGGCTTTCGGGTTATTTAAGAAAAGCTCTGTAGTAAATATTGGAGGATATGATACCAATACTATAGGTGAAGATATGGAGCTTGTAGTTAAGCTACATTCTTTCTATAGAAAAAATAAAATACCATACAAAATTCAGTATGTTCATGATGCTATATGTTGGTCCCAAGTTCCAGAAAAATTAAAGGATTTAAAAGGTCAAAGAAGACGTTGGCATATAGGTCTTATGAGTAGTTTATTCACTCACAAATACATTTTCTTGAATCCTAAATATGGTATAGTAGGTATATTCTCATTTTTATACTTTGTAGTATATGAGCTATTCTCTTGTTTAATAGATATACTAGGATTAGGAATGATAATATTGTCTTATTTCCTAGGATTTTTAAATGTAGACTTTTTAGTTACATTTTTACTAATATATATTTTTTATGGAATAGTAATATCAGTAACCTCTATTGTCCTTGAAAATTATGTATTTAAATACAAGACAAGCCCATGGACAATGATTAAACTAATGATATTTTCAATACTTGAGAGCTTTGGATATAGACAATTATCTTCGTATTTTAGAATAACAGGATTCATTGGATATAAAAAAAGAAAGCATCAATGGAGTAAAATTAGTAGAAAAAAACAAAATACAGTTTATGATATTGATGATATAAAAGATGGAACAGAAGAGAAGGAAGCTAAGGGTGTTTCTACAATATAACTAAATATATATTGAAAACAAAAAAATATACAGTGAGAGATATTGATGTACTCAACATACAATGGTAGGATATATATGTCAGAAATTTTTCGTAGGGGGAATAGATATGGCACTTATTATGGTTATTGGGGTATTATTGCACATATCATTTGATAACATAAGGTACTTTGAAGCAAACACTAAGAAAAAACTTCCAATGGATAGGCTTAGTGCTTTTGAACTTTTTATATATAAAAATATAGATAAATTGCTTCCTTGGACATACATACCTTATGCAGTGGTGTATTTTATTAATAATCAATCGTTAATTTTTATAGGAGAGGTTGTAGTTGGAGGTTTAAGTATAATTTACTTATGGGCTTATACAACTATTTCAAGTAAAATTAAAGATAAGAAGAAGGCTGCTTAAAAATCAAAGCTATGCAACTAACAAGATATGGTTGTGTAGCTTTATTTTATGTAATTTATGAAAATAATTTACAAATAAAAAGAAATGAATTATCATATGAGTATAATTGAATATGTTAATATAAATATTGATATAATTTCATGGAGGTGATTATTTGGAGTTAGTACAAATAATAAAAGCATTAGCTGATGAAAATCGACTAAGAATACTAAGTATACTTAGATTTGGGGCATTATGTGTTTGTGAAATAGAGGAAATTCTTCAACTAAGTCAATCAAATGCATCAAGACATTTAAATAAATTAATGAATGTAAAGTTAGTTACTTACTATAAAGATGCGAAATACGTTTATTACAAATTAGATCAGGAAACACTAGTATCACATCCATTTGTGAAAGAACTATTAGATAATGAATTAGATAAATATGATCGATATAGAGAAGATTATTTAAATACTAAGTCATCTAAGGAAGATGGTTTTTCTTGTGAATATATAGAAAAATCAAAAGTAACAACTAAATAGTCAGTAATTACTTACAAACTTTATGAAGGATAAGATAGAGTATAGTTATGAAATTTATCAGAAGAAGCTATTCTAAAATTAAATAAGTAAAACAATAAGATTTGTTCATGTAAGTAGTAGGGTTAATTAATGAGTATCTGAAAAAAATTCTAATGGTGAAAAAGAAGTAATGATTGAAATAGAAGAAAATAATATATTACTAAATTGTTTTACAAGAATTATAAGAGAGAGAGTGGAAATTAATGAAGGACATTACTAATGGAAATATAAAGAACATAGTTAGAGATAGCTATAAAAAAATTGTAACAGAAGAGGAAAAACTTAGCTGTTGTGGAGAAGAAATATCTAAAAGTATAGGATATACTAACGAGGATATGAATACAGTTCCAGAAAATTCAAATTTAGGTTTAGGGTGTGGAAATCCTCATTTAGTAGCAAATATTATAGAAGGGGAAACTGTACTAGACTTAGGTAGTGGAGCAGGGTTTGACTGTTTTTTAGCATCAAAAAAAGTAGGAAAAAATGGACTAGTTATAGGTGTTGATATGACTCCAGAAATGTTAAGCCAAGCAAGAAATAATGCTGTAAGTAATAACTACCAAAATGTAGACTTTAGACTTGGAGAAATAGAAAACCTACCTGTAGGGGACAATCTAGTAGATGTAATAATATCTAACTGTGTAATAAATTTATCGCCTAATAAGCAAAGAGTTTATGATGAAGCATATCGTGTATTAAAATCAGGTGGTAGATTATCTATATCTGATATAGTACTTATGAAAGATTTAACTCAAGAGATGAAGCAAGATGAAAAACTATACTGTGGCTGAGTTACAGGTGCCTCTTCAGTTGAAGAGTTAGAAGCTTATTTATCTAAATCAGGATTTAAAAATATAAATATTGATGTAAAACCTGTATCAAAAGAGTATGAAGAAAAATGGGGACATAATCTAAATGTAGGTGAATATATTATGTCTGCTTCAGTAACTGCTAATAAATAAAACAGGCGTCATACTAATAAAAAATATAATAATTAAAAATATGAATATTATAGATATCATAAAAATAAGCCTTACTTAGTATTTTAACGGAAGGCTTATTTTTGCATTCAAAAAAATACAATGGTTTATTTACTTTTTTTCTGTCTGAATATCTAAATTACTTCCTTGCTTAATTTCCCAATCTATAACAATAGTCATAAGAACCCTTAATAAAAATACCGCTCCAAGTATAACTAATTCATCTAAAGTTCTTATTAAAACAGTTTTTAATATCTCAGCCGCTAACTTAAATTCAAGACCAGTAGCTAAAGCAGTTGCAAACTGGTGCTTAACTTCATAATTTCTTTTAAACAATGCTTGCATACATATATGATAAAAAGCTTTAAATGATCCCATAGTGATTACAATAATACCCATTAACTCAAGTATATGAACTAAAACGGGTATTATAATATTTATAAAATGCTCCATAATATAATCCTCCTAGAATAAATCAATTAATTAATATTATGTGCAAGAAATTCTAAACTATATATTTTGGGAGAATAAATTTTTAACAGCTTAAAGCTCAAAAAACTGAAATATAATACTTAAAATATTTCATTATTGTATTAAATTTATATAAAAATTTTTTCTTATAAAGTCAAATATGAAAGAACTAAAATTCTACAGTCATTTATGAAATATTAAGGCGAAATATACTAAAATCTGCTACAATTCAAGTGTGTAGACTATCGTCTACAACTTTATTAAACTTAAAAAATAAATTAGATTTCTTAAAAAACTTAACATAAATCATATCAGACAAGCATAAAAAAAGGAGTTATAAGACATAAAGCAAAATACATAATTTATAGTAATAATTAATTAAGTTTCAACAACATAAGCAAATATTTTAGGCTTAAGTTGAATATATTAACGAAGTGAGTATAAGCATACGTAAAGTTAAGGGGGAAAACTTATGGAAAAAACTACTATTAAAGAGTCATATCAGAAATGGGAAGAAAACAAAGTAAACAAAAGTCTAGCAAGATTTCCAGAAAGAAAAGAAGAATTTAAATTTGACACTGGTGAAGAAGTTAAAAGATTATATACTCCACTAGATGCTCATATAGATTATGAAAATGATCTAGGATACCCAGGTCAATTTCCATTTACAAGAGGTGTACAACCTACAATGTATAGAGGTAAACTTTGGACAATGAGAATGTACGCTGGCTTTGCTACGGCTGAAGAGTCTAACCAAAGATATAAATACCTTATAGAACAAGGTTCGATGGGATTATCAGTAGCTTTCGACTTACCAACACAAATGGGTTATGACTCAGATGATGATATAGCTCAAGGTGAAGTAGGAAAAGTTGGGGTTGCTATAGATTCATTAGCAGATATGGAAATATTATTTGATGGAATACCACTAGATAAAGTATCTACATCAATGACTATAAATGCACCAGCATCAGTATTACTTGCAATGTACATAGCAGTTGCTAAAAAGCAAGGTGTAACTTTAGATAAAATAAGAGGAACTATTCAAAATGATATATTAAAAGAATATGTAGCAAGAGGAACATACATATTCCCAGTTAAGCCATCAATGAGACTTATAACTGATATATTTGACTTCTGTTCAAAAGAAGTACCTAAGTGGAACACAATAAGTATATCTGGTTACCATATAAGAGAAGCAGGAGCTAATGCTGTTCAAGAAGTAGCATTTACTTTAGCTGATGGTATAGCCTATGTTGAAGCAGCGTTAAAAGCAGGTCTTAATATTGATGAATTTGCACCAAGATTATCATTCTTCTTCAATGCACATAACAACTTATTAGAGGAGATTGCTAAGTTTAGGGCTGCAAGGAGAATATGGGCAAACGTTATGCGAGATAGATTTGATGCAAAAGATCCAAAGTCACAAGCATTAAAATTCCATACTCAAACTGCTGGATGTACACTAACAGCTCAACAACCAGAAAACAATATAGTAAGAGTTGCGATACAAACATTAGCTGCGGTACTTGGTGGAACACAATCACTACATACTAACTCAAAGGATGAGGCACTAGCTCTTCCAACAGAAGATTCTGTGAGAACAGCTTTAAGAACTCAACAAATAGTAGGATATGAAAGTGGTGTAGCTGATTCTATAGACCCATTAGCAGGATCATTCTATATAGAAAGATTAACTAACCAAATAGAAGAGGAAGCACTAAAATTAATAAACAAAATAGATGAACTTGGAGGAGCTCCACTAGCAATAGAAAAAGGATACATCCAACAAGAAATAATGGATAGTGCTTACAAGTATCAAAAAGAAATAGAAAATGAAGAAAGAGTAATCGTTGGAGTTAACAAGTTTAAGATAGAAGAGGAACCAATGAAGGGATTATTAAGAGTTGACCCTGAGGTTGGAGAAAGACAAAAAGGTAAGATAGGTGAACTTAAAGAAAGAAGAGATAATGAAAAAGTAAAAGTTACTTTAGAATCTTTAAGAAAAGCTTGTGAATCTGATGAAAATGTAATGCCATACATAATAGAAGCAGTAGAAAGTTATTCAACGTTAGGAGAAGTATGTGGTGTTATGAGAGAAGTATTTGGAGAATACAAACAAACTGTAATGATATAAAGTGGGGGAAAGATTATGAAGCCAATAAGAGTATTAGTTGCAAAGCCAGGTCTTGATGGACATGATAGAGGTGCAAAGGTAATAGCTAGAGCACTTAGAGATGCAGGTATGGAAGTTATATATACAGGTCTTAGACAAACACCAGATCAAATAGTTCAAGCGGCTATTCAAGAAGACGTTGATGTAGTAGCTATGAGTATATTATCGGGAGCTCACAATTATTTATTACCTAAGGTTGTAGAACTTCTTAAAGAAGAAGGTGCTTATGAAGATGTATTAGTAATAGGTGGAGGGGTTATTCCAGATGAAGATATACCATTCTTAAAGGAAAGAGGAGTAGCAGAAATATTTACTCCAGGAACTCCAACAACTGTAACTATAGAATTTATAAAAGCGAACCTTAAAAGACAAGAGTCTCAAGCATAGAAGGATTTTTATTTAAGTTCAAGGTAAGTAAATTTAAAAATGCATAGGAGAAATTATGGATAATATAGTAGAAAAACTTTTAGAAGGAAATAAAAGAGCCTGTGCAAAGCTTATTACAATGATAGAAAACGAGCTTGATGGCTATGAAGAACTTTTAAAAGAAATATATAAACATACAGGAAATGCATATGTGGTAGGTGTAACAGGACCTCCTGGTGCTGGTAAATCTACTTTTACTGATAAGATGGTAAAACACCTGAGAAGTATGAATAAAAAAGTTGGGATAATAGCAATTGACCCAACAAGTCCTTTTACAAAAGGGGCAATACTTGGAGATAGAATTAGAATGAACGATTTAAGTGTAGATAAAAATGTATTTATTCGTTCAATGGGAACTAGAGGTAGTCTTGGGGGTCTTTCAAATTCTACCTCATCTGCAATAAAAGTACTTGATGCTTATGGTTGTGATTATATTTTTATAGAAACAGTTGGAGTAGGTCAATCAGAAGTTGATATAGTAAAAACTGCCGATACTACAGTAATTGTTATGGTGCCAGGTCTTGGTGATGATATACAAGCAATAAAAGCAGGAGTTATGGAGATTGCAGATGTATTTGTAGTAAATAAAGCTGATAAAGATGGTGCTAAAAAAACATCTTTAGAAATAGATATGATGCTAGACTTTAAAAAGGATTGGGATTTTAGACCACCTGTAAATCTTGTAATATCAGAAACAGGTAAGGGAATAGAAGAAGCTTTTGAAAGTATTTCTAATCACAGAAAATATTTAGAAGAAAGTAAAGAACTGTACAATAAAAGACTTGAGAGAACAAAGCTTGAAGTAAAAGAAATTGTTCACAGAAAAATAGAAAAGGTGGTAATGAAAGTAGAGTCGACTAAAGAAGTAGACCATTTACTATCACAAACAATTACAAGGGAAAGTGACCCTTATACAATAGGGGAAACTATATATGAAAGTGTAATAAAATAAGGGGGATGTACCATGGATATTAAAAACGTGGACCACATAGGCTTAGCGGTACCAAATTTAGAAGAAGCTTTACGATTTTATGAAGAAGTACTTGGGTTTAAGTGCCAAGGGACTGAAGTAGTAGAAGAACAAAAAGTTAAGGTAGCATTTTTACCAGTAGGTGATACAGAACTTGAACTACTAGAATCAACAAGCGAAGATGGACCAATAGCGAAGTTTATTGAAAAAAATGGCGGTAGAGGTGGAATCCAACATATAGCTCTAAGAGTAGACAACATAGAAGATGCAATAGAAGAAATAAAGTCAAAAGGATACAAAATGATAGATGAAAAGCCAAGATATGGCGCAGGAAACGCAAGTATTGCATTCTGCCATCCAAAGAGTACTAATGGAATACTTATAGAACTAAGTGAAAGAATATAAGACTTGGGGGAAATGAGATGTCTGTAGAAAAGTTAAATTTACTTAAGCAAAAAAGAGAAAAAATAGAACTTGGAGGAGGGCAAGCTAGAATTGATAAGCAACATAAATCTGGCAAGCTTACTTGTAGAGAAAGATTAAACCTTTTATTCGATGAAAGTACATTTGTAGAAGTTGATGCTTTTGTAAAGCATAGATGCACAAACTTTGGTATGGAGAAAAGTGAAGCTCCAGGTGAAGGTGTAGTATGTGGTTATGGAAAAGTAGAGGGAAGACTAGTATACGCTTTTGCGCAAGATTTTACTGTTCTTGGTGGATCTTTAGGAGAGATGCATGCTAAGAAAATGGGTAAAATAATGGATTTAGCGATGAAGATGGGAGCTCCAGTAGTAGGGCTTAATGATTCTGGAGGTGCAAGAATTCAAGAAGGTGTTGATGCTCTTGCAGGATATGGAGAAATCTTCTATAAAAACACTATAGCATCAGGGGTAATACCTCAAATAAGTGCTATAATGGGACCTTGTGCAGGTGGTGCAGTTTATTCGCCGGCTCTTACAGATTTTATATACATGGTTGATAAAACAAGCCAAATGTTTATAACTGGGCCTCAAGTAATAAAAACAGTTACTGGAGAAGAAATAAGTGCTGAAGATTTAGGTGGTGCTTCTACTCATAATACAACATCAGGAGTTGCTCATTTTATGGCTGCAAATGATGAAGATTGTATAGCTCAAATAAGAAAATTATTAAGTTTTTTACCATCAAACAACACAGAAAAAACTCCATTAGTTGAATGTGAGGATTCTGTAAATGAAGAAATTATAGAATTTGATGAAATTATACCTGATGGCTCTAATAAAGCCTACGATATGAAAGATATTATAACTAAAATAGTTGATAATGGTGATTTTTACGAAGTTCAACCTTTCTTTGCTAGAAATATGATAGTTGGATTTGGAAGAATCAACGGAGAAAGTATAGGAATAATAGCTAACCAACCAAAGGTAATGGCTGGAAGTTTAGATATAAATGCTTCAGATAAAGCATCAAGATTTATAAGAACATGTGACTGCTACAATATTCCAATATTAAGCTTAGTAGATGTACCAGGATTCTTACCAGGAACATCTCAAGAATACGGAGGAATAATAAGACATGGAGCTAAGATGCTTTATGCATATAGTGAAGCAACTGTTCCAAAGGTAACACTTATAACAAGAAAAGCTTATGGTGGATCTTACCTTGCAATGTGTTCAAAAGACTTAGGTGCAGATGTAGTTCTTGCTTGGCCTACTGCAGAAGTAGCAGTTATGGGACCACAAGGTGCAGCAAACATAATATTTAAGAAAGAAATATCTCAAGCAGAAGATCAAAATGCTATGAGAGCAGAAAAAATAAAAGAGTATACAGATGAATTCGCAACTCCATATAAAGCAGCGGAAAGAGGATACGTTGATGATGTAATCGAGCCATCTTTAACTAGAATAAGATTAGCTGATGCCTTTGATATGTTAGCTTCTAAGAGAGAAACTAGACCGTATAAAAAACATGGAAATATACCTTTATAGGAAGGTGACCTAAATGAATATTAGTGGATTATTAGAGAATTTAAAGACTAACATAGACACTATGAGTATGGGAGATATATTGCTAGGAGGCCTTGCAACAGCATTACTATCAATGCTTGTTGTTTTCACAATACTAGTATTAATATCTTTAATGATAAGAGTTATAAATACTCAGCCTAAAGAAGACGCGCAAGCTTCAAATACTACTAAAGAAGATGATGCTATTAGAGAAGCAATAGCACAAAAAGCAGAAGAAGATCTTTCAAATAACACAGAGCTAATAGCTGCAATAACAGGAGCTATAGTAGCCGCAAGTGGAAAAAATATAGTGGTGAGAAGAATAACTAGAACAAATAATAACAAAAGTAACTGGGAAAAAACGTCAAACTAATAAGTTAATAGAAGCTATTAATTAATAAAAATATATAGATTAGAGTTAACTTTAAAAATATTAAAGTCAATTAGGAGGTAGCAAATATGATAAAAAAATATAACATAACAGTTAATGGAAATACATATGAAGTTGAAGTTGAAGAAGTAGGAGCAGTAGCATCTAACAATACTAGAACGGCACCTATCCAAACTGCAGCACCATCTCCACAACCTAAACAAGCTCAACAACCTGCTAGTGCACCTGCTCCAAGTGGAGGAGGGGACGTAAGTGCTCCAATGCCAGGAACAATATTTGAAGTAAAAGCAAATGTTGGGCAACAAGTTAAAAAAGGAGATGTACTTTTAATACTTGAAGCTATGAAAATGGAAAATGAAATAATGGCTCCTCATGATGGAGTAGTTTCTCACATACATGTTTCAAAAGGTGCTTCTGTAAGTTCAGGAGATCCACTAGTTACACTAGGATAAGTAAATACAGAAAAAGGGGGAACCACCCGTGGGAGAGGTTATTTTAGATTTTATTCAAACTATGGGGATCGTTAATATAACATGGCAACAAGCTGTAATGATAACTGTATCTTGTTTATTGTTATATTTGGCTATAGCAAAAGGATTTGAACCACTACTATTAATACCAATAGCCTTTGGTATGTTACTTTCAAATCTTCCTTTAACAGGAGTTATGAATGAAGCAGTATCTTCTATATCAATGATAAGCAAAGAAGGAGCAGAAGCCTTCAAGGAAGGTACAGCACACATTGGTACAGCACAACCAGGGGGACTTTTATATTATCTATTTATGGGAGATGAACTTGGAATATTCCCACCACTGATTTTCTTAGGGGTAGGAGCCATGACAGATTTCGGTCCATTAATAGCAAATCCAAAAAGTATATTATTAGGAGCAGCAGCTCAATTTGGCATATTTACAACATTTTTAGGTGCATTATTATTAGGATTTGGAGCTCAAGCAGCTTCAGCTATAGGTATAATAGGTGGAGCAGATGGTCCGACCGCTATATATTTAGCTACAAAACTTGCACCAGAACTACTTGCACCAATAGCAGTAGCAGCTTATTCATACATGGCTTTAGTTCCAATAATACAGCCACCTATAATGAAAGCTTTAACTACAAAAGAAGAAAGAAGTATAGTAATGAATCAATCTAAGCCAGTATCAAAGAAGGCGAAGATAGTATTCCCAATAGTAGTTACAATAGTTGTATCATTAATACTACCAGCAGCAGCTACACTTATAGGTATGCTTATGTTTGGTAACTTACTTAAGGAAAGTGGAGTTACAGATAGATTATCAGATACAGCATCTAATACTCTTATGAATATAGTAACAATATTCTTAGGAATATCAGTTGGTGCATCTGCAGAGGCTGAAATATTCTTAAGTGCTCAAACACTTATGATATTTGGACTTGGAATACTTGCTTTTGCAGTGGGAACAGCTGCAGGAATAATATTTGCAAAAATAATGAACTTAGTATGTAAAGATAAGATAAATCCATTAATAGGTTCTGCAGGGGTTTCAGCAGTACCTATGGCAGCAAGAGTATCTCAAAAGGTTGCACAACAAGAGTGTCCAGGAAACTTTGTGTTGATGCATGCTATGGGGCCTAATGTAGCTGGAGTTATAGGTTCAGCAGTAGCAGCTGGAATACTACTTAGTTTATTTGGATAATTGATGATTTCGGATATATACCGCTTCGGGGGGAGTATGTGTTCAGCGTCATGCAGGTAAAAATCGCGCCTGCAAATGACCATTGACCACATACTCCCCCCTTCGCTGGTTATATTGTGAAATCAAGGTATTATCCCAAAAAATGGCGTTAGCCACATGGGAAAATCTATTTAAATTTTATATTTAACCGAAGGTTTTATTTTATAAAAAATTATGAAAGTCACAGAATAAATTGTTATAGAAATACTATACCTAACATGAATTCTATACATTATGATGCTTTTTCTGTATGTTATGCAAATGCTCACTTTTTCTTATGCTCTATATATAACAAGTGATATAATAATGTAAAGAAAGTAGGGGGGCTATTTATGTTAGAAGGAATTATATGTTTAATTATTTCAGTTGTATTTTTTGTTTATTCAATATTTGCATTTAATCAAAAGGGGCCATTATTAACAACTATGTACTATATTGCAAATGCAGAGGAACGTGCTAAAATGAAAACCAAAAAGGAATATCATTTTATGGCAAAAACATATCTATTATTATCAATTGCTGTTGCAGTTATGTCATTTGGATATATATTTGATGTTAAAGGGACTGTAAAAATTGCAATGGTGATTTTATTTATTACTGTTATCTATACATTTACAGTTTCAATAAAAAACTCAATAAATAAGTAAAAATTAAAGATATAAAATATAAATAAGCTTTAAAGATTAAGGTGGAAATCTTAGGGAAGAGGAAAAAAGTATAATAATTAGTTTTAAATTGTATAGGAGTAACAAAAAAGCTGATATCTAAAAATGATATCAGCTTTTATAATATCTTAATTTGTATATTTACTAAATGTAACTACATCACACTAAAAAATAATTTGAAAAAGTTTGTAACGAAATACTAAATAAAATACACTTATATATGTAGAAACAAATAAGGAGGGGTGAGGTTGGAGGATATTAGAAAGCTTTACGACTTATACTCAAAAGACATATATAAATTTGTAATCTCTCTTACCCTAAATCATGAAGCATCTGAAGATATTATGCAAAATACTTTTGTAAGTGCAATAAAAAGTCTAAAAACATTTAAAGGCAACTCTTCAGTAAAAACCTGGCTTCTTGGTATTGCTAAGAATGAATATTATACATACATAAGAAAAAATCCTATAAATATACAGCTAGAAGAAATAGGGGAAATATCATATAACCAAGATAAAAGAGAAACTCATATAAGTATTATGGAAGAAGTTCAAAAACTACAAGAGCCTCAAAAACAAATAGTAATATTAAGGTTAATAAATGAGCTTTCTTTTAAAGAAATAGGTAGCATAGTAGACAGAAGTGAGAACTATTGTAGAGTTACATTTTTTAGGGAAAAGCAAAAATTATGGGAGGTGCTAAAAAGTGAGTGATATAAACTTAAATGTAGATTGTTGCATAGTAAAAGACTTAATACCGCTATATTTAGATGATTTAGTTAGCGAGGAGTCAAAAGTAATAGTAGAAAATCATTTAGATAAATGCGATGGCTGCTCTAAATATATGAAATCAATGGGTGAAAATGAAAATATAGAAAATAATTTTACAATAAATATTGATAAAAGTGAATTAGATAAAGGTGGAGAAAAATTAGTAACAGAGATTAAAAGATATCAAGATAGAATTAAATATACATTTGTAATATTTGCAATGATTGTAGCTGTAAGCAACACTTGGTTAAGCAAAGGCTTCATGAGTACAATACCCTTAATAATCATAATTCCTTTTATGCTAAATTTATTCTTTAAAGAAACTAAGGTAATATTAATAACTGCTATATGTGCAAATATAATATTAGCTTTAGCAACAGAAAACATAGAATTAGGTATAATTTCAACTCCATTATTGTTAGTAGCAGTAATTTCAGGTGCATGGTTTGGATGGTCAGTAAAAGCAATTAAGGAGGAGAAATAATATGAATCGTAAAAATATAACCAAATTAATAATAAGCGGGGTATTAGTAGTAATATCAGTAATTGCATATAGTTCAACCTTTGGAAATCCCATATCATATATAAAAGCTAAAAATGAAATAAGTTCTTATATAGATAAAAATTATGATAATAAATTAGAAATTCAACGATTGTTTTATAGCTTTAAAACTAATGGATATAGTGCTATTGTAAATTACGAAAATGATAATAGATATTCTTCATATATTGAGTACTACAATACCGGATATATTAATGATGGATATCAGTTTGATGTAAAAATTAAGATGGAAGATGAAGTTAGAAATACTCTAGAATCATTAATAAACCAAGGTACAAATTTAGATAGAAGTAATATGAATATAGATCCGTCTATAAATATAGAAGAATTTAAGTACAAATTAAATGACAAATACTCAGGAGAAGAGGCTATTAATTTACAGATGCAGTTACATCCATCTATTTCTTATGATGAAAAACATGACCCTAATAAAGACGTAGCACTTTATAAAAATAAAGATGATTTTAGTAAAGATGTATATAATATTGTTAAAGTACTTGAAGGTACAAACTATAACTTTGATAATATTGAAATATATTCTTATAGAGAAGACGGAAATTCCAATTACAGATTCAAAACCAATATGAAAGATAAAATAAAATCAGCAGATGATATAAACAGAAGCGTATCTATTGCAGAGGGAGAAAAAGAGAAGGAAAAATAGATATAAACTCCATTTTGAAGACAGGAGAAAAGTACTTTCATTTGAAAATAAAGAAGCCTAATTAAGTGTATATTACTAATATACTTAATTAGGCTTTTAATTTGCTATTTATTGAATAACTAAAATAAATTAATCTAAAACTTTTTAGTTCTATAAAATCTATAAAGAAAATCCTTCTCTAAGGATTTACTAAGAGTCGCACTTTCTTGAAAGTTAATAAACTTAATTTGTAGTGATGATTTGCTTATAGGAATTACCTTATGAATAAGTTTTAAATTAACTATATAACTTTTATGAGAAGCAAAAAAATTAGGAGGAAGCCTTTTTTCCAGATCCTCAAAGTTCTCATAAAACTTAATAACATCATGATCTTTCGTATATAAATTAACTGCTCTAGAATTTTTCTCAAACATAACAATATCATCGAAATTTATCATATGAGTTTGCTTTCTTATTTTATATAAAAATAGTGTATCTTCAATAAAATTCTTATTAGCTAATTTGTGAGAATTAATATGGTCAATAGCGATATTTAAAGAGCTTAAAATCTTATCAGAAGTAAATGGCTTAACAATAAAATCTACAGGATGAACTTTAAAACTCTCCAAGCTATAATCAGCAAAACCAGTCACAAAGATTATATGAACATCTTTATCAATGCCACTTATTTCTTTGGCGCATTCAATCCCATTTTTATAAGGCATATCAATATCTATAATAAGTAAATCTATTTTTTCTTTTTTTATAAATTCAATGGCTTCTACACCATTATTAACTTTTTTTACACAATCAACAAAACCACAGTCTTTAATGATTTTTTCAATATCATCTCTTACAGCTTTATCATCATCACAAATTAAAATTTTTATCATAGTCAAAATCTCTCCATAAAATTATAATATACTATACCAAATATCTTCCTACCCCAGTGAAAATAGGTTAATTAACAGTACTTTGGTATTAAAATTGTAAACTCAGTTATAAACTCATCACTACTTGCAAATATATGATATCCATATTTATCTAAAATATTTTTAACTAAATAAAGACCATAGCCTCGGTTATCACCAGCTTTAGTAGAATAGCCCTCATCAAAAATAGTTTCAGTATAGTATATCCTTGGACCGTTATTTTTTATAGATATAACATACTGGAATTCATCTTCATATACAAATAGTTTTATATACTTATTATCTTTATTAATAGAAGATAAAGATTCAATACCATTGTCTATTATATTAAGTAAAACAGAACTCATTTCATTAGGCTCAATTACTAAGTTATCTATAAAATCTTGTATATAAACATCAAAAGATATGTTTTTCATAAGACACTCTTCATATTTCAAAGAAGCAATAGCGTCTAAATAAGAGACTTTACTATATCTAGAAGTTTTAGATCTAAAGCTGTTAGATATATTGGTTATATAATTTTTAGCATCATCATTAAGCCCTGTGTTAAGTAGAGAATATACAACCTGCAAGTGTTTTAAATAATCATGCTTTTGGCTTCTTAACTTTGCTATTATATTGTCTTTGTGTTCAATTTTACTATTTTGATTTTTAATTTCTATTTCGTTTAAATTTCTATTATCTATTAACTTAAGTAAGACATAGCCTATATAAAAACATATAGTAATCCATAAAAAAGATAATAGGACTTTAAATAATCCTTTGTATAGCAAATTAGAATCAAGCTTACTTAATATAAAATATAAACTTTTATCTAAGAACAATGAAAGCATGATGGATAATAGTATTGTAATTATACTTTTTTTTGTTAATGATAATTTACCCCAAAACATAAATCTATTAAGAAAAAAATTAAGACCTATAAATATTATTAAAACATATTCCATAATTCACCCCTACATAAATATCATAGGATTATTATAACATTCATAAAAAAATATGTAAAAAGTGGAAAATTGCATAAAGGAAGTATAATTTTGAATTAAGGATCATGATTTTATGCAAACAACCACTAAAAACTTGAAAAAGTGCAATTTGATACATTTTTTTAATGAATGTATAATTAAGTTATTCAAAAGGAAGGAAGTGGGAATTATGAAAAATGACTTTACTATAGTATTAAAATATATAAAAAGCTATAAAGCAAGATCATTGGCAATAGTACTTAGTGTAGTATTAGGTACGGCACTTATAGTTGGAGTAGGGACCATGTCAAGAAGTGCTCAGCAGGCCGATTTAGAAATGATGAAGAGAGACCTTGGGACACATCATGTGAATTTTAAGGATATAAACAAAGAACAGTTAGAAGTAGTTAAAAATGGAAATGACATAAAGGATTTAAGAATAACATCCTATTATGCTTCAACTGATATTGGGGAAAAATTACCAATAAATATAAACTATGCAACAAAAAATTACTTAGAGGAATCTTCAGAACTTATAAAAGGGAGATACCCAAAAGAAAGTAAGGAAGTAGTGGTTGAAGAATGGGTTTTAAATAGTATGGGATTAGAACCTAATCTAAATCAAGAAATAACATTTAAATTATATGAAAAAGAAGAGCCAGAAACTTTTAAAGTAGTAGGTATACTTAGCGATAGGTATAGAGAAAAAGGATCAGGCATATGTGAAATGTTTTTAAATTTCGATGAAGAAAAGCTTAATAAATTCGATGCATATGTAGAGTTTAATGAAGGCAGTGAAATAGATAAAAATATAGATGAAATAGCAGAAACAGCAAATTTAAATAGAAAAGATAATATTAGAAGAAACAATATGCTTATAGATTCGGTTATGGCAAATGGTAGATTGGATATAGAAAGTAAGGTAACAGCTTTAACAATGAGTTTTTTTGCAGGACTTGTAATGTATAGTATATATAGCATATCAGTATATCAAAGAATAAGAGAGTATGGTGTTTTAAAAGCATTAGGTAGTACTAATTTTAAAATTTTTAATCTTATGTTGTATGAGTTATTAATTTTAAGTGTAGTAGCGCTTCCTGTAGGTATTATTATTGGGATGGGAGGGGCTCAAATCTTAAATAAACTTGTAGGAAATATGAGTGGTGAGATTCAAGGTATAGAAACACCATTTGTAATACCTACTAATATAATAATACTGGCAATAGTTTGTACTTTATTAGTGGCTTTAATAATAAGTATTTTTACTTACATAAAAATAAGAAAATTAGCACCTATGGATGCTATAAGAAGAAACATAGGAACAAGTAAAAAAATAAATAAAAATAACTTTTTAGTAAATAGATTGGCTAGTTATATAAATATAACAAAAAGTATTTCTATGAAAAATATGCTTAGAAGTAAAAAAGGTTTTATTATGATTATTGCATCTATGAGTATAGGTGGGATTATGGTCATTAAGACTAGTTATGGATTCTCAGTAGGAGATGAAATGTTCAAAAGTTTGAAGAGAGAAACTTATAGCAATGGGGATTTCATTATGATGAATAATGGATACTATAGTGGTGAGAATGTGATGACAGATGAACAAATAAATGCTGTAAAAAAAATAGATGGAATAGAAACCGTAAAAACTACAAGTATTCTAAGAACCAGAATGGATATACCAAAAGAAAAAATGTTAGATATAGACTACTATGAACAACTTAATGAGAAAAATAAACATAACGATAGAGGCTATGAAATAATAGAAAGCAATCATATAGATGGATACACAGTAAAGCAACAATTAAAAGGCTATAATGAAGAGATGTTAAACTCTCTAAATGAGTATTTAGTTAGCGGAGAAATAGATATAGATAAAATGAAAAATACCAATACAGCAATATTATATGTGCCTCATACTTATGATGAATATGAAGGCCATAGAGATGTGGTTGTTGGAGGAGGAGAACCAGTAGTAGATATAAAGGTAGGAGATACTGTGAAGGTAAAAATACCAAAAGAAAAAGTAGATGTAGAAACTTATTGGGAAATGAGAGATAAGGATGATTATGACTATGAGTATTATGAATTTAAGGTGGGGGGAATAGTTAATTACTCATATGCTGATGATGCTACATATTCTTATAATACAGGAATAGATGTTATAGCAAGTAGTGAATATTTAAAAAATACAACAGGAATAGATACCTATAATTTAGTATTTGCAGATATAAAAGAAGGTGCAGATCACAAGTTAATAAATAAAGAGTTGGGCAAAATAGGAAGTGAAATTCCGGGAACTATAACTACAGATATGGTTGAAGAAAAAATTGCTACTGAAAAGATGAATGATCAAAGGCTTATGATTAGCTATGGTGTTGTATTAGTTATATTTATAATTAGTGCATTTAATATATTCAACAATGTAAGCTATAATATATCATCAAGAACTAGTGAGTTTGGGATATTAAGAGCCGTTGGTATAACTGATGAGGATTTTAAAAATATGATAGTTTATGAAGGTATATTGTACGGAATAGTATCAAGTGTAATAGTCCTTATTTTAGGTATTTTATTGCAAATTAGAATGTATGATACTTTTGGATTTGAAGGATATGGTATGGAGTTTACAATATCATATGGATATTACTTACTAATAACAATTACAAACATACTAATAGGGATAATATCAACATATATTCCGGCAAGAAAAATAAAAGAAAGTAATATAGTAGAAGCTATAAATATAATAGAATAGGGTGGAGATTATGGTAATACTTGAGACTATAAACTTAGGTAAAATATATGGTAAAAAAGAAACAAGCGTAAATGCACTAAAAGATGCAAACTTAAAAATAAATAAAGGGGAATTTGTAGCAATAGTTGGACCTAGTGGAAGTGGTAAAAGTACATTTCTTCATCTGGTAGGAGGCCTAGAAAGACCAAGTAGTGGAACAATAAAAGTAGATGGAAAAGATATATGTTGTCTAAGTGACAAAGAATTAGCTAGATATAGAAGACAAAAAGTTGGCTTTGTATTTCAACAATATAACTTAATACCCGTTTTAAATGTTAAAGAAAATGTTGAGCTTCCATTAAAACTAGATAATGAAAAAGTAGATGAAAGTTACATAAATGACCTTATGAAATTACTAGGTATATATGATAGGAAAGATCATCTTCCTAATCAATTATCAGGTGGTCAACAACAAAGAGTAGCTATAGCAAGGGCATTATCAGCAAAGCCTAGTATTATTCTTGCAGATGAACCTACAGGAAATTTAGATACAAAAACAACTGAGGAAGTTATGGAGCTACTTAAAGAATCAATTAAAAAATATAACCAAACATTAATTATGATAACTCATAATGAAAATATAGCAAAAAAGGCTAATAGAATAATAACCATAGTTGATGGTAATTTAAAATAATATAAATAGAAATAAAATAGACTATATACCATAGCTACAAAATGTAGAATGGCATATAGTCTATTTTAATATTGTGCTGTAATTGTACTCATGGATATTTTGACTAGAACATGTAGATGTAATGAGTGTTAGTAAAATTAAACATAGAGTAAATATAAATTTTTTCATAAATATAACCCTCACCTTTATCATAGAATAATTGCATTATTGTAATTAAAATAAGACAATTATTCTATGCTTTACATGTTAGACCGTAATTAAGTTAAAAAAGTTTTAGATATTTGAATTCTAAAAATATGCTTAAAAAGGAATATGGCGTGGATATAAATAATATATTAAAGAAATTATTTATGATTATGATACAATTTACTATATAGTATTTTGTTTCATAGGGGGAATAGAGATATGGATATAAGAAAGCATAATGAAAAGGCTTGGGATAATGAAGTGAAATCGGGAAATAAATGGACAGTTCCTGTTAGTTCAGAAGAAGTAGACTTGGCAAGACACGGAGAATATAAACTATTGCTTACTCCAACAAAGGATGTACCTAAAGGTTGGATAGGAGATATAAAAGGCAAAAACGTATTATGCCTTGCTTCTGGAGGAGGTCAACAAGGTCCAATATTTTCAGCACTAGGAGCAGAAGTAACAGTATTTGATAACAGCAGTGAACAACTTTCAAAAGATAAGATAGTATCAGAAAGAGACAACTTATTAATAAATATAGAACAAGGTGATATGAGAGATTTATCAAGATTTGAAGATGAATACTTTGATTTTATATTCCATCCAGTATCAAATTTATTTATTGATAATGTAGAGAAAGTATGGAAAGAATGTTATAGAGTATTAAAGCATGGTGGAACTTTAATATCAGGTTTTTGCAATCCACTTACATACATATTTGATTTATATGAGTGGGAAAAAAATAATCAATTAGTAGTAAAAAATAGGATACCTTATTCTGATATAGAGCAGTTACCCAAAAATCAACTAGAAGAGAGAATTAACAATAACGATACGTTAGATTTTGGTCATTCTCTACAAAGCCAAATTGGTGGGCAGATAAAAGTAGGATTTTTAATAGGTGGTTTTTATGAAGACAACTCTGGTGGAGATTTATTAGACAAACATATAGATACTTTTATTGCTACAAAGGCAATAAAGCAATAGTTTGATTAGCCTGTTTTTAAATAAATTTTATATTCATACATAGATAACTATACAACAGAAGGTCATACTTATCAAATATTTGTGGATGGGTATGGATAAGAAGAAAAAATAGATAGAATGGAAAATTCTACACTAGGTAAAAAAGGCGACTATGTATATTTTATAGTAGCTGATAAATCGAATAAAATGAATTTTTAAGAAATTAGAATTATATTGACAATATTGCAGAAACTCTTTATATAACGAGTTAAGGAGTGAAACAATGAAAAAAATAATGGCTTTATTATTAACTTTATCAATGATTATAACCTTAAGTTTTGGAAATTTAAGTTTTGCATATTCTAATATGGATACTGTGATAATGCAAAATAAAGATGGAGAAAAAGCATTATCAACATATGTATACTCGGATTTAGAAAGCTTTGAGAAGAATGTTACTCTTCTAGCCAAAAATGCATTAAATACAAAAAAAGAAAATTCACCTGAAAAGATAGAAGCATTTAAAAAAGATGTGGATTTTGTTATTGGTGAAGTAAATTATTTACTATCAAAAATTAGTCAAGATTATGATATATATAAAGATGATTCTGAGGTAGGAAATGGTCTATTAGCAGTAGGATTAATTGCATATACTTATAGAATTGCATTAAATCAGTTAAAAACATATGTAGATGTAAAAACTGTTGAAGAAGAATATAGAAGTCTGGATTCATATTTTAAAAGTATAGAGAGTGCAGAAAGGAATACTAATATCTTAAAGGAGTATATACCAAAATATTAATAGAATAGGAAATGTTGATTAATTTTAAATAGAGCATATTTTAAGGGGAGATTATGTTATGACAACTTTTAAGGAATATAAAGAAAATATATATCTAAAAAATATAGAAGAAATAGTAATTAATAAAAAAGTAAATATTAGAGGTAATGAAGTATTAATTTTAAGTTTTATCAAAGATAATAATAGTAGTAATAAACTGTGGACAGTGGAAAAGAAAATCGAAGAACACAACGATAAATATTGTAACATTGATGTATTAACAAATAGAGAAGAAGAAAGAATTAGAATTGAACGAAGTAGCCAACACAAGCATATACATATTTCTCAAATGAAAATACAAGATAAAGAAGTTAACTTTATGAGTTCTCAAGGTGCCACAATAGAATATGCTTATGGAGATCAAATAAATATTATTAAACATTTTATAGATAATGATTTATTAACTGAAGAATGGAATGATATAGATATAAGAGATATTGTATTTGGAATATATGAGCAAAGTGAAGATGAAGAGTTTCCAGTAATTAGTTATGATGAAAAAATTAATATAACTTTAAAAATAGAAGAAGACACTAAAGAAGTACTTATAGAAAAACCTTTAATAGTAACTATAGGAAAGGCTGAAAAAGGAACTAAAATACAATATAAAGATTATAATGGAATAGAAGATGCTTTCTATTTAGAAGAAATTATAAAATATGATTTACATAAAGATACTATAGAAAAAATCGAAGCAAATATTAATAATATTGAAGAAGAGTACAGGGAAGAATATAGAATAAATATGATGGAAGGAATAGATAATATATGTCCTAAAAATATGGATATTGTTTCTATATACTATGAAACAGAAGATAATACCCAACTGAGATTTTACACTAAAAAACATCTTGAAAATGCACCTGTATATAGTACAAGCTGTGCAGGTATGTTCTGGATTGCTGATGAAAATAAAGGCATAAATGGATATTCTAAATATGTTGATATGCTTTGTCCAGTAGAAAAAGATTTTGATGGAGAAATTGAAATAGAACTATTCTCAAAATATGAAAAAATTCCTATGGAAATAATAAATTTTGAAATATAATATAGAAATTAATTAGGTATGTATTGATTTAAGGTTAATACATACCTTTTTTGCGTATAAGGTTAATAACATCATGATTAAAATGAAATGAAGTGCATTAAAGTTTAATAAAATACAATAAATATCAATAAAATACAATAAAATGCATTGACAAAGAATGATAAGTTGAATATAATTAGTTTATAAATAAAAGAAGAAAGGACTGATTGTAATGGAAGAAAAATTTTATACAATTGATCAAATAGCAGAAATAATAGGCATGCACCATAAAACTATTAGAAAATTTATAACTGAAGGTAAACTTAGAGCAAATAAGGTTGGAAAGCAATGGAGAATATCAGGACATGATTTAAGCATATTTATGGAAAATAATAGTGTTAACATAAGCCCTAAAAAGGAAGTCGAAAGTGATAAAATTGAATTTTCTACAAAAAACGAAGAAATGAAGAATAGAAGTAATAAGGTAAGTATATCTACTGTTGTAGACATTAATAAAGTTGATTCTGATGAATATAGAAGAATATCAAACATGCTTTTAGCAGTAATGAATAGCAAGGATTCTAAAATGAAAAATTCAACTATTAATATAAAGCACTATCAAAATGAACAGAACTTAAAAGTAATGTTATGGGGAGATATTGAATTCACAAAAGAAATGTTGGACTTTATAGCTACACTAACAGAAAATTATGATATATAAACAAATGAGGATAGATTATGAAAGCAAGCAGTAATAATAAAAAGATACGACTTGCATTTAAGTCAGATGAAGGAAAAAAAGAAGTTCTTAAATATTATGAATCATTAGTTAAAAAGTGTAATATTGAATATGAAGAAATTATAGTTAATACTAACTATGGAAAAACATTTATAATAGCTAAGGGTAAAAAAGAATTACCACCGCTTATATTGCTTCATGGTAGTGGAATGAATTCAGTTATGTGGATACAAGAGATGGTAGAGTATTCAAAAAATCATAGGGTATATGCAATAGATATGCCTGGAGAACCAGGCAAAAGTGAAGAAGCTCAAATACCATTTGAAGGTGATGATTTAGCAAATTGGTTAAATGAAGTCTTTGAATCTTTATTATTAGAAAAAGCAAGTATAGTAGGTATTTCTCTAGGTGGATGGCTAGGTACAAAGTTTTCTATAAAGTATTCACGAAAGGTAGAAAAACTGGTATTACTTTGTCCAGCAGGTATAGGACCTCAGAAAAAGTCTTTCCTTTTCACATCTTTGTTTTACATGTTATTAGGAGAAAAAGGAGTAGATAAACTTTACTTTAAAATTAATGGTGATAAACCTATACCTAAGGAAATGTTAAATTATCAAAAGTTAATTGCAAAACATTTTAACTTTAGAAGAGAAATTATTCCTATGTTCCCAGATGATGAGCTAAAAAAGCTAATAATGCCAGTTACGCTATTTGTAGGAGGAAAAGATGTAATGCTACACTCTGATAAAACGGCAAAGCGTTTAGAAGACTTATTAGGACATGCTAATATAAACTTTATTCATGAAGAAGGTCACTCTATTATTAATCAAGGAAATAAAATAAGAGAATTTTTAAGTTAGGATTAGAAAGCCTATGAAAAGTGAATATAAAAAATAGCCTTAGCCATTGGAGTTATATGGTTAAGGCTATTTTTATAAGTAAAAATACAGTATAATTACTCAAGAGTCATATTAGTATATGAACTTTAAAATAAGGAGCAGTGATTAGTATGAAAAACTGGGTTGATGGTGCTAAAAATAAAAAATTCATAGCCTCGTATAGTGGAGGGAAGGACAGTACCTTAGCTTTATATAAAGCCATGCAATATGGCACACCTGTAGGGATTATAGTTATGATGGAGGAAGATGGAGAGAGATCAAGAGCGCATAGTTTATTTACAGATATACTTGATGCACAAGCCAAAGCAATTGGAATTCCTCTTTTTACAGGAGCTACAAATTGGGAGAATTATGAGGGTATATTTGTAGATATATTAAAAGAAACAAAAAAGCTAGGAGCAGAAGTTCTTGTTACAGGTGATATTGATGTTCCAGAGATAGATTGTTGGCACGAGAGAGTTACTAATAGTGTAGGTATTGGTTTAGGGATGCCTCTATGGAAGAGAGATCATAAGGATGTAGTTAAAGAATTTGTTAATTTAGGATTTATAACTAAGGTTATAACAGTTAACACAAAGCTTGGAATGAAAGAAGAAGATCTTGGGAAGATACTTACTAATGATTACATAAAAGAACTAGAAAAAAGAGGGATAGATCCTTGTGGAGAAGCTGGAGAGTTTCACACTGTAGTTATAGCAGGTCCACTTTTTAAAGAAGAAATAAAAGTTAAAGATGGGGATGTTATATATGATGGTGACTATATATATTTAACTTTAGAATTAGAATAGAAATATAAAAGTAAGAGGGGAAATATTATGGAATTAAAAGAAATAATAGAAAGAATTTATAACAAAAAGTTATATTTTTGCAATAATGAGGAGTTAGTAGCAGAGCAGTTAAAACATTTAGAATTACTTTATGATTTTAACCAAACTCGTCCATCAGAACAAGAAAAAAGAAGTGAAATGTTAAAAAAAATGTTTGCTGAAATGGGGGAAGATTGCTATATAGAGCCTCCACTTAGAGCAAATTGGGGCGGTAAAAATGTTCATTTTGGCAAAGGAGTATATGCTAATTTTAATCTTACTTTAGTTGACGATGGAGAAATATTTGTTGGAGATAATGTTATGTTTGCACCAAATGTTGTTGTTGCTACAGGTACTCATCCAGTAGATGCAGAGCTAAGAAGAAAGCAAGCTCAGTTTAATCTTCCTGTGCATATAGGTAATAATGTTTGGATTGGTGCAGGTGCAATTATAATTCCTGGGGTGAAAATTGGAGATAATACAGTAATTGGTGCTGGAAGTGTAGTTACTAAGGATATTCCAGCTAATGTTGTTGCAGTAGGTAATCCATGTAGGGTATTAAGGGAAATAAATGAAAATGATAAAGAATATTATTATAAAAATATGAAAATAGATATTGAGTAATATTAAAATATTAATTTTGAATTTATGATGGAGGGGACTTTTAGTAATTAAGTACCCTTCTTTTTTATTTTATTCAAAAACTTGTTTACAAATATCTAAAAATTGAATATATTATAAATAGATATATCGCAAATGGATACATTACAAATAGATATAGCATGCGAGAGGGGTGTTTAAAATAAGCAGAATTAATTCATTAGAAGAAGAGCAGTTAACAGAGCCAGGGTATTATATTTTATTAGCTTTATTAGTTCCAATGCATGGTTATGGAATTACTAAATATATTGAGGAGTTAACAGAAGGTGATCTTATTATAGGTCCCGCCACAATGTACACAATGCTAAAGAAAATGCAAACTCAAGATTATATAGAGCTGGCAGGAGAAGAAGGTAGAAGAAAAATATATAAGCTTACAGAGAAGGGGAATTTTGTAATACGAAAAGAAAAAGACAGAAGATATAAAATGGCACTTCAGGGAATAAAAGCTTTTGAAAGAATAGAAGGGGGAGAAAATAATGAGTAAGAATACAAAATATGTTCCTTGTGCGGGACTTGCATTTACAGAAGAAAAAAATATGAAAAAGCTAAATGATTTAGCTAAAGAAGGATGGATATTAGATTCATTTAAATATCTTGGATATATACTTAAAAAATCAGAGCCACAAGATATAATTTATTGCACTGATTATAATGATGATAAAAATGACTTAGAATCATATTTTCAGATGTTTGAAGATAGTAATTGGGAGCATGTTCATTCATATGAAATGTATCATTTTTTTAAGGCGCCAATAGGAACAGTACCTATCTATACAGACTTAAATTCTAAAAGTGTAAAATATAAAAAAGTATATGATCAAATAAGAAAAAGTACTATCTATTTTGTAGTAATGGCAGTAGTAGCAGGATTAATAGCAAATATTCTAGAAAATACAGCTCAGACACAAGTTATTCTTGAAGGATTAAAAATAATGTCATATGCAACTTGTGGTGTTTCAGTAGGATTAACTGTATCTTTCATAGTATGTGGTTTGGTATTGAATAAAAAGATAGTTAACAATAAACTATAGTATAAAAATAATCTCTACCTTGATAGTAGAGATTATTTTTATAAGTTGAAAATTATATACAGCTTGATATTAGAAGAAGAATAAATCTGCTAATCCTAATAATACTGAGGCTGTTACAAATAGATAACTTAAATTTACTTTATCTTTTTTTACAATATTAATTATAATTCCAATTACTGCTAAGAAACCGAATGACCAAGCGATAATTTGTTGTAGTAAATAGTTACTTGGTAAGCTAGTTGCATTTATAAAAGCAATTAGCATTGACCATATTGCTAAAAAATAAAATATAATATTTTTAGCTTTATTATTCTTAACTAAATAAAGTAAAGCTATACTTAATCCACTAACAACTGCCATAACTATAAACATTATTAATAAAAGTGAAAGTGCCATAATTTATTACCTCCAAATACATTTATTTGTCTTATATTTATATAATATTCAATTAATACGTGTTTTTTACTTATATACCATTACTTTCAATATTAGTATTGGATTTATCTTTAATTATATTAGAATAAATGTTATCAAAGATTCTAGCTATATCTTGTACATTTAGATTTGTATTAAAATTTATTAATCCAAGCTTATTTACCTCCACATTAAAACTATTATTTTTCAAAGCTACTTCAATCTCACTAGTAAGCTGCTCAAACATTAATTTTTCATCAAGCATAGTATGGTACTTGAGTTCGTTGTGCGTTGTTTGATTATTTAAAATTAAGGTAGTAAATTTTAAAATTTGATATGATTTGTTTTGGATAATATATATGTAGTGTTCAAGCTCTTCTGTACTATTGTACTCTTTATATTTAATAAAATCTGAATATGATATTATTCGCCTGTAAATAGTATTTCAATTATAAAATAAGTATAGCAAATATGGAACAGTCATTTTAATTTAAAATAACTATAATATAATTATCAAGCAATAAGAATAGGGGGAGATTAACTTGAGGTATGAGGAGGCTATTTTTAAGAGTATTAAATATATAGAAAGTAATATAAAAGAAGAATTAAGTTTAGATACTATAGCTAGGGAAGTAGGGTACTCAGCATTTCATTTTTCTAGAATTTTCAAAGATAATATGGGAATATCAATAATGGACTATGTTAAAGAAAGAAAGCTTATATGTGCATCTAAAGAAATCTTTAAAGGTAGAAAAATTATTGATGTTTCTGAAGAATATGGATATGAAACTCATAGTGGATTTTCAAAAGCCTTTAAGAATAAATTTGGATTTACTCCAACTGAGCATTTAATATATGCGATTAATATTATTGATTATTTTAAAAATGAAAATGGAGATGGTGAAATTATGGATAATAAATTAAATAATGCCCATGTATTTATGGAAGGAACACCTGATTTTATTGATAAAGAACTTTTATATAAAGAATTAGTAAAAAATCTAGAAAATAGATTTTCTAAGGAAGAACTAGAAACAATAGAAAAGGCTTATAAATTAGCATGTAAAGCTCATAAAGGTCAATTTAGAAAGTCTGGTGAAGAATATGTAACTCACTCATTAAGTGTTTCAATATTATTATCTCAAATGGAAGTAGAGAAGGAATGCATAATAGCAGGATTATTACATGATATTATATGGCAAAACACGTCTTATACATTAGAGCAAGTCAAAATAGATTTTTCTGATGAAGTAGCAGACTTAATAAAAGCATTTACAGATTTTAATAATATTAGTGAGGAAGATATTTCAATAGACAATCCTGTACTTTTAATAAAATTAGCAGATAGACTTCATAATATGAGAACTATTAAATATATGGAGCCGGATAGATATAAAGAAAAAGCTAAAGAAACTATAGAAATATTCTCACCTATTGCAGCAAAGCTTAATATTACAAAACTAAAAAGTGAGTTAGATGATATATCTCTTAAATATATATGAACATATATTTAAAGATTAAGTGCTCAGTAAAAATATTTTTACTGAGCTGTAAAGTTATCGTATCACAAATATGTGGTACGGTTTTTTATTTATAATATGTATATTTAAAATTAGGATAAAAAATAAAAAAATTAACTAGATGGATAGAAAATTATAATTAAAAGCTAATTAATATATGTGGTATATATTAGAAAAAAATCAAAATAGACAAATAGTAATAATAAATTTGAAGTATACAAATAAAATACAAAATTATATAAAATAATTAGACCTTAGGTACAATGATTAGTTTCAAGCTACATGCTAGTATTAGTAAAGAGTATATATTAATACTAGGAGATGAGTTATGAAAAAAATACTATATATAAATGCAAAACTAAAGGGGAATAAAAACATATGTGATATTTTAGTAGAAAATGAACTAATAAAAGAAATATCACAAGACTTAAAAGATAAATATAAATGTGAAGGTATGGAGGTGATAGATTTAGAAGGAAAGCTAACTATACCTCCATATGTTGAGCCACATATTCACTTAGACTATGTTTACACAGCCAACACGCCAGGGGCAGCAAACTCAACAGGAACATTGTTTGAAGGAATTCAAAGATGGTCAGACTCAAAATCAAGCTTAACAAAAGAAGATGTAAAGAGTAGAGCAAAAATAGCATTAAAAAAACAAATTTTAAGTGGGATACAACATATAAGAACTCACGTTGATGTAACTGATACAAAATTAACATCTTTAAAAGCAATGTTAGAATTAAAAGAAGAAATGGGAGATTTAGTAGATATGCAAATAATAGCATTCCCTCAAGAAGGAATGTATGCATATAGAGGTGGAGAAGAGCTAGTAGAAGAAGCTCTAAAAATGGGTGCAGACGTAGTAGGAGCTATACCTCACTTTGAATACACAAGAGAATTTGGAGAAAAATCAGTTAAGAAAACTATAGAGCTTGCTATGAAATATAACAAATTAGTAGATGTACATTGTGATGAAACTGATGATGAACAATCTAGATTTTTAGAAGTATTAGCAGCACATGCTTATTTAGAAGGAATAGGTGAAAAAGTAACGGCAAGTCATACTTGTGCAATGCACTCATACAATAATGCATACACATATAAGCTTTTTAAACTGTTAAAAGAGTCTAAACTAAACTTTATAGCATGTCCAACTGAAAATATTCATCTTCAAGGTAGATTTGATAGCTACCCAAAACGTCGTGGGGTAACTAGAGTAAAAGAAATGGTAGAAGAAGGAATAAATGTTTGTTTTGCTCAAGATTCTATGTCAGACCCTTGGTATCCACTAGGATCTGGAAACTTAATGAACATATTAGATGCAGGTATTCACATATGTCAGATGATGAGTTTTGAAGAAATAAATAACGCTCTTGATTTAATAACAGTAAATGGAGCCAAAACTTTAAATATAAGTGATACTTACGGAATAGAAGTTGGTAAAAAAGCTAACTTTATAGTATTAAATGCAAGTACAGAATTTGACGCAATATGCGATAGAGTATCAGTATTATATTCAGTAAGAAATGGAAAATTAGTATTTAAAAGAGTGCCAGAAATAATAAAGACTAGTAGCTTATTCTTAGGATAAATACCAGAAATAAAGTTATTCTTATATGATATAATTGTGTAGAATACTTTATTTTTGGAAAGGAACTTGCAGTATATGGTAAGTTGCAATGATTTATTAAACCTTAAGATATTTAAAAATATTAAACTAGTAGCAGGAGATAAAGGAATATATAAAAACATATCTTGGCCATATATATGCCAAACATTAGATTTTTCTGAATGGATAAATGGTGGAGAGTTAATGTTTTTAACAGGAATGAACATGGAATTAAGTAGTGAAAAAATAATAAACTTAATTCATCAGTGTGTATCAAAGGATATATCGGGATTAGTTATACTTACTAACAGCGAGTATATTAGCAAAATAGATGAACACATAATTAAAAAGGCAGATGAATTATCATTACCTTTATTCGAAATGCCCTGGGATATTAAACTTATAGATGTTACAAAAGAAATAGCAAATTATATAATGGAATTAAACTACAAACAAAATAAGGAAAAAGAGCTTTTCATAGAATTATTATATTCTCAAAATTTAGATAAAGAAAAAATAAATAATCTAATAAAGTATAGTAATTTGAAGTTAGATAAACATGTTTTTGTAGCTAACTTTATACTAAAAGAAAGCCTCATAGAAAAAAATTATAATATTGAGTATATATTAAACATACTAAAAAGTATGCTAGATAAAGCTTGTATTATGAATATGTTAGATATTCAAGATAATAATATTATTTGTATTGTACAGTTAGATAAAAAAGAAGATTTTGATAAGAAAAAGAAAGTATTAGCATGTATTAATCATCAATTATCAAAGTTTATTGATTTAGCCTTAAGTATGGGAAATATGTACGATAGTATATATCGTGTAGGTGAAAGCTATGTAGAGTGTAGTAAAAGTTATAACCTTTATAAATATAATGATTGGGATACCAAAATAATAGATTATATAAATTTAGGTTTTTATAAGGTATTATTTGAAGTGAATAACTACGAAAAACTTAAAAGTTATGCAGATGAGTTATTAGGTCCAATTATAGGGAGTAACAAAAGCTTAGAATTATTAAAAACTTTAAGATTATATTTAAAAAATAACTGCAATTTAATAAATACTTCAAAAGAAATGTATATACATAGAAATACCTTAATATACAGGTTAAATAAAATAAAAGATGTATTAAATAATAATTTAGAAGACCAAAATTTAAAAAATGAACTAATGAATGCATTGATGATATATGATTATCTTAAAAGCTTAGATAATGAATAATAGGTATATAAATTAGCTTATAATTATTTCATCAATAAATTGGGGAGGAATAACAATGACTTTAATGAAAAACATGACTTGGTATGAATTTAATGAAAGAAAAGATAAAGATGTAGTAATATTACCAATAGGTTCAGTAGAACAACATGGACCACACTTACCACTTTATACAGACACAATAATATCTGAAGGATTTGCTAGTCTTTTAGCAGACGAGGTAAATGGTATAGTAATGCCATCAATCAACTATGGGTATAAGTCTCAGCCTGCATCTGGAGGAGGACCTTTATTCCCAGGAACTATAGATTTAAATGGATCAACATTAATAAACTTAGTAAAGGATATTATAGAAGAGTTAATAAGAGACAATGTTAAGAAAATAGTATTATTAAACTCTCACTTTGAAAATCAAGCATTTTTACTTGAAGCAATAGATTTAGTAAGTAAAACAATGCCAGAAGGAACAAAAATACTTATGATGAGCTGGTGGGATTTAATAACTCAAAGCACGATTGATAAAGTTTTTGATGAAATAGAGTTCCCGGGATGGGCATTAGAGCATGCTGCTATTACTGAAACATCATTAATATTAAAATTTGCTCCTGAGCTTGTACATATGGATAGATTAATAGATGAAAAAATAGAGGAAGTTCCAACTTATCATGTTTATCCAATACCAAAAGACTTAGTACCTCAGTCTGGTTTATTATCAATAGGAAGAACTAGTTCTAAAGAAAAGGGAGATTTAATAGTAGAAGAAGCTTTAGATGGAATGGTAAAAATAATAGAAAAAGAATTTTAATATATACCGTATCGCTAATTAGTGATACGGTTTTTTTAATAAATCATTATTATGATTAAGCATTAATTAAAATTGGAGCAATGATTATGGATATTGAAATGTATAAAAACATTAAAAATCAATAATAATATATTAAAAAACAAGAATTATATATTGATAAACGATATTAAATGTATTATCATTATAGTATAAAATAAAAAAGGGGTGTTAAATATGTCAAATAATTTAGCGAAAAGAATGTTAAGTACTTCATTACCAATTTTATTCTTTGCACTGGGATTAATACTAATAATGGGATTTTTTGTGGGGATACCATATGTACTTGATAATATTAGTAATTTAAAAAATATAGTTCCACAATTAGCTTTTTATGCTTTAGGGGTTTCGTATTTACTTATTATTGTATCTTTGGGGGATATAGTAAGTAGTTCAAAGATAAGTATATTTGTAAATGAAAATGTAAAACGCTTCAAGAAGATAGGATATCTTTTACTTTTTAATTTATTAATAGAGTATATTTCTATGATAATGAGTGGAATGCATGGATTAAGATTTTTAGATTTAGCTCCAGGAGTATTTATAACTCCAGGTATGGCTATATACTTTGTTGCAGCTCTTTTATGCTTTGTAATTGCAGACTCTTTTGAAGAAGCAATAAAGATAAAAGATGAAAATAACCTTACTATATAGTTGAGGAATATCACCAACTTATAATTAGAGTCAAAGTTATTAAAAACTTATAGTGGAGTGTGAATTTATGAAGAATAGTTTTTCTAAAGGTATTTTAAGTTTTATATTGTTTTTTGCATTAGTATTATTATCTATAACTATATTAATTGGATTTGGATCATTGATTCCTCAAATCATTTCTGAATTTAGTTTTATCAAATTATTTGGAGTTATATTAAACCTAATATACTTATTAAATTATGCTATTGTAGCTAAATATTTGTTGAATCTTATTAAAACTACTGAAACAACACCTTTCATAATTGAAAATGTAAAAAGGTTTAGAATCATGGGGTACTGCTTGATATATAATTCTATTTTTGAATGTATTATGGGGTATAGTGGAAATAATGTTGGGAATATACAAATACTAGCAACATCACATGGAGCAATAACAGTTCCAATGATAATTTGTTTTTTATCAGCTTTAATGTGTTTTGTAATGGCTGAAATTTTTGATAAAGCAATAAAAATAAAAACTGAAAATGATTTAACTATATAGGTGAAAATGATGTCTATAATAGTTAACTTAGATGTAATGATGGCTAAAAGAAAAATATCATTAAAAGATTTATCGGAGAAAATAGACATAACTACTGCTAACTTATCAATACTAAAAAATAATAAGGCTAAGGCAATTAGATTTTCAACATTAAATGAAATTTGTAAGATACTAGATTGTCAACCCGGGGATATTTTAGAATATGTTGAAGATGAAGAATAGAATGTATAAATTCATTAAGAAATAAAGATACTTTGTTATAAGCATCTTTATTTTTTTTTAGAAATTTTAAAATTACATTGACAGTTGAATGTTTATTCAACTATAATGAATTTAACAGTTGAATAAGTATTCGACTAAAAAGGAGGATAATATGGATAAAAATAATATGTGCGATTGCACTGCAATAGATAAAGAAAAAGTAGAGAAAGTAAAAGAAAATACATTACCAAATGAAGAAATAACACAGTTATCTAATTTGTTTAAAGTGTTAGGGGATAACACCCGTATGAGAATAATAACATCATTGGCTCAAGAAGAATTGTGTGTTTGTGATTTAGCAGTTGTCCTTAATATGACTAAGTCAGCGGTAAGTCATCAATTAAAAAAATTAAAAAATGAGAGACAAGTGAAAAGCAGAAAAGAAGGAAAAAATGTTTATTATTCATTAGATGATGAACATATTGTAGACATTGTAAATAGGGCATTAGAGCATATTAAACATAAATAAGGAGATGGTAGTATGAAACATAATCATAGTCATTCACATGGAGATGAAGATAGTGTAAGTAACGTAACTATTGCATTTTTACTAAACTTTGGATTTTCAATATTAGAACTATTTGGTGGTATTATAACGGGAAGTACAGCAATATTATCAGATGCAGTACATGATTTTGGAGATAGTATAGCACTAGCATTATCTTTTATATTTGAAAAAATAGGTAAAAAAGATGCAAATGAAAGATACACTTATGGATATAAAAGATTATCACTTATAGGTGCATTTATAAATATAATAGTACTTTCAGTAGGGACAATATTTGTATTTAATGAAGCAATTCAAGCTTTAGCTGATCCAAAGGTTGTAAAAGCTGAGGGAATGTTGCTTTTAGCATTTATAGGTATAGCAATTAATGGAGCATCAGTATTTAGAATGAAGGGCTCTAAAAAGATATTAGATAAAACAGTAATGATGCATCTAATGGAAGATTTATTAGGATGGATAGCTGTATTAGTAGTAAGTATAGTAATATACTTTACTAATTTGTATATATTAGACCCTATTCTTTCCCTTGGTATATGTTTTGTAATAGGAAGAAATATAATATTAAATTTAAGAACATCTATTATGATAATGATGCAAAGAGTACCAGATGAAGATCTTTATGAAGAAATAAAAGAGCATATAATGGAAATTGAAGAGATAGAAAAAATTGAAAAAATAAACATGTGGACTATGGATGGAGAAATGCACGTAGTAACAGCATCAATAAAAACACAAGAAAAATCTAACAAAAGTGATGTATTAAGTAAGGTTAAAGAAATGCTTAAAAATGAAGGAATTAAAGAATCTACAATTGAAGTACTATAAATGATAAAATATGTTAAAATCTAAAGATGAGCTATCTGATAAGATGGTTCATCTTTATTTGAAAATAATAATGTATAGAATAAGGGGAAATATAGTGAAAAATAAAAAAACTTTAAATATACTTAATGGTCAATGTATGTATGATTATTTTATAAATAATAATATTAGCTATGATGGTGAAATAGTACCTTTCAATGAAGCAATGTGTATAGGACATTATGATAAAATACCTTTTTCAAAAGAATTTATAGAAAATAGGCTAAAAACGCACAATGTAGCTTTCGAGCAGTATAAAGACTTCATAATAGATACACTTTATAGATTATTAAAATTAGATTTTGACCATATAGTATTATGGTTTGATGCAGATATGTTTTGTCAAATAAACATGCTTACTATATTAGCATATTTAGACTATAAAAATTATGAAGGTTTAATAACTTATAATCTTACTAATAATGAATTCGACTTATTGGATAGTTTTGATATAGATATAAAAGGATATTATCAATTATATATAGATACAATGATAAATAATTTGAATAATAATGAAGCTAAAATAAAAACATTAGAACAGGGTTTAAATCTTTATCTAGACTTTGTTAAAGAAGACAATGAAATAATAAAATACATAAAGGAAAATAAAGAATTAAGTAGTGAAGAATTGTTAAAATATTTGTTTGTAAAATTTGAAAACTATGGAGTAGGAGACGCACAGTATATAAAACTAATACAAAAAGTAAGAGGAAAATAATTCTATTTATTTAGGTATATGATACGATATATAAAGGCTCATACTTAGGTTAAAGGCTAATATTTTAAGCTTTTAATATTATGTTGGGAGGTATAGTATTGAAAAGTAAATTAGAAAACTATTTAGGTCAAGAAGTAAAAATAAAAATAGATAGACCATTAGGAAGTAAACATCCTAAACATGACTTTATATATACATTAAACTATGGGTACATACCGGATACGATCTCTGGTGATGGGGAAGAAATTGATGTTTATATTATAGGTGAATTTGAACCATTAGAAACATATAAGGGGTGCGTAGTAGCAATAATAAAAAGAATAAATGATGTTGAAGATAAGCTAGTAGTATGCAAAGAAAAAGATAAATATAGCTTAGATTCAATAAGAGCTTTAGTAGAGTTTCAAGAGAGATTCTTTGAGTATGTAATAATTTCGTAGAAATTTAACATATAGAAAAAGATAAAATAAATATAATATAGTTTGTTCTGTGGGGGAGAGTTTTGTGACATAGTAGTCATATAATAAAAAAAGGGGGGATTAGAGTATGAAAAAGTATACAAAGATAATAGGCCTGTCCGTAATAGCAGTTCTTTTTTTATACCAGACAATAAGCTTAATCCAAATTAAAAGAGATTTAGTAGATTTACATCAAGATAATGATGATGTAAGGATACAGGTTCTTGAGCTAATGAACTCAATAAACTCAAATATACAATCTACTATATATGAAGAAATAGGTAGGAGCCACTTAACAAAGGATGTTAGTTTTTCATTTAATAAAAACATAGATGGTGGACATAACCTAGATGCAAGGGCAGAGCTTTCTAAGGTAGACAATGATTCGAAAGTATTATTTATGTATAAAGATAAAAGTGAAAAAAATTGGAGGGAAATAGAGCTAGAAAAATCTAGTGAATTATCTTATGTTGGAAATTTTGATTTACCATATGGTAATCAATATGAGTACAAAATTGTTGTAAGCAATACAAATTCTGAAAGTAGTGAAATAGGTATAATCGATAAAAGTGAATTTATTCCTGGAGAACCTGATGTAAGTTATGGATGGAGTGAAGAAGAAATCAGCTTATCCGCAACTGCATATAGTTATTATGATTATCAGGTAGAGAATACTATAAAAGACATTGATATGATAATAGGATTTAAAGGAAAAGAAAAACTATACACTTGTGAATATAAAATAAGTGAAAATAATGTAGATGGCGACACTTATGAGAATAGCTATTATGAAGTTAACGTACCCAAAAAAGACTATGGTAATAAGTTTGACTATGTAAAAATGAAAGTAACTTATAATAATGGAGTAGTAGATATAGTAGATATTACGGATAGATTAGGGGAGATAAATAAGTAGTAAAGGGGAAGAGGATGAAAAACAAACTAGAAAAATATATGATGTTACTTGCTACCGTATTTTGGGCAGGTGCATTTATTGCAGGGAAGTTATCTATAGCTGAGTTTCCTGTGTTTTCATTAGTATTTTTTAGATTTTTAATAGCAACAATAATTATATTTATGATAATGATAAAAGTTGAAGAAGATTGGAAAATAACTAAAAAAGATATTAAGATGTTTGTGATTTTAGGTGTAGTAGGAATGATAGGATATCATGTATTTTTCTTCCTAAGCTTAAAATACACAACAGCAACAAACTCATCATTAATAGGAGCAACAAATCCTATCGTAACAACAATACTTGCATGCATATTTTTAAAGGAGAAAATAACATACAAAAGTATAATAGGTATACTAATATCTTTATTTGGAGTAATGTTAATAGCTACAGGTGGAGATATGGGGGTACTATTAAGCTTGAAATTTAATACTGGAGATATATTAATGATAATAGCAGTATTTTGTTGGGCTATATATGGGATATTATCTAAAAAAGCTTTAGAGACATATTCACCAATTAAAATAACAAGTTATGCATTTTTGACTTGCGTAATATTACTTATTCCTTTTGTCATATACGAAAAACCCTGGGTGTATTTACCTAATGTAAGTATAAATGGATGGACTTCTGTAGTATATATGGCTATATTCCCATCAGTATTTGGATATTTAATACAACAAATGTCTAATAAGAAAATAGGACCAACAAAAACGTCTTTATATATAAATTTAGTTCCGGTATTTTCTATGATATTAGCATTCTTTATTTTAGGAGAATCTATATCATTAGTAAAAATCATAGCAGGATTACTTATTATAGCAGGAATATGTACTAACTTATTTAGCAAAAATAAAGAAATAAAAAAAGAGATAGTTAATAGCAATGAGACTACTTAAAAATAATATATAAAAATAGGATGGCAAAGTGTCATCCTATTTTTATTGGAGTCATGAATTATATAAGAAAAAAATATTTTTTTTTAAAAATAGAGAAAAAAATTTATATTTTATAAACTATGCAATCTAATAAATATTACCTTGAAATAGTCAAAATAATTTATGAAATTTTTAATAACAAAAATTCATAAACGAGTATCATAAACGAAAAAGCTGCATATAATAAAATAAAAATGAAAGATAAAAAAAAACTCTTGCAAAAAATGAAAATATATATTACTATATATAATAAGAAATAATAAAATTTTAAGGAGGTATAAATATGAATGAATCAGTAGAATTAGTATACTTTGACTATGAAGAGGATATGGATTATGATTACGCACCAGATTATGACGCTGAATAATTAATGAAAAATTATTAACAATATATGCAGCTAATGTTTCATGAATGAAATATCATGAACAATAATTTCAAAAAAATAACTACAAACTAATATTTAGGAGAATTTCAGCTATGAAAACCTTTGCAATAAGGAAGCCATAATTTTTGTCGAAAAGATTAAAAATTATGGCTTCCTTATTTTTTTGGAGTAATTTCTAAATAAAATGTAGAAATAAAGGAGGAAAATGGACATGCATTGTAAAATTTATATATGTAATAAAAAAAATTATATAATCATATACAATATCTTAGGTAAAGAAGGTGAGATTATTGGCAAAAGAATTGGTTATAGATAAATCATGGTGCAAAGCTTGTGGAATATGTGTAGAGTTCTGCCCTAAGAAGGTGCTTGAACTAGATGAGGAAGGCGTTTTCATGAAGGATAAATCAAACTGTATTCTTTGTGGATTGTGTGAACTAAGATGTCCAGACTTCGCAATACATGTAGAAGAAATTAAATAATGAAAGGTGTAGATTATGGCGATTAAGGCAAAGTTATTACAAGGAAATGAAGCCTGCGTGCACGGAGCGATACATGCAGGAATGAAATTTTTTGCAGGATACCCAATAACACCATCTACAGAAATAGCAGAAATATCATCATTAATGTTACCAAAAGTTAAGGGTACTTTTATTCAAATGGAAGATGAAATAGCATCTATGTCTGCAGTAATAGGTGCATCAATAGCAGGGAAGAAATCTATGACTGCCACTAGTGGACCTGGTTTTTCTTTAAAACAAGAAGCAATAGGATACGCATGTATTACAGAAACACCATGTGTAATTGTAAACGTTCAAAGAAGTGGTCCAAGTACTGGACTACCAACAAGTCCTGCACAAGGAGATTTAATGCAGGCAAAATGGGGGACTCATGGTGACCACTCTATAATAGCGATATCACCAACGTCAGTATTAGAAGCTTACACACTTACTGTTAAAGCTTTTAATTTAGCAGAAAAATATAGAACACCAGTTATACTTCTTTTAGATGAAGTAATTGGACATATGAGAGAAAAGGTAGAGCTTACAGGTTTAGAAGACTTAGAGGTACTAGATAGAAAAAGAGCTACTAGAAGTAAGGAAGATTATAGAGCTTATGAAGTTACGGAGGATTTAGTTCCACCAATGGAGGGAATAGGATATGGTTATAAGTTCCATGTTACTGGACTTGTTCATGATGAAACAGGATTCCCAAGCAATAGCACAAAAGAAGCACACAAGCTTCTTACTAGATTAAATGATAAAATAGAAAATAACTTAGATGATATATTAATATATGAACACTATCATACAGAAGATTGCCAAAAACTTATGGTAAGTTTTGGATGTATGGCTAGATGTTCTAAAGATGCAGTTGATGAATTAAGAGAGAGGGGAGAGAAGGTAGGATTACTTGCAGTAAAAACTGTATGGCCTTTCCCAGAACAAGCTCTTAAGGAGTTAAGCCAAAGAGTAGATCATATATTTGTACCAGAGATGAATATGGGTCAAATGAGATTAGAAGTAGAAAGAATAGTAAAAGATGACTGTAAGATTACAGGAATAAATAAATATAACGGTGATATAATTTCACCTGATGAAATAATAAAGGCTATTGAGGAGGTGTGTGTTTATGCCAAGTAAGATTATTGAAAATAACTTTAGAACAAATAGATTACCTCATATATGGTGTCCAGGATGCGGTCATGGCATATTAATGCACTCAATAGCTAGAGCAATAGAAGAATTAGATATAGACAAGAATAAGATATGTGTAGTATCAGGCATTGGTTGTTCTTCGAGAGCTAGTGGATATTTTGATTACAATACAGTTCACACTACTCATGGTAGAGCTCTTGCATTTGCTACAGGTATAAAGCTTGCACAACCAGATGTTCATGTTATAGTAATAACTGGAGATGGAGATGCAACAGCTATAGGTGGTAACCATCTAATACATTCTTGTAGAAGAAATATAGATATAACTACAATAGTATTTAATAATAACATTTATGGTATGACAGGTGGGCAATACTCACCAACAACACCTACTAATGATAAGGCAACTACAGCTCCTTTTGGAAATATTGATAAGCCATTTGATATATGCGACTTATCAGCAGCAGCAGGTGCAACATTTGTAGCAAGAGCAAGTGCATACCATGCAAAACAAATGATAGACTACACTAAAAAAGCGATTATGCATAAAGGTTTTTCAGTTGTAGAAGGATTAAGCGTATGTCCTACATATTACGGAAGAAAAAATAAAAAAGGTTCTTCAGTAGAACTGATGAAAGAAATAAAAGCTCATAGCATAATGACAAATGATTTAAGAAGCAGTATAGAACAGAATAAAATAGCTATAGGTGTTTTTAAAGATGTACAGCTACCAGAATATACAGAAGAGTATCAAAAGATAATAGATAAATTTTAAAAGATAGGGGAATGTATATGAAAACAGAAATAAGACTGAGTGGTTCTGGAGGGCAAGGTCTTATACTTGCAGGAATAATATTAGCAGAAGGAGCTATTTTATCAAATCTAAACGCAATACAGTCTCAATCATATGGTCCTGAAGCAAGAGGAGGAGCTAGTAAATCAGAAGTAATACTAAGTAATAGGCATATAAATTTTCCTAAGGTAGTAAATTCTGATATACTAATATCTCTAACTCAAAAATCTTTTGATGAATATTCAAAAGATGCGAAATCTAATAGCATAATTATAATAGACTCTTCAATTGATACAAAAGACAATCAAAATCCAAATATTTATAAAGTTCCAATATTACACACTGCTAAAGAGGTAATTAAAAAGCCTATGACAGCTAATATTATTACTTTAGGAGTTATAAGTTCTGTACTTAGATATATTGATGCAGAACACATAAAATATTCTGTAAGTAACCGTGTACCAAAAGGAACACAGGATTTAAACATAGAAGCTTTTGAAGAAGGAAGAAAGCTTGGAGCTATGTATTTGAAACATTAGTAAATTTAAATAATAATATTTAATATAGCGAAAATAAAAAAAGGAGCGATAAGCTCCTTTTTTATTTTGTGTTAGATATTTAACGAATGTTTTCAAAATAATCCATAATAAATTCTTTAAACAATAGAATATGATTTGATTTATATTTAGCTTCATTCCAAGATAAGTTAACATTACGTTTATAGGTATTATTATCAAAGCTTAGTAACTTAATATAAGGATCATCTTTAAAATTCCAAGACATACTAGGAACAATACTAATACCTTGTCCAGAGGAGATTAAATTTTTTAGTGTAAATGGATTATTACTTTCAAATACTATGTTAGGAGTAAATTTGCCACTTTTTAATATAGAATAAACTACTTCTTTAAAATTCCCTTGACCTAGCGTTATAAAGTTCTCTAGGTATAAATCATGTAAAGATACTTTTGATTTTTTAGCTAGAGGATGTGAGATAGGAACAGCTACAGACAGCTCTTCTGTTAATAAGTTTATGGAATTTTTATCAAGCTCATTAATATTAGGTGCAGAATAAATATAAAAGTCAAAATTACGACAGTTAGAAGGGCTTTCCAAGTCTTGACTAAGTTCAAATGTGATTTGAGGATATAAGCTTCTAAATTTAGATAAAATGTCAGGGATTAAAGGCGAAGCGGCTAAAACGAGTAGTTTGATTTCATTTTCAAGTACAGAATTTTTTTCTTGCAACTCTTTAATGCTATTTTCTAAGATTGATAAAGATTGATTCACTTTTTCATAAAAAAACCTTCCGTTTTCATTTAGTTCTATATACTTACCTTTTCTATCAAATAAAGAAACACAAATTTCTTTTTCTAAAGAAGAAATAGTTTTACTAAGTGCTGGCTGTACAATGTTTAATTCTTTTGCAGCCTTAGTAATATGTTCTGTTTTTGCAACAGTTAGAAAATACTTCAAATGCAATAATTCCATTATATAATGCCCCCTTATATCATGGTAGTAACTAAATTATGTATCATTAAAGTTTAATTTTGGTTGATGCGATTTAAATAGAAAAACTTGATAAAACATTATGAAAAGATAAATTGACTAAATATAACTAGTTTTAAAAATATATAGTATAAATTATTCCATGTTGTATTGATACGGATAACATCTATATTTATTAACTAAAACATTGATATAAATTTATATATGAATATATATACCATTATATATTATACAAAAGTATATTATCAAGCCTATAATATTAATAAATATAAAAAATATTTTGATAATTGTATAAAAATAGTAGGGGGTGGAATAATATGAAATTTGATTTTGCTTTAGTTTTTTTGAGTCCTTACATACTGATGTTGTTAGCTATAATAACGGGATTACTATTTGGCAAAATAAAATTTGGTAAGTTTAGCTTTGGTAACTCGGGGGCTTTATTTACAGGACTTATCATCGGTTGGATAGCATATAAATACTCGCTTAGTGTTGCAGAGGGGAGCGAAATGTATAAATCTGCACAGAATTTGTTAAACTCTGATGTTATACCTAGTGGATTCTTTGACATATTCCTAATATTATTCGTTGCAGCAGTTGGATTGCTAGCTGCTAAAGATATGGGAATAGTTATAAAAAAATATGGAATGAAATTTGTATTACTAGGTCTAATGATAACATTTACAAGTGCTGCAACAACATATGTTGCAACGTGGTTTGGAGGAGGAGAGAATCCTTACGAAGTTTCTGGAGTGTACACGGGTGCTTTAACTAGCTCACCGGGACTTGCTGCAGCAATAGAGACTGCAAGAGGATTTGCTAAAGAACAGGCAGATAAATACGAAAATATGACACCAGAGGAGAAAGTTAAGTTTATTAATATGGCATCAACAGGGGATGAGGCTATAGAAGTATTTAGCCCAGAAGATGCAAAATCATTTGAAATGACTGAAGAAATTAAACAACAATATATTACTAATGCAGAAGCTAGTATAGGGGCTGGTCATGCAATTGGTTATCCTTTTGGGGTATTAATAGTTATAATTGCAGTAAATTTCTTCCCAGCTATATTTAAGATTGATGTAGAAAAAGAAAGATTAGAATATAGAAAAGAGTTGGAAGATGCAAAGAAGTCAGTTAACTTAAAAGAAATTAAAGAAACTAAATTTGATATGCTTGGTTTTGCAATAGCTTGCACCTTTGGATACATTATTGGGAATATAGAAATATATCTTCCATACATAGGATACTTTAGTCTAGGATCAACAGGAGGAGTATTGATAGGTGCTTTAATATTAGGTTATGTAGGCAAATTAGGAAAGATAAGTTTTAGAATGGATGGAAAAATACTAGGTGTTATAAGAGATATGTCTTTAACTTTTTTCCTTGCAATAGTAGGTCTTAAGTATGGATATAAAGCAATAGACACACTTGTCGGATCTGGAGCATTTTTAGCGATAGTATCATTACTAATAGGGACAGTAGGAATGATGTTTGGATTCATAATAGGTAGATATGTATTAAAAATCAATTGGTTAATGCTATCTGGAGCTATATGCGGGGGAATGACTTCTACACCTGGTCTAGGTGCGGCAATAGAAGCAGCTGGTAGCGATGATCCTGCTGCGGGGTATGGAGCCACGTATCCATTTGCACTATTAGGTATGGTTATATTTACAATAGTACTGCATAAATTACCAATTTAATAAATTAAGAGTCAAAGTATTAGTCTTATAACAGAAAAACTAGATGGAGGTTTTCAATTAATGGAGAGATTGAGATGTAATAAGCTAAAAGAAAAAGTTATGACTCCTCAGCAAGCAGCTATGCTATTTGAAGACAATATGATAGTTGGGGCAAGTGGATTTACACCAGCTGGATATCCAAAAGCTGTTCCACTTGAAATTGCAAATAGAGCAAAAGATGGTGATGAAATAAGTTTAACTATAATCACCGGTGCATCAGTAGGACCAGAATTAGATGCATCACTTGTTGAAAGTAAAGTTGTTAAAAGAAGGTATCCATATCAAACTACGACAATGATGCGAAATGCAATAAATAATGGAGAAGTCAAATATGCTGATATGCATTTAAGTCACATTCCTCAGTGGATTAAATATGGCTTCTTAGGAAAAATTGATATAGCTTTAATAGAGGCTGTATCTATAACAGAAGACGGATATATAATTCCTAGTACATCTATAGGTAACTCAAATGTATTTGTAGATGTAGCAGATAAAGTAATTGTTGAAATAAACACATCTCAACCTATAGAGCTTGAAGGAATACATGATATTTATAACTTACAAAATCCGCCGAATAGAGAAATTATACCACTTACAAATGTGGATGATAGAATAGGTACACCATATATAAAATGTGATTTAGATAAAATTGCGGCAATCGTTTACACTGATATAAAAGATAAAACTAGAACAGTAGCACCAGTTGATGAAATATCTAATAAGATGGCCAAAAATCTTATAAAATTCTTAGAGAATGAAGTATCAGAAAGTAGACTTCCGAAAAATCTATTGCCACTACAATCTGGAGTAGGAAGCGTTGCTAATGCAATATTAGCAGGACTTGAAAACTCTGATTTTGAAGATTTAACAGTTTACTCTGAAGTTATACAAGATTCAGTTATAGATTTAATAGAATCTGGGAAAGTAAAATTTGCTTCAGGTACATCACTTACAATATCACCAGAAAGACTAGATGATTTTTATAATAACTTTCATAAGTATAAAGATAAGTTAGTCCTTAGACCACAAGAAATAAGCAATAACCCAGAAATAGCAAGAAGACTAGGAGTAATAGCTATAAATACTGCAATAGAAGTTGATATATATGGAAATGTAAATTCAACAAATATCATGGGAAGTAGGATGATGAATGGAATAGGCGGATCTGGAGATTTTGCAAGAAATGGATATTTAACAATATTCACTACAGAATCTATAGCTAAGAATGGAGATATCTCAAGTATCGTTCCTATGGTAAGCCATCATGATCATACAGAACATGATGTAATGGTTATAGTAACAGAACAAGGTGTAGCAGATTTAAGAGGATTATCACCACAGGAAAGAGCAAAATGTATAATTGAGAATTGTGCTCATCCAGATTATAGAGATGAATTATACAATTATTTCAATAAGGCTTTAGAAGGTAAATTTAAGCATACTCCACATGCATTAGATGATGCACTTTCTTGGCATCAAAGATTCTTATTAACTGGAACGATGAAAGAACAAGAAGTAGTAGAAATTTAGTAGCTTAATTTTTTAATTGATATAGATGACTAAGGGGGAAATAAGATGGAAAACAAAAACATCCAAGATTCATTTAAAAAATGGGAAGAAAGTAAAGTTAATAAAAGCTTAGAGAAATTCCCGGAAAGACAGTCTAGTTTTAAGTTTGACTCAGACGAAGAAATTAAGAGGTTGTATACGCCACTTGATGTAGAAGTTGATTATGAAAATGACTTGGGATATCCAGGACAATATCCATTTACTAGAGGTGTACAGCCTACAATGTATAGAGGTAAACTTTGGACAATGAGAATGTACGCTGGTTTTGCTACGGCTGAAGAGTCTAACCAAAGATATAAATATCTTATAGACCAAGGTTCAATGGGATTATCAGTAGCTTTCGATTTACCAACTCAAATGGGATATGATTCATCTGACCCAGTTGCACAAGGTGAAGTTGGTAAGGTTGGAGTTGCAATAGATTCATTAGCAGATATGGAAATACTATTTGATGGAATACCGCTAGATAAGGTTTCTACTTCAATGACTATTAATGCACCAGCATCTGTTTTATTAGCTATGTATATAGCTGTAGCTGAAAAACAAGGAGTTAGTGCTGATAAGTTAAGAGGAACTATACAAAATGATATCTTGAAAGAATATATTGCAAGAGGAACATATATATTCCCAGTTAAACCATCTATGAGACTTATAACTGATATATTTGACTATTGTTCTGTGAATGTACCAAAGTGGAACACAATAAGTATATCAGGTTACCATATAAGAGAAGCGGGAGCAAATGCAGTACAAGAGGTAGCATTCACATTGGCAGACGGAATTGCTTATGTAAAGGCAGCAATAGAATGTGGACTTCAAGTTGATGATTTTGCTCCAAGATTATCATTCTTCTTCAATGCACATAACAATTTACTTGAAGAAGTAGCAAAATTTAGAGCAGCTAGAAGAATATGGGCTAGAATAATGAAGGAAAAATTTAAGGCAGAAAGTCCAAAATCTTGGTCTCTTAAATTCCACACTCAAACTGCTGGATGTACATTAACAGCGCAACAAACAGAAAATAATATTGTTAGGGTTGCAATACAAACACTAGCTGCTGTTCTGGGAGGAACACAATCGCTACATACGAATTCTAAGGATGAAGCATTGGCTCTTCCAACAGAAAGCTCTGTTAGAACTGCGTTAAGAACTCAACAAATAGTAGGATATGAAAGTGGAGTTGCAGATACTATAGATCCACTAGCAGGTTCTTATTATATAGAAAGTTTAACTAATAAGATAGAAGAAGAAGCTATGGAGTTGATTAATAAGATAGAAGAACTTGGTGGAGCTCCACTTGCTATAGAAAAAGGATTCATCCAACAAGAAATAATGGATAGTGCTTATAAATATCAAAAAGAAATAGAAAGTAATAAAAAAGTTATAGTAGGAGTAAATAAATTCCAAATAGAAGAAGAACCACCAAAAGGTCTATTAAGAGTTGATCCTATGGTTGGAGAGAGACAAAAAGAAAAAATAGAAGATTTAAAAATGAAGAGAAATAATGAGAAAGTAACTATAGCATTAGAATCACTTAGAGAAGCTTGTAAGTCTGAAAAAAATATCATGCCATATATTCTAGATGCGGTAAGAGAATATGCAACATTGGGAGAAGTTTGCGGTGTTATGAGAGAAGAGTTTGGTGAATACAAACAAACAGTTATGATATAAAACCTGATTTCAAATTTAGTAAACATATAGTTAAGGGGGAGAAATAATGAAACATATAAGAGTATTAGTTGCGAAGCCGGGGCTTGATGGTCATGATAGAGGAGCAAAAGTTATATCTAGGGCGCTTAGAGATGCAGGTATGGAAGTAATATATACAGGCCTTAGACAAACTCCAGAGCAAATTGTTCAAGCAGCAATACAAGAAGATGTAGATGTAGTTGCTATGAGTATTTTATCAGGAGCGCATAACTATTTGCTACCTAAAGTGGTAGAACTTCTAAAAGAAGAAAATGCATATGATGATATTTTGGTAATAGGCGGTGGAGTAATCCCTGATGAAGATATTCCATTTTTAAAAGAATGTGGGGTAGCAGAAATATTTACTCCAGGGACCCCTACTTCAGTGACAATAGATTATATAAGAGAGAATGTAGAAAAAAAAGCAAATGGATTGGTGTGATTCTATGAAAAAACTAGTAGAGGCTATTATATCAGGAGACAAAAGAGCCTGTGCAAAGCTTATTACTATGATAGAAAATGAAGTAGACGGATATGAAGAAATTATGAAAGAGATTTTTAAATATACTGGGAAGGCCTATATTATTGGAATTACAGGCCCTCCTGGTGCTGGAAAGTCTACTTTTACTGATAAAATAGCCAAAAGTCTGAGATTGGAAAATAAAAAAATAGGAATTATTGCAATTGATCCAACTAGCCCGTTTACAAAGGGGGCTATTCTTGGAGATAGAATAAGAATGAATGACTTAAGTATAGATAAAAATGTATTTATTAGATCTATGGGAACAAGAGGTAGCTTAGGTGGATTATCTAATGCAACTCAAGCTGCAATAAAAGTTTTAGATGCTTATGGATGTGACTATATATTTGTAGAAACAGTAGGTGTAGGTCAATCAGAAATAGATATAGTAAAAACAGCAGACACAACTGTGATGATAATGGTACCAGGGCTTGGTGATGATATTCAAGCAATAAAGGCTGGTGTTATGGAAATAGCTGATATATTTGTTGTAAATAAAGCCGATAGAGATGGAGCTAAAAAAACATCTTTAGAAATAGATATGATGCTTGATTTCAAAAAAGATTGGGACTTTAGACCTCTTGTTAGCTTAGCTATATCTGAAAATGGAGAGGGGATTGATATTGCCCTTAAAAATATACAAAAGCATAAAGAATTCTTATTTGAAAGAGATGAAATAAACAGTAAGAGGCTAGAAAGAAATAGATTAGAAGTAAAAGAAATAGTTCATAGAAAAATAGAAAATTTAGTGAAAGTAGCTGAATCAAAAGGTGAAATAGATTTGCTTTTATCTAAAACTATAACAAGGGAAAGTGATCCATATTCAATTGGAGAAATAATATTTTCTAGTGTAACCAAATAGGAGGAGAGCGTAGATGGATATAAAAAATGTTGATCATATAGGGTTAGCAGTACCAAATTTAGAAGAAGCTTTAAAATTTTATGAAGAAGTACTTGGGTTTAAGTGCCAAGGAACAGAAGTAGTAGAAGAACAAAAAGTTAAGGTAGCTTTTTTACCAGTAGGTGATACAGAACTTGAATTATTAGAATCAACAAGTGAAGATGGACCAATAGCGAAGTTTATTGAAAAAAATGGCGGTAGAGGAGGAATCCAACATATCGCACTAAGGGTAGATAATATAGAAGAAGCAATAGAAGAAATAAAGTCAAAAGGATATAAAATGATAGATGAAAAGCCTAGATATGGCGCAGGAAACGCAAGTATTGCATTCTGCCATCCAAAGAGTACAAATGGAATACTTATAGAACTAAGTGAAAGAAAATAAGACTTGGGGGAAATGAGATGTCTATAGAAAAGTTAAAATTGCTTAAACAAAAAAGAGAAAAAATAGAACTTGGAGGAGGGCAAGCTAGAATTGATAAGCAACATAAATCTGGTAAGCTTACTTGTAGAGAAAGATTAAATTTATTATTTGACGAAAGTACATTTGTAGAAGTTGATGCTTTTGTAAAACACAGATGCACAAACTTTGGTATGGAGAAAAGTGAAGCTCCAGGCGAAGGTGTAGTATGTGGTTATGGAAAAGTAGATGGAAGACTAGTATGTGCTTTTGCACAAGATTTTACTGTTCTTGGTGGATCTTTAGGAGAGATGCATGCTAAGAAAATGGGTAAAGTGATGGACTTAGCAATGAAAATGGGAGCTCCAGTAGTTGGTCTTAATGATTCTGGAGGTGCAAGAATACAAGAAGGTGTTGATGCTCTTGCAGGATATGGAGAAATCTTCTATAAAAACACTATAGCATCAGGGGTAATACCTCAAATCAGTGCTATAATGGGACCTTGTGCAGGTGGTGCAGTTTACTCGCCAGCTCTTACAGATTTTATATACATGGTAGATAAAACAAGCCAAATGTTTATCACTGGACCTCAAGTAATAAAAACAGTTACTGGGGAAGAAATAAGTGCTGAAGATTTAGGTGGTGCTTCTACTCATAATACAACTTCAGGAGTTGCTCACTTTATAGCAAATAATGATGAGGATTGTATAGAGCAAATAAGAAAGTTATTAAGCTTTTTACCTTCAAATAATACAGAAAAAGCTCCATTATTCGAATGTGAGGACTCTGTAAATGAGGCTATAAGCGAGTTAGATGAAATAATTCCAGATGGTTCTAACAAAGCTTATGATATGAAGGATGTAATAGATAAAATAATTGATAATGGTGATTTCTACGAAGTTCAACCTTTCTTTGCTAAAAATATGATAGTTGGATTTGGTAGAATCAATGGAGAGAGTATAGGAATAATAGCTAATCAACCAAAAGTTATGGCTGGAAGCTTAGATATAAATGCTTCAGATAAAGCATCAAGATTTATAAGAACATGCGATTGTTATAACATTCCAATATTAAGTTTAGTAGATGTACCAGGATTCTTACCAGGAACTTCTCAAGAATATGGAGGAATAATAAGACATGGAGCTAAGATGCTTTATGCTTATAGTGAAGCGACTGTTCCTAAAGTAACATTAATAACAAGAAAAGCTTATGGTGGATCTTATCTTGCAATGTGTTCAAAAGACTTAGGAGCAGATGTAGTTCTTGCTTGGCCTACTGCAGAAGTTGCAGTTATGGGACCACAAGGTGCAGCAAACATAATATTTAAGAAAGAAATATCTCAAGCAGAAGATAAGAATGCTATGAGATTAGAAAAAATAAAAGAATATACGGATGAATTTGCAACTCCATATAAAGCAGCAGAAAGAGGATATATAGATGATGTAATCGAGCCATCTTTAACTAGAATAAGATTAGCTGATGCATTTGATATGCTATCAACAAAGAGAGAGACTAGATTGTTTAAAAAGCACGGAAATATACCTTTATAGGAAGGTGAGGAATATGAGTATAAGTCAATTACTAGAAGTATTAAAAACAGATATTACTAGTATGTCTATAGGAGAAAAATTGTTAGGAGGTTGTGCAACTGCACTTCTTGCGATGGTAGTAGTATTTTCAATATTAGTTTTAATCTCAGTATTAATTAATATAATAAATGCTGTTTCAGTCAGTGAGCCTTCAAAAGAAAATAAAGAAGAAAAAGTATCGGTTCAGGCTTTAGACGAAGATGTTACAGCAATAAATGATATAGAGTTGGTATCTGTGATTACGGCAAGCATAATGGCAACTAGTTCTAAAAATATTATTGTTAAAAGGATTAAAAGAAGTAATAACACTCAAAGTAACTGGGAGAACGTATCTTACATGGATATATAATACAGGAGGGATAAAATGATTAAAAAATATAGTATAACAGTTAATGGGGTTGCGTATGAGGTTGAAGTAGAAGAATTAGGTATGAATTCACGACCAGCTTCTATACCTCAAGTAGAGCGACCAGTAGCTCCAAGGACAACATCTAATGAAAGTAAAGTAGTAAAGCCTCAAGTACAAGCTGGTGGTGGTAGCGTAGTAGCACCTATGCCAGGAACGATAATTGATGTTAAAGTAAATTCGGGACAAAAAGTAAAAAAAGGTGATGTTCTTGTAATACTTGAAGCAATGAAAATGGAAAATGAAATTATGGCTCCTAATGATGGAGTAGTTGCAGACATAAAAACATCTAAAGGTGCAGCTGTAAGTTCAGGAGATACATTAGTGATACTAAAGTAGAAATACACATAGAAGGGGGAACAAACCCGTGGGAGAGGTTATATTAGATTTTATTCAGACAATGGGGATTGTCAATATTACTTGGCAACAAACTGTAATGATATTGATAGCTTGTTTATTACTATATTTAGCTATTTCAAAAGAATTTGAACCACTATTATTAGTGCCAATAGCATTTGGGATGCTACTATCAAACCTACCTTTATCAGGAGTAATGAATAATGCAGTTTCACATATTCAACTAATAACTCCTGAGGGAGTAGAAGCTATTAAAGGCGGTGTGAGTGCTCATATATCAACAGAATCTCCAGGTGGATTGTTACACTACTTATTTCAAGGAGATGAGCTAGGTATATTCCCACCACTTGTATTCTTAGGAGTAGGAGCAATGACGGACTTTGGTCCATTAATAGCGAATCCAAAAAGTATTTTATTAGGGGCAGCAGCTCAATTTGGTATATTTACTACATTTTTAGGAGCGTTAGTATTAGGTTTTGGAGCTCAAGCAGCTTCAGCTATAGGGATAATAGGTGGTGCAGATGGACCTACAGCTATATACTTGGCTACTAGGCTAGCACCAGAGCTACTTGCACCTATTGCAGTAGCAGCATACTCTTATATGGCACTAGTTCCAATTATACAACCTCCGATTATGAGATTGTTAACTACTAAAGAAGAAAGAGAAATAGTAATGAAGCAAACAAAAACAGTTCCAAAGAAAGCTAAAATACTATTCCCAATAGTAGTAACGATTGTAGTGTCTTTATTGTTACCTGCAGCAGCTACACTTATAGGAATGTTAATGTTTGGAAATTTACTTAAAGAATCTGGTGTTACAGATAGACTATCGGAGACTGCTTCAAATGCTCTAATAAATATAATAACTATATTCTTAGGAATATCAGTAGGTGCATCAGCTGAAGCGGAAATATTCTTAAGTACTCAAACTCTAATGATATTTGGATTAGGAATAGTAGCTTTTGCAGTGGGGACAGCTGCAGGAGTAATATTTGCAAAACTTATGAACTTAGTATGTAAAGAAAAAATAAATCCATTAATAGGATCTGCTGGAGTGTCTGCAGTTCCAATGGCAGCTAGAGTTTCTCAAAAGGTAGCTCAAGCAGAGAATCCAGGGAATTTTATTCTTATGCATGCAATGGGACCTAACGTTGCAGGAGTTATAGGGTCTGCTGTAGCTGCAGGTATACTGCTTAGTCTATTTGGATAATTATTGAAACAATTTTTAGCAATTTTATAAAATGAGGTAATAGCTAAATTGTATATTTGAAAAACTAAATAATAAAAAGCAAAACTAGCTTATATATGTTCATATAAGCTAGTTTTACTTTTTATAAAGAATAAACCAATAATTAATAAACTTTATATACATATATTTAATTTATATTTAAAATGTTTTTATATAGAAATATATTAGTAAGTGATTTAGCTATGATATAATAAAACTGAAGAGAATAAAGGGGGATTTATGAGTAAAATAAAGGTAGACAAAAATGTTAAAAAATATATGTATATAACATTGGCAATTGGATTTATAGCTAACTTTTTTATTGAAAGCGGGATGAGTATAGCATTATTATGCATATTCATGTATATTATACATGAATATCTAGCTACAACAAAAAATATAGAAGAATACTCGTATTATAAATTTAGAGATAAAGAAAGATTTGAAAAAGGTAAAATAATATTTGCTTATTTAATATATATTTATATAGTAATTAGAATTATATCGCTTATTATTAATCCAGCATCTATATTAATTTTTAATGAAATGATATTAATAATATTAATATATGCACCATATGAAAATTATCTAAATAAAAAATATGTAATTAATACAAATTATTCAGAAGACAAGAAAGTGGTATTTGCTAGAAATAAGCTATGTATAAGTATAGGAGTAATAATATTTGTAGGTTTTACATTATATACATTTGATAAATTATATAATATTGATTCCAAGGATTATATTAAATACGGAAAATATGAGTACAGTTTAACCAATGTAGGAGACCATAAAGAGGTAGAAATAGAAGTGGGATCTCATTATATGATGGGGGAAGAAAATGAGGAAAATACTATTTATTTTGATGATTTTTTAATTAAAGGAAAAGAAGTATTAAAGGATAAAATATTTAAAAGCTATGCATTTATTTCTATGTTAATAATGCTAGTGCTAGCTTTTGTTGAACTATATCCTAAAAATAAAAATATTATTAGCATAGTTTCTAATATTTTTTTCTTGTTGTTTTTAGCATCAAGCATATTTACGTTTAATATTGATACAAATGAAAGAGAAATTGATTTATCAACATATTTTCATAATCATATAAGTTAATGGATAATAAAATATATAACTTTTGAAATAAATACTAAGAAAACTTGAAATGAATAAATAAGATACCTGAAAGTGACAGGTATCTTTTATTTTGTAATAAACGTACAAATGGATTATTTAAATTCATCAAGTATTACTATAAATTTTTACCGTGTATTTGGTTTCAACAAATTCTCCTGAGGTTATATAATGATAATATTTTTCTTTGGTATGATTGATTATTAATTATATATTTTGGGTAATTCTATATTAATAATATACAGTTTGAAATTAAATAACAAAAATACTTTAATATATTGAAAAATTATGTTGATAAATTCATCTTTACTAATAAATTTCACAAAAAATATGCTAATATCTTATTAAGGGAGGAAAGCTATGGAAATTAGAAAAATAAAAAAAGAAGATGCTAATAACTACCTAGACATGCTTTTAAATTTAGATAAAGAAACTAAAAACATGATGTTTGAACCTGATGAACGACCGGCTGATATTAATATAGTAAAAGGCATAATTGATAAAGCTACAAATGGTGGTAATTTGGTTTTAGTAGCATTTGACTCTAATAATATAGTAGGATTTCTTTCGGCTCAAAGAGGCATACCGAGGAGGATAAACCATAGTGCATATATTGTTACTGGAATTAGAGAAAAATATAGAAACAAGGGAATAGGCAGTAAATTATTTTGTGAATTAGATAAATGGGCAAAAGAAAATAGCATAACAAGACTAGAGTTAAGTGCTATTTGTACCAATGTTATAGCAAAACATCTTTATGAAAAAAATGGATTTATAGTAGAAGGGATAAAGAAAAATGCTATGATTATAGATGGGAAATATGTAGATGAGTTTTACATGGCGAAACTATACTAAAAGTAATGTATAAGTTAATGGTTTGATGTAAACAAATATACAAGGAGGGTTTATGAATAATAGATTTTTGTATGTTATGGCTCAATTTGATGAAGATACTGAACGTAAATTAAAAGAATTGCAAAGTTCTATTTTTTCACAAGGAATCGTAGGTACACAAACTCCTAATTTTCCTGCTCATATAACGTTAGGTACATATGAAATAGATAAAGAACAAGAAGTAAAAGAGAGAGTCATAGAAATTAGTAAAAAAACATGTAAAATACCAGTTTCATTTGATAACATTGGATTATTTGGTATGAAAGTAATTTTCATATCGCCTTCTGTAACATACGAATTACTTGATTTGCGCAAAGAATTTAATATTAATTGCTCGGATTCATTTAATTGGGTGCCTCATGTTACGATGCTTTCCGATGAAGCTGAGAATATACAAAAAGCTATACCAATTTTAGCGAATAAATTTACTCATTTTAGTGGATACATTGAAAGTATAAGTTTATATGAATTTTATCCGAGCAGATTTATTATTGAAGAAAAATTAAGATAACAATTACAAGGAGGAGAGGGATTTGGAAGAGATACAAGATATAAAAAGTAGTTTAAAATCACCAGGTGTATTATCAATAATTTCAGAATGTCTATATGAACAAAGAAAAGAAAAGATTAATTCACTAGCTGAAGATTACTATAATAACCCCAATATTGAAACTTATGGATATTATTTAGAGGATAAAATATATGGAGTAATAGTTATTGAAAAGAAAAATATAGGTAACCTTAATATATTAAACATTGCAGTAAGTAAAGATCATCAAAGACAAGGTATTGGAAGTAAATTGGTTGATTATGTAATTAGCGAGTTGGATCCCAAAATTTTAACTGCTGAAACTGATGATGATGCAGTTGATTTTTACAGAAAGCATGGCTTTTCAATTAAAAGTTTAGGTGAAAAATACAAAAATATAACTAGGTACAAATGTGATTATAATGGGTAAATTTGCATTATTAAAATAATAATATTAAATTATGATTAAGAAATAAAATAGTATATTAATTAGTTATGAAGAGCGCTTAAATTAGCGCTCTTTTTTACGTATAAGGAATTTATGATAGTTCAAAGCCTGTGAATAACTCATGTGAACAAGTGATACCAATGCACTAATCTTAAGTAAAATATAATCGTAGATGTAGTCGCTTAAAAAGCTTTTGAGCAACGAACGGAGTCGTTTAAAGTAATGGGACAGGAGCTTGCCGAATGGACGTTGATGACATGAGCGAAGCGAATTTTTATATATCAAGAAGATTATAATAGCTCATAATCTTTAATCAATTTAAAAACTTAAGCTCATAAATTTTTTTAGTAATATTTTATACTTGTCCTTAATAGAATTATATAAACAGAGGAGGAGGACAAGATATGAATAAACTTAGTGATGAAATAGTAAATGCATTGTCAAGTAACCTAAGAGAAAAGATAAAGAGTATCTCAGATAAAAACATCAATATAGAAGAAATAAGACTAAGATCACAAAAACCACTTATCATAAATGCAAATAGTAAAGACTATTTCTACGATGAGAGAAGTAAAACTTTGCAACAAAAAATGGACAATCCATACATTGTTACAAAAGAAGATATTGAACAGACCTTTCAAATAATATGCAAATACTCAATCCATACATTTATGGATGATATCAAAAAAGGATTTATAACCCTAAGAGGGGGGCACAGAATAGGTATAGTAGGTAAGGCCATAGTAGAAGATGGACAAGTAAAAAATATAAAACATATTTCATCTTTAAATATAAGAGTATCTAGACAAATAAAAGGATGCTCAGAAAAGGTATTATCACACATTATAAAAGGAAAAAACGCTGTAAATAACACGTTAATAATTTCACCACCTCAGTGTGGAAAAACAACTTTAATAAGAGATATAATTAGAAACTTGAGCAATGGAAATGAAGAATATGGTTTTAAGGGGATGAAAGTTGCCTTAATTGATGAGCGTAATGAAATAGCAGGCTCATACTTGGGAATTCCTCAAATGGATGTAGGAATAAGAACTGATATTATTGAAACATGCCCAAAGGATGTAGGAATAATGATGCTTTTAAGATCCATGTCCCCAAATCTCATAGTAACTGATGAAATAGGTAGTGAAAGTGAAATAAAAGCACTATATACAGCACTAAACGGTGGTGTAGGGCTTATAACAACAGTACATGGAGATTCGATAGAAGATATTAGAAATAGAAAAGAACTAAGTAGCCTATTAGATAAAGAATTATTTAAAAAAGTAATTATACTGTCAGCCAAACATGGTCCAGGAACAGTAGAAAAAATATATGATTTAGAAGAAAAGAGATGGTATTTTGCAAATTAAAATAATGGTTATCGGAATTTTAGTTGGATGTAGTTATCTAATAGGTGAATTTATATATAAAGCTTTTACAAAAAGGCATAAACAGCTTCATGACCTCATAAGAATATTAGAGATAATAAGGATGGACTTGTCTTTCGGTCTTTATACACTAGAAGAAATATTTCAAAGAATAGGGGATAGACCAGAGTTCGCATTCGCTAGATTTTTTAAGAAAATGGAAAATGATTTAATGATGGATCAAAGTAAAATGTTAGATGAAATACTTGAAGATAACATCGATATCTTAACTAGCGAAACTTATTTGCAAAGTAAGGAGGTTGAGGAATTTAAAAAACTTATACTTACGCTTGGAAAAAGTGATGTAGAATCGCAGGCAAGAATGATAGATTTATCTATTGAAAATCTTAAAGCAATGACTTCACAGACGCAGGAAGATATAAATAAAAAGGGAATAGTTTACAGAAAATTAGCTACAATTATTGGATTAGCCATAGGAATTATTTTAATTTAAGGGGGAGGATGCTATGGATTTAACACTTATTTTTAAAGTTGCAGGAGTAGGTATATTAATATCAGTTTTAAATATGATATTAGAAAAAACTGATAGAAAAGACTGGGCAACACTAACTACTTTGGCAGGAGTAATAATAGTTTTAGGTATGGTATTAACTGAAATAAATACTTTATTCAATGCAGTGAGAACAATGTTTCAACTTTACTAAAGAGGAGGGGATATCTTGGAAGTAATGCAATTAATAGGGATTGCCGTAATTTCAACAACTCTCTGCTTAGTAATTAAAAAAGATAGACCAGAGATTGCAAGTTTTATAGCAATTATCACAGGTGTAATAATACTTCTATCGGTTATATTTAAATTAAACTTTATTATAGAAGGAATACAAGACTTAGCAGCAAAAGCAAATATTCCTAATATGTACATATCTTTAATTATAAAACTGATTGGTATAGCGTATCTTATGGAATTTGCTATACAACTTTGTAAAGATTGTGGAGAAGGCAACATAGCCTCTAAGCTAGAGTTTGGAGGAAAAATAATAGTAATGACTATGTCATTCCCTATTCTTTTATCAATAGTAGAAATGATAATAAATATTATCCCATAGGAGAATGAATACGTATGAAAAAAATATTTGGGGGAGCGCTAATTATCTTCACTTTAATATTGGGGATAACTGGTGTAGGATTTGCTAATGGAAATGATGATTATGATAGTACTAAAAAAAGTATTGATAGTTACATAGATAGTCAACTAGAAAAAGTTAATTTAGATGATATTCAAAAATACATAGAAGATGAGTCAGCCATTGCTGATGTAGACATAAAAAGCTTTATTAAAGATTTAATAGGTGGAGAAAAAACAATATTAGATTTATTTGATAAAGAAGGAATAAAAGTATTGTTGTTTGATGAACTCAAATCAAGTTTAAAAGTAGCAACAATGATAATAGTACTTGCACTATTATCATCAATACTAAAAAGTTTAGAAAACTCTTTTTCATCTGGATCGATAAGTCAAATAACAAACTACATAATTTTTATCACAATGGTCACGCTTACGCTTGTAGGATTTAAAGATGTTCTACAAATTTGCAACAGCACCATAGATCACACCATAGGAATTATGCAAGTTATATTTCCTATAATGATTACCTTCTTAGTTTTGGTAGGTTTTCCAATCACATCAACAGCGATTAGTCCAATATTTATAGGTGGAGTAACCTTCATTAACGTAATTTTTAAAGATTTCTTATTTGTATCAATAACAATAGCTTTTGCAATATTAGTTATAAATAACTTATCAAAAAGCATAAAACTTAAAAAAATGGCATCCTTCATTAAAAACATAAATATGGTGGTTATAGGAGGAATGTTTACAATCTACTTAGGGCTTGTATCAATGCAAGGTTTATATGTAACTAGCTTTGATAAGTTCGGTGTAAAAACAGCAAGGTTTGCTTTAGGTAACTTTATACCTGTAGTAGGGGGATTTGTTTCAGACTCAGTAGACATTTTATTATCATCATCACAGCTTATAAAAAGCGTATTTGGTGGAATAGGACTTGTACTAATAGTTGGTATATGTATTCTTCCTATAGTAAAGATTGCATCAATAATATTAGTTTATAAAGCTTCTGCAATAGCAGTAGAGCCGATAGGTGAAGATAGTATGTCAACGTTTTTAAATGATGTAGCAAATCTTATGATAATAATGCTTGGATGTATTATAGCCATAACAATAATGTTCTTCGTAACAGTTGCAATACTCACTTCCATAAGTGTAGTAGGTGCAGGATAAAGGGAGGTTTAGGATGATAGAGAGTATAAAGCTATGGATTGTTAGTATCTTAATGGCAGCCTTCATAGTAAATATAGTAGATATGATTTTACCTGCCTCTAAATTAAAGCCTTATATAAATTTAGTATTAAACTTCATATTTGTATTTATAGTAATTTCTCCAGTAATAAGTATTTTTTCAAAAGACATGTCACTAGAAGATAAGGTTCTTAAATCCATGACTGATTATACAAAAAAATATGTAGATAGTGCTAATAATCTAGCCGGATTAACAGGTCAGAATGGCTTAGTAAAGGGATATGAAGATGGTCTTGAAGAAGTATTAAAATTAAAGCTTAATGAATATGGGTATGAGCTTGAAGATATAGAATTTAATGGATCAGATATTAATAATATAAAAATAAAAGAAAAAAGTAGTAATAATAATGAAAATGAGGACATACAATCTAACAAGGACAACACTTCAGAGGAAGATGCAAAACAAGTATTTAAAGATAAAGATCAAGGAAAAAAAGAGCACGAATTAGATTTAAGTAAAGATAAACTTAAAGATGACCTAGTTAAAATACTTGATATCTCAATTGAAACAATACAAATTGATTAAGAGGGGTTGGGTAAATGTTTAAGAACTTAAATGAAAAAGATAAGAAAAAGATATACTCTCTATTATCTTTGGCAATTGTGTGCATAATAGCACTAGTTGCATTATCCTCAGTACCAAGTGAAAAGGATAGTGAAAAAGAAACAATCGCAAGTAATGAAGAAAACGTAGTAACATTAGACAGCAATAAAAATGAACTAGAGCAAAAACTAGTAAAAATATTATCTCAGATTGAAGGAGCTGGAACGGTCGACGTAATGGTAACTTTTGAATCTAGCGAAGAAATACATCCGGCATATAATACAAACTCAACAACAGAAACTACAAAAGAGAAGGACTCACAAGGTGGAGAAAGAACAACAACAACATCTAGTGAAAATAAGACAATGATAACATCAACTTCAGAAGGTCCTGTAGTAGTTAAAACTTCTGAAGCTAAAGTAAAAGGTGTGTTAGTAGTTGCAAGCGGAGCAACTGATGGCGTTGTTAAAGAAAAGCTTTATAAAGCAGTGCAAACAGCGCTACAAGTATCAGGTCATCAAGTAGAAATATATTCTAAATAATTAATACATGAATAAGTAAGGAGTAAGGATTTAAAAGAGATAGTAAAAAAATTAATACATATAACCGGGGGGATAAAAATGAAATTTAATTATAAGAGTAGAGGATTTGTAGTATTATCACTAAGTGCAATGTTAGTAGTATTAGGAGTAGTAAATTATCAATTAAGTAAAAAATCATTATTAGAAACATCAAATGAGTTTAAAGCTTACGAACAAGCGCAATTAGAAAAGAATGAAGACAAGGAAGCTGTTGAAGCTGAAGGTGCTGAAGATGCTGAAGAAAAAGATGAAGAAGTAGCGTTAGTTGATAGTAAAACTAGTGAAGTAGAAGAAAAAGTAACAGAAACTAGTAAAGAAATAAAAGAACAATTAACTAATCAAAAGAATATGCAAAAGGCTACATATATATTAGATATGAAGATGACTAGAGAAAAACAAAGAAATGAATTATCTACAAGCTTAAATGAAATGATAAACAATCCATCAACTTCAGAAGAAACTAGAAAAGAAGCTTCTGACATGAAGTTAAGATTAGTAAAAGATCAAGAAACAGAGCTTGCTATAGAAAACTTACTAAGTACAAAAGGTTTTGAAAATGCATTAGTTTATATAAGTGAGGGAACTGTTAATGTAGTAGTAAATGAAGAAAGCTTAGAAAAATCAGATGCAGCTAAAATATTTGACTTAGTAGCAGAGCAATCAGGAGTTAAATACGAAAATATTAAATTAATGAATAATAATTAAAAGAAAAAGTTTGCCCTTTGTTTAAAACCGATAAACATTGGGCAAACTTTATTATATATACTGAATATAAGGCTTTAATTAATATAACTAAGGTTATTTCCTTGCAATATTTAGTGTGATTTGGTATTATTATTAGTATATAAAAATAGTTCCTTATATAGGAGGTAAGTATTTATCATGGAAAATAACAATTTTGGACAAGTTAAAATATCTAATGATGTAATTGCTACAATAGCAGGACTTGCAGCTTTAGAAGTAGATGGTGTAGAGACTACAAGTACATTTACAGATAAACTACTTAAAAATAATGGCGTAAAAATACAAATAGAAGACGAGGACGTTAACTTAGACGTAATGATAATGATAGACTTCGGTATATCAATTCAAGATACAGCTTTAAAAGTACAAGAAAATGTAAAGAACACTGTTGAAACAATGACAGGATTAAAAGTTTCTCAAGTAAATATACATGTTCAAGGAATCAACTTTAAGAAAGAAAAAGTTGAATTAGAAGCTAAGACTAAAAAAAGTTAATAAAAACCCTCTGAGAGTATCAGGGGGTTTTTTAATGAATAGATTAAGAAAAGACAAAATGAGCGAAAAACACTATAGAGTTTATTCTATTAAAATATTATGCATTACAAGCAAATAGAATTATTATTGCTTAATGGCGCATAATAAAACTGAAGGAGGCCGTAAAACAATGAAGAACGATAAAGCAAAAAAAGTAACGAGCAGAGAGTACATGATGAAGTTATTATATCAAGCTAATATAATGAAGGAAGATGTACAAAACTTAGAAGGTATGTTAAACGAATTCTTAGGAAATAACTTAGAGTATATAAGAAATAGATACGAAGAGTTAAGACTACAATATTCAAATAACCCTGAGCTTACTCTTGGAGATCTAGAACTAGAAGATATGATAGATATGGACTATATGAGAGCGGTATGCGTTGGTTTAAAAGAAAACCACAATAAAATAGATGAATTAATAAACAAGTATGCTAAAAACTGGTCAGTAGATAGAATGCCAAAGGTAGATTTATCTGTATTAAGATTATCTGTATGTGAATTATTATGTATAAAGCAAATACCAAGCAGAGTATCTATAAATGAAGCTGTAGAGATAGCGAAAGTATACTGTGATGATAAGACTCCTAAGTTTATAAACGGAATATTAGGAAGTGTTGTTAATGAAATCGGAGATGAATAATATAATATTAGGAATAGATACTAGCTGCTATACGACTTCTATAGCAGCTATCTCTTTAGATAGAGATTTAATATATAATGAAAAAATAATGTTAGAAGTCAAGGAAAATAGCAAAGGATTAAGACAAAGTGAAGCTGTTTTTCAGCATGTAAATAACTTAGGAAAAATTAGTGATAAAATAAATAAACTTATGGAAAATTATAATGTATGCGCAATCTGTGTATCTCAAAAACCACGACCAGTAGAAGACTCGTATATGCCAGTTTTTACAGTAGGATATAATTTTTCTAAAATGTTAGGAAGTATGATAAGTTGTCCGGTTTATGAAACAACTCATCAAGAAAATCACATAGAAGCAAGTTTATTTACAAATGAAATAAAAAACAAAGATAAATTTTTATCAATACATATGTCAGGTGGTACTACTGAGGTACTTTTAATAAGTAAAGATGATAAGGCGAATAATAACTTGGGATATAGTATAGATATAGTTGGAGGAAGTAAGGATATAAGCTTTGGACAACTTATAGATAGAGTTGGTGTAGCTATGGGTTATCCTTTCCCATCAGGTAAATATATAGACCAAAATGCTCTAAAATGTGAAGAAAAAATAGAGACTGGCTTAAAAACATCAGTTAAAGATGGTTACATGAACTTATCAGGACTTGAAAATCAAGTAAATAGAATAATAGATAGTAAAAGTAAGGAATATGTTTCTAAGACAGTTTTAGATTCAGTAGTTAGAAATATTGAAAAAAGTATTACTTATATTTGCAAAAATTATAATCTAAATGAGGTTGTATTTGCTGGTGGAGTATCTGCAAGTAAATACATAAATAAAGAATTAACTTACAGATTAAAGAAAAAATCAATAGATGCATACTTCACAAATCCACAATTTTCAACAGATAATGGGGTAGGGTGTGCTATAATAGGATTGGAAAGATTTTTAAAATCAAACTAGGAGTATAAATATGAAACTTAGAGCCCTAGAAATAAGTGAAGCAAATTCATACATAAAACGAATCATTGTAAATGACCCGATTTTATATAATCTAAAGGTTAAAGGTGAAATATCAAACTTTAAAGTACATAGTAGCGGAAATGTGTATTTGTCTTTAAAAGATGAAAACTCAAAACTAAACTGTGTAATCTTTAAAAGTAACTTTGACAAAAGCCTTCCTTTAGATAACGGTGTAAAAGTCATTGCAAATGGATATATTTCTGTATATGAGAGAGATGGATCTTACCAACTATACATAAATTCACTTGAAGTAGAGGGTATGGGAAATCTATATATTGAATTTAGTAAATTAAAAGAAAAATTAGGCAAGGAGGGCTTATTTGATTACAAATATAAAAAGCAAATTCCTAAAATGCCTACATCAATAGGGGTAGTTACTTCGGAAACTGGAGCTGTAATTAGAGATATTATAAATGTAATAAAAAGAAGATATCCCAAAGTTAATATAAAGTTATATCCAGTAGCAGTACAAGGTACAAAATCAGCAAATGATATTTGTGAAGGTATAAAATTTTTTAACGATTACAACAATGTGGAGACTATTATAGTAGGGCGTGGAGGCGGTTCTATAGAAGAACTTTGGTCTTTCAACGAAGAAATAGTTGCAAGAGCAGTATTTGAATCGCATATACCCATAATATCTGCAGTAGGACACGAAACGGATTTTACAATATGTGACTTTGTTGCTGACATGAGAGCACCTACTCCATCAGCAGCTGCTGAATTAGCGACACCATCCCTTGAGGATATGATTTATAAATTGGATAATATAAAAAATAGAATTAGTAAATCATTAATTAATCAAGTACAAATAGATGAATATAGATTAAAATCAATCTTTGATAAAATCAACAACTATCTTGGAAGCTACACTATAAAAGATAAGATTATACAATTAGATAAGATATATGATAAAATAACCTCTGAAGTTGAAAATAACCTTAATTTGGAAGTTGAAAAGCTACATAATATGGGTGCTATGCTACATAATCTTAGTCCTCTAGCAACACTAGACAGGGGATACAGTATAGTAGAAAAAAATAATGAGGTTATAAACAGCGTAAAAGAAATAGATGTTAACGATAATTTAGAAATAGTTCTAAAAGATGGTAACTTAGAGTGTACTGTAGAAAAAATTAATGTCAAAGAGGTATAATATGAATTTAACATATGAAGAAGCCTATACAAAGTTAGAAGAAATTCTAAATAAATTAGAATCTAAAAGTGCTAGCTTAGATGAATCTTTAAGTTTATATGAAGAAGGAATTAGCCTTTATAAACATTGCAATAAGCTTTTAGAAGGTGCGAAGTTACAAATAAGTAAATTTAATTCGCTAGGTATAGAAGAAGATTTAAATATTAGGGAGGATTAGTTGTGGAATTTAAACAAGAACTAAAACAAAAAGCTAATTATATAGAAGAGTTATTAAAAGAGTATATGCCAAAGGAAGAAGGCTACCAAAAAACTGTAATAGAAGCAATGAACTATTCGCTAAGTGCTGGAGGCAAAAGACTTAGGCCAATACTTACATTAGAAGCATGTAGAGCTGTTGGGGGATTAGAAGAAAATGCAGTACCTTTTGCTATGGCGATAGAGATGATACATACATATTCTTTAATTCATGATGATTTACCAGCACTAGACAATGACGATCTAAGAAGAGGAAGACCGACTAACCATAAAGTATATGGCGAAGCTATGGCAATACTTGCAGGAGACTCTCTTTTAAACTATGCTTTTGAAGTTATGCTTTCAAATTCCATAAATAAAGAAGACTCTAATAAATATTTAAAAGCTATAAATGAGATTGCCAAGACATCGGGAATTTATGGAATGATAGGTGGGCAAGTAGTAGACGTTGAAAGTGAAAATATTAAAATAGAAAAAGACAAGCTAGACTTTATACACCTTAATAAAACTGCAGCTATAATGGTTGGATGTATGAGAGCGGGAGCTATAGTAGGTGGAGCAGATGAAGAAAAACTAAAAATGATAACTACATATGGAAAAAATATAGGTCTAGCATTCCAAATTGTAGATGATATACTAGATATAGTTGGAGATGAAGCTAAATTAGGTAAAAATGTTGGCAGTGATATTGAGAACAATAAGTCGACTTACCCATCTTTATTAGGTCTTGAAAAATCAAAAGAAATTGCTAATAATTTAATAGATGAAGCAAAACAAAATATTAACGGATTATGTGGTGACACAACTTTCTTAGAAGGACTGGCTGAGTATATAATCTCTAGAGAATATTAAGGAGGTAAAATGGAATTTTTTTCACAAATTTTTGACAACAAGGTCCTAGGAATAAGTATTTTTGCTTGTTTCTTAGCTCAATTTATTAAGATATTTACAGGGAAAGAAAAAAGGATAGAGATAACTAGAATATTCACATCTGGAGGAATGCCAAGTTCTCACAGTTCTTTTGTGACAAGCTTAGGTACTTTAGTAGGTATGGAAAGAGGATTTGACTCTGTAGAGTTTGCTATAGTAACTGTATTTGCTTTAATAATAATGTATGATGCTGCAGGAGTAAGAAGAGCGGTAGGTAAACAGGCAGCAATCATAAATCAGATGATTGATGATTTTCATCATACAAAACATATAGAACATACAAGATTAAAGGAGCTAATAGGGCATACTCCTTTAGAAGTATATAGTGGCGCAATACTAGGAATCTTAGTAGCAATAATAATGGGATAAGAGGCTTTTGCCCTTATTCCAACTACTCAAAAGAGGAAAGAGCGGTATAAGCATAACGTCTTCTTATTGAAGACTTTTTTGCATTAATACAAGATATATTCAATTTGCTAATGTAGTATAATTTATTTTTATAGTAAAATTGTTAATATTTACAAGTATATGAGTAATATTTAGTTTTTAAGGTAAATATAATAAGTAATATTAATATAAATATAATACGGCAAAATTTAATCAAATAGTAGGTGAGGATAATATGTACAAATATTTAAATAAAGTGAACTCTCCCAAAGATATCAAGAATATGACTGTTGATGAGTTGGATTTACTTGCTAAGGACATACGTAAATTTTTAGTAAGATCTGTTTCGCAAACTGGAGGACACTTGGCTTCTAATTTAGGTGTTGTTGAACTGACTTTAGCATTACATAAAGTTTTTGACAGCCCAACTGATAAAATAATATGGGATGTTGGACATCAATCTTATGTACATAAAATAATTACAGGAAGAAAAGATGAATTTGTATCTTTAAGACAATATAACGGGCTTAGCGGCTTTCCTAAGGAATGTGAAAGTCCTCATGATATATTTGATACAGGACATAGTAGTACTTCGATTTCTGCCGGAGTTGGAATTGCATGTGCTAGAGATATTAAAAATGAAGATTATAGTGTAGTATCTGTAATAGGTGATGGATCTATAACAGGAGGAATGGCATTAGAAGCTATAAATCACTTAGGCTACATAGATACTGATATGATAATAATATTAAATGACAATGAAATGTCTATAGATAAGAATGTTGGTGGAATGGCTCTACATTTATCAGGTAATATTAGAAATTCTACAATGGACAAAATGAAAGATGAAGTTGAAAAGCTATTGAGTGTAACGGCGACTGGAGCTTTTATATCTAAAACAGCCAATAAAGTTAAAGATAGTATTATGAGTCCTTTTACGCCTCAAGAGAGCGGATTATTTGAGTCATTAGGGATAAGATATTATGGTCCTATAGATGGACATGACACAAAAGGTTTAATAGATAGCCTAAAAAGAGCAAAATCTAAGAAGGGACCTATATTATTACACGTAATAACTAAAAAAGGTAAGGGTTATAAATATGCAGAAGAGCACCCTGAAAAATATCATGGCGTATCAAAGTTTGATATAAAAACTGGAGTAGGTACATCTGGCACTAAATCAATATCGGCTTTGGTAGGTGAAAAACTTATTGAAATGGCAGATAAGAATGATAAGATTGTTGCAATAACTGCTGCAATGCCATCGGGTACAGGACTAAACCTATTTGAAAAAGTTCATCCGAATAGATACTATGATGTTGGCATAGCAGAACAACATGCTACTACTTTTGCTGCAGGACTTGCTAAAAATGGAATGAAGCCATATTTTGCGGTATATTCTTCTTTCTTACAAAGAGGATATGATCAAGTTATACATGATGTATGTATAACTGAAAAGCCTGTAACTTTCTTAATAGACAGAGCTGGGATAGTTGGGAATGACGGAGAAACTCATCACGGTATGTTTGATTTAAGTTTCTTAAACAATGTTCCAAATATTACCGTTATGGCTCCTAAAGATAGCAAAGAACTTGAAATGATGATGGATTTATCATTAGATATAAATGGTCCAGTAGCAATAAGATATCCTAGAGGAAATAGCTACTACTTAGAAAATGCTAACTATGATTCATTTAAAGTAGGCCAGTATGAAGTAATATCTGAAGGTAGCGATGTAGTAATACTAGCTATAGGTAATATGGTTAAAAATGCAATAAAAGCAAAAGAAATATTATTAAAAGATAATATAAACCCAACTATAGTTAATGCTAGATTCTTAAAGCCTATAGATGAAAATTTACTTCATACAATAATAAAAGATAACAAAAACATAGTTACAATAGAGGATAATGTTGTAACAGGTGGGTTTGGAACTAGAATTAATAAATTTATAATAGATAATAATTACAATGTAAAAATAACTAACATAGCTCTTCCAGAACAATTCATACCTCATGGGAATGCAGATGATATATATGAAAATATAGGTTTATCTCCAAATGGTATAGCAGAAAAGATTAAGAGCTTATAGACTGGAAAGGTAACAATATGAAGAAGAGAATAGATGTATTATTAGTAGAGCAAGGATACTTTGATAGTAGAGAGAGAGCGAAAAAAGCGATAATGGCTGGACTTGTTTTTGTAGACAATCAAAGATGTGATAAAGCAGGTGTAGACGTTAAAGACGATGCTAAGATAGAAGTAAAAGGAAATCCGATACCATATGTTAGTAGAGGTGGATTAAAGCTTGAAAAGGCTATGAAAAACTTTGATATAACATTACAAAATAAAATATGTATGGATATAGGTGCATCTACAGGTGGATTTACTGACTGTATGCTTCAAAATGGTGCTGTTAAAGTATTTTCTATAGATGTTGGATATGGACAACTTGCTTGGAAATTAAGACAAGATGAAAGAGTAGTTTGCATGGAAAGAACAAATATAAGACATGTAACTATAGAACAAACTAAGGAATTTGCAGATTTTGCATCAATAGATGTTTCTTTCATATCTTTAAAATTAGTTTTACCAAAAGCTAAAGAACTAGTTAGACCAGGTGGAGAAATAGTAGCTTTAATAAAGCCTCAATTTGAAGCTGGAAGAGAAAAAGTTGGTAAAAAAGGTGTAGTTAGAGAAAAGTCTACTCATATAGAGGTTATAGATTTTATATCTAATTTTGCTGTAGAAAATGGATTCTCTATATTAGGATTAGATTTCTCACCTATAAAAGGACCAGAAGGAAATATAGAATATTTAATACACTTAAAAAATGGAAATGAAGGCTTTGTATTTGACAGTGAAGCACACTCGAAGAAGATAAATGAGGTTGTTGAGTCTTCTCATCAATTAGCTTAATATAGAAATTATTTTGCTCATGTGCTATATTAGTACATGAGTAATTCTGCGTTAAAGAAAGTCTAACAAAAAGACTTCTTAGAAAAATAACTAAAAAATACAAAAATAATTAATAAAATAAAAAAGAAAAAATTCTTATATTAAAAGGGGGATTTAAAAATTGATCCTTGAACTGTATATGAAAAACTGTGCTTTAGTTGAAGAATTAAGGCTTAATATTGATAACAATCTAAACATACTGACAGGAGAAACAGGTTCTGGTAAATCTATAATAATAGATGCTTTAGGACTTTGCTTAGGGGAAAAGTATGACAGATCTTTTTTAAGAAAAGGAACTGAAAAAGGATTAGTTGAAGCTGTTTTTTCTTCGGAAAGTACACATTTAACTAAAGTACTAAATGATAACGACATAGAACTAGATGAAGATAACTTATTAGTTATTACTAGGATTATGTATGCAGATGGAAAAAGTGTTGCAAGAGTTAATGGTAGAACGGTTAAGTTATCTTTATTAAGAGAAATATCATCTACATTAATAGATATACATGGACAACATCAAAACCAAGCTTTATTTAATAAAGAGACTCACTTAGAGTTTTTAGATTTATTTGGAGAACATGAATTACAAAGTTTTAAAGATGATTATAAAGGAGCATATCTTGAATATAGTAAAGTTAAAAGTGCACTAAACGCTTTAACTGAAAATAAAGATGATATGCAAATCCAAAGAGAAATAGATTTATTAAGATTCCAAATAAATGAAATTGAATCAGCAAATTTAAGTAAAGATGAGTATGAAGATTTACTTAAGCAAAGGGATGTATATAGAAATAGTGAAAAAATATATAGTAACTTAAATCAAAGTTATGCAAACCTTTATGAAGGTAATTTTAATGCTGTAGATTTAATAGGAAATGCTTCAAGTGAGTTATCAAGTATTGCTCAGTATGATAATAGCCTTTCTGATTTTAATGAAAATATAGAAAGAATAATGTATGAGCTTCAAGATATAGCTAGAGAAATAAGAAACTATAAAGAGAGTATAGATTTTGAGCCATACCAGCTAGAACAAATAGAAACTAGAGTAGATGAAATAAACAACCTTAGAAGAAAATATGGAGATTCTATAGATGATATTTTAGCTTACTACGATAAAACTAGAGCTAGACTTGATGAAATATTAAATAGAGATGAAAGAGTAGAAGAGCTAAAGAAAGAGATATTAAAGCTTGAAAAAGTTCTTTCAATAAAAGCTGAAGCTTTAACTAGCGCTAGAAAAGAAGTTGCATTAAAACTTGAAGAAGTTTTACTAATAGAGTTAAAAAGCTTAAACATGAAAAATGTAGTTTTTAAAGTTAATTTTGAAGACTGTACATATACTCAAAATGGAAAAGATGATATAGAGTTTATGATATCTTTCAACTTAGGAGAAGATATAAAACCTATATATAAAGTAGCATCAGGTGGAGAGATGTCTAGATTTATGCTAGCATTCAAAACTATACTTGCTGATATAGACCAAATAGATACATTAGTTTTCGATGAAATAGATACTGGTATAAGTGGTATAGCAGCACAAATAGTAGGTGAAAAGTTAAGTAATATAGCTAAGAAAAAGCAGATAATATGTATAACTCATTTACCTCAAATAGCAGCTAATGCGGATACTCATTATTGTATAGAAAAGAATACTGCTAATGATAGAACTTTTACTACTATTAAAAAGCTAGATGACAGTGAAATGGTAGATGAGATAGCAAGGTTAATAGCAGGAAGTAATATAACAGAAAAAACAATGGAACACGCAACTGAAATAATAGAATTAGCAAAAAGAAGCCAATAAGGCTTCTTTTTTGCATTGATAGATATATTAAAATAATACTTAAAAAAACCTTTGTTGAAAGTAAAAGATAATTAAGTTAGAATTAATCGCAAATAACAAAAATATTAATTAGAGGGGGGAGCGAGTGTTATAACTTTAGTAGTAAAAGCGTTAATAAAAGATGGTAGAATAGATGAATATAAAGCAAAAACAAACAAATTAGCTATAGAAAGTAAAAAAGAAGAAGGATGTATATCTTATAACTTATATGAAGATATAAATAATCCTAGAATATTAACTTTTATAGAAGTCTGGAAAGATGAAGAAGCGATAGCTATACATAATAATACAGAACATTTTAAAAAATTTGCACCGAAGTTAAGGGAGTTAAGAGAAGGAATATCAGATGTGAATTTCTATAAGTATGTTTAATTATGATAAGAAAATATATTAAAATACTAAAGAAGATCAATTAGCCCTCTTTAGTATTTTAAGGTTGTACTATGTCTTTAACTTCTTTATAGTCTTCATCAGAGCTAAATGGATAAATAAACTCAGTAGATGAATTTGGAGATAAAGAGTTAATATATAATTTACTTTTGTCGTGAGTTACATATAGGCTAAGAAACTTATCGTTAATGATATCTTCTGGTTCAATCGACAACAATGAATAAAATATTCCGTAATCTGTATAATTACCATCTTCATCAGGGAACTCATACAAATCTATAGGAGACATATTATAAATTTTATCACCTATAGCTACTGTTCCGTATAACTCTTGGCTAAATTTCAGTCTTTGCCAAACAAACCTGCCACTATGGGTTTTTCCATCTACATTAACTGTAGTAGTATTAATCTTATTTCCATTCTCAAAAATTTGTACGTTTTCACACGTTTGTTTAAATGATTTTGGATAAAAATAAATTATAATGGCTACTATTATTATACCTATGACTATTAGCCATTTATTAAATACCCTCCATCTTATTATCACCCCTATATATTATATTTACAATAATACTACCATTAATTGCCTTATACAATAACACTTTTTAGGTATATAAGTTTTTTGTTATACTAATTTGGTATAGAATCTTACTAGTTGAAAAAAATAATATCATCATGGAAAAGTTGACAAAGGAGGAAATATGAAAAAAATAAAATACATACTTTTAAGTGGATTGCTAGCTTTAAATTTTATTGGGTTATCAGGATGCACTAAAAAAGAAGAAGCAGTAAAAGAAAAAATGAAGGTTACTTTAGTTTTAGATGAAGGTGGAGTAAATGATCAATCATTTAACCAATCTGCTCATGAAGGCGCAATGAAAGCAAAGGAAAAATATAATATAGAAGTAAATTATTTAGAAGCAAAACAAGAAAGTGATTATAAAGTTAATGTTGAAACAGCAGTTGATCAAGGTGCGGACTTAATAATTGGTATAGGTTTTAAACTTGGAGATGCACTAAAAGAAGCGGCAGAAAACTATCCAGAACAAAATTTTGCAATAGTAGATGCTAGCTTTGATAATATACCTGAAAATCTTAGATGTATAATGTTTAATGAAGAAGAATCAGGGTATTTAACTGGTCTAGTGGCAGGAAAAGTAAGTGAATCTAGTAAATTTGGATTTATAGGTGGTATGGATATACCTTCAGTTACTAATTTTGCTATAGGATTTGAGAAAGGCCTAAAAGAAGTGAATAAGGATTCTAAACTAACAATACAATATGCAAACTCTTTTACAGATGCAGCTAAAGGTAAGGCTATAGCAAATCAAATGTATAAGGATGGAATCGGGATAATTTTCACAGCAGGTGGAGGGGTAAACTCAGGAGTTTATGAAGTGGCAAAAGAAAATAACAAACTGGTAGTAGCTGTTGATATGCCTCAAAATTATATTTCTCCAGATACAATATTAACCTCAGCTCTTAAGAATGTTGGGGTAGGTGTAGAACTTACAATTAAAGATTTAGTTGATAAAAACTTTAGTGGTGGAGAAATAGTAAAATTTGACTTAAGCAATAATGGTGTGGGATATGAAAAGACAAATTTAATACCTAAAGATGTGATTGAATTTGTAGATTCTAAAATAAAATAATAAGTAAAAAGAATAGCCTAGATATTAGGCTATTTTTTACGTATAAAATAAAGTGGAAATATAGTAAAACATAGTAAAAAAATTATAAAGTCTTTGTTGTGATATACAGATATATCATGTTACTAAGAAAGAAATATTGCAGTAGTATATAGTGAGTAGTAGATAATGAAGATTTAGCTTTTATAAACACTATGATCATTGTGATGTTGGTTGCAAAGGTTTACATAAAGAGTTTCATAGGGTAAAATAACTATATAAACAAACGTGACTTTGAATTTGAGTTAAATCCTAAGGAAAGTTTTACTACTCCTTCAATGATATGAGGATATGATTATCAAAGTAAAGTAATACATTATAAAAGGAGGTAAGTAGGTGGCAACACTAAAAGAAATTGCCAACAGCGTTGGTGTATCAGTTGGAACTGTATCTAGAGTATTAAATCACGATAGTACTATAAGTGTGTCTGATGAAACAAAGATAAAGATATTTGAGATTGCAGAAGAGATGCAATACAAAACATTAAAGCAAAGAAAAAATGTAAGTAAAGTTAAAATAAATAAACTAAGAGTAGGTGTTGTTGAGATGTATAATCACAGCGAGCAACTACAAGACCCATATTACTTACTTTTAAGAAGTGTAGTAGACAAAGAGTGTTTTGATAATGAAATAGAAGTGGTAAATGTTTATAAGTCACAAGATGAATATAAGTTTATTGGTGATGAAGGTATAAATGGAATAATTGCAATAGGTAAATTTAGTAAAAAAGAAGTTTCTATGTTAAATAAGGTTAGTGATAATATTGTATTCTTAGACTCAGCTCCAGATGAGCAGAATTTTGACTCAGTAAATATAAACTTTAAACTAGGAACTTACAAAGCTCTAGATTACTTGTTAGAATTAGGTCATACTGAAATAGGATACATAGGAAGTTATAAGACCTTAGATGATTTTAAAGAAAAAAGTATGGATAATAGACTTAAGTACTATACTGATTATATGAAGGATAAGGGCCTATATAAAAAAGAAAATGTATTGGATACGAAAGAAATGACTACAATGGCTGGTTATGAGACTATAAGAGATTTTATAGAGAGTGACAAAAAAATACCATCAGCCTTCTTTGTAGGTACTGATACTATTGCAACAGGAGTACTTAAGGCTCTATACGAAAATAATATTAAAGTACCAGAGGATGTTAGTATAATAGGGTTTAATGATTTAATAGCATCCCAGTATACAATACCACCTCTTACAACAGTTAGAGTTCATATTGAACATTTAGCGAGTGCATCAGTAGATCTTGTTTTAGAAAAGATTAACAAGAGCAGAAGGTATTGCAAGAAAGTTATAATACCAAGTGAACTTGTAATAAGAGAAAGTACTATTTCTTTTAACAATAATATATAATAAAAAATGGCTTCTGTATTTTACAGAAGCCATTTTTGTACATAACAAAATCCTAATATATGAAAAGTGTATTTGAAATAGGAAAATTAAAAAATATAAAAATTTATTTTTTTAAGTATAGTTAGGAAAATAACCATTAAAATCGTTAAAAAATAAGCAAACCTTATCAAAAACTATAAAAAAATAGATTTTCTAGTAAAAATTAGCATTATCGATAATTTCTATGGAGGTCATAGAAGTTGCCAATTAATGTGAAAAGTCCTACAATATAATTGCAAGTATAATATTTATATCATACATATAAATTTTGCACTATCTAAGATATCATCTCATAGTTTTATCACTTAAGATTTAGATAGATTAAAAAACTTAATCTTTCTTTCACAATTTATTTATCACAATATTTAAGTTATAGTTTTATTTTCCGGTCTTTAAATTTTATACAAAATGGAGGGTATTTATAATGGAAGTATTAACAAAGATTGTGTCAACGGTAAATGGCATTCTATGGGACAAGAATATTCTTTTATTCCTATTAGTAGGAACTGGGGTATGGTACACGTGTCAATTGAAGTTCATTCAGGTAAGAGGCTTTGGTGAAGGCTTTAGAAGGACTTTTGGTGGATTATTTAAGAAAAGTGAAAAAGCTAGTAACGAAGGTATGTCGCAATTTCAATCTTTAGCAACTGCTATAGCGGCACAAGTAGGTACTGGTAACTTGGCTGGAGCTGCAACGGCGATTGCTGTTGGTGGTCCAGGGGCAATATTTTGGATGTGGGTAAGCGCTTTCTTTGGTATGGCGACGATATACGCTGAAGCGACTATGGCTCAAAAATTCAAAAAAATAGGTGATGATAAAACAGTGACAGGTGGTCCTGTTTATTATATAGAAGCTGCTTTTAAAGGTAAGTTTGGTAAAATGCTTGCTGCTTCTTTTGCAGTATTTATAATATTAGCTTTAGGATTTATGGGAAATGCAGTTCAATCAAACTCAATTGCAGCAGCATTTGATACGGCATTTGGCATTAATCCTCTTATAATCGGAGTTGTACTAGCAGTATTAGCATATATGGTATTTTCAGGTGGTATAAGTAGAATAGCTAAAGTTACTGAAATAGTTGTTCCTGTTATGGCATTATTCTATATCATAGGATCTTTAATAGTAATACTTGTTAATTTTAGAAATATACCTTTAGCATTTGAAGAAATATTTGTTGGAGCTTTTGCACCACAAGCTATAGCAGGTGGGGTTGTTGGGGCGACTATACAAAAAGCTATGAGCAAAGGTGTTGCTCGTGGACTGTTCTCAAATGAAGCAGGTATGGGTTCTACTCCTCATGCACATGCAGTGGCAAAGGTTGATCATCCATCAGAACAAGGTTTTGTTGCAATGATGGGGGTATTTATAGATACTTTTGTAATATTAAATCTTACAGCTCTAGTTATAATAACAACTCGTTCAGTAACTCCGGATGGATCTATTATTGGTACAGCTCTTACTCAAGCAGGGTTCTCATCAGTATTTGGTAAATTTGGTGATATATTTATAGCAATCTGTATGTTCTTCTTCGCATTCTCAACAATAATAGGATGGTACTTCTTTGGAGAAGCAAATATAAAATATTTATTTGGTGCAAAAGCAGTTAAAGCATATGGTGTTCTAGTGTGTTTATGTGTGTTATTAGGAACATTAGGTGAAGTTTCTATAGTATGGACTATGTCAGATATGTTTAATGGTCTTATGGTTATTCCGAACTTAGTTGCTTTATTGGCACTTACTAAGGTAGTGAAATCTGTGCATAATGAGTATATAGATATAAATGGCGGTATAAGTTCTAAACATAAGAAGAATAAGCATTCCGCTTAATGAAATTTTAAAATGTTAATAACTTAATGAAAAGAGTACATACTTTAGTGATTGTATATTATTAGAGGGTGTACTCTTTTTTACATATAAGTAAATTATAGTGTATTATAACCGTTGTATATTTCACATACCCGAAGATACTAATGTGTTAATTTTAAGTAAAAAGTATTAAAATTTGTTAGTTAAAATTTACTAGATATATTTACAAAGAAAACGATATCTAATATTATTAATTAAGGATAAATATTCAAGGGGGGGGTGGAAATGTATTTAGGTGTAGATTATTATCCGGAACATTGGGATAGTAATATGATAGATGTAGACTTAGACAATATAATAGAGCTTGGGTCTAACGTAATAAGAATAGGTGAATTTGCTTGGCATATGATGGAAAGTGCAGAAGGTGATTATAATTTCTCTTACTTTGACAGAGTGATAGAAAAAGCTAAAGAAAAGAACTTAAAAGTTATATTTGGGACACCAACAGCAACAATGCCTGCTTGGTTGGCAAAAAAACATCCAGATGTTCTATCTGAATTTGAAGATGGAAGAAAGAGAGCCTTTGGGGGAAGAAGACAATATTGTTTTAACAGTGAGAACTATATATCTTATTCTATAAAAATAATAAGAGAATTAGCTAATCATTATAAAAATGAAAAAGAAATAGTGGCATGGCAAATAGATAATGAGTTTGGTCATGAGGGGAGTGACATATGTTACTGTGAAAACTGCCAAAGAGCATTTATAAGATATTTAAAAGAACAGTATGATAATGATATAAATAAGTTGAATGAAACTTGGGGGACAATATTCTGGTCTCAAACATACAACAAGTTTGATGAAATACCTGTACCTGTAAAAACTATAACTACTCACAATCCAAGTTTAAGAATGGAGTGGGAAAGATTTAGATCGGTAAGTATAGAAAAATATGCAAAGCTACAAGCAGATATATTAAAAGAAATATTAGGTGAAGAATCAATAGTGCTACATGATTTTTCTGGTGGATTCTTTGATAAGAGCTATGATTTTTCGAAGGTCGCAAAGCATATAGATATAGTAGCTTACAATAATTATCCGGTATGGGGTGGTCAGTCTGATCCAATACCTCCACATGAGATAGCATGTGGTCTTGACTTTATGAGAGGTGCTAAAAAACAAAACTTCTGGATTACAGAAGCTATAATGGGGGCTCAAGGGCATGATGTAATAGGTTATCTTCCAAGACCAAAACAAGCTAAAATGTGGTCATATCAAGGTATGGCTCATGGATGTAACTCACTTATGTATTTTAGATATAGAGGAGCAACTAAAGGTGCGGAACAATACTGCTATGGAATATTAGATCAAGATAATACTAAAAGAAGAAAATTCTATGAAGTTCAAAGTTTCTTTAATGAAATGAAAGCTAATAAAGAATTAGTTGAGTCGAAAGTAGATGCTAAGGTTGCAGTGGTTTATGATTATGAATCTATGGCATCTTTTAGAATACAAAGACAAAGTTTCTTATTTGATTATAAACAAGAAGTATTTAGAGTATATAGACCATTTTTTGAAAATAATGTAAACATAGATGTTATACCATCTTATGCAACTTTTGATGAGTATGAAGTATTATTAGTTCCTGTGATGATAGTTTATAAGAAAGATGTTCAAGATAGAATAAGAGAATTTGTTAAAGCGGGAAAAACTGTAGTACTAAGTTTTAGGAATAGTGTAAAAGATTATTACAATAACTTGACTTTAAATGAATTTAACCCTACTAACTTTACTGATTTTGTTGGAGGATATGTTGAGGAGATAGAGTCCTTCCAAGGAAATCAAAATATAAAATTAAATGGAGTAGAAGAATTTAAAGGTATAAGTGGAACAGGAACAGTATTTAGAGATTTACTAAGAACTATTTCAGCAAAAACTTTATTTACTTATGAAGATGAATTCTTTGAAGAATTAGCTGCCATAACAGTTAATAATTATAAAGACGGTAATGTTTATTATATTGGTTGTGGAGTAGACGAGAACATAATGGATAAGCTAGCAGATAGAATATTAGAGGAAAGAAATATAGAAACTATAAAATCGCCAAAAGGTGTCGAAATAATAAAAAGATATGTTGATGGTGAGACAAAATACTTTGTAATGAACCACAGTGATAAAACACAAAAACTAAACAACTTAGTATTAAAGCCTTATGATGCTTTAATAGTAGATAATATTTAATAAAATATATGATAGTGAAAACATCGTGATCATTTAAGTGCATCACGATGTTTTTTTATATAAAATTTAAATTTAATAATTTATCAAAAAATACTGTATTAGTAGAGAATCTGATTTTAAATTATAAATAATAAAAAGTTTAGAGAACCAAATCTGGTAGAAAAACTATCTAATGTAATAGAATAGGAATAGATAGGAGGGGTGAGAGTTAAATGGATAACATAAAACTTGTAAAAAAAGCTAAAAAAGGTAATGATTTAGCTTTTACTAATTTAATAAAAAATTATGAGAAAGACTTATATAGAGTTGCAATTGCAATAACTAAAAATGATGATGATGCACTAGACTGCATACAAGAAACTATACTTAAGGCTTATATTAATATACGTAAACTTAAAAATGACGAGTATTTTAAAACTTGGCTAATAAAGATACTTATAAATCAATGTAATGCATTGCTTCAGAAAAATAAGAAGATAGAAATAGTGATCACATTTCAAGTAGATGATGATAATGATGATTTACAGAAGCTAGAAATAAAGGATAGTGTGGAAAATCTAGAGGGCGATTTAAAAGTGTTGGTAATCTTATATTATTACCAAGATATGAGTGTAAAAGATATTTCTGAAAGTTTAAATATACCTGAAGGTACGATAAAATCAAGGCTATCAAGAGCGAGAAATAAGTTAAAAGACATGCTTAATATTAATGAGGAGGTGTTGTAGTATGGATAATAAATTAGATAAAGAAATAAAAGATATATTAGATAAAAATGATGATATTGTTGTACCAGTAAAAATAAGTAATGGTATCGATGAAACTTTAAAAACTATAAATAATAGATCTAAAAAATCCAAAAAGATAGTAATGGTAGCGTCTATAGGTATTTTATTGTTAGTTATGCCTATAGCTGTAAAAGCTACAAAGGATGTGATTTATACTTATATACCTAGTTTAGGGTCAACTATAACTACAGATAGTATAATTTACTGTTTAGAGAAGCCTGTCACAAATAAAATAGGAAATAGAATAATAACTGTTAGAGAAATATACTATGATACAGAAGCGAAATCAATTATGGTAAGCGTAGAAGGTAATGGTAAATTGCCAGAGGAACAAGGAATGATTACTATTAATAATAAAAAAATAAAAAGTGACTCATCGAGTGTCAGTAAAACTCAATATTCAGGAGCTAATGTTTCTTGGAGTGGTACTTATTTTTTCAAATATAATAAAAAATACAGTAATGATAACTTAGTGTTTAAAATTGTTTTAGATAATAAAGAAATGGTAGAATTTAATTGTAAGTTAATAGAAGCTAAAACTATAAAAGAGAATAGTCAACTAGGCCCAACGTCAACAAATAAAAATATTAGTGTTACAGCTGTCGTAGAGGAAGAAGGGAATAGATTGGATGTAACACTATTAAGTGATTTGGATGAATATGATATGTATGCTCACTTTGGAAAGTTTCCATATCCTACTTCATCAAACTTAGAAAGAGAAAAAGAAGGGCTTATAACTTTAAGGGATTCAAATAGTAAAGTTGTAAATGGCAATATTGTTCAAAATGTAGATGGTATAGAAAATAAATTTACATTTGATATAGGGGGACTACAAAGACCTTTTTCTATTAATATACCTGAAATAACAACTTTTCTATATAAAGATGAAAATAGTAGTCAAATTGTTGAGTTACCAATACCACCAAATAATGAAGAAGTAGAAATTAATAAAGAAATAGAGTTAGAAGTTAAAAATGATATTGTAAAAGATAGTAATAAAAATGTAAAAATAATAAGTGTGCTAAGAGAAGATGAAATGTATAACATTGAACTTCAATTTTTAAATAATGATAAAGAAAAAATACAAATAACAAACTGTGTTGTAGTACCGGCTGGAGAAAGTATTTCAACAGAAGCTGAAGGTTGGTTTGAAGGAGGTCTTAGTGGTGGATTGACAGAAGATGGAATACTATGGACGTTTAAGCTTCCGTATCCGCAAGCCGATAAATTGTATATAAAAGTACTAGGGCGAGAGTATAAAATAAATGGTTCATGGAATATATCAATAGAATAATAAAAGATATTATAAGCTATACTACAGGGTTAAAATGTAGTGTGGCTTTTATTATGGGATAAAATTTTACTGTTTGTATAGTTAAGATAAATATTAAATTAATATTGTAGTAAAAAAATAGCAACATTGCAGTGGGGCAAGTAAAAAAATAAGTAAAAATATATTTTTTTTACTAAAATAAAGAAAACGTTATTGCGACGTAGTTTCTTCTATGTTAATATAATATTATGATAATAAGAGTTACATGGGGAGGTAAAAAATGAAAAGTAATATAGTAAAAATATTTACTGAGATTTACGGAAAAAATGATAACTTAAGAGTTTTCTTTTCACCTGGAAGAGTTAACTTAATAGGGGAACATACAGATTATAATGGTGGAAATGTATTTCCATGTGCACTAAGCTTTGGGACGTACGGAGCAATATCTTTAAGAAATGATAAAACTGTTAGAATGTACTCTGATAACTTTAAAGATTTAGGAGTAATAACTTTTAATATAGATGAATTAATACACGATGAAAAACATGATTGGGCTAATTATCCAAAGGGTGTTATAGATGTATTAAGAAAATATGGATACAATGTTGAGTGTGGATTTGATATGGTGGTATTTGGAAATATTCCAAATGGAGCAGGATTATCTTCATCTGCATCTTTAGAATTATTAATGGCTGTCATGGCAAATGATTTATTTGACTTTAATATAGATAGAGTTGATTTAGTAAAATACTGCCAAGAAGCTGAAAATAAGTTTGTAGGTGTTAACTGTGGAATAATGGATCAATTTGCTATAGGAATGGGCAAAGAAGATAGTGCAATATTATTAGATTGCAACAATTTAAACTACTCATACAGCAAAGTAGATTTGAAAGACGAGGTAATAATAATAGCTAACACTAATAAGAGAAGAGGCCTTGCAGATTCTAAATATAATGAAAGAAGAACTGAATGTGAAACTTCACTAAAAGAGCTTCAAACAGAATTGAAAATAAATTCTTTAGGTGAACTTACTGAAGAAGAATTTGAAAACAACAAACACTTAATAAAAGATGAGTTAAGAGTAAAGAGAGCAAAACATGCGGTTTACGAAAATCAAAGAACATTAAAGGCAGTAAAAGCTTTAGAAAATAATGATATAAAAACTTTTGGAAAACTTATGAATGACTCTCATATATCACTTAGAGATGATTATGAAGTTACAGGAGAAGAGTTAGATATACTAGTTGAATTAGCATGGAAACATGAAGGTACGATAGGTGCAAGGATGACTGGAGCAGGTTTTGGTGGATGTACAGTATCTATAGTTAAAAAAAGCATGGGAGACGACTTTATAAATACTGTAGGAAATGGATATAGGGAAATAATTGGATATGATGCAGATTTTTATGTTGCAAACATAGGGGATGGAACAAGAGAAATATAATTTTAGGAGGATAATATTATGATTTTAGTTTGTGGTGGTGCAGGATATATAGGAAGTCATGCAGTAAGACAACTTATAGATAAAGGTGAAGAAGTTATAATAGTAGACAGCTTAGAAACAGGTCATAAAGATGCGATTCATCCTAAGGCGAAGTTTTATAATGTAGATATAAGAAGTGAAGTAGAATTAGATAAAGTATTTGCAGAAAATAAAATAGATGAAGTTATACACTTTGCAGCTAATTCCTTAGTTGGAGAAAGTATGACTAACCCATTAAAATATTACAACAATAATGTACATGGAACAGAAGTGCTTTTAAAGATTATGATAAAGTATGATGTTAAGAAAATAGTATTCTCTTCAACCGCAGCTACTTATGGAGAACCTAAAAATATACCGATACTAGAAAGTGATCCAACAGATCCAACTAATGCTTATGGCGAAACTAAGTTGGCGATGGAAAAAATGATGAAGTGGGCAGATATTGCACATGGAGTTAAGTATATATCTTTAAGATATTTTAATGTAGCAGGAGCTCATGAAAGCGGAAAAATAGGTGAAGATCATAACCCTGAAACACACTTAATACCATTAATTCTACAGGTACCATTAGGTAAAAGAGAATTTATATCAATATTTGGTGATGACTATGATACTCATGATGGAACTTGTATAAGAGATTATATACATGTTATAGATTTAGCAGATGCTCATATACTAGCAGTTCACAAGCTAAGAGAAGGTTCAGATAGTAATATATACAATTTAGGAAGTGGAAATGGATTTACAGTAAAAGAAATGATTGATGCAGCAAGAAAAGTTACGGGGCATTCAATACCAGCTAAAATTTGTGAGAGAAGAGCAGGGGATCCGGCTAAACTTGTTGCAGCTTCAGATAAGGCAAGAAGAGAGTTAGGATGGGAACCTCAGTTTGAAAATGTTGAAGCTATGATATCTTCAGCTTGGAATTGGCACCAAGGTCACCCGAACGGATTTGAAAAATAAAAAGGTTGGAGCAAAAAATTCGTAAGTATCGGATTTTTTGCACCAACCTTAATTATTAATGGAGGAGACATAATAGATGAGTATATATAGAGAGTTTGAAAGGTTAGTTAATTACGGGTTAAAGAAGAAATTATTTAAGGTAGAGGATATTACTTATATAAGAAATTCCCTTATTGAATTATTTAAATTAGATGAATATATAGTTGATGAGGTTGAAAATGAGGATTTAGAAAATCCTACTTCTATATTAGATAATTTATTAAATTATGCATATGAAATGGGAATGCTAGAATATAATACTCCTGTTTATAGAGATTTATTGGATACAAAAATAATGAACTTGCTTATGCCTAGACCATCTGAGGTAATAAGGGAGTTTAGAAGCAAATATAAAGAAGATAAAATTAGTGCAACTGATTATTTATATGATTTAAGTAAATCATGTGACTATGTAAGAAGTAGTAGGATAGCACAAAATATTACTTGGAAGGCAGAAACTGAGTATGGTGAAATAGATATAACAATAAACTTATCAAAGCCAGAAAAGGATCCTAAAGCGATAGCAGCTGCAAGAAATATGAAGTCTGCGTCTTATCCACTGTGTCTACTTTGTAAAGAAAATGTTGGATATGCAGGAAGAGTAAATCATCCAGCTAGACAAAACTTAAGAATAGTACCATTTGAACTTAATAATGAAGAATGGAATCTTCAGTACTCTCCATATTCATACTATAATGAGCATTGTATAATATTCTCAAGTGAACATGTTCCTATGGTTATAAATAAAAATACTTTTGATAGAAACTTAGAGTTTGTGGAAAGATTTCCTCATTACTTTATAGGATCGAATGCTGACTTACCAATTGTTGGAGGATCGATACTTACTCATGACCATTACCAAGGTGGAAGATACGAGTTTGCTATGGAAAGAGCTGAAGATGTATTTAACTTTGAAATAAAAGGATATGAGAATATTAAATTATCTATAGTGAAATGGCCTTTAACTGTTGTTAGATTAAATGGAGATGACAGAGCTAAAATAAGTGAATTAGCTGATAAAATTTTAGTTCATTGGAGAGGGTACTCAGATAGTTTAGTAGGTGTACATGCATTTACAGATGAAACTCCTCACAACACAATAACTCCTATAGCTAGAAGAAGAGGAGAAAAATTTGAGCTAGATTTAGTATTAAGAAATAATAGAACTAATGATGAACATCCAGATGGAATATTCCATCCACATAAAGAACTTCATCACATAAAGAAAGAAAATATAGGGCTTATAGAAGTATTAGGTCTTGCAGTTTTACCATCGAGACTTAAAGACGAATTAGCTCAAATAAAAGAATGTTTATTAGATGAAAATAAAGTGAATTTAGTAAAAGAAGATGAAAATCTAAAGGTTCACTTAGATTGGTTTAATGTTTTAAAAGGAAAGTACGCTGATTTGAATGAAAGTAATATAGATGAAATATTAGAAATAGAAGTTGGAAATATATTTGCAAAAGTATTAGAACATTGTGGAGTATTTAAGTGGGATGACGAAGGTAAATCTGCAATGAACAGATATATGGACAATATTAAAAATTATATAGAAACTTTATAAAATATATAGACTTGTATTTTATTACAGATATTATTCCCGCTACTCTTGATGAGTAAGCGGGAAAATTTAGATACAAGTGATTTTTATATGAAATTTAAGGAAGAGGGATAATATGAAATATACTAAAATTGTGGTGGGAAGTATAGAAGGTCAAGAAATAGTTTTACATAATGTCAGAGCTTTTAATGGGTTTGAAGTGGAAATTCTTAATTTGGGTGGAATTATAACAAAAATAATAACTCCAGATAAAGATAATAAATTAGAAAATATAGTAGCAGGTTACAAAAATATAGAAAGTTATTATAATAATCCGTCATACTTTGGAGCTATAATAGGGAGAACTTCAGGTAGAATATGTGAAGGTAAAGTAATAATAGATGGGTTTGAATACAATTTAAATAATAATTATGGTGTTCATCAAGGTCATGGTGGAAATGTAGGTTTAAGTAGTAAAATTTGGGATGTAGAAGTATTAGAAAATAATGATAATATAGAGTTGATTTTATCTTCAAAGTGCTATGATGGAGAAGAAAACTACCCGGGTAACTTAGATGTAGTAGTTACTTTTAAAATTTATAAAGAATATATAATAGAAGAAACTTATGAAGCTAAAAGTGATAAAACAACATTAGTAAATATGACTAATCATAGCTATTTTAACTTAAGTGGAAATTTAAAAAGACCTGTGACTGAGCAATACATGAAGCTAGATAGTAGTTATTTAGCGGAGATAGATGATACTTGTATTCCAACTGGTAAAACTTTAGACGTGGAAAATACTCCTTTTGACTTTAGATATTTAAAGTGCATAGGTGATGAAATAGATGCAAATCATGAACAAATAAAAATAGGGTGTGGTTATGACCACCCATTTTTATTAGATAACAGTAAAAGTATATATATGGAAGATAAAATATCTAAAAGAAATATGACTATAACAACAAATCAAAAGAGTGTGGTAATATATAGTATGAACTTCCCTGACGATGAGATTTTATATAATGATAAAAAGACTCAAAGGCGTTTTGGGATATGTTTTGAGACGCAGGCTCCACCTATTGGTAGAGATATGTGCTTTATAGAGGATTCTATTTTAAATAAAGAAGATAAATATTTACAAAAGACAGTATACAAATTTGGTTTAGTAAAATAGAGACTAAATAAAAAAGGAAAGAAGTGTAATATGGAAGATATAAAAGATAAACAAAGTTTAACTTATGAAGATGGTTATTTTCTAGGCAAAGAAAATGCTCAAATATATTATAGAAAATATGAAGTAAATAACGGTAAAGCAGCTATAGTAATTTCGCATGGATTTTGTGAATCAGTTGAAAAGTATAAGGAACTTATAAAAATATTTAACGAAAATGATTTTTCGGTATATGCCCTAGATCATAGAGGACATGGAAAATCAACGAAGCTTGGAAAAAATAAGGGACAAATTAATGTTGAAAAATTTGATTATTATGTTGAGGATTTAAAAGCTTTTTTAGATAAAGTAGTATTACTAAATAAGAATAATAATAAATTTAATTTATTTGCACATTCTATGGGGGGAGCGATAGGTAGTTTGTTTTTAGAAAAATATAATGGTTATTTTGATGCAGCAATACTAAATTCTCCTATGTTAGAGATAGATACTGGTAAATATCCCAAAATAATATCTAATATAGTAGCTAACCTTGCTTGTATTTTTGGGAAGGGAGATGAATATGTATTAGGTCATGGGCCATTTAATGCAAAACCTAACTTAACGATCTCAGGAACTAGTAGTGAAGTAAGATATAATACCTATTTCAATAAACAACTTAAAAATGAATGCCTTCAAACTTCAGGTGCATCATTTAGATGGCTAAAAGAAGGTTTAAAGGCTACAAAAAATATAGTTAAGAAGGCAAATGCAAGTAAGGTTGAAATACCAGTTATTTTATTCCAGTCGGGAAAGGATACATTTGTTAAGGCTGAAGGACAAAATAAATTTGTAAGAAGTGCTAAAAACTGTAAAATTAGAATATTTAAAGAAGCTAAGCATGAGATTTATTTTGAGCGAGATGAAATATTTAATGTGTATATAAATGAAGTAATTAATTTCTATAAAAGTAATTTGAATCTTAGCGATAATATTTAAGTTACATTAATAATAAATGTAAAAAATAATAAGATATAAATACCCCGAAATCTAACAATTATTAATAAAGGTTTTGGGGTTAATTATGTTGGCAAATAATATCCTTTATTTAATAAATATGTGCATAATTTCCATCTTTAATTGGAATTATAAATACATAATTCAGTTAAATTAGGGAGAAGCGAAAATGAAAGATAAGTTAAAGAATAATAAACTATATTTTTATGTAGCAATACTCTGTTTTATATTAAGCATTAATATACTATTAAATGAAAATAAAAATTCATCAGTTGAAGTTTTTAATGAAAGTTCTTCAAAAAACTATGTATACCCTTTAGGCAATATTATAGGTGTTAAGGCGAATACTGATGGTGTTTTGATAGTTGGTTATGAAGAGGATAATGTAGAGTATATAGGAGGCCTTCAGATAGGTGACAATATAACAGCGGTAAATGACACTAAAATTAATAATAGTGAAGATATTACAAATATATTAGAAAAAACAAAAAACGATGAAATAAAGGTGACCTTTGAAAGAGATGGAGAGTATAAAATAGAAAATATAAAATTAAAAGAGATAAATGGACAATATAAGCTTGGAATTTGGGTTAGAGACAAAATATCAGGAATAGGAACAGCAACTTTTTACGACCCTAATTTAAAACAATTTAAAGCAATTGGACATGCTATTACAGATGTAGACACAAATGAACTACTTAAAATAAAAGAAGGAAATATATACGACCCTATAAATATTGGGATTACTAAGGCAAGTGACAGTAATCATGGTAAAATAAAGGGAGAATTTAAAACTAGCGATTCCATAGGAAGCTTTGTAAACAATTCTAAATTTGGAATTAGCGGAAAATTAGACAGTGAAAAATATGAAGAAGTGCAATTAATTGAAGTAGCAAAATCTAATGAAGTAGAATTAGGGCAAGCTATGATATTATTTGAAGACTCTAAGGGTGATATAGAGTCATATGAGATTATGATTAGGGACATTAAAACTGATGAAAAAACCGGTAAAAACATGATAATAGAAGTAACGGATAAAAAAATGATTGAATATACTGGTGGAATAATTCAAGGTATGAGTGGTGCCCCTATTATACAAAATAATAAGATAATTGGTGCAATTACTCATGTTTTCAAGAATAATCCTAAAAAAGGATATGGTATTTTTATAGATGAAATGTTAGAATAAAAAATATGACATTAAATTTTTAAAACTTATGAAGGAATATAATTTTACAGTGTCGAATAAGCTATTAGAGTAAAAAATATAAGTTTTTCTATATAAAAAAATAAAAGAAAAATATTTTAAAGAAAATGTTTTATTATGGGGGGAATTTTAGTGAACGAAAAAATTAAAATAGTATTAGCGGATGATAACAAAGATTTTTGTCAGGTGCTAAAGGAATACTTATCGAATGAAAATGACATAGAGATATTAGGGATAGCTAAAGACGGAATAGAAGCTTTAGATTTAGTTAAAAAGACTCAACCGGATCTTTTAGTGTTAGATGTTATAATGCCTCACTTAGATGGCTTAGGGGTAATAGAAAAATTAAATGCTATGAATTTGCCGAAGATGCCAAAAATCATAGTATTATCAGCAGTTGGTCAAGATAAAATAACTCAAAGTGCAATAAACTTAGGAGCAGACTACTATATAGTTAAACCTTTTGATTTTGTGATATTCATAAATAGAATAAGAGAGTTAGTATCAAATAGACCAACTCATATAGAACAAAAGCCAAGAACTCATGCAGATATACAAATGACTAGAACAACTGACTTCGTTAAAAATGTTGGTAATATAGAAACAGAAATAACTAACATAATACATGAAATAGGTGTTCCTGCGCATATAAAAGGATACTTATATCTAAGAGAAGCTATAAAAATGGTTATAGAAAATGTTGAGCTATTGGGAGCTGTAACAAAAGAATTATATCCAAGTATAGCTAAAAAGTTCAACACTACTCCGAGTAGAGTTGAAAGAGCTATAAGACATGCTATAGAAGTTGCTTGGAGCAGAGGTAAAGTTGATACTATAAACCAATTATTTGGATATACAGTTCACAATACTAAAGGGAAACCAACAAACTCAGAGTTTATAGCAATGATTGCTGATAAATTAAGATTAGAACACAGCATGGTAAAATAAATCAATATAATAAAAAGAGCCTTCTATAGACTAGAAGGCTTTATTTTTTGTGATAATAGTAATATTAGACACAAATAAAATAAGGAGATGACTACATGAGAATATATTTACCCGAACAAGTACAATTTATAATTGATGAAATATACGATGAAGGTTATGAAGCATTTATAGTGGGAGGATGTGTAAGAGATAGCATATTAGGAGTAAAACCACATGACTATGATATAACTACAAATGCTAAACCGGAGGAAATAAAAAGGATATTTAGTAATTTTAAAATTATAGATAATGGAATAAAGCACGGTACTGTAGGAGTTATAATAGACAAAGAAGTTTACGAAATAACTACATATAGACTTGAAGGTGAATATGAAAACAATAGAAGACCTAAAACTGTAGATTTTACATCTAATATAGTAGATGATTTAAAGAGAAGAGATTTTACTATAAATGCAATAGCTTATAATGATAAAATAGGATTAGTAGATAGATTTGAAGGAATAAAAGATATTAAAAATAAAATTGTAAAGACTGTTGGAAACCCTGATGAAAGATTTAATGAAGATGGTTTAAGAATTGTAAGAGCGATAAGGTTTAGTAGTAAACTTGGATTTAAGATAGAAAATAAAACATTAGACAGTATATATAAAAATGCTAAAATTATAAAAAATATAAGCAAGGAAAGAATAACAGATGAGTTTACTAAAATATTACTTAGTAACAATCCTATAAAAATAACACTATTGTTACAAACCAATATACTACAAAGTATTGGTGTGTATAATTATAAAAATAATAGTGTAGATGAAATTGAGAAAAACTTAACTATATTAAAAAAATGTAGTCATAATATAGAAGAAAGATTAGCTATGTTGGAGTATATTTTAAGTTTTAATGAAGTTAATTATATAGATCAAAAAGATAAAAGTAAATACTACACTGAATATATTATGTCTAAGAACATTGTAAATACTTTAATATATCCTAAAAAAGTATCAAATGATGCAAATACTTTTGTTGAATATATGTATAAAGATATACCATCTGATAAGGTAGCAATTAAATATATATTAAGTAAATTAGGTAGTGAAAAGCTAGAGAAAATATTAAATTTGAAAAAAATGTATAATAATTACTATTTAGGAGTAAAAATCAATAATAGTGACTTAAAAGAAAAAAATGCCTTAATAGATAATTGTATTAATGAAATATCAAAAATTGAAAATAATAAGGAATGTTATACTATTAAAGATTTAAAAATTAATGGGCAGATACTTACGACATTGGGATATAAAGGAAAAGAAGTAGGGGAAAAACTTAATTACTTATTAGAAGCAGTAATAGGAAATCCAGAGCTAAATGATAAAGATAAGCTTATTAATTTACTATAAGTTTAGTGGAAAATATAATTTTTTTAAGTTGATTAATTAAGTTATTGTAAGAAAATAGTAATAATCAAAAAGCAAAAGAAACTTAAATTATTTCTTTTGTTGTCAAATAATGCTATAATGTTATTTGTTTTAAAAAAGATATCGGAGGTTTTTAATATGAGAGTCGAAGCCCCTATTAAGGTCGATAGAAAAACTAAAAGGCTTTGTAAAAGACTTACAGGTGGAGAAATAGCAGTCATCAATCATATAGATATTGATGAAGTTGCCGCTAACTCATTGGTAGAAGGTAAGATAAAGCTAGTAATAAATGCTGCACCTTCTATAAGTGGAAGGTACCCAAATAAAGGTCCAGGAATTTTAACTGAGAAAAACATATTAATCATAGATAATGTTGGAGAAGAATTATTTAATGAATTAAAAGAGAATCAAACAATTGAAGTTGTAGATGGAAAGATATACAGGGACGGACAACTTATAGGTCAAGGTGATGTATTAGATAAAATTGAAGTATCAGCTAGATTAAAGAAGGCCTATGAAAATCTAGCAGTTGAGTTAGATAGATTTATAGATAACACAATAGAATATGCTAAAAAAGAAAAAGGATTTATATTGGGAGAGGTCGAAATACCTCATGTTAAAACACAGTATAAAAATAGGCATGTACTTATTGTAGTTAGAGGACAAGACTATAAAGAAGATTTAAGTACAATTTTATCTTACATAGAAGAAATGAAACCAATATTAGTCGGTGTAGATGGTGGAGCGGATGCCTTATTAGAGTTTGGATATACGCCAGATGTAATAGTTGGAGATATGGATAGTGTTAGTGATGAAGCACTTAAAAAAGCAAATGAAATAATAGTTCACGCTTATACTGATGGTAGAGCACCAGGTCTTAAAAGAGTACAAGATTTAGGATTAGATGCTATAGTATTTCCAGCACCAGGAACTAGTGAAGATATAGCTATGCTTATTGCCTATGAGTACAAAGCAGAGCTTATAGTTGCCCTTGGAACACATTCAAATATGATAGACTTCTTAGAAAAAGGAAGAAAAGGAATGGCTTCTACATTCCTAGTTAGATTAAAAATTGGTTCAAAGTTAATAGACGCAAAAGGAGTTAACTTACTTTATAGAAGTAAGCTTAAGATAAAATATGTATGGGCATTAATAGCGACTGCTTTATTCCCAGTATTAATACTTGCATACTTATCACCAAGCGTTCAACAATTTGTACATCTAATGCAGTTAAAGTTTAGATTGTTATTACAGATGTAATTATAGGAGGAGAAACATGCATATAAATATGAAATACTATATAGTCACTATAGGTGCTATATTTATTGCTCTAGGAATAGGTATAATAGTAGGTTTTAACCTAAACTATGACCAAGAACTTAGTAAACAACAAGCTGTTGTAATAAGTGATTTAGATAAAAGATTTGAAGAATTAAAGAAAACTAATGATAAGTTAGAAGATTCTTTAGGAAAACTGACAGAAGAATATGATGAGGCAATAGAATTTATAAATCAAAATACTGATAAAATAATAGTAGGTGTTTTACCTGAAAGAAGTGTAGGTATAATATCAACAAATGAAAATAATAACTATAATAGTGAAATAAGTGAAACTTTAACTAAAGCAAATGCAAGCGTGGCATTTGATATAGTAATAAAAGATAGTTTATTAGATGAAGCTAAGTATGAAGAGTTATCAACTAATCTAGGAGCTGAAATAAAAAGCAGTGAAGAATTAATGAACTTTATTGTAGAAGCACTAAGTGCTGAAGGAAATAAAGATAAAATAATAGACTTACAAGATGCAGGAATAATTGCTATAAACTCACTAAGTGATAATTATGCAAAGTATGACTCTGTCGTAGTAACAGGCGGAAGTGAAAGTAAGGATAGAGAAGAAGTAATTCAAAAGCTTGATAAAACATTAATTCCTAAGTTAAAAGAAAATAATAAATATGTAGTTGGTGTACAACATACAAATGTTAAATTCTCATACATTAATTTATTCAAAGAAGAGAAAATATCAACAATAGATAATATTGATGAAGGCGTTGGAAAAGTATCTTTAGTATTAGAACTTGAAAACATCAAAGTATATGGTAACTACGGAAGATTAGAAACTGCTGATAGTTTAATGCCATACAAGAAATAATAAAGGAGAGACTAAAATGAATCCTTACGTTAGTGTGATAATACCGGCTTATAATGAAGAAAATAAAATAAAAGATACATTAGAAAGCATCAAAAACATAGAAACTATAAATGAAATAATAGTAGTAGATGATGGATCTAAAGATAAAACAACAGAAATAGCAAAAGTTGTTGAAAGTGATAAAATAAAAGTATATAAATTAGAAAAAAATAAAGGTAAAGGATTTGCCTTAAACTATGGCTTAGATATTGCTATGAAAAATGCAGATATTATAGGCTTCTTAGATGGAGACTTAGGAAGTTCTTCAAGTGAAGTGGCGAAACTAATAACTCCGGTAATAAATAATGAAGCGGATGTTGTTATTGCAAAGTTCCCACCTGCTAAGAAAAAAGGTGGCTTAGGATTTGTAAAAAGACTAGCAAAAGAATCTGTACACGAAATGACAGGTGTAGAACTTGATGCTACATTATCAGGGCAAAGAATATTTAAAAAAGAAGTTTTAGAAAAATTTGATGAAATTCCATTTGGATATGGTGTAGAAGTTGGTATGACTATTGATATACTAAAATATGGTTATACAATAAAAGAAGTTTTAGTAAATATGACTCACAGTGAAACTGGAAGAGATTTAAAAGGATTTATCCATAGAGGAAAGCAATACTACCACATAAGAAAAGTGTTAGGTCAGAAAAAGAAAGAATGGAGGTAGTATTTAGTGAAGGAATTCTATCTGTATACTATTTTACTACTAGTTGGGCTTTTTGGAACTTATGCTATAATTCCATATTTTAAAAACCTTCTAGTAAACAGTAATGTGATTAGACCAAATTACAAAAAAGACATGATTCCGGTAAGTATGGGAATGGTATTTTTACCGATGATGATAATAAATGGAATAATACTAGCATACTTTACTAATGAGGCACAAAACTTATTATACTTATTCATATATATATTTGGTATGATATCAATGTTCTTTGCTGGAGTACTGGATGATATTATAGGTAATAGAGATGTTAGTGGCCTTAAAGGTCACTTTAAAAGTCTACTTAAAGGTGACCTTACAACTGGAGGATTTAAAGCACTATTTGGAGGTTTTGTAGGTGTAATTATATCTATAGCAATCTCTAAAAATGTAATTGACATAGTAATAAACACATTAATAATAGCATTATCAACGAATCTAATGAATTTATTAGACTTAAGACCAGGAAGAGCCATAAAAGCTTATTTACTTATCGTGACTACATTATTCCTAACTTTAGTAGGATATGTAAAGGCACTTCCACTATTAATTGTACCAAATGTACTGGCTTATTTTAGTCACGACTTAAAAGCAAAAGCTATGATGGGAGATACAGGATCTAACGTACTTGGAATATCAATAGGTATTCTAGTAGTACTTGGATACTCATTAAAAGTTAGATTATTATGGTTAGCATTTTTAATATTAATACATCTAATAACTGAAAAATACTCATTAACTAAGATAATAGAAAAGAATAAATTCTTAAACTACATAGATAAATTAGGAAGGTAAGCTTTATGATAAGTAAAAGAGTAGGAAGAGTAGTAGAGATAATTGACCAAAGTGAAGGATTAGATGATATAAGAGTAGAAGTTAATGGAGATATTCAAAGAGCATATAATTATACTAAGATGGTTGGAGAAGTTAATATTGGTGATGAAGTAATATTAAACACTACAGCCGTAGAATTAAGCTTAGGAACAGGTGGATATCATTTTGTTATAGCTAATTTAAACAATAGAGAGTCTGATTTAACTCCTGGTGGACATATTATGAAATTAAGATATACACCATTCCAGGTGAAAGTTAATTCAGTAGAAGATCATGAAAGTAAATATCATAAAATAATTGATGACTTTGAAAGCTTAGAAAATATGCCTGTAGTGGTTGGAACACTACATAGTATGTTAACTCCTTTTGTTGCATCATATAAAAGAAATAATCCAAATAAAAAGTTAGTCTATATAATGACTGATGGAGCAGCGCTTCCTATATACTTAAGTAAAAATGTAGATACCTTAAAAAATAAAGGACTTATAGATTATACAATAACAATAGGAAATGCCTTTGGAGGAGATTATGAGTGTATAAACATTTACACTGCATTAATTACAGCAAAGGAAATATTAAAAGCGGATGCAGTATTTGTAAGTATGGGACCTGGTATTGCCGGAACAGGAACTAAATATGGTTTCACAGGGATAGAACAAGGACCAATACTTGATGCTGTCAAGAAGCTTTCTGGTAACCCAATAGCTATACCAAGACTAAGTTTTGCTGATAAAAGAGAGAGACATTATGGAATATCTCATCACAGCATCACAGTACTTAAGGATATAGTAAATGTAGATGTAACAATACCAGTAACAACATATGAAGAAGAAAAATTAAATATCATAGACAAACAACTAAAAGATAATAAACTTGTAGATAAACATAATATTGTATATATTAAAAACAACAATGCAAAAGAAGATTTAGATTATTTTGGTTTGAAAGTTAGAAGCATGGGCAGAAATTTCGAACAAGATAAAGAATTTTTTGAAGCGGCTAGTGCAGCTGCATATTACTTGGTGGAGGTTTGTGATGGTAGTAGAAGAGAAAACTATTAGTAGCGATAGGGTCTATACTGGAAGGGTAATTAGCTTAAAGGTAGACACTGTAGAAATTCCACAACAAGGCTACAGAAAAAGAGAAATAGTTGAACATGGTGGGGCAGTTGGAATAGTTGCATTAACTGATGATAATAAAGTAGTATTAGTTAAGCAATTTAGAAAACCTATAGAAAAAATAATATGGGAGATTCCAGCTGGTAAACTAGAAATAGGAGAAAATCCTAGAGATTGTGCAATTAGAGAACTTAAAGAAGAAACAGGATATACTGCGGAAAATATTAAATTGATACATAAGTTTTATACTTCTGCAGGATTTTCAAATGAAAAAATATACATATATTTAGCTACAGGGCTTACACCTGGTGAAAGTCAATTAGAATCTGGAGAAAATCTAGATCCTTATATTGTAGATTTTGAAGAAGCTTATAATATGGTCCTTAAAAATGAAATTGAAGATGGTAAGACATCTATAGGATTATTGTTAACAAAAGATTTAATATAAAAGGCATAACCTCCCCTTATCTTACATAATATTTTGTAAGGGACAAGGGGAGGTTATAAATTTGAGAAAAACTTATAGAAAAAAGAATGTTGAAAAGATTAACAACCAAATAATAATTATTGGGCTAGCATTTGTGATATGTGTAGCTATTGGTGCATATTTAAACAAGATATGGACTTTCAGTCAAAATGATATATTAAACAATATTAGTCCGGCTGTAGATTATTATAGTTCAAGTGTTGCTTCTAAAGATGCGATAATATCAAACTTAAAAACAGATGTAGGCTTTATGGCTTTAATATCCATATTTAGTTTATTGATTGTAACAGTTCCTGCAGTTGCTATAATTTTTATATTAAAAGGTTTATCAATCGGCTATACTATAAATAGCTGTATATTAGCATTAAAATTTAAGAGCATTAAAATGATATTAATAATATTACTTAAGAACATTATAATAATCCCTGGTGCAATAATACTTATAATAATTTCTCTTAATTATATAAGGGAAATGATTTCTTCGTTGAAAAAATCAAATAAAGAGAATATACTATTCTTAGGTAGGAGATATTTATTAAATGGGGTAATTGTAAGTGCTATTACAGTAGCGTTACAATTGTTATTAAATACAGTAGGTATTAATATTATTAAGTTCCTAGTCAGATAAAGGAGTTTTACTATGGAGGTCATAAAGGAATACATAGACTATATTAAAGATAAAAAAAAATTATCACAAAATACTATATCATCATATTTTATTGATATAAAAAAATATACAGATTACCTAGAATCTAAGGGTACAAAATTAAGTGATGTAGTAGAAAATGATATCATTAGTTATATTATTGAACTTGAAAAGGCTAATGTTTCAGTTTCAACAGTATCTAGGATGATATCTTCTATAAAATCTTTTCATGATTATTTATTTTTGAATCATATAAATGATAATAATCCTGCAAAACATATAAGAAAACCAAAGATTAAACAACACGAATTGGATATACTAACAGAAGAGGAAATAGAATCACTTCTAAACTTTTCTAAGATGGATAGCGCCAAGTTGATAAGAGATAAGGCAATCTTTGAAGTTTTATATGGTACAGGCATGAGAGTATCTGAACTTGTAGATATGAATTTAGAAGATGTGGATTTAGACCTAGATTACTTATATTGTAACAGTGAAAAAAATCCAAGGGTAATACCTTTATCGGAAATAACAAAAATTTACTTAGAAAAATATATTAAGGAAGGTAGACCGGACTTAATATTAAAAGGAGAAAATGCACTTTTTGTAAGCTCTCTAGGGCAAAGGTTTACAAGGCAAGGGCTTTGGAAAATAATTAAGAAATACGCAAAATCTGCTAATATAAATAAAAATATAAATCCAAGTATGCTTAGACATTCATTTGCGATACATCTTCTTAAAAAAGGAGCAAATATTGCTGTTGTTAGTAAGATATTAGGAAATGCAAATTTATCAAGCTTACAAGGGTATTTAAATCACATAGATAAAAATGTGAGAAAAGAAATAATAGAAAAGCACCCAAGAAAATAATCTAACACAGGAGGACATTAAAATGAACAGAGTTATATGGATGATAATTGATAGTGTGGGGATAGGAGCATTACCAGATAGTGAAAAGTTTGGTGACAAAGGTGTAAATACATTAGGTAACATAGTAAAGGCTCATGGTGATATAAAAATACCTAACTTAAGAAAATTAGGTATTGGAAATATAGATGAGGCAGACTTTATAGATAGTATAGAAAGTCCTATAGGTGCATTTGGTAAATGTGCTGAAGTATCTCAAGGAAAAGATACAACGACAGGACATTGGGAGATGACAGGAGTACTTGTAGAAACTCCATTCAAAACATTTGCCAATGGATTTCCTAAAGAAATAATAGATGAATTTGAAAAAAGAACAGGTAGAAAAGTAGTTGGTAACAAACCAGCATCAGGAACAGCTATACTTGATGAATATGGTGAACACCAAATGAAAACTGGAGATGTAATAGTTTATACATCAGCAGACAGTGTATTCCAAATAGCTGCTCATGAAGAAATAATACCACTTGATGAATTATACAAAATGTGTGAAATTGCAAGAGAAATAATGATGGGTGATAATGCTGTTGCTAGAATAATAGCAAGACCTTATGTAGGTAGCGGTGTAGGTCAATTCTCTAGAACTTCTAACAGAAGAGACTATTCATTAAACCCATTTGAACCTACAGTATTAGATATGATAAAGGAAAGTAACCTTGATGTTATAGGTGTAGGAAAAATAGAAGATATATTTAATGGACAAGGTATAACAGAAGCTATTCATACTAAAGATAATATGGATGGTGTTGACCAAACTATAAATTATATGAAGCAAGATAATAATGGATTAATCTTCACAAATTTAGTTGATTTCGACTCAAAATACGGTCATAGAAGAGATACTTTAGGATATAAAGAAGCATTAGAAGAGTTTGATACTAGATTACCTGAAATAATAGAAAATATGAGAGATGAAGATATCCTTATAATAAATGCTGACCATGGTAATGATCCAACTTATGAAGGTACAGATCATACTAGAGAGTATATACCAGTACTAGTATATGGAAAGCAAATAAAAGAAGGTTTCAATTTAGGTATAAGAAATAGCTTTGCAGATATAGGAGCTACAGTAAATGATTTATTAAATGTTTCTTTACCAAAACATGGAACAAGCTTTAAACAAGACATAATGAAATAAATTGGAGGACAACGATATGGATAACATGTTTGAAAAAGTACAAGAAAGTGCAGCTTTTATAAGCTCAAAAAGTACTGTAAAACCTAAGGTAGGATTAATATTAGGTTCAGGACTAGGAGTATTAGCTGATGAAATAGAAAATCCGGTTAAAATAAAATATAATGATATACCAAACTTCCCAGTTTCGACTGTAGAAGGACATGCAGGTTGCTTAGTAATAGGAACTTTAGAAGGAAAAGAAGTTGTGGCTATGCAAGGTAGATTCCACTACTATGAAGGATACTCTCAAAGAGAAATAACTTTCCCAGTAAGAGTTATGAAAGCTTTAGGAGTGGATACGATAGTTGTTACTAATGCTGCTGGTGGAAGTAATACAAGCTTTAAGCCAGGAGATTTAATGGCAATAAGAGACCATATAAACTTAAGTGGTAATAGCCCATTAATAGGAGCTAATGATGAAAGATTTGGACCTAGATTCCCAGATATGTCAAAAGCTTACACTCCAAAATACGTTGACTTAGTAAAAGAGTGTGCAAAAGAATTAAACATAGATATAAAAGAAGGTGTTTACGCATTCTTCAGTGGTCCAACTTACGAAACGCCATCAGAAGTAAAGATGGCTCAAATTTTAGGAGCAGATGCAGTTGGTATGTCTACTGCACCAGAAGTAATAGTTGCTTCTCACTCTAAGATGGATGTTATAGGTATATCTTGCATAACAAATATGGCAGCAGGAATACTTGATCAACCATTAGATCATGAAGAAGTTATAGAAACTACTCAAAAAGTAAAAGCTGAATTCTTGAGTTTAGTTAAAGCTGTAGTAAAGAAAATATAACTATTAAATTAAATGGGGTTATCTCAGGTTCGAATTTTTTCGTTGGTAAAGGTAAGGCTATAAATATATTTATGGTTCTTATCTTGACCTAACTCCAAAATTCTAACATGCTGGGATGCCCCTTATTAAATTTAAATAAAATGGTAAAAGAATAGGAGAATGTGCATATGAGAATGTACGATATTATAAAGAAGAAGAGAGATAACCATGAGTTAACTAAAGCTGAAATAGATTTCTTTGTTGAAAAATATTCTAAAGGTGAGATACCTGATTATCAAGCGTCTGCATTACTTATGGCTATATATTTAAATAAAATGAACAAACAAGAGACTGTATATCTTACTGAAGCAATGATGCATTCTGGGGATGTTATAGATTTATCACAAATAGATGGTATAAAAGTTGATAAGCACAGTACAGGTGGAGTAGGAGATAAAACTACAATAGCTCTAGCGCCTCTTGTAGCGGCATGCGGTGCTCCGGTAGCAAAGATGTCAGGGAGAGGCCTGGGACATACAGGGGGGACATTAGATAAGCTAGAAGCCATACCAGGTTTCTCGATAGAAATGGAAGCTAAGAAATTTATTGATTCAGTGAATGAACATAAAATAGCAGTATGTGGTCAAACTGCAACAATAGCAGTTGCGGATAAAAAGATGTATGCTTTAAGAGATGTTACAGCTACAGTGGATAATATATCTTTAATTGCTGCTAGTATCATGTGTAAAAAACTTGCTTCAGGGGCAAATGCAATATTACTAGATGTTAAAACTGGTGATGGAGCATTTATGAAGACTTTAGATGATTCATTTGCACTTGCAAAGGAAATGGTTGATATAGGTAATGGAATGAATAGAGAAACTATAGGTATGATTACTGATATGGATGAGCCACTAGGATTTGCGGTAGGTAACTCTTTAGAAGTAATAGAAGCTATAGAAACGTTAAAAGGAAATGGACCAAAAGACTTTGTATTACTTTGTGAGACTCTAGGAGCATATATGCTAGTATTAGCTAAAACTTGTGCTACATTTGAAGAGGGGATTGAAAAAATAAGAGAAGCCATATCTTCAGGTGCAGCTCTTGATAAATTAAGAGTATTCATTGAAAATCAAGGTGGAGATAAGAGAATAGTTGATGATTATTCATTACTTCCTCAAGCTTCGAAAGTTGTAGAAATTAAAGCTCCAAAAAATGGATATATAAGTAAAATAGAAGCTGAAGAAGTTGGAGTTGCAGCTATGATATTAGGAGCAGGTAGAGAGACTAAAGAAGATATACTAGACTTAAGTGCGGGTATAGTTTTAGAAAAGAAAGTAGGAGACTATGTAAGCGAAGGCGATGTATTAGCTAAGATGCATCTTAACAAAGAAGATAAGTTAGAGTCTGCTATAGAAAGATTCATGGGTGCATATAACATAGTTGAAGAAAAAGTAGAGCCTAAGAAGTTAATATATGGTGTTGTAACTAAAGATGAAATGAAAAAATTCTAGAAAACTGATTAATAAAGGCCTAACGTGTAAACAATAACGTTAGGCTTTTTTACGCTGAAATCATAATCCTCGGTGAATTTTAAGCAGTAGACAAAGTTATTGTAGCTATGAGTAACCGCGAATTTTGACAATATTGTTGAAAATTTTTATGCTTAGATTTATAATATAAAGGATATAAATATATACAAGGAGTAGATAACCCTATGGATCTGAAAAAAAATAAATGGAAAATTGTAGGATTAACTGCTGTAATATTACTAGTTTTGGCTGGTATATTTGTAGCAAATCAAATAGGTCCTTATGATAAAAACAATAAAGAAGATATAATAGTAGAAATTCCAAGTGGATCTGGCGTAAGTACTATATCAAATATACTTTATGAAAACAAATTGATAAAAAATAAAGATATATTTAAAGTTTACGTTAAGTTAAGTAAAAAAGCACCATCAATAAAAGCTGGTACATATTTACTTAACCAAACATACTCAAATGGAGAAATAGTTGATTTATTAGTATCTGGAAAAATTCATCATGTAGGTGTAAAAATAACTATTCCAGAAGGTTCAACATATAAGGAAGTTATTAATATACTTGTGAAAAACAATATAGGTACTAAAGAAAACTATGAAGCTTTAATAAATAAACCTAGTGAGTTTTATGATAAGTTTGAATTCTTAAAAGCAGATGATATAACATCTTTAGAAGGATTCTTATATCCTGAAACTTACTTTATAGATGAAAAAGCTTCAGAAAAAGAAGTATTAACAATAATGTTGGCTGGCTTTAATAGTGTGTATACTGATGAGATTAAAGCAAAAGTTAAAGAATCTGGTAGAACTCTTCAGCAAATTGTAAATTTAGCTTCTATAGTAGAAAAAGAAGCTGTTTTAGATGTTGATAGACCTACAATAGCTAGTGTGTTTTATAACAGATTAGAAATTGGTATGCCTCTTCAGTCAGATGCAACAATACAATATATCTTTGAAGAAAGAAAAAAAATAGTAACTTATGCTGATTTAGAAATAGATTCACCATACAATAGTTACAAAAACAAAGGACTTCCACCAACACCAATAGCAAGCCCGGGAATAAAATCTATAGAAGCAACATTAAATCCAGATAAAACTAATTATCTTTACTTTGTTGCTAAGATGAATGGTGGAAATAATTACAGTGAAACTTATGATCAACATTTAAAATATGTTAAAGAATATAAAGAAGAAAGAGATAAGTTAAACAAAGAAAATAAATAAGAGATTTATTATAATCTAGAGCCTTGAAATTATGGATTATGCCTTTAAATATTAAGGCCTAATCCTATAATTTTGTAGGTCTACAAGGAGTGACATTTATGAGTAATATAGTAAATAATTTAGTGGAAGACTATATAAGAACTACATTAAAGGATACAAAGGGTCTACTTAAAGAACTTGAGGTTTATGCAGCAGAAAATAATGTCCCTATAGTGCATAAAGAAGTTGCAGAATTTTTAAAAGTATTATTAAAAGTTCAAAAGCCGATGAGAATTCTTGAAGTTGGATGTGCAATCGGATATTCATCAATTCTTTTTGCCTCAACAGTTGGTAAAGATGTACAAATAATAACTGTAGAGAGAAATGAAAAGATGATAGAACAAGCAAAGAAAAATATAAAGGAAGCTGGTCTTGAAAATAACATAACAATATTAGAAGGCGATGCTGAAGAAATGTTAAAAAGTGTTGAAGGAGAGTTTGATATGATATTCTTAGATGCAGCTAAGGGTCAATACAAGCTATTCTATGACATGGTAATAGACAAGTTAAAGGTAGATGGATTACTAATATCTGACAATATATTATACAAAGGTATGGTAGCACATGATGACTTTGTAATAAGAAGAAAGAAAACTATAGTTAAGAGAATGAGAAACTACTTAGATTATATTTGTACATGTGATTATTTAAGTACTTCTTTAATACCTATAGGAGATGGAGTTGCTCTTAGCTATAAAGAAAAATAAAAGAGGTGATTTAAATGCATCAATTAGAATTATTAGCACCTGCTAGTGATCTTAATAAATTAAAAGTATCTATAGAAAATGGAGCGGACGCAGTTTATATAGGTGGAGAAACTTTTGGAATGAAATCTTCAATGAAGTCTTTCTCTAAGGAAGAGATGATGGAAGGAGTTAAATTTGCACACGAAAATGGAAAGAAAGTATACGTAAATGTAAATCTAATACCTCACAATGAAGATTTTAGAAGCTTAGATGAATATTTATTAGAACTTGAAGAATGTAATGTGGATGCTTTAATAATAGGTGATCCAGGTGTATTAGACACGATAAAAAGAGTAACTCCAAATATGGAAATACATCTTAATGATCAGGCAAATACTACCAATTACTTAACAGCTAATTTTTGGTATAATCAAGGGATAAAAAGAGTTAATGTTTCTAAAGAATTATCATTAGTGGAAGTGGCTCAAATAAGAGCCAAAACTCCTCTAGATATGGAAATAGAAGCATTTGTCCAAGGAGAAATGATTATATCTTATTCTGGAAGATCGTTAATAAGTAGCTTTATGTCAGGTAATAAATTTGACAGTCAATATGATTTTGAAGATTTATCATGGAAATATAGCTTAACAGAAGAAAAAAGACCTGGTGAATATTATCCAGTGTATGAAGATAAGGGTGGAACATTCTTATTTAACTCAAAAGACTTATGTATGATAAATAATATAGAAGACATAGTTAAGTCAGGTATAACATCTTTAAGAATAGAAGGAAGAATGAAATGTGATAGCTATTTAGCTACTATAGTTAGAACGTATAGAAAAGCTATAGATGAGTTTTATAAAAATCCAGATGATTACAAGGTTGACCCAAAGTGGATGGAAGAAATACAAAATCTAACACATAGAGAATATACTACAGGATTCTATCTAGGAGAAATGGAAAATTAAAAATTAAATATAAACAAAGCAATAATATGCTAAGGAGAGAAAGAGCAGATGAAGAATAAGAAGAGACCGTTAATAATAGGAATAACAGGAGGAACTGGTTCTGGGAAGAGTACAGTTTGTAAAGCTATAATAGACAATATACCAGAAGAAAATATAGCTACATTAGAACAAGATGCTTACTACAAGGATCAAACTCATTTAAGTTTTGAAGACAGATTAAAAACTAATTATGATCACCCGTTAGCGTTTGACAATAAGCTTCTTATAAACCATATAGAAGAATTATGTGAAGGTAAAGTAATAGAAAAGCCGATATATGACTATGAACTTCATACAAGAAAGCATAATGAAACTGTATCTATACCTCCTAGAGATATAATAATAGTTGAAGGTATAATGATACTTGAAGACGAAGAATTAAGAGATAAACTTGATATAAAAATATACGTAGATACTGAAGATGATATAAGAATCCTTAGAAGAATCCAAAGAGATATAAAAGAAAGAGGTAGAACTGTAGATTCAGTAATAGAACAATACTTAACTACTGTAAAACCTGCTCATGACCAATTTATAGAGCCATATAAAAAGTATGCTGACATAATAATGCCTGAAGGTGGTCAAAATGAAGTAGCTATAGATATAGTTATTTCTAAAATAAGAACTATCTTAGACTAAAATTATATAAATTATTTATTATAGTATTAACCCCTTAGAAGTTGTCAAAAATGACAAGTATCTAAGGGGTGATTTTATGTCAAGAGATAAAGGTCCATTAAATAAAAGAACAAAAAGAAGAGCCTATAGTGCATTTACATTTTGTTTTATAATGTACTCCATACTAATATATAGATTAGTGGATATACAAGTATTAAAGGGTGAGGAATATCAAACAAGGGTAGAAAATCAAAATACTGTTAAATACAGTAAGAATAGTGGTAGAGGAGTTATATATGATAGGAACAATAAACCTCTAACGGATATTGAAAAGAAACAAATTATATTAGTTTCTAAGGAAGCTTTAAACAATGATCCAAATATATTAAATCTTATAAAAGATGCAACAGATATGACTGAAATAGAGATTTATAAAGAGTTTCAAGAACAAACAAGTTCATCAATGATAGAAATAGAGACAAAATACATAGATGAAAATAAAAAACTTAAACTACAGAAAAATGATATTATAGTTACAGAAAAGACAGAAAGATACTCAAAAGATTCATTACTTTCTCATACGATAGGGCATCTTAAAAAGGATGATAACTCTGGAGAGATGGGAATAGAAAAGAGTATGAATGATATACTTAGTAATTCCAATGAAGAGTATATCTCAGTTTTTAAGGCTGGAGCATCAGGTAATAAGCAAGGTTTAGAAGTACTAAAAGGAAGTATAAAAGAAGTTGATGAAAATGAAGAAGATAGACATATTAAACTTACTATTGACTCTGGTATTCAAAAGATTGTAGAAGATGTAGTTGATAAAGAGGAAAATCCTACTGCTGTAGTAATATCAGATGTAGATACTGGTGAAATACTATCGATGAGTTCTAGACCAAACTTCGATCAAAATAATATTGAACAGTATTTTAGTGATAATGTATCGGATGACGGTGTATTTATTAATAGAGCAACAAAGGCTATTTATTCACCTGCATCGACATTCAAATTGGTTGTGTTATACGCAGCACTTGAAAATAAAGTTATAGATTCAGATTATACTTATAATTGTACTGGAAGCGCACAAGTAGGTAATGGTGAAGAAAAATTAAACTGTAATAAGATAGATGGTCATGGAGTTCAAACATTACAACAAGCTTTATCAAATTCGTGTAATACTGCATTTTATGATATAGCTTCTAAGCTAGGTAAAGATAAAATAATGGAAGCTGCAAAAACTCTTCATTTAGATGAAAAAGTTGATATAGGAATAGACGAAGCATATAGAGAATTACCAGAAAATATTGCTTTAAATTTACTTGCTATAGGACAAGGGGATTTGGGACTTACGCCGTTACAAATAAATCAAATGACTCAAATTATTGCTAATAATGGTACTTATACTCCACTGTATATGTATGATAGCGTAGTTGATAATAATATGAATACTATTAAGACATTTAAAAGCTCTAAGGAAGAGGAAATAATTTCACCATATACTCTTACTATTGTTAAAGAAATGATGAAAGACGTAGCTGTAGAAGGAACTGCAAAAGATTTAAGTGAGTTAGAAGGCGAATGTGGAGTAAAGACTGGAACAGCACAATTAAAAATAAATAAACAAGATGTTACCAATGGATTAATAACTGGATATTATCCAGCAGACAATCCTAAATATGCAATAACTATTGTAGTCGAAGGAACTTTTAAAGATGGAGTTGTAACAAATAAGTCAGCAGTACCAATATTTAAAGAGATATGCCAAAAATTAAATAAAAAATAATTATACAAAATAGTCAATTTAGCTAGGCAGTCTTCATATAATTTACAATGACATGTGAAATAAGGGGGTGGCCTTTTGACTATTTTGAAATCATTTGAAAAACCATTAACCCCTGAAGAAGAGCTAGAATATCTAAACAAATTTAAATTAGAGAACGACGAAAATGCAAAAGAAGTGTTAATTGAAAGAAACATGAGATTAGTAGCGCATATCGCAAAGAAATATAACAATTCTAATGAAGATCAAGATGATTTAATATCTATTGGAACTATTGGACTTATCAAAGCTATAGACACTTATAACATCGAAAAAGGAACGAGACTTGCTACTTATGCTTCAAAATGTATTGAAAATGAAATACTTATGAACATAAGAACAAATAAGAAAAATAGAGTGCAAGTTTCCCTTCAAGACCCTATAGGAATGGATAAAGAGGGTAATGAAATCAGTCTAATTGATGTTTTGGCAAGTGATATTGATGATATTCTTGATAAAGTAGAACTAAATGTACAAATAAGTAAACTTTACGAGCAACTGGATAAAATCTTAACTCAAAGAGAAAGAGAAATAGTTAAGCTTAGATATGGATTAACACCTAATGGATATAAGACACAAAGAGAAATAGCACAAAGACTTGAAATATCCAGATCCTATGTTTCTAGGATAGAAAAAAGAGCACTTAAGAAACTGAGAAAAGAATTAAAATCAGAAAAAGGTCTTACTTAAAGTAAGGCCTTTTTTGTTGGAAAATGTTTCTATTTCTAATCAAAAACTGACAAAATAATCTTTTTACCTGTGCTAATATAACATATATAGTAATAAAATCTAATAATAACCATGATAACAACAGTTTTAATGAAAAATAGTTAGAAAAAAGGATTATTTATAGAGAGGATGGTGGCTAGATGAATAATTTATATAATAGTATAGAAATAATAGAAATCTTAAATTTTGTATTAATGATTTCCATACCTTTTATATGTGCAGCTTTGTATAGGGTAAGCAAAGAATTATCCTTTTTGAGTATAAGCTTAATATATGTAATAGAAATAGTATTATGGTTAGTTTTTATTAAGTATGATTATATAAATATATCTAAAATGCAGAAACTTTATATATACAGTCTTGTATATATAATTAAGCCAGCATTATTCTTATTATTTAGTAAGCATATTATATTTTCAAAAAGATTAAATACAATAATAGTAGTTTTAGATGCTATGGCAATATTGTCGATGCAAGTTGGATATGAAATTAGCATAATAATTAATGTTTTAATTAATAGCTTTGTAATAAACTATGGAATTGTTAACAAAATGAAAACCTATAATAGCGAATTACATACAAATAAAAAGAAACTGAAATTAAATAATAAATACATCTCAAAGGCAACTCAGCAAATAGCTTTAGAATATGACCTTCAAAGTCAATATAAAGATGATATAAATAGGTTAAATGAAAAAGTTAGCAGATCAATAGAAGAAGTGAACACCCCAGTATTTGTGCTAAATAATGAAAGACAATATATATACAGTAATAAGTGCTTTGAAGATATGCTAATGCATGATGGTATAAAGACTTCAGAACTTGACATTAAGAAATATATGAAAAGAAAATTTGTAAACAGTGATGAAGTATTAGATTTAATAAAGAAAATTAATAGTGAAGGTAATAATATAATCACTTTAAGTACATATGATGATAAAATATATAGATTTATATGCTCTACAGATATTATTAATGGGAAAGGCATAATATATTGTATTTTAAATGATATTACTCAAAGTACATTAATTCAAAATAAGCTTAAGGAAAGTGAAGAGCGTTATAGAAACCTTATGGATATTTTAACAGATGGTGTAATTATTCATAACAATAACACTATAAGTTATATTAACCATAGAGCAATAGATTTATTTGCATTAGATGAAAGTATAAAAAAAGTATGGTTAGTAGATGATTTAAGTATTAAATTAAGTAAAAAGTTTAAGAATGATTTTTTAAATAATATTAATTTAGTTCAGCTCGGAAAGAAAGACAAAACTACCACAAAAATTGAAACCGAGGAAGGAAAGATAATAGAGTTTGTAACTACTAAAATCACTTTAAATGAAAAACAAATGCTTTTAAGCTTAGCCATAGATATTACAACTTTAGAACATGCAATGATGGAGCTTGAACAAAGTGAAAAAACATACAAATTGTTACTACAAACATTACCTGAAGGTATCGTTATTATTGATAAAAAAACTAATAACTACACTTATAGAAATAAAGCTATGATAAAGTTATTAAAAAATATTGGAGCTGACAATTTAAATAAAATAGTTACTGATTATATTAAAAAGAAAGAATATGGTAGGTTTAAAAAGTTCACGATTAATGGTAATGAAAAGTGTGATATATCTATAGCAATAATAGATATGATTGAAGATGGCAATTACTTAGTTGTAGTAAGAAATTTAGAAAATGCACTTAAGGTTGAAAAGGTTGCAGAAAAGCTTAGTGAAATAAAAGCTAAATATAAATTTAAGACTGAATTCTTAGCTAGCGTAACTAAAGATATTAAAAAGCCTATAAATATAATATCTAATACTAATAACATATTGGATATTAATAAAGGCAAATATGAGTCTGAAAAGATTAATAATTATACTAGGTTAGTTAAACAAAATTGCTATAGACTTATTAGAATATTAAATAATATTGAAGAAATCGAATCAATAGAAAATGGCAGTTTTAAGATGAATTACAACAAGGTTAATATAATTAAGTTAGTAAATAATATAGTGGATTTATCAAGAAGCTATACTGATGAAAAAGGATTAAAAATAGATTTTAAAAGTAATGTAAAAAGCAAAACATTGTTTGTTGATAAAGTCAAATTAGAAAAAGTACTTCTAAATATTATAGCAAATTCTATTAAGTTTACAGAAACAGGAGGAAGAATAAGTGTTGAAGTAAATATGGTTAATAATGAAGTACATATTTCTGTACAAGATAGCGGAGTTGGCATTCCACAAGATAAGATTGGAGTTATCTTTGAAGATTTTGAGCAAGTAGATAGAACCTTATCTAGAGGGGCTGAGGGTACAGGAATAGGACTAGCTCTAGTTAAAAAGCTGGTAGATTTACACCAAGGTCAAATAAACGTAAAAAGCAAAATAGGTGTGGGAAGTAGCTTTGAAGTAATTCTAAGGGATAATGAAAATGAGGGTATACATCAAAATATTACTTCTTATGATGATTTTATTGATAAAGAGAATATAGATATAGAATTTTCTGATATATATTTAAACCTAAACTAAAATATTTAGAATTTAGATATGATTAGGAACTAATTTACAGTAAAAGGAGAATAGTTATGTATAAATATATAAATATATTGAGTGCGTCAATCTTTTTTATGAGTTTATATGTACTATATGGTAATTACAAATCATCAAAGGGGAAGAAGTATATTGTACCTATGTTATTAACGATATTAATTTTAATAAGCAGCTTTGTTGATATATATTATAGCAGTGAGATTTCAAGAGGTATAAACTCAAATCATATTTGTGGAATAATTACTATATTGTTTATTATGCAGTTAAACAATAAAGAAAAAATTAGTAATAAGATTAAGTTGTTAGTAGGTACGAACTATGTGTTATGCTTTGTAGAGCTTGTTTTACTTACAAGAGGTGAAAGTATATACACAAATATTATAAATGTTTATATAATAATGACTACTCTATACTTATTCTCAATTAACTTATATGCATCTAAAAATAAAAGTAAATATAACTTTTTAATTATAGCTTATTTTGCTCATATATCACTTAGCTTAGTAATATCTAATAATATCGCTTTAATACTTTTTGGCTCAATAATGAATTTAATAACTAGTATATATATATTTGTTAAGATTTTTAAAAGTAATGTCAGAGATTTATATGAACAAAAAATAGAAGTAACGAGTAAGCTTAGAAGAAGCAACATGACAATAAAAATGCACGATGAAAAGTTAATTATAAATAAGAAGTTTAGTAAAACCATATACGATAATTTAGAAAAGAAAAATAAAATTTTAGATTTAATATTAGACCAAAATAACAGATGCGTTTTATTAATAGATGATGAAGGATATATATTAAATGAAGATGATGGTTTTTCAAAAATGTGGAGAGAGTATAAAGACTGTAAGTTTAATATAAATCTAAATACATTTTTAAATAAGAGCATAAAAAACCAAGAAAATTTTATTGATTGTATAAAAAATTGTAGTGAGAAATCAAATGAAATGAGCTGTGAATTACAAGGTAAGGATGGCAGATATTTTATATGTACATTTGCTCCATTTATAATACAAAGTCAAAAAGTAGGAGTAATATGCGTAATTGATGATATTACTTATAAAAAGAAAAGTGAAATTAAAATTAGAGAAAATGATGTTAAGTATAAAAAGATTGTGGATAATATTCCATACTCAATTTTATTAACCAATAGTAATGATATTTTATACAACAATGAAAAAAATGAACATGTAGATTTTTACAACGATGATTTAAAAAATATTATTTTACAATCTTCAACTAGTGGAGAACTTCACTATAGTAGCGATGGAGTGGAGGTTTGTTTAAATATTGATAGAGTAAGCTTTGTAGAGGGTGTTGATAATAGAAATCTTATAGTAGTAAGAGATATAACAGACTACAAGAAACTTCTTAGAGATGTAGAGTATAACAAAAAGAAATATGAAGCTCTGGTAAACATTATTCCAGAAGGTATATACATATCAAACTATGATAACAAACAAATTACTTACACAAATTCTAAATTCTTAGAAATGTTAGGTAGCGATAATATACATGAAGCAGACTTGGATAATATGTATGAAAGCACTATTATAACTTCTGGAAACTCTAATGATATTGTTAAGTTTAAAAGGAATGCAGTGAAAAATATTTATGGAGAAGAAGTTCATATAGAAAGTGGAGCAATGCTTATTGATATTAATCATAGACTAAAATTAATTGGTATAGTTAGAGATATTACAGATCAAGTAAAAACAGAAATGATGGAAAGAGAAATAGAGGAGAGAAAAAGAGCTAACAAAATAAAAGATGAGTTTTTTATTAACATGTCTCATGAATTAAAAACACCTCTAAATTTAATACACTCATCAAATCAACTTGTGGAAGCTTTGTATAAAGATGAGATAGAAAAAAATCCAGAGGGTGAATTAGCTAAAGCTACAGCAATAGTAAAAAAACATCTTTATATGCTAATGGCTTTAATTAATAATATAATGGATATGGCAAAGTTGGAGTCAGATTTCCATGATGTCAAGAAGGATTACTACAACCTTGTTGATGTTATTGAAGATGTTGTATGTGACTTTAACAGATATATAGATATTAATAATATAAATATAGTTTTTGATACTGATGAAGAAGAAAGAATAGCTAATGTGGATCCTATAGATATTGAAAAAATAGTATTGACTTTATTATCACTTATTATAAGATATTCTAAGAACAATAGTATAATAAATGTAGATTTAAATAGCAAAAATCACAAAACTATAATATCTATAAAAAATATAGGTGGATATGATTATGAAAGATACATAAATGATCAAGCAAAGAGGAATTTAGATATTGGTGTAACTGTTGCAGAGTTAATTATCAATTTATATAACGGTAATATAAATATTATTAGAAAAAATAAAAATGATATAAATATAGTTATAGATATTGAAACTAACGAAAGTATTACAGATTACAGAAGTAGAAGTAAAGATCAAAATAGTGATTCTTTGTATGCTGATTATATTAGAATGTGTAATTTCTAAGATTAAATTGGTATAATCTACCATATTAATGACAATAAAAATAATATGAGTACTTAGATAAGAGGTAATAACATGAGTATAAATGCAAAAACAAAAACAATATGCCTTTTAGGACATCCTGTAAAACACAGTTTCTCACCTATTATGCATAACTATTTATTTAAGAAATACAATCAAAATAATATATACATATGTTTTGATGTTAAGCCTAAGAACTTAAAAGAAGCTATGAGTGGTATAAAATCATTAGGTATAGTGGGTATGAATGTTACTATACCACATAAGGTAGAGGTAATGAAAGAATTAGATTATGTTGATCAAAATTCTAAGATAATAGGTGCGGTAAACACTATTAAAAATAAAGGAGGTATTTTAGAAGGATATAATACAGATGGAATGGGTTTTGTACAGTCGATATTTAATCAGAATGTTAATTTGGAAAATAAAAATATTATGATTTTAGGTGCAGGAGGAGCTTGTAGAAGTATTAGCGTTGAGCTAGCTTCGAATAATGTTAACTCAATAGAAATAAGAAATAGAAGTATTGAAAAAGCAAAAGAAATAGTAGATACAGTATCCAATAATTTTAATACGAATATATCTTGCACTACAGAAAAAATAAAACAAGATGATTTAGACAATATAGATATTTTAATAAACACAACACCAATAGGTATGGAAACTGAAGAATGTCCAATAGATGAAAATTTAGCCTTAAATAAACATGTATTAGTTTGTGATATAGTTTATAAACCACATAATACAAAACTTATAAAATGGGCAAAAAATCAAGAACTGAATGTTGTTTATGGAATTGATATGTTAATAAATCAAGGACTAGAAGCTTTTTATATTTGGACGGGAATTAAGCCTACTAGTGAAGACGAAAGAGAAATTAAAAAGCTTTATGAAGATTATATAAAAGTATAGTGAAAGGAAAATACCTTGAAAAATAAATCAAAGGGTTTTACCTACATAGAGTGTATTGTAAGTTTATCAATTATGTTTATAGCAGTATCTTTAATATATACATCTTTGTGTGGAAGTTTAAATATTACAAATAAAAATAGTGATTATAGTAAAGCTTTAAATGTTGCAAAGCAAAAGTTAGAAGATACAAAGTACTTTGTGGTAAATGCTGATGAAGGATTGAGCGATAGTAGTTATTATGTTGAAGAAGAAAGTTATACAGTTTATACAAAATTAGAAAAAATAAGAAATCAATATGAATGTTACAAAGTTGATGTTAAAGTAGTAAACAAAAATACAAATATAGAATTGAGTAGTTATGTTACGAAACAATAAAGGGTCCATACTTGTAGCTACCATAGTATTTTTTTCTATTATAATCACTGTATGTGTTTCTTGTATATCTATAATCTATAGCAACAATAATTATACAAAATTACAATACAAACATATAAAAATGAAAGAATTAGCTTTATCTGGAATTGAGATAACTAGAAGTAATATACTAAGCCAAGTCAAGTATGCAATAGAAAACTTTGACGAAGAAGAGGATTTTGAAAGCTATTTCCTGGGGAATACTAGAGAAATAATTGGTGATATTTCAAAATCTGGATTAGATAATATACGAGTAAATTTAAAAGGTAAAGCAAGTAGAGATATAGATGGTAATGTTACCTTTAAAGTAGAAAGTATTTGTAAAGAAGATAATTATACAAATAGAGTTATAGCTAGCGTCAAAATACTTAATCCATGGAATAAGTATTTTGATAATGATGAAGATGTAAATGAATCTCAAATAATAGAAGGATTCATTTATAATACGGATTCTATTAATAATAATGAAAATTTAAATAAAAATATAGATACTATGAAAGATCCCAATGAACAATTCGACGAAAAAGAATTAGTAGTAATTTATAATTACGAGGAGATTTAAATGAAAGAAGATGGAATGTGACTTTAGTTGAATTATTAATATCCATGGCTATTATGTTATTAATAGCCACTCTTTGCTTTCCTAAAGATAATCTTGAAAAATATACTATAACTTCAGTTGTAAAGCAATTGTGTACAGATATAAGATTTGTTAGAAGATGCAATATGCTTGAAGACAGTAGTACATATATAACTTATGTTGAAGCAAGCGGGAAAAAAGGATATATTATAAAACAAAATGGAGAACAAATTAAATCAGTATTTCTCCCTAAAAATACAGTTATTAAAGATAACATGAATAATATGATAAGATTTGATAGATATGGGGCTCCGTACCCAAATGGAGGAACTATAAAGATAGAAAATAAAAAGATTAGTAAAGAGATAACAGTTGTTCCTGTTAGTGGAAGGGTGTTGTTGAAAGAAGGTAAATATGAAAAGTAATAAAGGATATTTGCTTTTGGAGGGAATAATATCTTTAGCTTTTATAGTTACCTTAATATTAATTTTAAATTCTTTATTATACCAAACAATCAATATAAAAAATAATATTGAAGATAAAGTAGAACTTCAACAACAGGCAAGCGAAATAAGTAAGCATGTTGAGGATTTAATTGGGAGCTCAAAAGGAATTATAAGTATAAAAACTAGACAGAATATGCCATATAATAATACAATATTAAAAGATGTATCATCAATAAAATGTAAATATAAAGATGAGGCTTCTAGTAGCGGTATTAAAGATAAAGAATTAAGCTTAAAAACTAATACAAATAAGTTGTTTATTAATAATCTTAATAATAATGGACTTAGTGAACAGGGTGGCTACGAAATAGGATGTTACATAGACAATATTTATATAGGAATATGTGATGGCAATAAATCTGCAAATATAAAACTAAAACTATCTAAAAATAATCAAACTTATGAGACAGAATTTAAGGTATATATAAGAAATTTTAAGGGAGAAGATAAATGAATATAATCATTATAGGATTTATGGGCGTTGGTAAAAGTGTAGTAGGAGAACTTTTATCAAAAACACTTAACATGAACTTTATTGACATGGATGAAGAAATTGAAAAAAGAGAAGGTTGTACTATTACAGAAATATTTAATTTAAAAGGACAAGAGTATTTTAGAAAAGTAGAAAGAGAACTACTAGAAGAGATGTCAAAAAAAGATAATTATATAATCTCAACAGGTGGCGGAATTGTAACTAGAGAAGAAAATTGTAAAATTTTAAGAAAACAAAAAATAGTTGTATTTTTAGATGCAAATGTGAAAACTATAATTAGAAATGTGTCTAATGAAATAGAAAAAAGACCGTTATTAAAAGGAAGTATAAACCTAGAAGATAAAATTATGGAACTTCTAAACGAAAGATACGACCATTATAAAGAATGTAGCAACATAAATATTGACGTAAATGATAAAAATATTGACGAAGTAGTGAGTCAAATACTTGTTTATATCAGATAATGTGTGATATTATTATATTGGTAAAACTTTGTAGTCTATACTGACTTACAGTTATTATAAAATATTACATATCCAATGTAACTTGACAAGATTGCAATAGGTTATATAATTGAAAAAGGAAACGGTGATAATATTATTAATCACCAAAAATATAAGATTTTTAGATGGAGGGCCAAATATGGTATCAGCAAGTGATTTTAGAAAAGGTGTAACTTTTGAAAAGGAAGGACAACCATGTTTAATAGTTGATTTCCAACATGTTAAGCCAGGAAAAGGTGCAGCATTCGTAAGAACTAAATACAAAAACTTAAAAACAGGAGCTATAAGAGAAGAAGCTTTCAACCCAAGTGATAAATTCCCTAAAGCTCACATAGATACAAGACAAATGCAATACTTATACAACGATGGAGAATTATACTACTTCATGGACGAAGAAACATTCGACCAAGTACCTTTAAACTACGAGCAAGTTGAAGATGCTATAAAATTCTTAAAAGAAAACGAAGTAGCTACAATAAGATTCTACCAAGGTTCAGCTTTCCAAGTTGAAGCTCCAAACTTCGCAGAATTAGAAGTTGTTGAAACAGAGCCAGGAATAAAAGGAGATACTGCAAGTAACGTAACTAAAGCTGCTACAGTTGAAACTGGTGCTGTTGTTCAAGTACCTTTATTTATCAACCAAGGAGATAAAATAAAGATAGATACTAGAACTGGAGAATATTTATCAAGAGTTTAATAATTTATGTATATAAAAGCTTATATATCTTAATAATAAGGGTATATGGGCTTTTAATTTATATATAAAAGAAGTTTAAAAAAATTTAAGTTAAGAAAGAGAGGGGTATTCATGAAATATCTATACGAAGAAGTTGCGTACCTAAGAGGTTTAGCAGAAGGATTAGAGATAAGCAAGGAAACAAAAGAAGGTAAGATAATACATAAGATAGTTGAAACTTTAGAAAGCTTCGCAGATGCAATAGTTGACTTAGATGAAGAACAAACAGATTTAATAGAATACGTTGAGTCTATCGACGAAGATTTATCTGACGTAGAAGATGATTTATACGAAGATGATGATTTAGAAGACGATGAAGAGTTAAGTTTTATAGAAATGGAATGCCCAAGCTGTGGTGATCTAGTAGAAATAGACGAAGATTTATTATATGATGATGAAGTTGATATTGTTTGCCCTAACTGCCAAGGTATAATAATAGAAGCTGATGACGAAGATTGCATATGTACTGACTGTGATTGTGATCACGAATAATAGTAAAATATATTAAATTTTAATATACCTATGGGGCTTATTGTCTCATAGGTTTTTCTATAAGTAAGAAAAAAGTATTTTAGTTTTGCAATAGTTTACAAAAAATAGTACACTATAATCTAGAGATGATTTACTCGGAGGTAGTATTATGAAAATAAATAAGAAAATATTGGATAATATAAATAAATTTGAAGATATAATAGAATACAAATTTGAAAACAAAGATTACATATTAGAAGCTTTAACTCATAGTTCATACTCTAATGAAAATAAAAAATTTGAATTTAATGAGAGATTAGAATTTTTAGGTGACTCTGTATTAAGTATAGTAGTAAGTGACTATCTATTTAAAGAAGAGACTGACCTACCAGAAGGAGAACTTACAAAATTAAGAGCAAATATTGTTTGTGAAGAATCTTTAAGTGAGGTTGCTAATGATATATCTTTAGGAGAGTATATGTTACTGGGTAAAGGTGAAGAAGCAACTGGTGGTAGACAAAGAATATCTATACTTGCAGATGCATTTGAAGCAGTAATTGCGGCTATTTACTTAGACGGTGGTATAGAAAATTCAAGAATATTTATATTAAAATATATGGAAGAGATAATAGATAACTCTAGAAAAGGAAATATATTTAGAGATTACAAGACTCATCTTCAAGAAGTATTACAAGGAAAAGGTGAAAGTAATATTTGGTATAAGTTAATTCAAGAAAAAGGTCCAGACCATAACAAAAGATTTGTTATGCAAGTAGGATTAAATGAGAGTGTACTGGGAACTGGGGAAGGTAAGAGTAAAAAAGAAGCAGAGCAACTTGCTGCTAAATTAGCATTAAAAACATTACAATAAGGATGATGAAAATGAAAAAAAGAATAATACCTATATTTGTTCCTCATAGAGGTTGTCCTCACGACTGTATATTTTGTAACCAAAAGAAAATAACAGGAGTAAGTACAGATATTACTCAAGAAGATGTAAGAAATATTGTAGAAGAATATTTAACAACTATAGATAAAGATGCTAGCGTAGAAATAGCATTTTTCGGTGGAAGTTTTACAGCTATAGATGTAGATATACAAAGAAGTTTACTTAGCGTTGCTAAGGAGTATGTTGATAAAGGTTTGGTTCAAGACATAAGAATGTCAACAAGACCAGACTGTATAGATGAAGAAATACTTACTATGCTAAAGGAATATAAAGTAAGCATTATAGAACTTGGAGTACAATCTTTAGATGAAGATGTACTAAGAGACAGTATAAGAGGGCATCATGCAGAAGAAGTAATAAAAAGTTCTAAGTTAATAAAAGACTATGGTATAAAGTTAGGATTACAAATGATGGTAGGATTACCTTCTGACAGTGAGGAAAAGTGTTTATATACAGCCGGTGAATTTATAAAACTTAAACCAGATTGTGTTAGAATATATCCAACTTTAGTAGTAAAGGATACAGGGCTAGAGTATTTATTAAACATGCATTCTTATGCACCATTCACTTTAGAACAAAGTATACAAATAGTTAAGAAGCTTTTAGCTTTATTTTATGTTAACAATATAAATGTAATAAGGGTAGGTCTTCAGGCTACGGATGATATACAAATAGGTAAGGCTGTACTTGCTGGACCTTATCATCCAGCTTTTAGGGATTTAGTAGAAGGTGAAATGATTAAAGACTATTTAAATAGTATTGTTGTAGAAAATAAAGTTACAAGTAATTTAATGGTGAAATGCAATAAAAAGAACGTGTCTAAAATAATTGGAAATAAGAAAAGCAATAGTTTATATATGAAAAATGAATTAGGTGTAATTCTAAAGACACAAGAAGAAGCAATAAGTGTAGATGAGTTAGAAATTGTATTAGATAACAATAAGACTATATCTACAAGTATGAATGATATCTATAGGAAATTATATGACATTTACAACCTTTAGTTTCATTGAAGGGAGAGAAGAGATTGTATTTAAAAAGATTAGAACTGAAAGGATTTAAATCCTTCCCAACAAAGACAGATATAATGTTCAAAGAAGGTGTAACTGCAATAGTTGGTCCTAATGGTAGTGGTAAAAGTAATATATCAGATGCTGTTAGATGGGTTTTAGGGGAGCAAAGTATAAAAAGTCTTAGAGGAGATAAACTTGAGGACGTAATATTTGCTGGTACAGATACTAAAAAACCAATGAACTATTGTGAAGTTGCTCTTACTATTGACAATAGTGATGAACAATTAGATATAGATTATAGTGAAGTTACTATAAAAAGAAGAGCTTATAGAAATGGTGAAAGTGAGTTCTTCTTAAACAACAAAAGTTGTAGACTAAAAGATATAAAAGAAATTCTTTTAGATACAGGTATAGGAAAAGATGGATATTCAATAATAGAACAAGGTAAGGTAGATGAAATACTAAGCCACAATCCTGTAAATAGAAGAAAGGTATTCGATGAAGCTTGTGGTATATCAAAGTTTAGATATAAAAAATCAGAAGCAGAAAGAAATCTTAAAAATACTAAAGAAAATTTAGAGAGAATAAATGATATATATGTGGAGATTGAAAATCAATTAAAACCCTTATACAATCAATCTCAAAAAGCTATTAAATACTTAGAAGTAAGTGAAAAACTTAAGACTATAGAAGTTAATAGTTATATTAAAGAAATAGATAGTATTGAAAATGAGCTAAAAGAAGTTGAAAAGCACAGCAATCTTTTAGAAGAACAATCTGTAGAAATAGAAAATCAAAAAACTTCTATAGAAAAAGACGTTATACAAACTAATAAAGAAATAGAAGAAATGGATGAATCTATAAGTAAGGCTATAGACTACATAAACTCAATAAAATCTGTTATATCTCAAAAAGATTCTCAAGTAAGCCTTATAAATGAAAGAATCAAAAATTGTAAAAATGATATTGAGAGAAAACACTCAGAAATAACAGATATTAAAGAAAAACTGAGTAACGACAAGCTATATATAGAAGAGCTTAAAGCTAAAAAACAACAAGAAGAAAATAATATATCTAACCTTGAAGTTGAAGTAAATGAAATAGAAAACAAAAATAGTGATAAAAAAAATACTATATCAAATTTAAATAGTAATATAGAAAACTTAAAAGATGAAATTATAACTCTTTTAAATAATAAGCAAGAATATAGTAATAAGTTATCTACATTAATGGCTAACACAGAAAACATAAACTCTAGAACAGAAAACATTGATACTGAAATAGAAGAAATAAAAAATGCTATTAAAGAAAAAGAAAATAACTTACAAAAGCTAAAAGAAGAATACGAGGAAAAAGAATATACGTTAGAATTGTTAAAGGACGAGGAAAAGAATCTTCAGCAAAGCCTTAAATCTTTAATAGATAACAATAATAACTTAGATAATAATATCCAAAGCGATAAATATAGCTTAAATGATTATAACTCTAAGCTTAACATTTATATGGACATGGAAAACCACTATGAAGGTTTTAATAAAGGTGTAAAAGAAATCCTTAAAAATAAAAATCTTCAAGGAATAGATGGAGCATTAGGTCAAGTTGTTACTGTTCCAGAACAATATGAGAAGTCGATAGAAGCGGCTTTAGGCGCCTATATGCAAAACATCATAACTAAAGATGAATATAGTGCTAAGAATGCAATTAATTACTTAAAGAAAAATAACTTAGGTAGAGTTACATTCCTACCGATGAATGTAATAAAGTCTAACAAAATAGATGTAAGAAATTTAAGAGCAAATACTAAATTTATAGGTATAGCTAGTGATTTAATTTCTTATGATGAAAAGTATAGAAATATAATGGAAAGTATACTTGGAAGAACTATTGTTATAGATAATATAGATAACGGAATAAAGTTTGCAAAAGAAACTAATCACAAGTTTAAGATAGTTACTTTAGAAGGTGAAATATTAAATCCAGGAGGATCTTTAACTGGAGGGAGTTTAAGAAATAATACTAATATATTATCTAGAAAAAGACTTATAAATGAATTTAGTGAAAAAATTAAGGAAACTAAGGAAGAAATAACTTCTTTAATAAGTCAAAAAGAAGAATGTAGCAAAGAAATAAGTATTGTCAGAAATAAATTACAAACTACAGAAAATGATATTAAAGTTTTAGACAAGGAAATAATAGTTCAAAACTCTAATATACAAAGAGTATTATCAGAAAATAATAACCTTCAAATAAATGTTGATAAGTTAGAAAAAGAAAAGGGTGGATTAAGCTCTAACTTAACTTATACAAACGAAAGAAGTAATGAAGTTAAAGCTCAAATAGATGAAATAGAAAAGAAGCACAATGAAAATAGAGAAAAGATAGAAAGTTTATCTAATGAACTTAAATCTTTCAATGATGTTTATGAAAGTGATAAAAATAAATTTGATGAGTTAAATTTATCTTTAGTTAAACATAAACAAATATTTGAAAGTTTAGCAAAAGATATAGAAAGAATAATAAGTGAAAATGAAGAGCTTATAGTAAAATCTAAAAATATAGAAGAATCTTTAAAAGCTCAAGAAGTAGAAGCTAAAAAGCTAGAAGAAGAAATAGTGATAGAGCAAAATGAAAAAGTAAATCTTGGTAAGCAATTAGCTGACAATAATAGAAACTTAGATAATAAGAAAGCGGCTAAAGATGGACTAAAAAATAGATTAGAAGACTTAAATAAAGAAGTTAAGTCATCTGATAGAAAATTCATGGAGTTAAAAGAAAGTTTATTTAAGGTTCAAAGTAGATTAGAAAGATTAAAGTCTACTCATGAAAGCTATATAAATAAACTATTTGAAAAATATGAATTAACTCTTCTTCAAGCTATGGAAATAAAAGATGAAAATATAGTTATAGATAAGAAGCTTTTAGAAAACCTAAAAAGAGAAATAAGAAATTTAGGTAATGTAAATATAGATTCTATAAAAGAATACGAAGAAGTAAAAGAAAGATATGATTTCTATAGAGAACAAAAACAAGATTTAGAGGAATCTATAGAAGCAATAGAGAAGCTAATAGGTGACCTTGAAGAAAATATGAAGGCAGAATTTGAAGTTAACTTTAATGCAATAAATGAAAACTTCAAGTATGTATATAAGAGATTGTTTGGTGGAGGATATGGAGAACTTATTATTATGGACAAAGAAAATGTCCTAGAAAGTGATATAGAAATAGTAGCACAACCACCAGGCAAGAAAATGAAAAACTTAAATCTATTATCAGGAGGAGAAAAAGCACTTACAGCTATAAGTATATTATTCTCAATAATATTAGTTAAGCCAACTCCGTTCTGTATATTAGATGAGATTGAAGCACCACTTGATGACGCTAACATATTTAGATTTGGTGAATTCTTAAAAGAATTAGCTAAAGATACTCAGTTTATATCAGTAACTCACAGAAGAGGTACTATGGAAGCGGCTGATTATATCTATGGAGTAACAATGCAAGAAAAGGCAATATCTAAGGTGTTAAGTCTACAATTAAAAGATGCAGAGCAAATAACAGATTTAGTATAAGTAAAGTTTAGACTTAGACAAAAGTAGGAGGAAGCAGAGTGTTTAAGAAGTTATTTAAATTCGGGAAGAAGAAAGAAGAAGAACAAGTTGTTAATGATGAAGTAGTAGAAAATGAAATTGTTGAGGATTCTAATGAAAAATCTGAGTCTGAAGAAAAAGAAGTAGAAGTTAAAGAAGAAATAGAAATAACTGAAGAAGTTATTGAAAATAATAAATTAGACAGTGTTGAAGAACCTGAAGAAGTTATAGAGGAACCTGTAACAGAAGAAGATGTTGAAGAAGCTATACAAAATGTAGTTGAAGAAGTAACTGAAGAAATAGAACAAATAATAGAAGAAGAAAATAAAGAGGAAGCATCTAACGAAGATGAATCTAATGAAGAAGAAGTAGAAGTACAAGAAGAAATAGTTGAAGAAGCTATAGAAGAAACTAATAATGAGGAAGTAAAAGAAACTGAAGAAGTTGGAGAACCTCAAAAAAAGGTAAGTTTATTTGACAGATTAAAGCAAGGTTTAACTAAAGCTAAGCAAGGTATAACTGACAAAATAGATGATGTTTTAAAATCATACACTAAAGTTGATGAAGAACTTTTAGAAGAACTAGAAGAAATATTAATAACAGCAGATGTTGGTGTAAATACAACAATGGAAATAATAGATAAACTTAGAAATAAGATAAAAGAAAAGGGTATAACAGATCCTATGGATGTTAGAGTTGAGTTAAAAAGTATAGTTGAAGAAATACTTAACAACGAAAATTCTAATTTAGATGTTTCTCATTCTCCAACTATAATACTTATGGTTGGTGTAAATGGAGTTGGTAAAACAACTACTATAGGAAAATTAGCTAATAGATATAAAGGTGAAGGTAAAAAAGTTTTAGTTGCAGCAGGCGATACATTTAGAGCAGCAGCTATTGAACAGTTAGAGGTATGGGCTAAGAGAAGTAATGTTGACATAATTAAACATCAAGAAGGTGCAGATCCAGGAGCAGTAATATTTGACGCTGTTAAAGCTGCAAAAGCAAGAAATGTAGATGTATTAATATGTGACACAGCTGGTAGACTACACAATAAAGCTAACCTAATGAATGAGTTAGGAAAAGTATTTAAGATAGTTGATAGAGAATTTTCTGAAGCAAAAAGAGAAGTACTTCTTGTAGTTGATGCAACAACAGGACAAAATGCAGTTGCACAAGCTAAAACATTTAAGCAAGTAGCAGATATAACTGGTATAGTATTAACTAAACTTGATGGAACAGCAAAAGGTGGAGTTGTACTTGCAGTTAAGAGTGAAGTAGATGTTCCGGTTAAGCTAATTGGAGTAGGAGAAAGTGTAGACGATTTACAAGATTTTGATGCAAAAGCATTTTCAGATGCTTTATTTGGGAAGTAATTAGCAATCAAAAATAAAATGTTGACAAGCTTGTATATATGATATAAAATACAATGTGTAAAGTAAATGACCTTTACAGTATATCATTGGGACGTGTAAGAGATGAATATAGAAAAAATGGTTGAGATTGGGTTGTTATTTGAACAATACAAAGAATTATTAACTGATAAGCAAAGAGAAATAGTTTCTTTATATTATGAAGAAGATTATTCTTTAGGTGAAATTAGTGAAAATTTAAATGTATCGAGACAAGGTGTATATGATACTTTGAAACGTTCAGAGAAGATATTAAGGGACTATGAAGAAAAATTAGGCCTAGTATCTAAGATTCAAGAACAAGAAAAATTCGTCAAATTTTTACAAGATAAAATTGTTGACATTAAGCAAGATTTATTGCAAAATAGAGATTGTGCTAATTTAATCCCTAAGCTAGAAAATATAGAAGATGTATGCAGGGAGATGTTAAAATGATATTTGAAGGATTATCAGATAAATTACAAGGAGCCCTTGGAAAATTAAAGTCTAAAGGTAAACTTACTGAAAAAGATGTTAAGGATGCAATGAGAGAAGTCAAGCTTGCACTTCTTGAAGCTGACGTTAACTTTAAAGTAGTTAAAGACTTTGTTAAGAAGGTTCAAGAAAGATGTGTTGGACAAGAAGTTATGGAAAGTTTAACTCCTGCTCAACATGTAATAAAAATAGTAAATGAAGAACTTACAAGTTTAATGGGTGATGTAGCAAGTAAAGTAGTAATATCTCCTAAGCCACCAACAGTAATAATGATGGTAGGTTTACAAGGGGCAGGTAAGACAACTACATCTGGTAAACTTGGAGGATATTTTAAAAAACAAGGTAAGAGACCTTTACTAGTAGCATGTGACGTCTATAGACCAGCGGCTATAAAGCAGTTACAAGTTGTTGGAGAAAAGTTAGATATACCGGTGTTTAATATGGGTGATAAAGAAAGCCCAATAAATATAGCAAAAGCAGGATTAAGTCATGCTATAAAGTATAATAATGACTTAGTTATAATAGATACAGCTGGTAGACTTCATATAGATGAATTATTAATGGATGAATTAAAATCTATTAAATCTGAAGTTAGACCGCATGAAATTCTTTTAGTTGTAGACTCAATGACAGGACAAGATGCAGTAAACGTAGCAGAAAGCTTCAATGAAGCACTTGGAGTTGATGGAGTAGTATTAACTAAACTTGATGGTGACACTAGAGGTGGGGCGGCGCTTTCAATAAGAGCTGTAACACAAAAGCCTATAAAGTTTATAGGTATGGGTGAAAAGCTAGATGACTTAGAGCCTTTCCATCCAGATAGGATGGCGTCTAGAATATTAGGTATGGGAGATATCCTAAGCTTAATTGAAAAGGCTCAAGAAAATATAGATTTAGATAAAGCAAAAGCTTTAGAACAAAAAATTAAGAAGCAAGATTTAGATTTAGAAGACTTCTTAGAACAAATGGAACAAGTTCAAAATATGGGTCCTCTTGACAAGATATTAGGTATGATGCCAGGTATGGGGAATATAAAAGACCAACTTGGTGATGTTGATATGAATGGTAAAGAGATCAATAGAACTAAAGCTATAGTTCAATCAATGACTATAGAAGAAAGAAGAAACCCTAGTATTTTAAATGCTTCTAGAAAGAAAAGAATAGCTAAAGGAAGCGGTACAAGTGTACAAGAAGTAAACAGGCTTTTGAAACAATTCAATGAGATGAAGAAGATGATGAAGATGTTTACGGGTTCTCAAAAAAGTATGAAGAAAAAGGGCGGGTTTCCCGGACTTCCTTTCTTTAAATAAATAAAATAGACAAAAATTATTCGGAGGTGACTGTAATGGCAGTTAAAATAAGATTAAAGAGAATGGGATCAAACAAGAAGCCTTTCTACAGAATAGTAGTAGCTGATTCAAGATCTCCAAGAGATGGAAAGTTCATAGAAGAAATAGGATACTACAATCCAGTTTCTCAACCAAAGCAAGTTAAAATAAACGATGAGAAAGCTGTAAAGTGGTTATCAAATGGTGCTCAACCAACTGATACTGTTAAGACTTTATTAGTTAACAACGGAGTTATGGAAAAGTTCGAAGCTTCTAAGCAAGCTAAGTAATTTTATAAAAAATTAGGTAAGGTGCACTAGTTAATCTAGTGGACCTTACACGTTTATCTAGGAGATGAGATATATGAGAGAGCTAGTGTTAGACATAGCTAAAGCTCTTGTTGATAATCCAGACGAAGTAATAGTAGAAGAAACAAAAGAAAAAGATGAAATAATCTTAAAGCTTAAAGTTTCTTCAGACGACATGGGTAAGGTTATCGGTAAGCAGGGCAGAATAGCTAAAGCTATAAGAACTGTCGTAAGATCTGCTGCAAATAGAGAAAATGTTAAAGTTTCTCTAGAGATAGTATAAGAGAGGATTAGGTATATACCTAATCCTTTTTGTATATACTACATATGAATTTGAATGTAAATTTTTAAAGAAGGTGACACTATGGAAAATAAATTAACTCATTTTAAAATTGGACAAATAGTTAATACTCAAGGTTTAAAAGGTGAAGTTAGAGTTTACTCTTATACTGATGATATATATAGATTTGACGATTTAGAAAAGTTTTATTTAGGTAAAGACCTAGAAACAACTTATAATGTTGAAAGAGTTAGATACAAAGGCAACATGGTAATAATGAAAATAAAAAATATAGATACTGTAGAAGCTGCAGAAAAACTTAAAAATAAGTTTATGTTTGTATCTAGAGACGAGAGTAGAGACCTTGAAGAAGGTGAATACTTTATAGCTGATATGATAGGAATGGACGTTTTAACTGTAGATGGCGAAGAAGTAGGAACTTTAAAAGAAGTACTACAATATGCAGCAAATGATGTTTACGTCATCAAAGGTAAAGAAGATAAAGAAATATTAATACCTGCTATAATGAAGTTTGTTCCTACTATAGACATGAAAGAAAGAAAAATGATAATAGACCCAATAAAAGGTATGTTAGACTAGGTGATAAAATGAGATTTCATATAATGACGCTTTTCCCAGATATTTTTCATTCTTATATGAGCGAAAGTATAATGAAAAGAGCTGTGGAAAAAGAAATAATAGAAGTACATGTATATAATATTAGAGATTTTTCTAATAATAAGCATAAAAAAGTAGATGACTATCCTTTTGGTGGAGGGGCAGGAATGGTAATGACTCCTCAGCCAATATACGACACATATAGACATATAGTTGATACTTTTAATATAAAGGCCCCTAGGGTGATTTATTTGACTCCTAAGGGCAAAGTACATAGTCAAAATACAGCTACTGAAATGAGTACTAAAGAAGATGTAATTCTTTTATGTGGACACTATGAAGGTGTAGATCAAAGAATTATAGATTTAATAGTCACAGATGAAATATCTATAGGTGATTATGTTTTAACAGGAGGAGAGCTTCCAGCTCTTATCCTTATAGATTCGATTTCTAGACTAATACCTGGGGTACTTAGTCAAAATGAGTCTTTTGAAGAGGAATCTTTTAAAGATAACTTGTTAGAATATCCTCACTATACAAGACCAAGAGAGTTTATGGACTTAGAAGTTCCAGATGTTTTATTGTCTGGAAATCATAAGAAAATAGAGGAATGGAGACATAGTGAGTCGGTAAAAATAACAAAAGAAAGAAGACCGGATTTATACAAAAAAGCTTGTAAATAAGCAGTATATATAGTATAATTTAATCTGTTGAAAAAATAAACGGGCATTCCTCTTTTTACACGTAGGAGGTAATTATGAATGTCTATGATACTAGGAGGATTTAAAATGAACGAATTAGTAAGAGCATTAGGACAAGAACAATTAAAGAACGAAGTTCCTAACTTTGGACCTGGGGACACTGTAAAGGTACACGTTAAGATAGTTGAAGGTAAGAGAGAAAGAATACAAGTATTCGAAGGTTTTGTTTTAAAGAGACAAGGTGGAGGAATACAAGAAACTTTCACAGTTAGAAAAATATCTTTCAACGTTGGTGTAGAAAGAACTTTCCCAGTTCATTCTCCAAGAATAGACAAGATAGAAGTAACTAGAAAAGGTAAAGTAAGAAGAGCTAAGTTAACTTACCTAAGAGGTAGAGTTGGTAAAGCTGCTAAGATAAAAGAAGCTAGATAATTAAACTTTACTATAAAGAAAAAGAACTGAGATTTCTCAGTTCTTTTTTTATGCAAAAATATACTTTTATCAAATGTAGAATTACATATATTATAATTTCTATGAAATAAGGTCAGAAATATATTCTTTTAAAATTAAGTAGATAACTTTTGTTAGTATTAAACATAAAATGAAAATAAATTCTAAAATTATTGAGGGGATTATATACTTATGGTATCATTTATAAGTAAAGTGAAAGAAAATTTCAGAAATAGAAGGGGATGTTTATGAAGAAAAATAAAATGTTTGCTTTAGCTTACATAGCACTTATGGGATTTGGATTTCCTATAATGCGTTTTATGAGTATGAACTTTGATACTATAAATAATAACGCAGTTAGGTTTTTATCTGGGGGAATACTTTTAATTATTGTTTGTATTTTTAAGTTTAGAGATGAAGTAAAAAAAATAGCTGAAGAGCCTAAAATAATTTTTAAGTTATTTATATTAGCCATACTTATGAGCGGGAATATGTTCTTTTTCATAAATGGATTAAAAAATACATCAGCTTTATCGGGAAGTATTTTCACTATTTTAGCCATGCCATTGGCAGTTTCCATGGCGGCAATCTTCTTTAAAGATGAGCGAAGTATAGTAAAGCAAAAGAAATTTTATATAGGTAGCTTTATTGCAATAATAGGATCATTGATTTTTGTTTTAAATGGAGGTAACACTGGCCAAGATACTAACTTTTTTAAAGGTGCACTATTTTTAGCTATAGGTATTTTTATTCAATCAATTCAAAACTTAGTTGTAAAAGATGTATCAAAAAAATTACACTCAGTTGTAATTAGTGCATCTACTGCTACATTATCAGGTGTTATTTTTATGATTATAGCAATTCAAACAAATAGGATTTTAGAGTTAAAAGATGTATCTGCTGGACTTATGATTGGGCTAAGCGTAGCAGGAATGTATGGCATGCTAACAGGAATGTTAATGGCTTTTTATATTATGCAAAAACAAGGAGTGGTAGTTTATAATATAATACAATTAATAGTTCCTCTTTCAACAGCGATAGTTGGATATTTTACTTTAAATGAAAAGATAAGTTTAATGCAAGGTTTGGGAGCATTTGTTGTAATAATAGGATGTGTTGTTTCATTAAGAAGAAAAGAAACTGAAAAATATATTAAAGAAGAAATAAAAGAAAAAGAAGCTAAATAACCATTTAGCTTCTTTTTCTTTTATTATAAATTATAATTATCCTCTAAATGTTTAAGGTTAATGTCCTTAGGTGTATCCATATGCCTTAGCGTAACTTTATAAATATTTTCTAAGTCACCATTTTTTATACAATTATATATATCATAATGTTCTTTTAGAGTTGTATCTAGCCTTCCTTCATGAGAAAGAGAGTCCATGGTTAACTTGTTTATTCTATACATATAGTTATTAAATAATTTATTGAACTCAGTATTCTGAGCATAATCAACTATAGTTGTATGGAAAAGACTATCATAATGTGAAAATAATGATAAATCCCCACCTTCTAAAATTATTTTTTCTTGTTTTTTTAAAAACCCTTCTAGCTGATTAATCGTATTTATAGCTTTTTCACAGTCATATTGACTAGCAAGAAGAAAGGTACAAAATCCTTCTATAGAAGATCTTATTTGAAATATTTCTATAACATCTTGTGGTGTTATTTGATGTATTCTAAACCCTCTACTTGGTAAGATATCAATAAATCCATCTTGGCTTAGTCTTTGAAGAGCATCCCTTACAGGAGTTCTAGATATTCCTATTTGTTGAGCTAATTTAGTTTCAGAATATATTTCATTATCTACTAATTCGTTAGATAGAATCATTTCTTTTAAATAGTCGTAGGCCGTTTCTTGTAGCCTTTTTGAATTACTCATATATAAAAACCCCTTTTAATAGTAAAAAATTATAACCTTATATTGTTAAGAATACAACATAGTTAGATGATGGTCAACATTGTTAAAAAAAATGAATATGTAGCATATTAAAAGTAGCAAATAAAAAAATCTTTAAAAAAATTTAAAAATAAAAGTATAGTATTATTAATTACTTACTCTTAAAATATCTTAAAAACTAAAATGTTAAAAAAACTACTTCTGTAAATTTATTGACCGGTATACCGGTATGCTGTACAATTTAAATCAAGAAAAACGTTTTCAAATAAACTTTATATAGAGGGGGAGAAAAAATGAAAAGAGTAGGATTTATAGGGTTAGGAATTATGGGGAAACCCATGGCTAAGAATTTAGTCAAAGGAGGATGTGAGCTCTACGTATACGATCTTAATAAAGATGCAGTAAATGAATTAATTAATGATGGAGCTAAATATATAGAACCTGTTGAAATAGGTAAAGAATGTGAGATAATATTTACAATACTTCCTAATGGTTCAATAGTACAAGATGTATTATTCGGAGAAAATGGAGTAGCTAAGAATTTAAAAGAAGGTAGTGTAGTGGTAGACATGAGCTCTGTTACACCTACCGAGTCAGTTACTTGTGCAAATAAGCTTAAGGAAATAGGTGTAGGATTTATAGACTCGCCTGTAAGTGGTGGAGAGCCAAAAGCTATAGATGGAACACTTGCATTTATGGCAGGTGGAGAAGAAGATGTATATGAAAAGGTTTTACCTTATTTTGATATAATGGGAAGTTCAGCTTTATTAATAGGTCCAAGTGGCAGTGGAAGTGTTACAAAGCTTACAAATCAAATAATAGTTAATTTAACAATAGCTGCAGTATCTGAAGGATTTGTATTAGCGGCAAAAGCAGGAGCGGACCCGCAGAAGGTATATGAAGCAATAAGAGGTGGACTAGCAGGAAGTACTGTATTAGATGCTAAGATGCCTATGATAATGAATAGGGATTTTAAACCAGGTGGAAAAATATCAATAAATTTAAAAGATATAAAAAATGTAATGGCAACAGCTCACAACATGGATGTTCCACTACCGATGACTAGCCAGCTTCTTGAAATAATGCAAACATTAAAAGTTCACGGTCACTTAGAAGATGATCATGGCGGTATAGCACAATACTTTGAAAAATTAGCAGGGGTAGAAATAAAAAAACACTAAAATAAATTTTCGGGGGTATAAAAATGATAACAGGATATGGTCTTTTAGTAGCATTTGGTCTAGCAATAGGAATATTATTACTATCAATAATCAAGTACAAGGTAAATCCATTTTTAGCACTTCTTGGAACATCAATAATAACAGGCTTTTTAGTAAAAATGCCTATGAATGAAATATCGTCAACAATATCATCAGGTTTTGGTAATACTTTAGGAAGTATAGGTATAGTAATAGGTTTAGGTATTATATTTGGAAATATATTATCTGAATCTAGAGCTACAGAATCTATAGCAAAAGGATTGCTTAATAAAACCGGTCATAAAAATAGTGCATTAGCAATTACAACAGCAGGTTTCTTAATTTCTATACCAGTATTTATGGATGCGGCTTTTGTAATAATGATGCCAATAATAAAATATGTAGCAAAAGTTACTAAAAAGTCTTTAATGGTATTTGTTTGTGCATTAGGAGTTGGTACAATCGTTGGTCACGCTTTAGTTATACCTACTCCAGGACCATTAGCAGTTGCAGGTAATGTTGGAGCAAATATAGGATTTTACATATTATACTCAATGATAGTTGCATTTCCAGCAGTACTTTGTGGAGGATGGTTATATGGAAAGAGATTTGAAAAAGATGCTCCATATGTAGGAGAAGAATTATCTGAAGATACTTTAAATACTTCTAGTGGAACTTCTGGTTCGTCAGAGCTTGCAATAGCTGCAGAAAGTCCAGGTTTTGGAGTTTCAATGTTAGCATTACTATTCCCGATATTTTTAATACTAATATCTAATATATTAAAAATGGTATTAGCAGAAGGAACAACAATGTATACAATTTTTGAATTTTTAGGAGATAAAAATATAGCAATATTATTAGGTATATTAGGAGCAATGTTATTATTAAGAAATTATGTTAAAAAGCCAATGGGTGATATTGTAGTAGAAGCTGCTGGTCAAGCAGGATTAATAATATTAATAACTGGAGCTGGTGGAGCTTTTGGTAGTGTAATTAATGCAAGTGGAATAGGTAATTTCTTAGTTGAAACAATGTCAGGATGGAATATATCTATAATAGTACTTGGATTTATATTAAGCTCACTACTTAGAATGTCTCAAGGATCTACAACTGTTGCATTGGTTACGACATCATCAATACTTGGACCATCAATATTAGCAACAGGGATGTCGCCAATATTAGTAGGGTTAGCAATATGTGCAGGCGGTGTAGGGTTCTCACTTCCAAATGACTCGGGATTCTGGGTACTTTCAAGATTTAGTGGTTTATCAGTAAATGATACGTTAAAGTCTTGGACAGCTGGAGGTACTATAGCAGGGTTAACTGCATTTGCAATGGTCTTATTATTAAGTTTTATAAATGGAATAATACCATTACCAGGTTTATAAAGCTATCAAATTAGGAGGGCATACTTATGAAAGAAGTAAACGTAATTTCTTTAGATAAATTAAAAGAAATAAAAAATATAGATGAAATAGCTGTAGAGAACTTATTAGAAGAAGAAATTAAAAATTTAAATAGAAAAATAGTAGTCTTAGATGATGACCCAACTGGAGTTCAAACTGTACATAATATATCTGTTTATACAGATTGGAAAAAAGAAAGTATAAAAAATGGATTTAATGAAGACAATAGCATGTTCTTTATACTTACAAACTCCAGAGGATTTACAGTTCCTCAAACAGCAGTAGCTCATAAAGAGATAGCTAGTAATATAGTAGAAATATCTAAAAAAACTAATAAAGATTTTATAGTAATAAGTAGAGGAGATTCTACCATGAGAGGGCATTATCCTCTTGAAACTGATGTACTAAAAAGTCAGATAGAAAGTAAAACAAATAAAAAATTTGATGGAGAAATAATAATGCCGTTCTTTAAAGAAGGCGGAAGATTCACTATAGATAATATACATTATGTAAAAGAAGGAAATAATCTTACTCCAGCAGGCATGACTGAGTTTGCAAAAGATAAGTCCTTTGGTTATAAGTCTTCTCATATAGGGGATTGGTGTGAAGAAAAAACTGAAGGAGCTTTTAAGGCAGAAGATATGGTATATATATCATTAGAAGACCTTAGAGATATGAATATAGATAAAATAACAGAACAACTTAAAGGTGTTAATAATTTTAATAAAATAATAGTAAATGCAGTTGACTATATTGATGTTAAAGTATTTGTTATATCTTTAATAAGAGCAATAAATTGTAATAAAGAATTTATGATTCGTAGTGCTGCTGCATTAACTAAGATAATAGGTGGTGTAAGTGATAAAAAACTTCTTACAAAAGATGAGTTAGTACCAGAAGATAACAAAAATGGAGGTATTATAATAGTAGGTTCTCATGTAAATAAAACAACAATGCAGTTAGAAGAGCTAAGAAATTGTAAATATCCAATTGAATTTATAGAGTTTAATCCACATTTAGTATTAAAGGAAGGTGGATTAAAGGAAGAAGTAGAGAGAGTAATAAAAATAGCGGAAGAAAAAATTTCAAATGGTAAGACTGTAGCGGTATATACTAAACGTGAATTAGTAGTATTAGATACTGATGATAAAGATAAGCAACTAATGATATCGGTAGAAATCTCTGATGCTGTAACTAGTATTATAGGTAAGCTTAGCGTAAGACCTAATTTTATAATTGCAAAGGGTGGAATAACATCAAGTGATGTAGGAACAAAAGCATTAAGAGTAAAAAGAGCCCTTGTTATGGGACAAATAAAACCTGGAATTCCTGTTTGGATGACTGGAGAAGAAAGTAAATTTAATAGTATGCCATATATAATATTCCCTGGTAATGTAGGAGAAGTAGAAACTCTTCGTGAAGCAGTAGAAGTATTAATGGCTTAGTAAAAAAATGCCCTCATACACAAAGAATATGAGGGTATTTTTTATATTGTATACTTAAAGCAGAATACAGTAGTAATTAATATAGTATATAATAAAATGTAATTATATTAAGTATAAGAATCAAAATATATGAAAATATTAGATATAACGCTAGAAATACATAATTGTTATGAAAGAAACAAATATTGTGGTATAATGGATAAGTTAAAAAGCAAATATACAAATATATTTTAGCGAGAAGGAGTGATAAACATGGCAAGAGGCGATAAAATGAGAAGCAACTATGATGAATATCTAGTTGATGATAATTTACATATAAACTGGTATCCTGGTCATATGAAAAAGACTAGGGATCTAGTAAGAAACAATTTAAAGCTTGTAGACGTAGTTGTAGAATTACTAGATGCAAGAATACCATTTAGTAGTAAAAACCCTGATATAGACAATCTAGCTGGCAATAAGCCTAGAGTAGTTATATTAAACAAAAGCGACTTAGCAGATAAAGCTAAATTAAACAGATGGATTAACTACTATAAAGAACGTGGAATAAAAGCTATACCAGTTGATACTATGAAAGGTACTGGTCTAAATAAGCTTATAGAAGAATGTAGAAACGTAACTAAAGATAAGATGGATGCCTTAGTTGAAAAAGGTAGAAAAGAAAGACCTATAAGAATAATGATAGTAGGAGTTCCTAACGTTGGGAAGTCTTCGATAATCAATAAATTAACAGGTAGAAAAAGTGCTGTTACAGGAGACAAACCAGGGGTTACTAAAGGTAAGCAATGGGTAAGACTTAAAGGTAACTTAGAGTTATTAGATACTCCTGGTATACTTTGGCCAAAGTTTGAAGATCAAGAAGTTGCACTTAACCTTGCATTTAGTAGAGCAATAAAAGATGAAATACTAGATGTAGAAACATTAGCTTTAAGATTAATAGAAAAGCTAATGGTTATAGAGCCTGAAAAGTTACAAGCGAGATATAAGCTTGAAGAGCTTGGAGAAACAGGACTTGAGACTATGGATATGATAGGTCGTAAGAGAGGATTCATCACGGGAAGAAAAGAACTTGATTACACTAGAATAGCATTTACAGTACTAAATGAGTTCAGGGATGGTAAAATAGGACAAATATCTTTAGAAGTTCCAGAAGATATAAAATAGAAAAATGCAAGAAATCTTGCATAAAAAAACTTATCAATTTATTGATAAGTTTTTTTATTTTACAATTTTTACATGAATATATTTGTTAAAAATTTAGTATTCTATGTAGAATATAGGGTATAATACAATAAACGACTTTATACGACAAAAATCTTGTATAGAATTTTCAGTAAAATGGTAAGATTTTTAATATTTTGTATATTGTTAAAATTATTGACCATGCAATATAAAGAATGTATAATAAATTCAAAATATTTAAATTCTATCATGAATTTAAGGGGGACTTAATATGGTAAAGAAAAATAATAACAAAGATGTAGTAGTAGTAGGTTTTGCTCTGTTTGCTATGTTCTTTGGAGCAGGAAACTTAATATTCCCGCCATATTTAGGAGTTATATCTGGATCAAGTTGGTTAACTGGATTCGGAGGCTTCGTATTAGCAGATGTTGGTTTAGCATTATTAGCTATAGCAGCTGCAGCTAAGTGTGGTGGAGAAGTAAGTAAAGTATTTGATAGAGCAGGAAGTAAACTAGCAATAGTGCTTGGATGCGCAATAATGATATGTTTAGGACCACTACTAGCTATACCTAGAACAGCAGCAACTACATTTGAAATGGGTATACAACCATTATTTGCAGGATTCAGTCCTGTGTTGTTCTCTATAATCTTCTTTGCAATAACATATATTCTGACGATAAGACCATCAAAGGTTGTAGATATAATAGGACAGTTTTTAACACCAGCATTATTAATAGCATTAGCCTTCTTAATAATAAAAGGAGTAATGTCACCACTTGGAGAAATAAGCCCAGAGTCTATGATAGATGGAGTATTTGCTGAAGGCGTTAGACAAGGATATCAAACAATGGACCCATTAGGAGCGGTAGCTTTATCTACAGTTATAATATCTTCATTAGCTAACAAAGGATATAAAGGTGAAGATGAAAAAGTTAAATTAACTTTAAAAGCAGGTATAGTTGCAGCATTAGGTTTATGTTTTGTTTATGGTGGGCTTACTTACCTTGGGGCAACAGTATCTAAAGCATATGGAATGGATGTATCTCAAACAGCTTTAGTTGTTAGTATAACAGAATCAATATTAGGTCATCCTGGTAAAGTAATATTAGCATTAATAGTAGGTCTTGCATGTTTAACAACTGCAATCGGGCTTACTTCAGCAACAGGTCAATATTTTGCTAAAATATCTAATGGAAAATTAAAGTATGAAGTAATAGTAACAATTGTTTGTATATTTAGTGCAATAGTATCTAACTTCGGTGTAAGTACTATAATAAAGTTCTCAGCACCAATGTTAGAAATGATATACCCAGCTACTATAGTGTTAGTAATATTAACATTATTTAGTTCAAAAATTAAAAATGATAATACATTTAAATTTGCAGCATATATGGCTTTAATTATAAGTACATTATCAGTTGCAGATAGTTTAGGAGTACAAATACCTATGATTCACAGCTTACCTTTTGCAAAGTTTGGATTTAACTGGATTGTACCAGTTTTAATAGCAGGTGTTATAGGAAGCTTTATACCTTCTAGAAGTAATAGAGCGAATAATAGGTTAGACAAAGTAGGATAAATAAAAAGATTATCTCAAAATTTAAAAATTTTGAGATAATCTTTTTTTTATTATGAGATAAGTAAATTTTTATTATGAAAGTGTCAATAGAATAACAATACTATAATCAATTAATGAAGGTTATAATTAAAGTAAGAACCTATAAAGCTATAATATAAATAGGTATGATTTTAGAGGGGGTATAACATGAAAAAGGTAAAATTATTAATCTTATTATTAATAATTATAATTACTACAGGATGTAGTCAAAAAAGAGATTTTAAAATGGAATATGATGGGGTATCAGAAGAACAAAATGAACTATTAATATTAACAGGAAATAAAATTCTAAAATATAAATTGAAAAATTTGCCTAATGATAAAAATTATGAATTAAACATAATATATGAGGTATATAAAAATTATGAAAAAATAAAAGAAGAAAAACTTATAAGTATGCTACATGAGCCAACAAATGAAAAAATAGATGATTTAAATTTAGCTATAAACATTCAAGAGGATAAGATAAGATGCTTGGCTGGCGGAGCATATACTTCATTTGATATTGAGGAAAGCATAGGAGATTTGTCACAGCAATATTTTTATAAAGATGCCAAAATAAATATGGAAGATGAAATCTATTTATTCCAAGGTGTAAAAAGTGAAAATGGGCTTAGAATTTCAGACTTAGGTTATTTGTCAGAGGAAGATAAGAATTATTATGTTAAAAATAATGAATTAAATATATTTATAAAATTAACATGTAAAGAGATCAAATAAACTTAAAATAATAGAGAAAAAATAGAGTAATAAGTTAAATTATTGCTCTATTTTTACTTTCTTAATTAAAGTAGTATAATTAAATAAAACTATAAGATCAAAATCGTATATTATTGATTTACTTTCTAAATAATAATAAAATATGGTTAGGAACGAAATAGCCTACAGACATGACAAGGAGATTAATATGAAAGATAAGAGTGTAAAAGATATTAAAGAAATAATAGACAATATAGAAGTAGATAAATATTTAGAGTATATAGATATATTAAGAAATGATGAAAGAAAATCAGTCCAAAATATTGCCTTAAAATTAGCTAAAAAGTTAGATGCTATAAGAAAAGAAGAAGAAAGATTAGAATTAATAAATACCTTTGAAAATGAAGGATATGCAAATGGATATACATACATAGGTGGAATTGATGAAGCTGGTAGAGGTCCTTTAGCAGGGCCTGTAGTAGCTGCTGTAGTAGTTTTTAAGCCTGGTACTAAAATAGAGGGCATAAATGACTCTAAGAAGCTTAGTGAAGCTAAGAGAGATGAACTATTCAATGTTATAAAAGAAGAAGCACTTGATTATGGAATAGGTATCGTAAGCAATGAAGAAATAGATGAGTATAATATTTTAAATGCTACATATATGGCTATGAAAAAGGCTGTTAACTGTTTAAAAAATACTCCAGACTATCTATTAGTAGATGCAGCGACTATACCTGGAGTGGATATAGATCAAAAGCCAATAATAAAAGGGGATTCTAAATCTATATCTATAGCAGCAGCAAGTATATTAGCTAAAGTAACAAGAGATAGTCTTATGTATCAGTATGATGATATATATCCAGAGTATGGATTTAAAGGTCACAAAGGGTATGGAACTAAGGAACATTATGAAGCTATAGAAAATAACGGTATAACACCAATACATAGAAGAAGTTTCTTAAAGAATATATTATAAGGAAGAACATAATAATATAACAAACATTAGTTAGTAATTAGTATTATAATAAATATTGGATACAAGTATATTACATAAAGAAATGGGGGAACAAATATGGATTACAAAGAAATGCTAAAAAATGCTAGAGATAACTTAAATGGAAGCTGTAAAGTATGCAAAGTATGTAATGGAGTAGTTTGTGCGGGAGAAGTACCTGGTATGGGTGGAAAAGGAAGTGGATCAGCTTTCATAGAAAATAATAAAAGCTTAGAAAAAGTTAAAATAAATATGAGAGTTATACATAATGTAGCTAATCCAGATACTTCTATAGAGTTATTTGGAAAGAAAATGGATGCACCAATATTTGCAGCGCCAATAACAGGGACAACTTTAAATATGGGTGGAAAAATAAGTGAAAGAGATTATATAAAGCCTGTAGTAGAAGGGTGTATAAATACTGGTATATATGCTATGGTGGGGGATACTGCTGTTGATGAATTCTTAATAGAAAATCTTAAAGTCTTAAAAGAATATAATGGAGAAGGTATAGTATTTATTAAGCCTTGGGAAAATGAAGATATAAAAAGAAAGATAAAATTAGCAGAAGAAGCAGGAGCATTTGCAGTAGGTGTAGATATAGATGCTTGTGGTCTTGTTACATTATCTATGCATGGTAAAACTGTTCAGCCTAAAAATGTAGAGATGATAAGAGACTTAAAAAATTCTACTAAATTACCATTTATATTAAAAGGTATAATGACACCAGAGGATGCTTTAATGGCTGTTGAAGCTGGTGTAGATGCAATAGTAGTATCAAACCACGGTGGAAGAGTTTTAGATTGTACACCAGGAGCTGCAGATGTATTAGAAGATATAGCTAAAGCAGTTAAAGGTAAAACAGTTATACTTGTAGATGGTGGAATAAGAACAGGAGTAGATGTATTAAAAATGATAGGTCTTGGTGCAGATGCAGTGTTAATAGGAAGACCATTTGTAATAGCATCATTTGGAGGAGCAACAGATGGTGTAGAGACATATGTTAACAAATTAAAAAACGAGCTAAGCTCAACTATGATACTTACAGGATGTCAAAATATAAGTGATATAGATAGCAAAGTAATATTTAAATAAATTATAAGAATACCTCAATATCAAAATGATGTTGAGGTATTTTTATGTGAATAACCTTATAGTGCCAGAAGGCATATGATTATTATATTAATTGTATTGTATGAAAAGTTAATGTCATATTTATTTTACAATATTTTTAAATATATAAGAAAATTTGAATACTTAAATATTTAGCTGACAATAATTAGTAAAAGAATAATACAATAGGAGAATTATCTATGAATAATAGAGAAAAAGGCGAAATCGGAGAAAACATAGCATCTAAATATTTACTAAATAAAGGAGCAGAAATACTAGAGCGTAATTATAGGATAAGATCTGGAGAAATAGATATAATAGCAAAGTTAGACAATGAAATAGTATTTATAGAAGTAAAATCTAGAAGTAACAAAAAGTATGGAAGTCCATGTGAGTCAGTCAACTATAAAAAAATTAAGAAGATTACTAATACAGCCAAGTATTATATGTTAATAAACAATTTGTACGAAGTACCGATAAGATTTGATGTAGTAGAAATATACTTTGGAGATAAAAAACTAAAACACATAGTAAACGCATTTTAAGCAACGGGATGCGAGCTCGCCGAGCAGACGTTGGCGGCATGAATGAAGTGAATTTTAAGCAACGGGATGCGAGCCTGCCGAGTAGACGTTGGCGGCATGAATGAAGTGAATTTTAAGAAAATTTAAAAAGAGGTGAATAGATGTTAAGCATTATCAATTCTAGTAATCTAATAGGAATAGACTCAATACTAATAAAAGTAGAGGTGGATATAACAAATGGAATACCTTCTTTCAATATAGTAGGGCTAGCTAGTACAGAAATAAAAGAAGCTAGAGAAAGAGTAAAATCAGCTATTATAAATAGCGGATACCAATTCCCGAACTCTAGAATAGTAGTAAATTTATCACCAGCAGATATAAAAAAAGAAGGATCATTTTTAGATTTATCAATATGCATAGGAATATTAAGACAATATATAAAAAAAAATGAAGAATATATTAATGAAAGTATGTTTGTAGGAGAGTTGTCTTTAGATGGACATATAAGAAAAGTAAGAGGAATTCTTCCTATTATAATAGGGGCAAAGGAATTAGGAATAAAAAGAATATTTATACCAATAGACAATATAATAGAAAGCTCTTTTATAGATGGAATAGATATTATACCTATAAATAGTTTAAATGAGTGTATAAGCTTTTTAAATGGAGAACTAAATATCAATGGAGAAAAAATAATAAACACAAAGAAAAATTCTATAAAAGATAATAATAAAAATATTTATGATGAAGACTTCAGTGATGTAAAAGGAAATTATTTCATAAAAAGAAGTGCGGAAATAGCAGCAGCTGGCAATCATAATTTATTGATGATAGGACCACCTGGTTCAGGTAAAACTATGATAGCAAAAAGGATAAGAACAATATTGCCAAACATAAGTAAAGAAGAAATGATAGAGGTAAGTAAAATATATAGCATATCAGGGTTAATAGATGAAAATATAGGAATAGTAGATAAAAGACCATTCAGATCACCACATCATACGACTACTAAACAATCCTTAATAGGCGGAGGTTTTGACGCAAGACCAGGAGAAGTAGTTTTAGCCCATAGAGGAGTATTATTTTTAGATGAAATAGCTGAGTTTGATAGAAGGATACTAGAGACTCTAAGGCAACCTATAGAAGATAAATACATTAATATTTCAAGAGTGAGACACAATATAAAATATCCATGTAACTTAATACTTATAGGTGCAATGAATCCTTGTCCATGTGGATATTATATGTCAGACATAGAGTGTAAATGTAGAAATCATGACATAAATAGATATATTAATAAAATGTCAGGACCTCTTTTGGATAGGTTTGACATTTTTGTAGAAGTAAATCCTGTATCTTATGAAGAATTAAATACGAACATCAAATCAGAATCCTCAGAAGAAATAAAAATAAGAGTACAAAAAGCTCGTGATATTCAAGCTGAAAGATATAAAAACGATAATATAAGTAGTAACAATGAAATAAAATCATCAAATTTATTAAAATACTGCAAAATGGATAATAATGCTATATCAACAACAAAACTAATTTTCAATAAATATAAGTTAAGTAATAGAAGTTATACAAAGTTATTAAAAATGGCAAGAACAATAGCAGATTTAGAAGAAAGTGAAGATATTAGTTCAGATCATATAACAGAGGCCTTTTCCTTTAGAAAGGCTTATTATTCTTATTTTACATAGAGGTGAATTATGAACAAAAATGATGTCTATTTGTGGTTAAAAAACATAGGTGGAATTAGCACTAAAACCATAGAAAAAATAGAAAATGAAGTGGTAAATATTGAAGATTTAATAGAATTTACTGATGCAGAAATATATAATTTGAAAAATATAAATTTAAATATTAAAGAAAATATAGTAAAATATAAAAGTCATTCTTATCTAGATGATATAAAAGAACAATTATACAAGAAATCTATTAAGTACATATGCATAAATGATAAAGGATATCCAAAAAATTTAAAGGAAATATACAATCCACCTAAATTGTTATATTATAAAGGTGATTTATCTATAGCTAGTAATAATTTAACTATAGCTATGGTTGGCTCAAGAAAATGTAGTGCTTATGGTAAAAATTGTACAAAAACTTTAAGTTCTGGTTTATCAAGTCAAGGTATAAACATAATAAGTGGTCTAGCAATAGGAGTAGATTCATATTCTCATATTGGATGTATGGAGGGTGTTGGAAAGACAATAGGAGTCTTAGGATCTTCTGTACATAATCCTCTTCCAAAACAAAATACTAAATTAGCAGAGCAAATAATAGAAGAAGGTGGATTATTAATATCAGAGTATAATATAAATTCATCTGTCATTCCATCAAATTTTTATAATAGAAATAGAATAATTAGTGGAATAAGTGATGGGATAGTTGTAGTTGAAGCTGCAAATAAAAGTGGCGCACTTATAACTGTTGAGTTTGGCTTAGAACAAGGAAAAAATATTTTTGCAGTACCTGGTAACATTAACTCAGAGATGAGTAGGGGATGCCATAAAATTATTAAAGAAGGTGCAAAATTAATAGAAAGTATTGATGATATATTAATTGAATATAATATAAATAGTATTAATTGTAATAAAATTGGTAAAAACTATGATAATATTAGTTTGAGTGCTGAATCCATTATTATAATGGAAGCAATTAAAAATGAAGGTAGCTTGCATATTGACGGAATTTGTGACTATACTGGAATAGAAATTAAAAAAGTAAATAGTATTTTAAGTAACCTAGAATTAAGTGATTTAGTCGTAGAGATGAACAATAAAATATACAGTTTAAATGTATAAGAACATAGATAGTGGGGGTGTGTGGTTTAAATGGCCAAAACATTAGTCATCGTAGAGTCGCCAGCAAAAGCTAAGACCATCGAGAAATTTTTAGGAAAAAGTCATTATACAGTAAAAGCATCGGTAGGGCATATTAGAGATTTACCTAAGAGTAAATTAGGTGTAGATATAGAAAATAATTTTGAACCTCAATATATAAATATTAGGGGAAAAGGCGATGTTATAAAAGAATTAAAAAAGGAAGCTAAAAAATCTAAACAAGTATTTCTAGCAACCGATCCCGATAGAGAGGGAGAAGCTATATCTTGGCACTTAGCTCATATATTAAACTTAGATGAAGAAACAAATTGTAGAATAGAGTTTAATGAAATAACTAAGGAAGCAATACGTAAAGCAATAAAAAGTCCAAGAAATATTAACATAAGCACAGTAGATGCTCAACAAGCAAGAAGAGTTCTAGATAGATTACTAGGTTATCAAATAAGTCCAATACTTTGGCTAAAAGTCAGAACAGGACTTAGTGCAGGTAGAGTTCAGTCAGTAACAACGAAGTTAATATGTGATAAAGAAAAAGAAATAGAAGCATTTATACCAAAAGAATATTGGAGTATAGAGCTAGAAGCAAAAACTAATGAAAATAAAGATATAACATTAAAGTTCTATGGTAAAGAAAATCAAAAAATGGAACTAGATAATGAAGCTATGGTAAATGAAATATTAGATACTATAAAAGGAAAAGACTTAAGTGTTAAAAGTATAGAATCTAAATCAAGAAAAAAATCAGCGCCAAAACCATTTACTACAAGTATGCTTCAACAAGAAGGTGCTAATAGATTATCTTTCACAACAAAGAAAACAATGATGGTCGCTCAAGAGTTATATGAAGGTATAGATATAGAAGGCGAAGGTACAGTAGGTCTTATATCATATATCAGAACAGACTCAAAGAGAATATCTGAAGAAGCTAAGGAAAAATCAAGAAGTTATATATTAGATGAGTTAGGACAAGAATACTATAAAGGTGAATCTGATAAAAAAGAAAAGAAAGATGAAAAGAAGGTTCAAGATGCCCATGAAGCAATAAGACCTACATCTGTTACAAGAACACCAGACAGTATAAAAAGTTCATTAAGTAAAGACCAATTCAAGTTATATAACTTAATTTGGAGAAGATTTGTAGCTAGTCAAATGGAAGACTCTGTATTTGATATACTAAATGTAGAGTGTGAAATAGAAGGTTATATTTTTAAAGCTACAGGTTCTAAAATGAAGTTTGATGGTTATACAAAAATATATAACTTTACAGATAGAGAAGATAAAATACTTCCAAGTTTTAAAGAAGAAGATGTTCTTAAATGTGAAAATATATTACCTAATCAACACTTTACTCAACCACCAGCACGATATACTGAGGCTAGCTTAGTTAAGACATTAGAAGAACTAGGAATAGGTAGACCGAGTACTTATGCACCAACAATAGCTACTATTTTAAATAGAGAATATGTTGAAAAGCAAGGAACTAGTTTATGCCCAACTGAGCTTGGAATAATAGTTACTAAAATATTAGAGGCTAACTTCCAAAAGTTTATAGATGTAGACTTTACAGCTCATATGGAAAATAGACTTGATGAAATAGAAGAGGGACAAATAGAATGGAAGTCTGTTGTTAATGAAGTGTATGAACCTCTAAAAGAAGCTATAGAAATTGCCAAAGAAACAGTAGAAAAGGTAAATATGGACCAAGAAACTGATGAAATCTGTGAAAACTGTGGAGAAAACATGGTAATAAAACACGGTAGATTTGGTAAATTTATGGCATGTAAGAATTATCCAGAATGTAAAACAACAAAGCCCATAGTAAATAAAGTAGGAGTTAAATGTCCAAAATGTGGAGAAGGAGATATTATTCTTAGAAAATCTAAAAAAGGTAAAGCTTTCTATGGATGTTCAAATTATCCAAACTGTGACTTCGTAGCATGGAATAAACCTACAGGCGAAAACTGTGAAAAATGTGGTTCATACATGATGGAAAAGGTAACGAAATCAGATACTAAAGTTATCTGTTCGAATAAAGATTGTAGTAAAGAAGAGCAGAAAACTGAAGAGATAGAAAAAACTGACGGAAAATAGCGAATTTTGAACAAAAAACATTGAAACAGTATTGAAAAAGGTTTGAAATTGTGTTAATATTTCTATTGCATAATAAATAGAAAATTCAATATTTAAAATATTAAGCAAATTAATATTTTTCAATAATTTTTATATTATTGAAAATGTTATCAGCTTTAATAAAATATGGTAAAAATGAAATAAGAAGAATTTCTATTAAATATATATAAATTATCTGAAAATACATAGGTTATTGGGCCTAATTTTGCTGAGGAGATGATTATTAATGGCAAGTGAAGTATTACAAAAAACGAGAAAAATCAATAAAACATTACAAACAAGTGGTGGAAGCAATGTCTCTTTTGATTTATTGGCCGGTGCTTTAGGAGAAGTTCTAAACTCAAATGCCTACATATTGAGTTCAAAGGGAAAAGTGTTAGGTCTTTATTTGACAGATGAAGGAGATAGTTCTGTAGTTGTAGATGAAGATACTAAGCAACAAAGACTTCCAGATGAATATACAAAAAATATATTAAAAGTTGATGAAACTTTAGAAAACGTAACTGGAGAAAATATATTAAATATATTCCCAGATGAGCAAGATAGACTTCAAAAGTTTATCACAATAATACCTATACTTGGAAGCGGTCAAAGATTAGGTACATTAATACTTTCTAGATACAATGATTTATTCACTGATGACGATTTAGTTATAGGTGAATATTCTGCAACAGTTGTTGGATTAGAAATATTAAGATCTATAGGAGAAGAAGCAGAAGAAGAAATGAGAAAGAAAGCTGTTGTACAAATGGCTATAGGAACATTATCTTACTCTGAGTTAGAAGCTGTAGAGCATATCTTTGAAGAATTAGACGGAAAAGAAGGTTTACTTGTTGCAAGTAAAATAGCTGATAGAGTAGGAATAACTAGATCAGTTATAGTTAATGCACTTAGAAAGTTTGAAAGTGCAGGAGTTATAGAGTCTAGATCATTAGGAATGAAAGGTACGCACATAAAAGTACTTAACGATAAGCTAATGGACGAATTAAAATTAATGAAAACTAAGTAATAAAAACAAATTTCAACTTATATTTGAAAAGGGTATCTAATTTAATAAAATAGATATCCTTTTTTTAAGTATAAGAAACTTAAGGGATAGGAGGGATAATATGCAGCCACTAGCAGATAGACTGCGTCCACAAACTATAGATGATATGATAGGTCAATCTCATATTATTGGTAAGGGTAAAATTATTAATAAGTTAATACAAAATAAGACAATACCGAATATGATTTTATATGGGCCGCCTGGTACAGGAAAAACAACACTAGCAAATATAATAGCTAATGTTACAGGAAAAAAATATGTAAAACTAAATGCTGTAAACTGTGGTGTAAAAGAAATAAAAGAAGTTATAGATAGTGCTAAGGCAGATTTATTTTCATATAACGGGATAATTTTAATGCTTGACGAGATTCAAGCTATGAACAAAAAACAACAACAATCATTACTTGAAGTTATGGAAGATGGTTCTGTCACTCTTATTGCAAGTACTGCAGATAATCCTTATTTTGTAGTTTACAAAGCTATACTTAGCCGTAGTACAATTTTTGAATTTAAAACAATAGATCAAAATGATATATATATAGGATTAAAAAGAGGCGTAGATAAGTTAAAAGATTTTTATACATATGAAAGTATCAATGTAGAAGATAAAGCACTTTTACAAATAGCAGGAACTTGTAATGGAGACATGAGAAATGCACTTAATAAATTAGAATTAGCGTTTAATACTGGTATTGATATAGGTACAAATACTGTAAATATTACTTTAGATACTGTAATGGAATCTTCAAGCGTAAAGATGCTTAGCTTTGACAGAGGAGGTGATGATGGGTATTCTATCCTATCAGCATTTCATAAGTCTCTTAGAGGCTCTGACGCAGACGCAGCTATACATTACTTAGCAAGGTTAGTTAAGGCGGAAGATATTCAAGGAATAACGAGAAGATTATTATGTGTAGCCAGTGAAGATGTAGGATTAGCAGTTCCACAAGCAATAACAATAACTAATGCTTGTGTTCAATCAGCGCTACAACTAGGATTTCCAGAGGCTAGAATTCCTTTAGCACAAGCTACTATATATCTGGCACAATGTCCAAAGTCTGATTCTGCTTATAAGGCAATAGCTATGGCTTTAGATGATTTAGATAATATAGAGATAGGTGATATACCTACACACCTTAAGGATGCCCATTATGCAGGTGCTGAGAAGCTTGGAAGAGGTGTTGATTATCTTTACCCTCATAATTACAGTAATCATTATGTTAATCAACAATACCTTCCAGATCCAATAAAAGATAAGAAATATTATGTACCTGGAAATAACAAAAATGAAAAAGCTCATGAAGAATATTGGAATAGTGTTAAGAAGAGCAAATAGAATAAATTATAGATACTAAAATAATAAAAATCCTAAATAATAAACTTATTAAAGTTATTATTTAGGATTTTTTACGTATAAGGAAATTATGATAAATTCATAATATGTTTATAGCTCATTTGACCATCCTACGTAATCGCTCAAACGATGAGAATTTTCACATGTAATTTTAGATCATTAAATTTTACGTGAAAAATAAGCATTAACAGTTATATAAAAGGCTAAAGAGTCTCTAAAGTTTTTTAAGTCTAAGCCTAAAATTTCTTTTATTTTTTCTAATCTATAAATAAGAGTATTTCTATGTAAAAATAAAACTTGAGATGTTTTAGAAATATTAAGATTATTTTCTATAAATATAAATCCTGTTTGTAATAAATTATCATCTAAATTTTTAAGGCTATCAATATCAACTAAATAATCAAAAAATTTATCTGCTGAAATAGTGGATATAGATTTATAAAGTATTAAATCATTTATAGTCATAAACTTGTTAATATTACCTCTATTATTTAAGTTAGATACAATTTCTTTAAATATAGAAAATCTATAATTAAAGATTTCTACATTTGATACCTGACCCAAATAGGAAATATATGTAGAACGATAAGTTTCAGACTCTATTATCTCAGGTGTAGAGAAGTCTATATCTAATTCATAGCTACTACTTAAGATAATACACCCATCATGTTCAAATATATTTATACTAGAATATAAATTATCTAATATTCCTTTTACACATTCAAAGTTTGCGTTATTTTGATATACTGCATAAACATAACCTTCAATATTATTAATATCTAATTCATCCTTAAATTCAACTACATAAATTTTATCATCAAAGGTTAGAAGCTTTTGATTTAAGCTTAGATTTTGATTGTCATATTTAGATATATTAATTTTCTTATTAGTCTGTTTTTCTAAAAATTCAATTAAACTTTCCATTTAATCCCCCAAAGGTTGAAAATATAAAATAGTAAGATGATTTAATCACCTTACTATTTTATATTTAATATTATTTTGCAGTTTCTAAAGTAACTTCATTTCTTATAGCTTGTTGAGTTTCTTTATCAAATATATGTAATCTATGCTTATCCATAGCAAGCTTTAACTTATCTCCGATTTTTAATCTGTATCTTCCATCAAATCTAGCTGTTATGTTAGTTTTACCAGCTTTTAAGTAAGCATAAACTTCAGCTCCCATAAGTTCTCCTATTTCAACTTCAGCATCAAAAGAACTATCTAAGCTGTTTTCAACAAATACATCTTCAATATGTATATCTTCTGGTCTTATTCCAAGTACAACCTCTTTACCTATATATCCTTTTTCAACTAAAATAGAAGAATCACCTTTGTTTATAGCTATTTCCATAGTTTCATTTTTACCATATATTTGACCGTTCTTTTCAATTAGCGTAACATTTATAAAGTTCATTTGTGGAGAACCTATAAATCCAGCAACGAAGATGTTACTTGGTGTATCATATATATCTTGAGGTGTAGCAATTTGTTGTACTATACCGTCTTTCATACAAACTATTCTATCAGCCATTGTCATAGCTTCAACTTGGTCATGTGTAACATATATAAATGTTGTTCCAAGAGATTTGTGTAGTTTTGTTATTTCTGTTCTCATGGCAGTTCTAAGTTTAGCATCTAGGTTAGATAAAGGCTCATCCATTAAGAATACTTGTGGATTTCTAACTATAGCACGTCCTAGTGCAACCCTTTGTCTTTGTCCTCCAGATAAAGCTTTTGGCTTTCTATCTAATAAGTGAGATAAATCAAGTATCGCAGCAGCATCTTTAACTTTTTTATCTATTTCTTCTTTAGGCATTTTTCTAAGTTTTAAAGCGAATGCCATATTCTCATATACAGTTAAGTGAGGATAAAGAGCATAGTTTTGGAAAACCATAGCTATATCTCTATCCTTAGGATCCACTTCATTTACTAATCTATTTCCAATGAAAAGTTCACCAGAACTTATTTCCTCAAGTCCTGCAATCATTCTTAAAGTTGTAGACTTACCACAACCAGATGGTCCAACTAAAACTACGAATTCCTTATCTTCTATGTTTATATTAACGTTTTTAACTGCGTTAAATCCATTAGAGTATGATTTACAAATATTTTTTAATATAACTTCTGACATAATATTTCTCCCCCATATAAATATATTATTTTGATGTTTTAATTTTAAACTAATACTAACTTAAAAAGGTTATCCTGTGAATGTATAAAATAACCAAAAGTGATTATACAAAATGTACAACACTTAATTTTTAATACTAAAATATCTTTTATATTTGATATTTTTATAAATATTATATTTTAATAAATTACATAGATATTATTGATAATGTTTTCAGCTGAGTAAATACTCCTTGAGAAAAACTATTTATTAATTCATCTTCCATATCCATATCCTTTAATGCTAAAAAATTCATAAATGCATTTATTAATATTTTTTCGTATATGTAAAAATATGTATTTTGGTCATTTAAGTATTCTTTACTAGTTATTGACTCATTTATAAGCAATAGTTCATCAACCGTAGTAAACATAACTGCCTTAAATGTAGTAGATTTTATATCACTACTTTTTAGAGTGTTATATTTTTGATGAGCAAATGAATTAAGATCAAATAGTACATTAGATATGTCTTGAGGGCTACACCCTTTTAATTCTTCTCTCGTACTAACAGAAATAAAATTAGCTCTTTTTCTTATATCATCAAGTTTTGATTGATAATGAATAAGAAGAGAATTTAATTTATTGTTGTCACTAACTTCATTTTCTTCATCCCTTAATATCAAATTACGATATTTTTCTGATACCAATTGTAATTCTTTAAATAATTTTAAAGATTCAAGTTTATTCATAAGAATCTCCCTTCAATGTTGTAGCTAAATATGTCTTAATAATGAAAGTATAAGATATTAATAAAAAATTTAAAAGATAATGTTTTCCTAAAACTTGAAAATTGATACATAAAATAAGATAATTATAGATAAACTTAAATATTTGTACTTTTGTACTTTTAAATCATTAGTTAATATAAAGTTATAAAATAAAAAAATAAAATTAAGTATGGTTTAGTTTGGAGGATATATTATGTTATTTGTTGGAGTAGATATAGGTGGAACTGGCGTACAAGCGGGAGTAGTAAATGAGAAGGGACAAATTCTTTTTAGAAAAGAATGTGTGACTAAGGTTGAAAATGGATTTGATAGTGTAATGGTTGATATAAACAACTTAGTTAGAAGTTTATTAGAAGAAAATAATTTGAAAATAGATGAGATAAGCTCTATTGGTTTTGGTGTACCAAGTTTTATAAATAAAAAAGGTTTAGTAACTGCTGTAAATTTAGGATGGCATGAAGTCAAATTTGTTGAGACATTAGAAAAGATGTTTCCAGAAGTAAAGGTTTATGCAGAAAATGATGCTACAGTAGCAGCAGTAGGAGAAGCAAATTTTGGGAGTATGAAAGAAAAAAATATAGCAGTTATGTATACTTTAGGAACTGGAGTAGGCGGAGGAATAATAATAAACGGAAAAGCTTTTACTGGTGCTAATGGGATGGGATCTGAAATAGGACATGCGATAATAGGAGAAAATTATTTTGATTGTAACTGCGGAAATAATGGTTGTTTAGAAACATTCTGCTCTGCAACTGCAATAATAAAATATGCCCAAAAGCTGATAGAAGAAGGAAGAGAAAGTAATATTCTTCAAAAAGCAGATGGAGATATAGAAAATATAAATGCAAAAATGGTATTTGATGCCTATAGAGAAAATGATTTAGTAGCAGTAGAAACAATAAATAGATTTAAAAGCTACTTAGCAAAAGCTATGGCATCTATGGTAAATACACTAGACCCAGATATTATATCAATAGGTGGTGGAGTATCTAGAGCTAGCGATATAATATTGGATGGATTAAAGGATTTAGTAAGAGAACATATTTTGTATAGAAAAGAAGATTTTGCAGATATAGTATGCGCAACATTAGGTGCAGATGCTGGGATAATAGGAGCTGCATTTTTAAGTTAGGTTTATAATAGGCTATTACTTTAAAAGTAATAGCCTATAAAAATATAAAAGCAAATAGGAGAGAAAATATGAAGCTTAACAGAAAATATGAAGTTTTACTTATTCATCATACACATACAGATATAGGATATACCCAAACACAAGAACAGATTGAGCAGTACCATGTTAATTTTATTAAACAAGCAATAGAAATTGCAGAAAAGTTAAGAGAAGAAAATAGAGAAAATGAATTTAAATGGGTATGTGAGTGCTTTTGGAATATTGAAGTTTTCTTGAAGGCTGTTGATGATTCATGGAAAGAGAGATTTGAAAAATGTGTGCTTAATAGCAGTATTGAAATAACCGCAAATTACTTGAATTTAAATGAACTTATTGATTATGATGTTTTAAAAAATCATATTTCTAAGGCTGTAAACTATTCAAATAGCTTAGGAAAAGAATTAAGTAGTGCAATAACCGCAGATATAAATGGATACTCTTGGGGATATGCAAAAGCTCTTTCTGAGAATAAAATAAAAAATTTATATTCTTGCGTTCATACACATCACGGTATGTATCCTATATTTAAAAAGCAAACACCTTTTTACTGGGAGACTCCAAGTAAAGAGAAAGTATTAGTTTGGAATGGAGAACATTATCATTTTGGAAATGAGTTTGGAATAGTAAAAACAGCCACAGGGTCATATATAAATAAAGATGAATATAGGGAAATAATTAATGAAAACAATCGTCATGAGATAGGAAAAGAGAGGATATTTAGGTATTTACAAAGTTTAGATAATGAAGGCTATGAATATGATTTTGTTCCAATAACTATTCATGGATTACCAACAGATAATGGATCACCAAATATTGAAGTAGTCGAATTTATTAATTGGTGGAATGAAAACTTTGGAGATGAGGTTGTTATGAGTATGACTACTCTTGATAATTTCTTTAATAAAGTTAGAAATAGTAATGTAGATATACCTACATATAGTGGTGATTGGCCAGATTGGTGGGCATTTGGAGTAGGAAGTACGCCACAAATCAATAAAATATACAAAGAAGCTCAAAGAACTTTAAATACAACAAAAATGATAGATGAAAATTTAGAACTTAGTTGTAAAGAGCTTATTGATGAATGTGAAAATAAGTTAATGCTTTATTCAGAGCACACGTGGGGACATTCTTCTTCTGTGACAAATCCATGGAATAGCTTTGTAAATCTATTAGATTATAAAAATGCGGGATATGCAATAAATGCTCATGAGCTAGCAAGTAGAAACTTGTTAAATGTATTAGATAAAAAAGGCATGAGTAGTTTAAAACCAAATCGTGAGCCGAAATTTAAAATAGTAAATCCATATAATAGAAAAGTTACTGAAAGTGTAAAATTATCTTTAGATTATTGGGAAACGTCTAACTTAAGGGAAGTAGTATTAGATAATTTAGGTAATGAATATATTACTCAAAAAGAGTCTCACCCAAGAGGTGTATATATAAACTTTGTAATAACATTAAACCCGAAAGAAGAAAGAAAGCTCTTTATAAAGAGATATGAAAATGAAGTAAACTATGTGAAAAATATGAATGAAAGAGCATGTTGCCAAGGCATTGAAGATATTTATTTATATGAAGAAGATAGAAAAATAAAAAAATATGACAATGTATATGAAAATAACAATGTGAAAATATCTTACAACTATGAAAAAGGTATAGTGAGCTGGTTTGATAAAATAAATAATGTTGAGTTAGTAAAAAATGATTCTAAGTATGGTGCTTTTATGCCTGTATATGAAATAACAAAATCAAAAGGACAGAATAGTGATGAACAGTATAAAGTTCGTCAAAGATTAGGTCGTAATATGAGAGGATCAAACTTTAAAATATACAATCCTAAAATAGAAGATATAAAAATAACTGAAGTAGGAGATGTTTTTTCTAAAATTATAATAGAATTAAGCCTAGAGGGAACGAATTTATTTAACCTAGAGTTTAAAATATACAATGAAATTAATAAAGCTGACATAGTGGCTATGATTAATAAAGATAGTGTATGGGACCCAGAAAGCTTATATATTGCACTTCCATTTGGATTTGATAACAAAAATATGGACTTGTATATAGAAAAGACAGGATGCATAATACAGCCTAAAAAAGACCAATTGCCGGGAACAAATTGCGATTTTTACTTAGGCCAAGGAGCTATTGGATTAAAACATAAAAACTACGGCGTTAGTATAGCCATGCTAGATACATCATTAATTTATACTTCAAAGCTAGAATATGAGAACTCAAAAAAGTTATATCATGAAAAATATATTGATAGTAATGACTATGAGTTATATTCATGGGTTATGAATAACATTTGGGAGACTAACTTTAAAGCATCATTAGGTGGATTTATTGAATTTAATTATTCATTTAGCTGGGGAAATAAAGTAAGTGATGAAAATGAACTTATTGATTATAGCAAACAAATGGACATACCTTTTCTTACTTATAGAATCGACTAAAAAAATTAAAAAACAGCTATACTTTTATTATATAAACTACACTAAACATATGAATAATTTGTAGCATATTGAAATAGAAAACGTTTTTAAATATAATCGATTTATAACAATTTAGGGGAGGCAAAAAGTATGAAAGATATGTTTTATACAGTAGACAAATTAAGAAATAGAATACATGAAATAGAAGGTTTTAGATATAGAGATATAATTGAATTAGAATATTTTAACACAAAGATAAATGAAGATAAAGACATAAATCCACAAATACCAGATACTTATGATACAGTACTTAAAACTGGTGATACATGGAAGGGTAGAGACTTATATATATGGATGAATAAATCGGTTGAAATACCAGCAAACTGGGAAGGTAAAAATATAGTAGGTATATTTGACTTTGGTGAAACAGGGGCAGGTAACAACTCAGGATTTGAGTCATTATTCTACTTAAATAATAAGCCTTACCAAGGTGTAGATAGTAACCATAAAGAAGTATTCTTCCCAGAGGGGACAGCAGGTACTAACTTAGAATTATTATTTAGATTGTGGTCGGGTCTTGAAGGTGGAGGAGTACCTAGAGATCAAGAACATAGAATCAACAGAGCACAAGTTGCATGGTTAGATGAAAAGATAGATGATTTATACTACAATGCAATGGTAATTTTAGAAACAATACAAGAATTAGATCAATATTCAGTTGATAGAGTTCATTTAACAAAAATATTAAACAATGCTCTAAAATTAATAGATTGGTCTTACCCAGGAAGTGAAGGTTTTTATAAGTCTGCTCATGAAGCAAGTGACTTCTTAAATAGCGAAATAGATAAAATAGATAAAGATTCAATAATCAATGTAACTTGTATAGGACACACTCATATAGACGTTGCATGGTTATGGAGATTAAAGCATACTAGAGAAAAATGTGCAAGATCATTCTCAACAGTACTTAGACTTATGGAAAGATATCCAGAGTATGTATTCTTACAAACACAACCTCAATTATATGAGTATGTAAAAAATGATTACCCAGAATTATACGAAGCTATAAAGCAAAAAGTAGCTGATGGAAATTGGGAAGTTGATGGAGGAATGTGGTTAGAAGCTGACTGTAATATTCCATCAGGAGAATCTTTAGTTAGACAAATATTAGTAGGTTCAAGATTTATAAAAGAAGAATTCAATAAAGATGTAGAATACTTATGGCTACCAGACGTGTTTGGATATTCTTGGGCCCTTCCTCAAATATTAAAGAAGTCAGGAATAAACACATTCATGACTACTAAGATAAGTTGGAATCAATACAACAGAATGCCACATGATACATTTAACTGGAGAGGAATAGATGGATCAGAAATATTAACTCACTTTATAACTACTCCAGAACCATGGAGTCAACCAGGTTCTTGGTTCTATACATACAATGGAAGACTTACACCAAAATCAGTAAAAGGTGTATGGGATGCATATACAGATAAAGGAATAACTAATGATCTTCTAGTTTCTTATGGATTTGGAGATGGCGGTGGTGGTGTTAACCGCGAAATGTTAGAGTACAGAAGAAGACTAGATAAAATGCCAGGTTTACCAAATGTAAAAACAGGAAAAGCTGCTGATTACTTCAGAAACTTAAAGGAAAAAGTAGAAAATACTGATGCATATGTACATACTTGGGATGGTGAACTTTACCTAGAGTACCACAGAGGAACATATACAAGTCAAGCTTATACAAAGATGATGAATAGAAGACTTGAATTATTATATAGAGAAACAGAATGGTTAGGAGCTATGAGTGCTTTAAATAATGGTGATTGGAACACTTACCCATCTACTAACTTAACTAAGGGATGGAAGACAATACTTAGACACCAATTCCACGATATAATACCAGGATCTTCAATAACAGAAGTTTATGAAGATACAAAGATAGAATACAAAGAAGCTGAAGAGTTAGCATTAAAAGCACAAGAAGACTTTAAGTTATCTTTAGTAAATGAAAATGAAAATACTTGGACGGTAATAAACAATGCAAACTGGACAAGATGCGAAAATGTTGAAATAGAAACAGAATTAGAAGGTAACTTCTATGATAAAGAAGGTAATAAACTAGAAGCACAAAAAGAAAATGTAAAATACACAGTTAAGGTTGAAAATATACCAGGAACAGGATTTAAATCTATAAGTTTAAAGGTTGAAGATGTAGAAAATGTTAAAAATGCATTTGAATATAGTGATAACAAAATAGATACACCATACTATGAATTAAAGTGGAATGAATTAGGACAATTAACTTCTATATTTGATAAAGAAAACAATAGACAAGTTTTAGCAAAAGAGCAAAGAGGAAATGTTCTTCAAATGTTTGAAGATAAGCCAATGGCTCACGAAGCTTGGGATATAGATATATACTATCAAGAAAAAATGAGAGAAGTAACAGATTTACAAAATGTTGAACTTATAGAAAATGGAAATCTAAAAGCAGTAGTTAGATTTAACTATAAGTACATGAATACTACAATAAACCAAGATATGGTAGTATATGCAAATGATAGAAGAATAGACTTTGTAACTAATGTTGATTGGAGAGAGCAAAAGCAATTATTAAAGGTTGCATTCCCAGTTGATGTAAGAGCTACTATGGCAACATATGATGTTCAATTTGGTAACGTTAAGAGAAATACTCACTGGAATACAAGCTGGGATATGGCTAAGTTTGAAACAGTTGCTCAACAATGGGTAGACTTATCTCAAAGAGATTATGGAGTAAGTTTATTAAACAACAGTAAGTATGGACATGACATAAAGGATAATGTAATAAGACTTACATTATTAAAGTCAGCAACTCACCCAGATCCAGTACAAGATCAAGGAGAGCAAAACTTCACTTACTCATTACTTCCTCACAAAGGAGACTTTGTTGAAGCAGATACGGTTAAAGCAGCATATGCTCTAAACCAACCATTAAGAGCTATAGAAGGTTCTATAAATGAGAATATACCGGCTAAGATGTTTGATTTTAACGATGCTTATGTATTAGTAGATGCTATAAAGAAAGCTGAAGATAATGATATGGTAGTTCTTCGTTTCCATGAATACTCAGGAAGTAGACAAGAAGTTAAGATAAACAGTGATTACAAAATAGCTGGTTGGATGGAAACTAACTTAATGGAAAAACCAATGGAAGAATTAAGAAATGAAAGTGAAATAAACTTAACAGTTGAACCATACGAAATAAAAACTATAATGATAAAAATGGCATAAATGACATAAATGGCGTAATATCAATATAGCTAAAGATTAAGATAAACTCAAAAGGTAACTAAAAAGTCTAGTTAGATAATTTAGTTACCTTAATTAATATAAATATGCTAGGGGAATTAATTATGAAAAAGACAGCACATATTATATCACACACTCACTGGGACAGAGAGTGGTATTTACCATATGAAACTCATCACATGATGCTAATAGAAACAATGGATACTTTATTAGATAAATTTGAAAATGATCCAGAATTTAAATACTATCACTTAGATGGTCAAACAGTATTATTAGAAGATTACTTAGAAGTTAGACCAGAAAGAAGAGAGTTATTAACAAAAGTAATAAAAGAAGGAAAATTAAAGATAGGTCCTTGGTATGTACTTCAAGATGAGTTTTTAACAAGTAGTGAAGCTAATGTTAGAAATTTACAGTATGGGCATAAAGATGCAGGTAAGTATAGTGTAGATGCTTGTAAAATAGGTTACTTCCCAGATTCTTTTGGTAATATGGGACAAGCACCACAAATATTAAAACAAGCAGGAATAGAAACTGCTGCATTTGGTAGAGGAGTAAAGCCAACAGGATTTAACAATGAAGTAAGTGCAGATGATAAATTTGAATCTCCATATTCTGAAATGTACTGGGAAAGTCCAGATGGATCTAAAGTATTAGGTATATTATTTGCGAACTGGTACTGTAATGGGATGGAAGTTCCAACAGATGAAAATGAAGCAAAAGAATACTGGGAAAAAAGAATAGATGATGCAGCTAAGTTTGCATCTTGTGATGAATTATTATTTATGAATGGGTGCGACCATCAGCCTATACAAACTGATTTATCAGAGGCAATAAGAGTAGCTAAAAAATTATACAATGATATAGATTTTGTACATTCAAACTTTGAAGATTATGTAAATGTTTTAAAAGAAAAAATGCCAAATGACTTACAAATAATAAAGGGCGAACTTAGAAGTCAACAAACTGATGGATGGTATACATTAGTAAATACGGCCTCTGCAAGAGTTTACTTAAAGCAATGGAATCAATTATGCCAAACATTATTTGAAAAAGTTGCAGAACCGATTGCAACAATGGCGAGTCATTATGGATATGAATATCCTCATCATTTATTTGAATATGGATGGAAATCATTAATGAAGAATCATCCACATGATAGTATATGCGGATGTAGTGTTGATGAAGTTCATAGAGAAATGGTGGCAAGATTTGATAAAGCTAAGGATGTTGCGAAATATATAATAAATGAAAGCTTATCATACTTATCATCTAAGATAAATACTTCAAGCTTTACAAAGCTAGGAGAAAGAGTTTATCCATTTATGGTATTAAATACTTCTGGATATGAAAGATGTGGAGTAGTTGAAGTTAATGTAGACATAGCGAAAAAATACTTTAGAGAAGGTCAACCAAATGCCATAGCAAAAGAAATGAGAAAAGTAGAAGTTCCTAAATTCAAAGTATTAGATGCTAATGGCAATGAAATAGATGCAAAGATAGAAGATATGGGAATTAAGTTTGATTATGACTTACCAAAAGATAAGTTTAGACAACCATATTATTCAAGAGTGGTAAAGATTGAATTAGAAACTAAAAATATAAAGTCTTTCGGATGGGATACATATGCATTAGTTGAAGTTAAAGAAGAAGCTATAAAGGAAAAGAAATCTTTAATAAATGGAAATATATTAGAGAATAAAAACTTAAAAATTGAAATAAAAGAAAATGGTTCAATAGATTTATTAGATAAAAATACTAATAAAACATTTAAAGATTTATGTGTATATGAAAACAGTGGAGATATAGGTAATGAATATATATACATGAAGCCAGTAGGAGAAGTTCCTTTAACTACTAAAGAGTTAAAAGCTAATATAGAAGTCAAGGAAGATTTAGATTACAAAGCTGTAATAGAAATTACTCATAACTGGAATATACCAGTAGGAGCTAATGAATTATTACAAGAAGAAATAGAAGAAGTTTTAGAGTTTAAACATAGAAAATCTCAAAGAATAGAAGAAACTGTAGAGCTTGAAATAAAGACTATATTAACTTTAGAAAGAGAAGGAAAAGGTCTAAAAATAAAATCATTATTTAATAATATAGCAAAAGATCATAGGATGAGAATGTTATTTGCTACAGATATAGAAAGTGATGTTCACTATGCAGACTCAATATTTGAAGTAGCAAAAAGACAAAACAAAGTTGATAAAGCGTGGGAAAATCCAAGTAATGCTCAGCATCAACAATCATTTGTAAATGTACATAACGAAGAATATGGTCTTACTATAGCTAATAAAGGTTTAAATGAATATGAATTAATAAATGATGAAAGTAATACGATAGCAGTAACACTTTTAAGAAGTGTTAGAGAATTAGGGGATTGGGGAGTATTTGAAACTCCAGAGGCACAGTGTCAAGGAATGCATGAAGCAGAACTAGAAATAATACCTCATGGGAAAGATTCATATAAATCGTATGAAGAAGCACATATCTTCCAAATACCATTAATAACAAAACAACTATCGACAAATGATGACGGAATAAGTCATGAAAACGGTTTACTTACATATGATGGATATGGTATAATGTGGTCAGCACTAAAAATTGACGAAACAACTGGGGATAAAATTTTCAGAGTATTTAATGTACAAAATAAAGATGCTGAATTAGATATAAAAGAATGCGAATTCGAAGGGAACAAGAGCATATCTAATATACTAGAGGAAAAAACTCAAAATACCATACATAATAAAGTCGAATTAAGAAAATCAGAAATTTTAACTATATCAATAGGGAAGTAATGAAAAAAGGTTATCTTAATAGATAACCTTTTTAAATATAAGTAATTAATAAAACTTATATTTAACTATAGTTTAATTAGAACTTAAAAATTGATTTGATTATTTTAAGATATTAATCAATTTTAATATAAAAACATTTGAGGTGAGTTTATGAAAATTGGAGACATACTGTTAAATTTTTGCGAATGGATATGGAGATTTATGGCGTTGAATTTTTTATGGGTAATTTTTATGTTACTTGGAGGTGTTGTTTTAGGGGTTATGCCATCTACAATAGCAACATTTTATATTCTTAGAAAGTGGGTACAAGGTGAGTTTGATATAAACCTATTTAAAACTTTTAAAGATATATATAAGAAAGAGTTTATTAATAGTAACAAGTGTGGATTTGTGTTTTTTGCTATATTTGCTTTCTTAGCTTTTGACTTAAATATACTTTATAAAATGCAACCTTTGTATTCTACTATCTTATATATAATTGTTATGGCAGTTTTATTCTTTGTAAGTATATCTTTTGTTTACTTTTTCCCAACATATGTACATTTTACTCAAACAAATAAAGAGTATATAAAGAATTCATTTGCACTAGCGTTAGCAAGTCCAATGCAAACAATACTTTTATTTATTGGATTTGGAATATTAGCTTACATAGTTAGAGCGAATCCTGGTTTGTTAATGTTCTTTGGTATGGTAGTACCAGGTTACTGGGTTATGCATGTATTATTTAAAAGATTTAATCAACTTCATAAAGCGTTAAGATAAACTATAGGGGGAACTTAAAACTTGAAAAAGTTATATGAAAAGTATATAAGAAATAGAATGTTTAACAAAATGCTACTTATATACACAGTAATAACTATTACATCGATTTTTTTATTAAGTTATGTATTTATCAACTACTATATAGACAATGAATTGCAAAATGAACTAAAAATTCACTCTGAAGTAATATTAAATATTGAGAAAAGGTTTGAAGAGCAAAATAGCTTAACGAACTCAATAGCCAATGGTATAAATACTCAGCCAGGTATAGTAGAAGAAATTAGTATGCTTGTAGGGGCAACATATGAAGAATATTTGAATTATAAGCTTGATAATTTTTATATATCAAGTAGAAAAAATGTAGATTTAAAATACGTGATAGATACCATATTATCTAATAGAAAAGATGCATTAGCAGTTGTTATAAATGATAAAAATCAACAGTTTAAGCGTGAAATTGTATTAAATTATGATAAATGGTATGACATAAGAAAATCAACTACGGAAGATATGTATGTAAGAAAAATTAGTAAACCTATAAAAAATATGGATACTATGTATACCGTAGGATATATAGATGTATATTATGATCTTAGTAAATTTGATAAAATAGTTGAAACATCAAATCTAAGAGGAGATTTAATTATACTAAATGAAAATGACAATATTATTTTTAATTCAAATGTATTAATGCAAAGTGAAAATATTGATAAGATAATTGATGAAGAAATAAATAATAAAGAAAATGATATTAGTTTTATGGATAGTATAAAAGTTGACAGTCCAATAATTGATGTTAAAGAGGATTCAAAAAATGGATTTAAATTTGTAAGTATTATAGAAAAGAGTGACTTAGATACTAACAATTTAGTAACAAAAGTTGTATGGATATCAACAATATGCATTATCACTATATTAGTAATTACTTATATAGTAATAAACAATTATTCTAATAAATTAAAAAATATGATGCAAGGGATTAACAGAATAAAAAATGGAGATTTAAAAGTAAGATTTGACATAAAGGATGAAGGTGACGAGTTAGATATGATTGCCTTAAGTATAAATGACATGAGTGAAAGCTTAGAGTTTTATATAAATAATCATTATATTGCACATGTAAGACAAAAAGAAGCTGAAATAAGTGCACTTCAAGCTCAAATAAAACCTCATTTTTTATTTAATACATTAGAAGTAATAAGAATGTATGCATTGACAAGTAAAAATACTGAAGTTGCCCAGATGATATTTAATTTAGCAAATATGTTTAGGTATTCTACTTATGATAATGGTAGTATGGTTACTTTAAATGATGAGATAAAACATTCTAAAATGTACTTAGACCTTTGTTGTTCTAGATATAGGGGAATGATGGAATATAATATTCATTGTGATGAAGAGGTACTAGAATATAGAGTTCCTAAATTTTTACTACAACCTATTCTTGAAAATAGCATAAACCATGGAATTGATAAGTCTTCTGATAACAATTTAATAACTATTGAAATAGTACAATTAGAAGAAAAATTAGAAATAATTATTAAAGATAATGGTAATGGAATGGATGAAGAAACTCTAAATAAAACAAGAACTGGTCTAGAAAAGAATTTACAAAAAAATAATTCAATAGGACTTATGAATACAAATAGTAGATTAAAGCTTAAGTTTGGAAACAACTATGGAATAACCTTAGACAGCGAAATTAACAAAGGAACTACTGTGAAAATCAGTATACCAATTATAAAAGGCGAGGTATAAAATGTATAAAGTATACTTATTAGATGATGAGCCAATCATATTAGAGGGTCTTAAATATATAATACCATGGGAAGATTATGGTTTTGAGATAGTGGGGAGCGCTAGAAATGGTGAAGATGGTTATAATGAGATAATAAATACAGATATTGATTTAATAGTAAGTGACATTATGATGCCAAAGATGACAGGCTTAGAACTTATAGAAAATCTAAAAAAACAAAATTATAAATCTAAATTCATAGTAATGAGTGCATTTCAAGAATTTGAATATGCAAGAAAAGCAATAGAGATAGGTGCTGAAAATTACTTACTTAAACCTATTGATACAGATGAATTAACAAAAAATATAAAAAAAGTTTATGAAATTATTAAAAAAGAAGAAAAACAGAAAGAAGACAATAAGGTTATAAAAAACAATTATTTATTGGAGATATTCAAAGATGATAACATGGAGAATATTGAAAATAAGTTAATGCAAATAGACATAGATATAGATCTTAAACAAGATAGTTTTTGCACTGTAGTAATAGAAACTAAAGGTAAACATAAAAATATAGAAGATATTTTAAGAGAAAAATCCAAGGAATATAAATTCTTATTCTGCATGGAATCAAGTCAAAAAGCAGTTTTATTATTAAATGCAAAAGAGTATGAGGAAGTTATAGAAAAGCTTACTGATATAAAAAATAATATAAGTAGCGCTGATGAAAGTAACAGTGTATATGTAAGTATAGGTAAAAAGATTAGCAATATATCAAGTATACATAAAAGTTATAAGAGTGCTATGGAAGTTAGTGAATTTAAAATTGTATATCCTAATATATCTTGGATAAAAGAATATAAAGATGATTACCAAAATAATAAAGACTTACATGCTGAGATTGAGCAATTAAGAAATATTTTAATGGATAAAAACTTCTCTGATACTTTAACTACTATAAAGAAAATGTTTGCGAAAATAAAAGAAGAAGATTTGACACCTAAACAAATAAAGATAAAGTCTATAGAGATATTTTTAAATGTTTATAATTATTTTAATGAGTCAAAAATTATTAAAGGTTTAAATGAATACCTTGAAAACGTAATAAATAAAGAGACTGTTGATGAAATAGAAGCCGAAGTTATAAATATGATAATGTTTATGCAGTCTAAATTAGAAAACACTGAGGAAAGTATAAGTCCAATTATAATAAAATTATTAAAGCATATAGAAAAGAATTATCAGAATGATTTAAACTTAAAGGAAATAAGTGAAAAACTAAATATTAATGCAATTTATTTAGGTCAATTATTCCAAAGAGAAACTGGTATTTTATTTTCTGATTATATAAATAACTTTAGAGTAAATAAAGCGAAGGATTTACTAATAGATACAAGCTTAAAGGCTAGTGAAATAGGAGACTTAGTAGGATACTCTAATAAAAATTATTTTTATAGAAAATTTAAGGATTTAGTAGGAATAACACCTAGTGAATGGAGAAAAATTAACTTGTAATAAGCATAAAAAAGATGTATTTAATTACATCTTTTTTTTTCGTATGTATTGACCTATATATCTTATAAAAAACTACAAATATTTAATAAGATTAGTGTAGCGAACCTAATAATAGTAAACTTTAGAAAACGCTTACAAGGTGGTAAAATAAATATATAGAGAGGGGCGATACATCAATGAAAAAATTTGCAAAAAATCTATGGAAAAACAAATCATGGTTGCTAATGGTTTTGCCGGGAACTTTATGGCTATTAGTATTTTCATATCTTCCAATGTTTGGGATCGTATTAGCATTCAAAGACTTTAAAATAAGTCAAGGCGGATTTATACAAAGCTTAATAAATAGTGAATGGGTAGGATTAGATAATTTTCAGTTTTTATTTTCAAGTGGAGATGCAATGCGTATAACAAGAAATACAGTTGTATATAACTTGATATTTATAGTATTAGGCTTAATATTTGCTGTATTTGTAGCAATAGCATTAAGTGAAATAGCAAATAAAAAACTTGGAAAATTATATCAAACAGGTATGTTATTCCCACACTTCTTATCTTGGGTTATAGTAAGTTACTTTGTATTCAGTTTCTTAAGTATGGATAAAGGTCTTCTTAACTCAGTATTAGGTAGCTTTGGTGTAGATCCAGTCGCTTGGTATAGTGAACCAAAATATTGGCCATTCATTCTAGTATTTATGAATGTATGGAAAGGTGTAGGTTACGGAAGTATAGTTTACCTAGCAGCAATAGTTGGTATAGATAGAACATATTATGAAGCTGCAAGAATAGATGGGGCTAGCAAGTGGCAACAAATAAAGAATATAACAATACCATTAATAATACCATTAATGATTATATTAACTATAATGGCAATCGGTGGAATATTTAGATCAGACTTTGGATTATTCTACCAAGTACCAAGAAACTCAGCAGTACTTTATCCTGTAACAGATGTTATAGATACATATATCTACAAGGGTCTTATGACAATGGGTAATATTGGTATGAGTACAGCGGCAGGTTTATATCAATCAATTGTAGGATTTGTACTAATAATGTTTACTAACTTTATTGTTAAGAAAGTAGATCCTGAATACGGTTTATTCTAAAAGAAAGGGGTTAGGCAGTATTTGCCGAAAAATATGAGTTCAACTACAGTAAAACAAGAAAAAAAGCCTGGTCTTTTCTCAAAGAAAAAGAAAGCCTATAATGAAGGGTTTACAGGTGTTACAAATATAATTGCAAACATAATACTAGCAATATTTGCTATAGCATGTATTTTCCCATTTATATTTGTAATAATTATTTCATTAACATCAGAACAATCATTATTACAAAATGGATACTCTTTATTCCCAGAAGAATGGAGTTTCGATGCATATAAATACTTATTACAATCAGGTAGTGCCTTAGCACAATCTTATATGGTAACTATAATGATAACAATACTTGGTACTATAATAAATGTAACTATGGTATCTACATATGCATATGCAATATCTAGACCAAACTTTGCTTATCGTAAGCAATTTACATTCTTAGCATTCTTTACTATGTTATTTGGTGGAGGGATGGTTCCTTCATACATAGTGATGACGCAAGTTTTAGGCCTTAAAAATACAATATGGGCGTTGATATTACCATTAGCCTTTAACGTATTTAACATAATAGTAATGAGAACATTCTTCCAAAAATCTGTTCCAGAATCAATAATAGAATCTGCAAGAATAGATGGAGCGAGTGAGCTTAAAATATTCGTAAAGATGGTTATACCTCTAGCTTTACCTGGTATAGCAACAATAGCATTATTCTCAACATTAGCATATTGGAATGACTGGTTCAATGCAATGTTATACATCGATTATCAACATCTAGTACCACTTCAACACATGCTTATGAAAATAGAAAAGAATATGGAATTCATAAGACAAAATGCAATGTTAAGTGGAGAAGTTATGAGTGCATTACCACAAGAATCTGTTAGAATGGCAATGGTTGTTATATCGACATTACCAATAGCATGTACATATCCATTCTTCCAAAAATACTTTATCAGTGGATTAACAGTAGGTGGAGTAAAAGAATAACAAAAAATTAAGTTAATATGGCCTACCATAAAGTGTAGGCTATAAGATAAATAATTACATCAATGGGGGATTTTATTTATGAAATTAAAAAAGTTAGCAAGTTTATTCGTAGTTATGACAATAGCGTCTTCAACTATACTTACAGGATGTTCAAGTTCAAAAGATCAAGATCAAAAAGTTAGTTCAAATGGAGATGCAACAGAATTAGTATGGTACATGATAGGTACTCCTCAACCAGACCAAGCTAAGGTTATGGAAGAAGTTAACAAATATACAGCTGAAAAAATAGGAGTTACATTAGATTTAAGAATGGTAGACTGGGGAGATTATGGGCAAAAGATGCAAGTTATAACATCTTCAGGAGAGCCATATGATATAGCCTTCGCAAGTGATTATGCTTTAAATGCTCAAAAAGGAGCTTATTTAGAAATAAGTGACTTATTAGATAGTAAAGGAAAGGAATTAAAAGAAACTATAGATCCATTATTCTTAGAAGGAGCAACTATAAATGGAAAGTTATACGGAGTTCCTGCAAATAAGGAAGTTGGTCAACAAATGGTTTGGGCTTACAATGCTAAAATGGCAGAAGAAGCTGGCGTAGATATGACTAATGTTAAATCATTAGAAGACTTAGAGCCACAATTAGAAAAAATAAAAGCTAAGTTCCCTGACTTAAAAATGCCAATGGCAGCAGGAGCAAACTTTGTGCCTTACATGCCTTATGACTTCTTATTAGGTGAAAACTTACCATTCGGTATAGCTTTAGAAGGTGACACTACTAAGATAGTAAATATATATGAAGAAGAAGATGTTAAAAATACTTTAAATACATTAAGAAGATTCTATGAAAAAGGATATATACATTCACAAGCTGCAACAGATACAGATCCACACGAAATGAGTGTTGAAAACTGGTTTGTTAGAAAAGATCAATATGCTCCAGGTGCTGGTGAAATGTGGTCATCAAATGCAGGATATGAAGTTAAGTATACTGAAATGCATGAACCTTTAACAATAAACAACTCAGTAACAGGTTCTGTAATGTCTATATCTGCATCTTCTAAGAATCCTGAAAAAGCAATGGAATTCTTAAACTTATTAAATACTGATGAATACTTAAGAAACTTAGTAGATAGAGGTATAGAAGATGTTCACTATACTACAAATGAAGATGGAACTATAACTAAGACTGAACAAGGTAAAAACTCATGGTCTATGCCATCTTGGGCTTTAGGAAATGTATTCTTAACTAAGAACTATGATACAGATCCAACTGATAGAATAGATCAATATGAAGCATTCAACAATAAAGCTGTTGCATCTCCTACATTAGGATTCTACGCTGATACTTCTAGTATAAGTACAGAAATAGCAACAATATCTAATATAATTCAAGAGTTCAAGGCTCCATTATTCACTGGTTCTGTAGATCCAGAAAAGCAATTAGCTAATTTAAATAAAAAGTTAGATGCAGCTGGAATAGATAAGGTTATGGAAACTTTACAAGGTCAATATGATGCATGGATGGCAGAGCAAAAATAATTAATTAGCCAATAAATTTACAATTAAAGATTGTAAACTTTAAAATAAGGTATTCTACTACTATTAGTAGTGGAGTACCTTCTATATTATGGAGGGAAAGTATGTACAACTCAGTAAATACATTAATAGATAAAGTAAAAGAACAATTAAAAGATGATGTTAAATTAGGAGAAATGTTTGAAAAATGTTTCTTAAATACTATAAATACAACTATAAAAAGAATGGATGATAATACTACATATGTATTAACTGGAGATATACCAGCTATGTGGCTAAGAGACTCTGTATGCCAAGTTAGACCATACTTAGTTTTAGCTAATGAAGATAAAGAAATAGCTGATATGATAGAAGGATTAGTTGAAAGACAATTTAGATATATATTAGTAGATCCATATGCGAATGCTTTTAATGAAGAAGCTAATGGTATGGGGCATCAAAGTGATTTAACAGAAATGAAACCAGAAATCTGGGAGAGAAAGTATGAAATAGACTCGCTATGTTTCCCGATACAATTAAGTTATTTATTATACAAAAACACAGGAAGAACTTCACAATTCAATGAAACGTTTAAGAAAGCTGCAAATACAATAATAGATCTATGGAAAGTAGAACAAAATCATGAAGAAAACTCTCCATACACATTTGAAAGATTAGATTGTAGACAATTAGATACATTAGCTAGAGGTGGAAAAGGACCAGTTCATAAGGAAACAGGAATGACTTGGTGTGGATTTAGACCAAGTGATGACGCGTGTACATACAGTTACTTAGTACCATCTAATATGTTTGCTGTAGTTGTATTAAATTATATAGATGAAATAAGTAGAGAAATACTTAAGGATGAAGAATTATCTAAAAAAGCAGTAGCTTTAAGAAATGAAATAAATGAAGGAATACAAAAACATGCAGTATATAATCATCCAAGATGTGGAGAAATATATGCTTATGAAGTAGATGGTTTAGGTAACTATAACTTAATGGACGATGCAAACTTACCAAGCTTACTTGCTATACCATACTTAGGTTATGCAGACTTAAATGATGAAAAGTATGTAAATACTAGAAACTTTATATTAAGTACTGAAAACTCAGAGTTCCATATTGGTAAATATGCAAGTGGAGTAGGAAGTCCTCACACTCCAGAAGGATATATATGGCATATTTCACTTGCTATGCAAGGATTAACAACAAATGATATAGACAAGAAGAAAGAGCTACTTGAAACAATGAAAAATACTGATGCAGGAACATATTTAATGCATGAAGGATTCCATCCGGATGACCCTAATAAGTTTACTAGAGATTGGTTCTCATGGGCAAATATGATGTTCTGTGAACTAGTATTAGATTACTGTGGCATAAAAGTTAAGAAGTAAATTAAAAGCTCGTATATTTGTATATGAGCTTTAAATATATAAACTTAAATTAAGGATTTATAGTTATATAATATGGAGGATAAACATGAACTACACATTTCCAAAAGACTTCTGGTGGGGAAGTGCATCTTCAGCGACTCAAATGGAAGGTGCTTATAATATAGATGGAAAAAATCAAAATATATGGGATTATTGGTACGAAGTTTCGCCTGAAAAGTTTCACAATAATATAGGACCGCACAATACAAGTAATTTTTACTATAAATATGAAGAAGACATAGCTTTAATGAAGGAACTTGGTCACAATTCATTTAGATTTTCTATTAGCTGGTCAAGACTTATAAACAAAGACCAAAGTGTTAATGAGAAAGCAGTAGAGTTTTATAATAGTGTTATAAATACAATGATAAAAAATAATGTAGAACCTTTTATAAACTTATTCCATTTTGATATGCCAATGTATTTGCAAGAAATTGGGGGATGGGAAAATCGTCAAGTTGTTGCTTCATATCAACATTTTGCTAAAAAATGCTTTGAGCTATTTGGAGATAGAGTTAAAAAATGGTTCACTCATAATGAACCTATAGTACCTGTAGAGTGTGGATATTTAGGAGAATATCACTATCCGGCAGTAGTAGACTTTAAGAGAGCAATACAAGTAGGATATCATATAATGTTGTCTAGTTCATTAGCAATAATGGAATACAAAAAGTTAAACCAAGGTGGAGTAATAGGAATAATAATAAACTTAACTCCTTCATATCCAAGAAGTAATAGCGAAGAAGATTTAAAAGCATCAGAAGTAGCTGACTTAATATTAAATCGCTCATTCTTAGATACTTCTGTATTTGGAGAATTTCCTGGGAAATTGATAGAATTTGTAAAAGAACAAAATCTTTTACCTGAATACTCAAAAGAAGATTTAGCTGTAATAAAAGACAATACTGTTGATTTATTAGGAGTAAATTACTATCAACCTAGAAGAGTAAAAGCAAAGGAAAGTAAAATAGAAGAAGGTTCTCCATTAACTCCAGAATCATTCTTTGATTTTTATGATATGCCAGGAAAGAAAATAAATCCTCACAGAGGATGGGAGATATATGAAAAAGGTATATATGATTTATCTATAAATATTAGAGATAACTACAAAAACATACCTTTCTTTATATCAGAAAATGGTATGGGTGTAGAAGGAGAAGATAAGTTTAAAGTAAATGGAAGAATTGAAGATGATTATCGTATAGAATTTGTAAGTGAGCATTTAAAATGGGCTCATAAAGCTATGGAAGAAGGAGCAAACTTAAAAGGATATCATCTATGGACATTTATGGATAACTGGTCTTGGTTAAACTCATATAAAAATAGATATGGATTTGTAGAAGTGGATATAAATAATGATTATAAAAGAACTCCTAAGAAGAGTGCATATTGGTTTAAAGAATTAATAGAAAATAATGGATTTTAAATAAGATTTATATTATCTAAATATATTTACGATAGCTTAAACAATAAGCTATCGTAAATATTGAAATATGAGGGAGGATATATGCATTATATAGTATTTGATATTGGAGGAACTGCTATAAAATATAGCATAATGACTAAAGAAGGTGAAATGATAGAATCATATTCTGTACACACACCAGAACAAGGACAAGGAAAAACACAAAAAATACTAGTTGATATAATAAATGAATTTAAAGAAAAATACGATTTAAAAGGTGCAGCGATGAGTGTACCCGGTGGAATAGATGACGATGGATATATACATTTTATGGGACAAGTAATAGATCTTCAAGATATGTATCTAAACAAATATATAAAAGAAAACACAGGATTAGACTGTGCATATGATAATGATGTAAACTGTGTTGCTATGGCAGAAAAATACATGGGAAATGCAGTAGATAACAGAAACTTTGTTTGTATAACAATAGGAACTGGAATTGGTGGCGGAGTTTTTATAAATAACCAATTATATAGAGGCTATAGAGGTATGGCAGGGGAGTTTGGAATAAATATACTAGACCATAGATTAAAAGATTTAGACCAAATGAATATGAGAACTTTTAGTAGATTAGGTTCAACATATAACTTAATTGCTAGAGTAAATAAAACGAAAAATATGGAATTAGATGGAATTGGAGTATTTAAATTAGCTGAAGAAGGAGATAAAGAAGTTATAGAATTAATCGAAGAGTTTTACTTCTCATTAGCAGTCGGGATTTATAACATAGTTTATAGCTTTGCCCCGGAAAAGGTTTTACTTGGCGGAGGAGTAAGTGTAAGAGATGATTTAATAAAAAATGTAGAAGACAAATTAAAGCTTTTAAACGAAGATATATTAGATACTGTGGTTATAGACACTTGTAAATTCCAAAATGACTCAGGAAAAATAGGTGCTTTATATAATTTTTTAAATAAAAAAATAGGGGGATAAGAAATGAAACACAGAAGGCTTATATCATCAGCAATAGCAGCAATGTTATTATTCTCGGCAGTATCAAATACTAGTTATGCAATTTTAGATTCAGATTTAGGTGTTCAAGAAATAAATGGTCAGCCATTTTCTTCATATTGGTATCCAAATGAATTATTAAAGTGGGATCCAAAAACTGATAAAGATGCAAAGTATAACGTATCTAATGTAGATCTTAAAGAAAGAACAAATGGAAACAAACAACAAAACTCACAAAATGAAGATGCAAAAGTAATATCTTTAGCAATAGCTAATAAGACAACAAGTTCAACACCATCTCAAGGAAAAAATGTTTTTGAAGGATATAACTTTAGTTACTGGCAATATGTAGATACATTAGTAGCATGGGGAGGCTCAGCAGGTGAAGGTTTAATAGTTCCACCAAGTGCTGATTTAACTGATGCAGCTCATACAAATGGAGTTCCTGTACTTGGAACAGTATTCTTCCCACCAGAAGATTATGGTGGAAAGTTTGATTGGTTGTATGATTTTTTAGTTAAAGACGAAAATGGTAATTTCCCAATGGCGGACAAGTTAGTTGAAGTTGCCGCTCACTATAACTTTGATGGATGGTTTTTAAATCAAGAAACAGGTCATAGAAGTAGCAAATACTTAAATCCTGAGCTTGCTGATTTAATGAAAGAATTTATGGCTTATTTACAAAAAATAAAGCCTGAAGATATGCAAATAATATGGTACGACTCAATGATAGATGATGGTAGAGTTTTCTGGCAAAATAGATTAACAGAATATAATAAAAGCTTTTTAGGAGAAAAAGAACAAAAATTATCTGATGGTATGTTTTTAAACTTCTGGTGGACAGAAGATAAATATTCTGTGGTAGACCCTGATGATGCTGACAATAGATTAATACATGAAGTGACTGGTAATGAACTAAAAGAATCAGGTGAACTTGCAGAATCTATGGGAAGAAGTAAGTATGATTTATACACAGGAGTAGATGTACAGGCTAATGGATATAACACTAATGTAAAGTGGGATTACATTTTCTCAGAAGATGGAGATGCTAACACTTCTTTAGGTCTATATGTACCATCATGGACTTATGATTCTTCTAAAACTGTAGAAGAGTTCTTACAAAAAGAAGAAAGATTCTGGGTAAATGAAAAAGGAGATCCAAGAGAAGAAAGTAAAGAAAATTGGAAGGGAATATCTAATAACATAGTTGAAAAAAGTCCTGTTACAGAGCTTCCTTTCGTAACTAACTTCTCAATGGGTAATGGAGAGTTCTTTAATGTAGATGGAAAACAAGTTTCAGATGATGATTGGAATCACAGAGGTATGATGGATGTTCTTCCTACATATAGATGGGTGGTTGATAATAATAAAAATAACTTAAGTGCAGATATTGACTACTCTGAAAGTTTCTATGGAGGAAATTCAATATCATTAGAAGGTGACGTTAAAAAAGGCGGAAGCACAAAGGTAAAACTATACGCTTCTGACTTAGATATAACTAATCAGGCTGAAGTAAGTTTAAGATATAAAGAAAATAAATTAGATACTTCAAAGCTTAAATTAGAGTTAGTTTTTGAAAAGAATAAAACTCAAATAATAGATTTAGAAACTAATAAAGATTCTGAATGGGTAGAAGCTAAAGCATCATTAAGCAAGTTTAAAAAAGATACAATAAAAGAAATATCTTTAATAGTTGAAGGAAACAAGGCTGAAAGCGACTATAAATTAAACCTTGGAGAATTATCGATAACTGATAATAATAAAGGAAGCAAATTAGCGAAAGTTAATAATTTGAAAGTTGAGGAATTTAAAGTTATAGATAACTTCTATGGTAATGTAAGATTAACTTGGGATAAAGCAGGAAAAGATGTAAGTCACTATGAAATATATATAGAAGATAAAGATGGAAACAGAGAATTAGTTGGGGCAACACCAAGTAATGCGTTTTATGTAAAAGATATAGAAAGAGAGCTTTCAGTTGATACAAAAACAAACTTTATAATAAAACCAGTTAATAAATTAAATGATACTGATTCAAGGTATGAAGCAAAAGTAAGTGTAGAGTGGCCTAAATTAGAAGCTCCAAAAGCTGATTTTGAAGTAAGTGAACCGATTATAGCACCAGGACAATCAATTACATTTACAGATAAGTCATTAGCTGGTGATAAAGTTAAGTGGAACATAAAAGGATTACACAAGGACGAAGAATTAGAAGGAAATGAAGTAAGTGTAAAGTTTGATAAGCCAGGTGTATATTCTGTAACTCAAACAGTATCAAATCCTGCAGGAGAAACTGTTAACTCTAAAGAAGACTTTATAGTAGTTAGTAACCAAGCTAAAGATGGATTATCAAACTTATCATTAAATAAAGAAGCAAAGGCTAATGCTCAAGTAAATGATTCTGAAGGAGCTAAGTATGCTTTTGATGGAAAGCTAAATAGCAAATGGTGTGCTTTTGGGGAAAAAGGAAATTGGATAGAAGTAGATTTAGGTAAAGAAATGACAGTTAAAGAACTTCGTATAAGTCACGCTGAAGCTGGTGGAGAAGCAAGAAGTATGAATACATCTGAATACTCAATAGAAGTTAGTAAAGATGGCGTTGAATGGAAAAAACTTAAGGATGTAAAAGGAAATAAAGATGCTGTATCTAGGGATGATTTAAATTATGAATTATCAAGATACGTAAGAGTTAATATAAATAAATCAGAACAAGGTAGCGGTGGAGCAACAAGAATATATGAAATAGAAGTTTTAGGATTAGATGTTGATAAAGTAATAGTATTAGACAACAAAGAAACTTTATACAACTTTATAGAAACTGTAAATAAAATAGAAGAAGAATATAAAGAATTAGGAATAACTGATGAAACATTTGAAGAAGTACTAAATGAGGTTAAGCAAATTATAGACATTGTTGAAGTTGAAAAAGAAGAGATACTAAAAGCGCAGGAGTATCTAATGATGGCATTTAAAAACATACAAGTAATTAATGGCATAAGTCCATTACTAAATAATAATTAAAGTATAAAAATATAAGCTAAGTTGGTGCACAGACTGCACTGACTTAGCATTTTACATGTATGAAGAATACAATCTTACTTAATAAACTGAGGAGAAAAATATGTTTGGTAAAATACAAGAATATAAAATAAAAGACAACAGTGTAGAAATAAAATTTACGAATACATATGCAAAGATAAATATAATAAATCCGTATATAATTAACTTTTTTGTTCCTATATTTAATAATGAACAAAAATCAAAAGCAATAGAAAATTTAAAAGTCGCTAACTGCAAATTTGAAGTAAATAAAACTATAGATTTTATAGAAATAAAAACTGAGGGTCTAAAAGTAAGAGTATATGATGAATTTAAAATAGATATATATAATAAAGAAGATAAATTAATCTGTGAAGACTATAGAGGAGAAAGAGAACCATTTATAAAAAACTGTGCGGGAAGACTAGATATTGCTATGCAAGAAGGTCATAAGCCTACAGACCACATGGATTATAAGGTATTTATACCTAAAAAATTAGAAGATAATATGTACTTCTACGGATTTGGTGAAAGAAGTGGTCATTTAAATAAAAGAGGATGCCACTATATAAACTGGAATACTGATGATCCAACACCACATGGAGAGACATATGAAAAGTTATATAAATCAATACCATTTTTCATCAATCTAAGAGAAAAAGAAGCTTTTGGAATATTCTTTGATAATACCTTCGAAGCACATTTTGACTTAGGAAAAGAAAACTCTAATTATTATTATTTCGCATCTGTAGATGGTAACATAGATTATTACTTTATATATGGACCAACTACTAAAGAAGTAATAAAAGGATATACATATTTAACAGGAACTACACCTATTCCTCAACTATGGACATTAGGATATCAACAGTGTAGATGGGCATATTGTCCAGAGGAGAATGTTATGGATATAGCAAAGAAGTTTAGAGAGAAGGATATTCCTTGCGATACCATATATTTAGATATAGAGTATATGGATGATTTTAGAGTATTTACTTGGGATAAAAACAAGTTTAAAAATCATCAAAACATGTTAAGTAATCTTAAGGATGATGGATTTAAGGTAGTTACAATTATAGATCCAGGTGTAAAAGTTGATAAAGGCTATAAGATTTATGATGAAGGCTTAGAAAATGGTTATTTTGCAACTGATAAAAATGGTATAGTTTATACTAATTGGGTTTGGCCAGGAAATGCAGTTTTCCCTGACTTTATGAATAGTGATGTTAGAGAATGGTGGGCTAATAATCAAAAAATAATGATGGATAGTGGAGTAGCTGGAATATGGAATGATATGAATGAGCCAGCTAGCTTTAATGGTCCACTTCCAGATGATGTAAAGTTTAATGAAGATGGAAATATTGTTGATCATAAAGAGATACATAATGTATATGGTCATATGATGAATAAGGCAACTTATGAAGGTATAAAAAAAGCTACTAATAAAAGACCTTTTGTAGTTACAAGAGCTGCTTATTCTGGAACTCAAAAGTATGCTACAGTTTGGACCGGTGATAATCAAAGTACATGGGAACATTTAAGAATGAGCGTACCAATGCTTATGAATCTAGGTTTAAGCGGAATGGCATTTTGTGGAACTGATGTAGGTGGATTTGGATATGATTGTACTCCTGAATTATTAAGTCGTTGGGTGCAAGTAGGTACATTTACGCCGTTATTTAGAAACCACACTACTATATATTCTAGGGATCAAGAGCCTTGGGCATTTGATAAGTTGACAGAAGATATTAATAGAAAGTATATAAAGTTAAGATATAAGTTAATTCCTTATATGTATGATATATTTTATAAGGGAGAAAAAGATGGTCTTCCTGTAATGAGACCAATGTTTTTAGATTATGAAAGTGATGAAAAAACTTATGAAATAAATGATCAATTTATGTTTGGGGAAAACATACTGGTTGCTCCAGTTTTAGAGCAAGGTAAAAAGGCTAGAATGGTTTATTTACCAGAAGGCAATAAATGGATAGATTATTGGAGTAAGGAAGTTTTAAGTGGAGGACAATATATTGTTAGAGAAACTCCTCTTGATGTTTGTCCTATTTATGTTAAGGCGGGAAGTATAATTCCTAATTTCAATAACATGAATTATATTAATGAATCAAATATTGATAAATTAGTATTAGATATTTATGGTGGTCAAGATAAGTTTGAATATATACATTATCAAGATGATGGTCAATCTTTTGATTATAAAGAAGGAAAGTACAATCTATACAAATTTAGCATAGAAGAAAAAGATAAAATTTACGTTAACGTTGATTTAATACACAATGGATATGAAAACATATATAGTAACTTTGAAGTAAAAGTAAATTTTGTAGAAGATAAAGAAGTTGTTATTAATGTAAATTGTGAAAATATATAATAAAAGTTTAATTACTAAGAGTTGTTAATTTCATTAGGATTATAAATTAAATCAAAAAACAAGAGAAGCTGTATTTTTTAATACAGCTTTTTTCGTATTAGTAAATTATTATTGCTCATAATGCTTGAATAACTAATGTAATTAAGTGATACCAACTTAATAATTTTAAGTAAAATATAATCGCTGACATAGTCGCTTAAAAAATTTTTGAGGAATATACAAAGTCCTTAATAATATATTTCCTGAAAATCTTATTACATAAGACTTAAAAATAATTTAAAAAGTGTTAAAATAAAAATAAATAATTTAGCATATATTTTTTATAACAAGAAAATTATTTAGTTAAATAATATAGAGATTATCTTTAGTTTCAAATCAGGGGGAAATATATGATAACAAAACTTAATTCCAAACATCATCAAAAGGTTATGGAATATCTAAAAAAAGAGCCAGAGTTCAATCTATTTATAATAGGGGATATAGAGAGATATGGATATGATAATTACTTTTTAAATATTTGGGCTGATGTAAATAAAAAAGGAGAAATACAAGGAGTACTTTTAAAGTATTTTGAATTTCTAATATTTTACGGTGATAAAAAATTTGACATAGAAGGGTTTTACAAATTAATAAACAAAATGAATTATTCTGAGATAAGCGGAAAATCAGAGTGTGTTAGCCAGTTAGCCAAAGTGCTTAGGTTAAATCAAAGTAGACACGTACATTTCTGTAAGCTAGAGAGTCCTAGATTTTTAGTTGATAATAGCGTAGATGCGAAAATTAAGAAAATAAAGTTTGGAAATATAAACAAAATAGTAAAATTATATGACTATATAGATGAGTTTGAAAATACTAGCGCTGATAGTATAAGAAATGGTCTTAAAACAGGTAGAGGTTATTGCATAGAAATTGATAGACAGGTAGTGGCAATGGCTAAAAGTACTTCAGAGAATAAGACTCATGCTATGATTGTAGGGGTAGGTACTCATCCTAATTATAGGAAAAAGGGATTAGCAACTAAGTGTACGATGAAGATTTGTTCTGAATTACTTAGAGAAAATAAAATTCCTTGTTTATTTTATGATAACGAAGAAGCTGGAAAAATATATAAAAGATTAGGGTTTGAAGATATTGGATATTGGAGCATTTATTATAATAAATAAATATATGCTAATGTAAAAATATCTTAAATAAGGTATAATAAAAATAGATATAATCAAAAGAAAAAGCATTAGGAGGATACATGTATAATATTGGAGTTGACATAGGTGGAACTAGTGTTAAGGCTGGTTTAGTTAAGAATGGGGAAATAGTTTTCAAAAATAGCAAAGAAACTGATAAAATAGGTGGATTAGATGCTCTAGCAAATAATATAACAAGCCTAGTAAAAGAAATTATAAATGAATGTAAAATAAGTATAGAAGAAGTAGGAACTATAGGTATAGGTGTTCCTGGAATGGTTAATAAGCATGGAGAAATAATCTGTGTTAATATTGGTATAAAGAATGGTAATTTAAAAGAAAAATTAAGTGAGGTATTTCCAACTTGTAAAATTGATATTTCTAATGATGCAAATGTTGCTGCATTAGCGGAATATAAATTTGGAAGTATGAAAGGTTATAATACAGGTATAATGTTAACTCTTGGAACTGGAGTTGGAAGCGGTATAATAATAAATGGAAAATTAATATCTGGGGCTCATGGTATAGGAGCTGAAGTAGGTCATGTAACAATAGATAAAAACTACTACGATTGTAACTGTGGAAACAATGGATGTTTTGAGACTTTCTGTTCAGCTACAGCAATAATAAAATATGCTCAAAAACTAATAGGGGAAGGCAGAAAAAGTTTAATACTAGAAAAAGCAAAGAACATAGAAAATATTACTGCTAAGGACGTATTCGATTCTTATAAAGAAAATGATAGCGTTTCTATAGACGTTGTAAATAGATTTAAAGAATATTTAGGAATGGGAATAGGAAACATAATAAACTTTATAGATCCAGATGTTATATCAATTGGTGGAGGGGTTTCTAATGCCAGTGAAATAATATTTGATGGACTTCAAGATTTAATAAGAAAGTATGTAGTATTTAGTAATGAAGAAATTGCAGATATTGTAATAGCGGAATTTGGAAATGATGCAGGCATACTTGGTGCATCGGCTTTGTAAAGCCTTAATAAAATAATAAAAATATATATATATACAAAAATCACAGCTAATTTAGTTGTGATTTTTATTTGAATTTAAATAAGGTTATTTTAGATAATATTACACAATATATAAATAAGTTTGTTAATAGAAAATATAAAAATTAAATTTTACTTACGTATATTAAGAATATTGCATATATGAAAAGAGGTAGTTAAATGACTGAATTTGAATTATTTAAAAAAATGATTGTAGGGAATTTTGATAATAATGAACAAATAGAAAAAGAAAAATCTGAAGGTAAAATAGTGCATCCTTTAGCTAAACATATAAATAGAATATGTAATCATAAAATAGATAATTTACCTGATAATTTCAAAGGTATTTTCGTAATAGAGGAAAGTTATTATACACATATAGAAACTAATAAAACTAATATATTACCTCATCTATTTTTGTTTGAAGAAAATGAAGAAGGTAAGGTGAAATTAATTTCATATGAAATTCTAGGAAACATAATAAAAAAAGATTTTACTAATTATAATGAAAACTTAAAAATAGATTATAATGACCTAAAAATATCTAATAAATTTAATCCTATGGTATACGAATATACAGAAGATAGAGGATTTTATGGTAGGAGCTTAAGCAATTTCGGTTCAGACACAACTTTTCTTTTAGATGAAACTTTAAGTGAGGATAAATTCGAGGTAAATGAAATTTTAAAAAAAGGAAATAAAGTAATAGTTGGATTTGAATCACCAATTATATATAAAAGAGTGTAAGAAAAACTCCTTATTTTTATAAGGAGAATTTTTTTTGGTAAATATATTTGAAATTAAAAAAAGTTAAAACCTTTTTAATAAAATTTCAGTCTAACTGGTGTAAGCACAAAAATGAATTACGTGAAAGGGGATAAAATGGAGGAAATAATTTTAGTAAAAAAAGCTATAAAGGGCGATGATGAAGCCTTTGAACAGCTATCCGATAGATATTTTGAAAGATTATACAAGGAAGCATATTTAAAGTGCAAACATGAGGAGGATGCACTAGAAGTAGTACAGGAAACAATATATAAAGCTTACATGAATATTAAATCGCTAAGGGAGCCCAGGTATTTTAAAACGTGGATAAGTAGAATACTTATAAATGTATGTAATGATTATATTAAAAAAGTAGGAATGGTTGACTTGCAACATGAAGAAAGTGCTTATGTAAAAGAAATAGTTGTAGACGACAAGGTAGAAATAAAAATAGATTTATATAATGCAATGGATGAACTAGAGGAGAAGTATAAAGATGCTATTATGTTGAAATACATAGAAGATCTTAAAGTAGAAGAAATATCTAAGGTTCTAGACCGTCCTATTAATACAATTAAAACCCATTTAAGAAAAGGATTAAAAGATATGAAACGTTTATTAAAGGAGGACTACAGACATGAGTAAAAAACTATATGATGAAAATATAGATGAAGTAATTGATAGTGATATTGATGCTATAAGTATAGAAGAAATAGACAAAGAAATAGAAGATTTTTATATAGATAGTGAAAAAATAGATTCTATTAAAATACCAGAAAACAAAAAAGATATTATTAGAGCAGCTATGAACAAAGGTAAAGCTGAAATGAAAGCTAAGAAAAGAAAAAAATATATATTAGGTATGGCATCTAGTATATCAGTAATTTTATGTATTGGTGTATATAGCCCAGCATTAGCTCATAATATACCACCTATGGAAAAAGTTCTTCAAAATATAAATGATACTCTAAAAATAGATGAGCTAGCATCATATACAGGTATAGATAAAGTATTTCCAAGGGCTGTAGTTGATGAAGAAGGGAAAATAAAATTTGAGAAGCCTACAGAATACAAGGTTAACAAAAGTGATGGAGAAATAGATAAATTTAGTGACTTAGGGGAGAAGCAAGAAAATAATGATAAAAATGAAAATAATATAGATGATAACCAAGAGAAAAATCCAGAAAAAAGTACACAAAAGAATTATGAGAATGTAGAAGCACCACTAAGTGAATACTCCGCTGTGCAGCTTGTACATCAAATGTCTAACAGTATAATAAAGGCTGTAGATGATAGAAAGTATGGTGAAATACCAATAACGCCATTTAATATTAATCAAGCTATAGGAGGATTAAAATATATTCAAGATGAAGGTGCAGCAAGCTATCTAAATAATGCCTTACTAAGATGGAAAGAAGGGGATTTTAGCAATGCAGTATTAGTTCATAACTTTGTGTGGGAGATGTTAGATGGAGAAGTAGGAAAGGCGATATCAATTAATAAAGAAAAGGTTGATGCTATTAAGAATAAACACTTTAATTAGGATTATAAAAATAAATTGAGGTAGTAAATTTAAATTTAGGGGTATGGGTAAATGAAAAAAATATTTAAAATATATATTACAATTTTAATGATGACTATTACATTAGGTTTGGTAGGATGTAGTAATAATAGTAAGACGGATGCTATTCAGCAATATACAAAAGCTTGGAAAGATAGAAATTATGATGAAATGTATGAAGCTTTAAGTCAAGAATCTAAAGAATATATTTCTAAAGAAGATTTTATTAAAAGATACTCAACAATATATTCTGGTATTGGTGTAAACAATATTGAAGTTGAAGTTAAAGAGGAAAATAAAGATAAAAAAACACTAATAAATATAAGGATGAACACAATAGCTGGAGATATTAAATTTGAAGATAAGATTGTTGATGTAGTAAAAGAAGATAACCAATATAAAGTACTATGGGATGAAGGTTTAATAATACCTGGAATGATTAAAGACGATAAATTAAAGTATCAAATAGAAAAAGGTGTTAGAGGTAAGATACTTGATAGAGATGGAAATTTGCTAGCATATGATGGAGAAGCAAATCAAGTGTATATTCATCCTAGAGTATTTGAAGTAAATAAAGAAGAAAAGATAAATAGTATGTCTAAAATTTTAGATAAAAGTTTAGAATTCATTCAAGGGAAGCTAGAAAATAAAAATCCAGAACATTTAATACCAATAGTAAAAATATCTATATATGAACAAGAAAAAGCTGATTTAATAGAAGGAATTGAAGGAGTTACAGTAAAAAAAGAACCATCTAGAGTATATGCAGATGGAGAAGCTTTTGGAAACTTAATAGGCTATATTGGTGATATAACAAAAGAAAAGCTAGAAGTAAATGAAGGTAAAGGGTATTCACAATATAGCAAGATAGGAATAAAAGGATTAGAACAAGTTTATGAAGAGAAGTTAAGAGCTAAAGATGGGGTATGTATATATATAGAAAGAGGAGAAGAAAAAATTGAAATAGCTAAAACTGATACAGTAAATGGGGAAGATATACAGCTATCTATAGATTCAAATCTTCAAAAAGATATATACACAAAAATGAACCAGGAAAAAGGTGCATCTGTAGCATTAGATCCTAAAAGTGGTGAGGTACTGGCTATGGTAAGTTCACCATCATACGACTCAAATACATTAGTAACATATAAAAGTGATAGTATAATAAAACTATATGAAGAAAGTCAAAATGCTCAGTTTGACAATAGAGCAAACAATGCATATTCACCAGGTTCTACTATGAAGCTAATAACTACAGCTATAGGATTAGAAAATAATATAATAAATCCAAATGAAACCATGGATATAAAAGGATTAAATTGGCAAAAGGATAGTTCTTGGGGAAATTATAAGGTAACGAGAGTAAAAGATCCAGGTAGAACAATAAATTTATATGATGCTATTAAATACTCAGACAATATTTATTTTGCAGATAAAGCAATAAAAATTGGTGAAAAGAAGTTTTTAGAAGGTGTTAAAAAATTTGGAATAGGTGAAGAATTGCCTTTTGAATATCCTATGGAACAATCCCAAGTATCTAATAATGGTAAATTAGAGTCAGAAATACTATTAGGAGATAGTGGATATGGTCAAGGGCAGGTATTGATGACTCCTTTAGATGTGGCTATGGTTTACAGTGCATTAGGAAATGAAGGTGAAATTATGGTTCCTAGATTAGTGATAAGTGAAAATAGCCAAGCTAAAGTTTACAAAGAAGCTATAAATAGTGGATATCTTCAAGGCATTATCAATTATTTTTCTGGAGTAATAAATGACAGTGATGGAACAGGAAATTTAGCTAAAATACAAAATGTAAATCTTGTTGGAAAAACAGGAACTGCAGAAATTAAAAAAAGTAAAGATGATGAAAATGGAACTCAAAATGGTTGGTTTGCTGCAGTTGAAATAGATAATTCTAAAATAGCTATATCTATGATAATAGAAGATATTAAAGATAGATATTCTTCAGAATATGTTGTATCTATGGTTAAAAATATTTTAGAAAACTATCTGAAATAATTAAATACTTGTAGTTATATTATATAATTTAGGCTCAAAAAGCTGTCTTTTAAAAATTTTTAGACAGCTTTTATTAATTTAATATATAGATGAAATTTAGTAAAATAGAGAAATTCACCATAATATGAAATGATTTTATTATATAAAAATAATAATAGAAATATAAATTATTAAAAAATGTGATTGCTAAAGAGGTGTATTACATATATAATACACTTATAAGGTGTACTACTGACATAGTACAGTAATACGGAGGTGAAGATATGAACTTTATGCCAAACGACAAAGAGCCAGTATATCTACAAATAATTAGATATGTTAAACAGCAGGTGGTAAGAGGTAGCTTGAACTCAGGGGATCCTATCCCTTCAAGAAGGGAAATGGCAGTAAATTTAAGAGTTAATCCAAATACAGTTCAAAAAGCATATAAGGAGATGGAAGATATGGGAATTATTAATACAGCTAGAAATTATCAAAGTACAATAACTAATGATAGTGAAATAATAGCAAGCATTAGACAAAATCTTATTGCTGAATCACTAGATTCATTTATAGAAAATATGAAAGCTATTAATGTTGAGAAAGAAGAAATTATAGAGATTATAAAAGATAGATACTAGGGGGTAAGTTATGATAGAAGTAAAAAACGTAAGTAAAAAATACAAGAAGCTAAAAGCCCTTGATAATATGTCTTTTACAATAAAGGAAGGTAAGATAACTTGTATTTTAGGGATAAATGGTGTTGGTAAATCAACAATATTAAAAGCAATAGCAGGTCTTTCGAAAATAGATAGTGGAGAAATATTAATAGATGGAGAAAAAATAAACTATAATACATACAATAAACTTGCCTTTGTACCAGATATAGATAGTCATTTTCCACAGCTTACTATTAAAGAAAGTTTTGAGTTTATGGAAGAATTCTATAAAAACTGGGATAAGGAAAAAGCCTATGAAATGCTAGAACTTTTTAATTTAAGTGATGATAGATTAATATGCAGTTTATCAAAGGGAAACAAAGCGAGGGTAAAAATAATATTAGGATTTGCTCAAAATGCAAAATACACATTACTTGATGAACCTTTATCAGGAATAGATATATTCAAAAGAGAAGAGTTTATAGGAGCAATGGCAAAATATATGAATGATGAGCAAAGTATTGTAATAACTACTCATGAAATATCTGAAATAGAGATGATAGTTGATGATGTAATAGTTGTTGATAATGGAAAAACTGCATTTGAGTTTAATGCTGAAGAAACTCGTGAGATAGAAGGCAAGTCTATAATAGACAAAATGAGGGAGGTATATAGGGGTGAATAAAATATTAACGCTATATAATATAGAATTTAAAAGAATATACAAATTATACTTTGCTCTTTTAGGTGTGATTCTTACTCTAAATATTGGGATATTAGCTAGTCACCTTTATAATGTAATGAATACGGCAGCAGGTATGTTAAACACAAAGGCATCAATAGGATTATTGAAAACTCAAGAAGCAAAGCTATTGCTTTTAGATTTTAAGATTGCGGAGACATACGCATTTACAACAATTTTATTAGGATTTTCGGTTGTATTATGCTTATTTTATGCAGTCATAATATGGTACAGAGATATTATTGGAAAAAGTAAAACAGCATATACATTATTTATGTTACCAAACAATAAATTTGCAATATATATAGCTAAGGCTATTATGGTAGTAGTTATGATATATGGAGTTATGGTAACTCAAATGTTATCATGGGTAATCTTAGTAAGTAGCACTAAGGTGTTATCTGGAGTAAGTTTTTATGAAATGAAAGAATTACTAGTACATGGTGTGAGATTAGGAACGGATCTTCATCTTATTCAACCATATTTACTAGATTTTGTAATGATAAATCTAATAGGGGTAATATTAGCCGTAATAGTAATTTTTACAGGGATAATGATTCAAAAAGCTTATAATAAGAAGGGTGTAGTAATTGGAATATTATATATTTTAGGAATAATTATGACGTATATTGGAACAACATCAAAATCTGGATTTTCAGATGTATTTTTAGTAACTCACATTGTTTTCTACATAGCTACATTTGCTCTATCAATAGGGCTATCATATTATCTTCTAAATAAGAAGATATATATGTAAGGGAGGGAAAGAGATGAATAAAGGACTGTCAAAAGTTGTATTAGGAATAGTTACAGTAACTATGCTTGCTACTTGTATATATTTAGGATTTGCTAATAAAGATGAATCAAAGGTTGTTGATGTTTATGGAAATAGAGAAGCGCTGGCTGATATTGGTATAGTGTACCAACAAAGGGAAGGGTTTTATAAAACCAAGGAAGTTAACATTAGTAAGGATAACCTTACAGTTAATAAATATGCAAAAGAAATTTCTACAGAGGATAGAGTATCAAGTTTTAATAGAGAGCATAGAGATTTATTGCAACATAGAAACTCGTACCATGATACATTATACAAAGATGATAAAAAGCTTGGGTATGTACAGATTTCAAGAGATTATAATATATCAACTAATTCAAGTGATAAAGTGCAATTTATTACATATGTTACTGAAAAAGATTTAGAAAGTAACAAAATAAGTGAATATAAGATACCACTAGATTTTTATGATAAAGCAGATGCAAACTCAGATGATAGAGTTATTCCAATAAAGTATAACAATGAACTTTATATTATTACGTCAATTGATTATAATGCAGACTATGTAAATAGTTATAATAATGAAGTATACGGCGCAAGAGAATCTAGAATAAGTGTATTTAAATTAAACTTAGAAGATGAAACTAGTGAGCATATATTGACAAAAAAAGTTGGAAATGATGAGGAAATAATATCAAATTCAAGAAATATAGGTTTTTCATATAAAGATACAGGTTACTTCTTAAGCTTTAGCTATAAATTAAGTGAAGAAAATAAATATGAAAGAAAGATTGAGTTTTTAACTTATAATGTTGCCAAAAATAAGTTTGAAACTGTAGCCCTACCTTTAAATATTGAAGAAGATTATTATATAGATAAATACAATATAGAAGGCAATATACTTACACTAGTAGCGCGAGGTGAGAGTGATTATGGAAATCTAGATTTTGAAATAACAAAAATAAATTTAGATAATAATGAGATAATATCAAACAGCGAGAAGTATAAAGTATCTATTGATGACAATAATGAATATTTTACTGTAGGTATGGAAGATTTTAGAATAATAGATAATAAAATATATTTAACTATTGGTGCATATGAAGACACTGAAGTTACAAAAAATAGTAGTGGAACAGGAAAAGAGTATGCAGTTGTTATAGATGAGAAAACAAAGGATGTTTTATATGTTGGTAAAATAGCAGAATTAAGAAATCAGTATATATACCCAACTATAGTAAAGAAAGAGGAACTTTAAGTTTTAAGATAACAACTTTAGTAATTATTAAAACTTTAGATTTAGATTAAAAAATACCTTAGGTTATCTATTATAACCTAAGGTATTTATATTGAATAATTAAGAATTGTAATTTTTAATATTATAATTAAATAAGGATAAGGAAGTTAATAGAATTTTGCTAAATTAGTAAGGAGATTATTATGAATATGATGTTAGAACTTAGGTTTGTCTTAATGGTGGGATTACCCATATGGATAGGTATAAGAGTAAACCAAACCTTTATAAAGATAAAACAAGGAATAAAAATAAATTTATATGATGAAATACTAACAAACTTATTTGTATTATATTTTTTAATATTAATAGGAATAACAATATTCCCTATTTATATTGGTGAGCCAATGGATTATATAAAAAGTATGAGCTTTATTGAAAGATGTAATATAAATATTTTACCATTTACAGATTATTTTAGAGGTGGATTATATTTAAGAACGTTAGTAAGAATATTATTAGGAAATTTCTTATTATTAACACCATTTATTATGTTTTTATGTGCTAAAAAAGAAGAAATGAGAAACCTAAAATCATGCACAATAACAGCCTTATTAATATCTGTAATAATTGAATCTACACAGCTAATCACAAATTTATTATTAATTAGTGGATTAAGAACTGTAAATATTGAAGATTTAATATTAAATACCTTAGGAGGTGTATTAGCTTACTATATTTTCAAATTAATATATAGAGGCAAATTTAAAATAGGTATTGATTCTATGAACGAAGAATTAATATTAGATGTTGTATAAATTATAAAAGGTCTATGTATGTTTACATAGACCTTTAGTTTTAAAATTTATAAATACTATTAATTGACTTCAAAAAAGTTTATTTTATTTAGAAAAGGAAATTTTAACATTTCCATCATCACAATTAATATCTAAGTTATTGTTAGCATTATTACTTTTCATTACAGACCCTTCAAAAATCTCATTATCTATATCTACATTTCCATATTTATTAACAATAGAGTAGTTATAAGAATTTTTATTTTGATTAGATACTATGTTAATATTACCGTATTTGTTATTAAGATTACTAGTACCTAAAAAGCTACCTCTAAAGTCCATATCACCATCATCAGCATTTGCAAGTAGTCCATTTGTTGAGAAGTCAACTGCATAAATATTACCATATTTATTCTTGATTTCAGAATAATTAGTATTAATCTTTGATATATCCAAGTTACCATCTTCTAAATATGCAACAAAAGTATTAAACTCACAATTATCTAAATCTACACTGCCATATTTGTTTTGAAGGTTAAAACTATCAGAAACATTAACATTATTTAAATTTATATTTCCATCGTCCATAGTTACAGTAAGTTTATCTGATGAAATGTTGCTTAAAGTAACATTTCCATAGCTTGATTCAATTGATGCATTTTTACAATTTATATCATTTAATGAAATATCACCATAGTTTTGGATAGCTACAATATCATTTAATTTATTATCATCTTTAACATATATTTTTATAATATCACTATATTTATTAAAGCCTAAGTTAACATCAATCCCTATTGAAGCATTTTTATTTTGGTTAATAGTTAAAGTATTTTCTTCAACTTTATAAGTAATCGATCCAGTTTTATCACTATAATCTAATTCTATTTTATTTTCATTAGATTTTACTATTTCGATTTTATCTAAGTTAACATCTAAGTTAATATTTTCAAATTTTTCTAGAGAAGAACTGTCTGTAATTCTATTGTCTTTATCATAAACTCTGTACTCGATTTCATCTTTTAATATAGTAAATTTACCACCCATTAATGCACCTATAGGTGCGAAAATAAATCCAAAGACAATAAGCCCAAGCGCTATTTTTACAACTAAGTTAGTTTTTTTCAAGATTATACCTCCTTACTATAAAACCTTTTATTAACTTTATTTAATGCTTTATTACTAAATCCTACTATCAATTTTAATAAGAAACTTCCTAATTTAAATACACCTATTATTGCAAGAAGTCCAGCACCACATAGTGACATACCGATACCTAGAAATAATATAAATGTTGGAAAACTTGAAGATATAACAGTAAATCCAGTCATTAATACTGTTATGCCTCCGAATATAATTGCTACACCTGCAGAACCAAAGGCTATGACTATTGAACCCATAGCAAAAACTAAAGAAATAATAACAGTTATAAATGCAAACCCTAAAGGTAGTGCTATTGGGGATGCTAAAATAGCAAGTATAATAAACCAAATAGCTGAAAAATTAAATCTTTTAGGTTTATCTTTTATTTCAAAGTCTTTTATAGCATAATCGGATAATATTTGAGAAGCTACTTTAGAAGGAGATCCTAGCTCTATTTTTACATCTACATAATCATCAATTTGAGCATCTTCAAAATATTCTTCATAGTAGCTTAGAGCATCTTCTAAGTCTTGTTTAGGTAAACTTTTCAATTTAAGTCTTAATTCTTCAATAAATTGATTTTTATTCATCCACTAAACCTCCTAATAAAATTTTATCTATGTTCATTTTGTAGTCATTCCAGTCTGATGTGTATTCTTTGTATTTTTCTCTTCCTAAATCAGTTATTTGATAATACCTTCTGTTTCTGCCTTGAAATGCTTGATCATAAGTTATTACATACATATCTTTTTGAAGTCTTCGAAGTACTGGATATAAAGTAGACTCAGATATATTCATAATCTCTCTAACTTGTTGTGTTAATACATATCCATATGTATCTCCTCTAGTAAGTACTGCTAAAACACAAGCATCTAATAATGCTGCTCCTAGTTGAAAAGACATTTTTTCCTCCTTGTGTATATTTTATATTTAATACTATATTATATGATGTATAATATATCTTTACTAATACTATATGGAGTATAGTATTATATGTCAACAATTATTTTTAACAAAAGTAATAGTTAACATACACATAAAGTTAGCTTAAATGAGAAAGATATAATAAATATTAAAAAATTTAAGGAGGATGAATATGAAGTTAATAAAAAGAATTATGGCTTTTTTGATAATATCAATGTTTTTAACTAGTACATTTACTTTTGCTAATGATAAATATAGTAAAGATATTTCTATGAATGATACATTTATTATAGCTACAGAAAATATAGACGAAGAAAGTGAATTTTTAAAATCTAATATTAGTTATCCAATTTTAAAAATCAAAAATACATATATAAATAAAGAGGGATATAATAAAGAAATTATTGAAAATATTAATAAACAGATATCTACTGATATCCTAAATTTTAAAGAAAGCATAAAAAATGAATCTGAAAAATATAAGAAGCAATACGAAGAAGTATACTCTAAACAAAATAATGACTATGTAAAATATCAATATGAAGCATATTCAAATTATAAGGTAGCTTACAATAAAAATAATTATTTAAGTATTCCAATAAAGACTTATGAATTTACAGGTGGAGCTCACGGCATGACTTATCTTAAATCTTACAACTATGATTTATTAACAGGAAAAGAATTTAAATTAAAGGATATGTTTAAAAAAGATGTAGATTATAAGAAAATAGCTAATGATTTTATAAATGCTCAAATAAGCAAAAATCCTAATATGTATTTTGAAGGCAAAGATGGATTTAAAGGAATTAGTGATAATCAAGAATTTTATATAGATGAAGATGGGGTAGTAATATACTTCCAACTATATGATATAGCTCCATATTATGTAGGAATACCAGAATTTAAAATGACCTGGTCTGAGTTTGGAAAATATTTTAAGTAAAAAATAATATAGAAAGTATTAAAGTTGATAGTAATTAGATTTTAGACTTAGAAATAATAGGTTTATATCTAAATTGCTATCAATTTTTTTATGAAAGCTTTTAATTATAGACCGGATTATTAAAATTGATACATAGTTTAGGAAAATATTGCTAAATAATTAAAACTCAATTATAATTGTATTGAACATAACAAAACATGACAAAACATAACCTAACATAACTAAACTGAATAGAAATATAATAAGAATAACATGTTTTGGCTTAATAAGGGGGAATAAGACATGAATTTAAAAAAGAAAATAGCTATTATAGCAACATCATTTTTATTAGGAATATCTACTATTGGGTGTAGTAGCAAAAAAGAAGAAGTAATTAACTTAAATATTTCGGCTGCAGCAAGTATGAAAGAAGCTATGGAAGAATTACAAAAGGTGTATAAAAATGAAAATAATAATGTTGAACTTATAATTAACTTTGGAAGTTCTGGGTCTCTACAACAACAAATAGAGCAGGGAGCACCTTGTGATGTATTTATTTCAGCTGGTAAAAAGCAAATGGACAATTTAAAAAAGGGTGGACATTTGTTAGATGATAAATATAAGGATTTAGTTAAAAATGAGTTGGTACTTATAGCTCCAAAGGAAAGTCAAATATCCAGTATGGATGATTTATCTAAGGATATAGTAAAGCATGTTGGGATGGGAGAGCCAGAAAGTGTACCTGCTGGAAAATATGCTGATGAAGTTTTAAATAACCTTAATATTAAAGAGACTTTAAAAGATAAATTAGTTTTTGCAAAGGATGTTAAAGAAGTATTAGCATGGACGAAATCAGGAAATGCAGATGCTGGATTTGTATATTACAGTGATGCAATAAATTCAGATGGAATAAAAATAGTTGAAGTAACGTCAGAGGATACACACTCACCAATAACATATCCTGTTGCTGTTATAAAGAATACTAGAAATGATGAGGAAGCTAAAAAATTTGAAGAATTTTTATTAAGTGAAAAAGGGCAAACAATATTTGAAAAATATGGATATAAGACTGCAAAATAAGATAATATATTAATTTGAGTATTAATAAAAGATATTATAAAATAAGTATAGGTTAAATATGTAAACATGGAGAGTGATATATATCAATACAGAATGGTCACCGCTTATAATATCAATTAAGACTGCAGGTCTTGCTACATTAGTAACATCTATTGTTGGTATACTAGCATCATATTTTATGGCAAATTATAGAGGAAAATTCAAAGGGTTAATTGATGGTATTTTCACTTTGCCTTTAATATTGCCACCAACAGTAGTAGGATTTTTCTTATTATTGGTATTTGGAAAGAATGGGTTTATTGGGGAACTACTATTAAAATTTGATATAAGTATAATTTTTAGCTGGTGGGCAACGGTGTTAGCTTCAATAGTTGTTGCATTTCCTATGATGTATCGAACAACAAGAGCAGCATTTGAACAAATTGACAATAATATGCTATCGGCTGCTAGGACGCTAGGATTAAGTGAATGGAGGATATTTTATAAAATAGCAATCCCTTTGGCTTTTACAGGTATAATTGCAGGTATAATATTATCTTTTGCCAGGGCTATGGGTGAATTTGGAGCAACACTTATGATTGCAGGAAACATTCCTGGAAAAACTCAAACAATGCCTCTTGCTATATTTTTTGCAGTTGAAGGTGGGGATATGAATAAAGCAATAATTTGGGTAATGACTATTACTACTATATCAATCATAATGATATTAATATTAAATTATTGGTCAGATATACAGCAAAGAATAATAGGGAAGAGGTATAAATAAATGGCTTTATATGTAGACATAGAAAAGAAACTAGAGTCATTAACATTAAAGGTAAAGTTTAATCATGATGATGGGGTATTAGGTTTTTTAGGAGAATCAGGATCAGGGAAAAGTATGACGTTAAAATGTATTGCTGGACTAGAGAAGCCTACAAAAGGAAAAATTGTATTAAATGATAGAGTACTGTTTGACTCTGAACAAAAAATAAATTTATCTACTCAAGAAAGAAATATTGGGTATTTATTTCAAAATTATGCACTGTTTCCACATATGAATGTTAGAGAAAATATAGAATTAGGCCTGGGAAAAATAAATAAAGAAGAGAGAAATCAGATTTCTTTAGAGTACATAAAAAAACTTTACTTAGACGGATTAGAAGATAGATATCCTTGGCAACTATCAGGGGGACAGCAACAAAGAGTTGCATTGGCTAGAGCATTAATAACATCACCAGAAATTTTACTTTTAGATGAACCCTTTTCAGCTCTAGATTGTCACTTAAGAAGTAATATGGAAAAAGAACTAATAAATATGCTTAAAGGCTATAATGGAAACATAATATTTGTAACCCATGATATTTCGGAAGCCTATAGAGTTTGTGAAGAAATTTTAGTTTATGATAAAGGACAAGCAAACAATAAATCAAGTAAAAAAGAATTATTTGAAAAGCCAAAATCATTGGCAGAAGCTAGAATAACTGGATGCAAAAATATATCTGCAGCAAGAAAAGTTGACCATAATAAAATATTAGCAATTGATTGGGGATACGAATATACTATTTGTGAAGAAGTAGAAAATGATATTAACTATGTAGGGATAAGAAATCATAATATTTCTATTGTAAATAAAAAAGATGAAAACACTGAATATTTTACAATAGTATCTATTATAGAAAATCCTTTTAGTTGTACACTTTACTTAAAAAATAGTGAATTTCCTCATAGTAATATTATTGAAGTGGAAGTAAATAAAGAAGTATTAAAATATAAAATAAATGATAAAGTACTAGTAAAGTTCAATGAAGATAATCTATTTACTTTTAAGTAGTATAAAAAAACTAGCAAGCCATTAGCTTGCTAGTTTTTTATATTTAATATAAATCATCTACTTCTACTTGTATTAAACCTTTAGAATCTAAAAATTCTACTTGTAAATCAAGTATTAGTTCTATTGTATCCTTAGAAATTGACTCACCGCATTTTTGATGAATGTATTCTAGCATTTCATCCATTGATATTTCTAAATCTTCCATAGTATACTCCCTTTCTGTCAAAAGCTTTAATTGATATTAATATATATCAGAAAATTCGATTTGGATTCTTTTATTTAAGTCATTTTTAATTTCTTTATTTAAGTCATCGCAATTTATAATTTGTTCATTGTTACAAGGAATATTAATAGTAAACTCAGTTTCTTTTCCTAAAGTACTACTTACACTTATTGTTCCGCTATGAAGTTCTACAAGAGACTTTACTATATACAAGCCTAAGCCACTTCCTTCATTTATCTTCGTAAATCTATTATCTACTTGTTTAAACTTATTGAAAATAAAGTTAAGCTTATCTGTAGGTATACCTATACCAGTATCTTTTATTTTAATTTCAAGTATATCATCTTTAACATCTAAGTCAACAAATATTTTACCATTTGGTTTATTATACTTAATAGAGTTAGATAGTAGATTAAGAATTATTCTTTCAAGCTTATCCGGGTCGAAAGAAGCGACTTTTTCTTCTATTTGAGTATCAAATATTAGTTCAATATTGTTTTGCTTTGCAAAGTCAACTGTATACATACAAATACCTTCAATAAAAGCTATAACATCTTTATTTTGAGGGCAGTAGTCCAAATAATTTGAATCTAACTTTGTAGAGTCGATTAGATTATTTATAAGCTTTAACAATCTATCACCATTTTGAGCGATAATATCCAAGTACCTAGGCAAGTTTTCGTTGTTTAAATCATTTCGTTCTCTACTTCTGTTAATAAGCTGTAGTGAACTAGAAATTAAGTTAACTGGTGTACGAAGCTCATGAGATAAATTTGCAAAGAATTCCAACCTAAGTTTATCCATTTCTTCTTCTAGCATAGTTCTGTGGGATATATCTCTAAGGATACCAACTAAACCAATTACGTTATTATAGTTATCAAACAATGGTGATTTAATTACCTCATAATACTTCTCTTCATCACCTATAGTCATATAGTCGTAATAAATTCTTTTTGATTTTAGTTGTAAAACTTCTTTATCAGTTATATCACATTTCTGACTTAAGTGATTTAGGGATTTAATATCTTTGTTAGTTTTGCCTATTATATCTTCTTTTGCAACTCCAATACTTTGAGCCATTGTATTATTACACCACATAAAACTACCGTCAATATTTTTATAGTATATAATATCAGGAGTTGTATCTTCTATTAATTGTATTATTTTTTTATAATTGTGAACATTGTAATCATCAATTACAGAAGAATGTATCTCTTCGCATACGCCTATTACCATCACTAGTTCATCATTATCTGAATAAATTAAATATCTTTCAACGCTAAAAAATCTATTTTTTATGCGACAGATTTTTTCAACATAGGTTTCTTTATTAGCTACAGCATTTAGATGAGATTCGGTAAAAGCTTTTCCTATAGATGATCCCCATAAATCTATGTCTGTTTTTTTATAAATAGTTTTCTTATCACAGTTTGCAAAAAGTGCAAATTTTTCATCACAGTCCACATAGTCACCAAATTTATCTTTAATGAAAAACATTTTCTTTGAAGAACTCATGGAATGTAGTATTTCTTTATATTCGTGCAAAATAGGAGTAAAGTATAGCATAAGATCATTAGGATTTATAATTTGAATGTCAATTTTAAACCAGTTTGTAAATATAGGAATATACTTTTTAAAAGTAGTTACATGTTCAACTACATAAGATGCAATAATTTCTCTTATTTCATAACTATTTTTTAATAAATGTTTTGTCGATTTGAAGTCTTTTTTATTGTTATTGAAAAGATTTAACATACTATTATTTATATAATCAACGTAGAAATTTAAATAGTTGTTATTATTGGAATCTAATTGCACTTTTATAAAGGGAACAGGTATATTATTAATGAAATTATCATTTACAATATTAGAGCTCATTTCAATCTCCTTTACATTAATCTATTTACATAAAATAAATCTGAAAATTAATTTGTAGAGTATTAGTGCTTGATAAATATTTATGTCAATTCTAAGTATACCATAATTACTATGACTACTATAGTTTTATATTAAGCAATTTTAAGAATTTTACGATATTTAATACTAATTAGCATATATATAAAATAGTAAGCATTTAATAATAGAATTAGGATATTTCATATAATTATTTACTATAAAAGGAGGTCACTTTAATTGAAGCCAATAATAGGAATATTATCTAATATAAGCATGCCTGAGGAGAATGATGGAACCACCGTAGAAAAAATATTTGTAAACAGTTCATATATTAATGCTATTATAAAATCAGGAGGAGTTCCTATAATCATACCTGTTAATACAAGTGAAGAAAATATTAAAAGACAAGTTGAATTATGTGATGGAATATTAATTTCTGGTGGTATTGATGTTAACCCCATGCTATACAATGAGGAACCTTTAAGAAAAATGGGGAATTTTCATCCAGATATAGATGAATTTGATATAATAGCAATAAAAATATCTCTTGAAAATAAAAAACCTATTCTGGGAATATGCAGAGGAATTCAAGTTCTCAATGTAGCACTTGGAGGTACACTGTATCAAGATTTAGAGCTTGTAGATGGTAGTTATATAAAGCACATGCAACAAACAAAAAAATATTTTGGAACTCATAGTGTTAGAATAAAAGAAAATAGCATACTTGGTGATATTATGGGGAATGAAACACTTGTAAATAGTTATCACCATCAATGCATAAAAGAGCTTGCTAAAGATTTAGAGGCAATAGCTTATTCAAAAGATGGAATAATCGAAGCAGTGCAAATGAAAGGAGAAAAGTTTGTACTTGGTGTAGAATGGCATCCAGAACTAATGATAGATAGTGATTATAAAATGCTTACTTTATTTAAGTATTTTATAAATCAATGCGAAAATGGAGGAGAATAAATATATAACATTAATGATAAGGGGAATTATATTATGGACATTAAGTTTAAACTATTAGATAAAAATGATGAGGATGATTTTAAATTAATAGCACACTGGGATAATGATGAAGAAATTAAATATTTTATTAGACCTAACTTCAATGAAGGTGAAATAGATAATATTACGCCTGAAGAAATAATAGAAGGTTTTAAGAATAATGAAAATAAAAAAATATTTATGATAGCTTGTGAAAATAAAAAAATAGGATACATAAATATTGACACAGATTTTAATTATTTGTATAAGAAAGAAAAAAAGTCTGCATGGATAGGGATTTGTATTGGTGAGAAAGAATATAGAGGTAGAGGAATATCTAAAATAGCTATGAATCATCTTGAAGAATTAGGAAAAAGTTTGGATATTAATAGAATAGAGTTAGGTGTTTTCGAATATAATGAAAGAGCCATGGATCTTTATAAAAAAGTTGGATATGAAAAAATAGGAGAAATAGCTGACTTTGTTTATTACAAAGGAAGATGGCACAAGGATATAAGGATGGAAAAATATATTTAATATAGTAAAAGCGTAGATAAAGTCTACGCTTTTTAAGTACAAAGAATCTACAATTGATCACAGTTTATCTATAGCATATGCACCTAAAATATAATAATAGATTAATATTAAGATCTTCCAACTATATTACCAGTATCTGTTAAGTCATATCCACCTATACCTTCAATCTCTGATTTAAACTCATTAGAATTTATTATATCAACTATTTTTTTGTATAAAGGACTATTTAAGTCTTCGTTTTTTATTATTAAATCATAACGTTCTTTTTGTAAAGGAATAAAGTCAATATTACTAACTTGAAGAGCAGCCTTTTCATTTCCAAGACCAACATCCCCTAGGCCTCTAGCTACAGCACTTGCTACTCCTAAATGTGATGTCTCAATATTATCATAATTAGATATATTGTTTTGACTAATGTTAAGGGAAGTTAGTTTACTATCTAAAAGTATTCTAGTTCCAGAACCTTTTTCTCTATTAATTATTTTAATGTTTTCTTTAGAAAAATCAGACCAATTAGTTATTTTTTTAGGGTTACCTTTTTTTACGTAAAGCCCTTGCTTTCTATATGCTAAGTTTATAAGTGTACATGGTATACCTGGTAATAGCATTTTTACAAAAGGAGTATTGTACTCATTGCTTTCTTTATCCCATAAGTGGGCAGAAGAAATTGAAACTCTTCCATTATAAAGTTCATAAAGGCCATTGTAAGAGCCAGTGTATACTCTAAATACTTTTGTACCAGGTATATACTTTTCTATATTTTGAGCTAATATATCTAATATAATATCCTGTCCAGCTATTATTATTTCTAAGTTTTTGTTAGTAGAAGATGTATTTACACTAGTAAAAGTAGGATTACTGTCTACTATATGATCAGTATTTTTAGGACTTAAACTTCTTGTTAAAGAGCTAGGGCCTTTTTGATTGTTTATATAATTTTCTACATCTTCTCTATCTATTCTCAATTTCCTACCTATTTTATAAGCAGGTAATTCACCTCTTTTTATTAATTCATATACTGTATTTTTTGTTATTTTTAGTATTTCAGCAACCTCAATTGCTGTTAAAGATGATGATGGATTCATAATGCACCCCCTTTATACTCTATTTTATCATTATGAGGTAAATACTGTAAAACAATATTTAGAAATGACAAAGAGATAATAAGTAGTTTTAAAATTATTAAGAGATAGTTAAGGTTAATTTTTTTCATAAATTAAATAAAAAGTATAATAAAAATACATCTTAAACTTATAGCTATAATTATATTTGACGATGGAATTAAAAGTGGAAAATAATATAGTAATGAAGTCATATATTATAATAAATTCTATAAAAATGTTGAAATAGTACTGTTGAAAAGAGGAAAAATTTGATGATAAAATAGTTACATAAAGAAAATTAATAACTAAAATATTAAGATTAAAAAAGAATAGTAAAATTTAAGATATATCTTACATTAAACTATGATAATTAACTTTTAAAAAGGTGATAAGATATGGAATTACAGATATTAGAAATAATAGAAATTATACTATTATCAATGTTTGTTACTATAACAGCTACAATAATAGCTACAATCATTGGTACTTTTTTTAGTATATTTATATATTTAAGAAATTTTAAATTAAAAAAACATTTAATAACTTTCATTAATGCATTAATGAGTACACCACCAGTAGTAATGGGTCTCTTGGTATTTTTAGCATTATCTAGGAAAGGGCCTTTAGGTAGTTTTAAGTTGTTGTTTACGCCTACAGCTATGATAATAGCTCAAACTTTATTGCTTATACCTATGGCTATGAGTTTAACATTAGATTTACTTAATAAATTTGGAGAAGAAATACTGATTACTTGTAAAGTATTACAAATAGATAAGAAAAATACAGCAAAAATATTTATAAAGGAAATGAGATACCATTTAATTACGGTATTAATAACCACTTTCAGCAGGGGAATCTCAGAAGTCGGTGCAGTAATGCTTGTAGGTGGAAATATAAGAGGATCAACAAGAGTCATGACAACCTATATTGCACTTTCTACATCTATGGGAGATTTTGATGAATCATTAGTATTAGCAGGTATACTTCTTACTATTTCTATTATTTCAACTACATTAATAAAGAGACTGCAAAAGGAAGATTAAACTAGGTGAAATTATGATATACATAAATAACATAGAAAAAGAAATCAAAAACCAAAAGCCTTTAAAGGTAAGTAATTTAGTTTTTGAAAAAGGTAAAATTTATTCTATTTTGGGGCATAACGGAAGTGGAAAAAGTACATTTCTAAAAATAGTGTACAACATTGAAAGTTTTCAAAAGGGAAGTATTAGCATTAATAATGAGGGATTTAGTGAAGAGATAATACATAAGTACCTTGCTTATAATCCGCAAAAATCAAGTTTCTTATTAGGAAGTCTAGGTGATAATTTTGAATATGTTTATAAGTATAGCCAGAATAGAAACTTATTAGATAGAAAGAAATTGAATGAACTATTAGTAGAGTTTGAATTAAATAATAAACTAAATACTAGTATTAGAAAGTTATCAGGTGGTGAACAAGCAAAATCCCAATTTATTAGAACGCTAATTATGAATAAAGATTTTAATTTGTTGGACGAGCCTATGGCAAATATGGATTTTGCGACAATTAAAAAAGTGGAAAAAAAGTTGTTAGATTTAAAAGATGAGGGGAAAACAGTAATACTCGTAACTCATGATTTTTTACAAGCTAAAAAGCTAAGTGATTACATAGTATTTATGGAAAATCTAAGTTATATAGATACATATACATGTGAAGATTTCTTTACAAAGTATGTATTCTAGATAAATAAAATAAATATCAGGGGAGAGAAAAATGAGCAAAAAATTATTAAGTTTATTAATGGCGGGGATGTTAAGTTTTACTATGGTAGCATGTTCTCCATCAAATGATGATGTAAAGGAAGAAACACCATCAAATAGTGTGGAAAAAATAACACTTGTTACTACAACTAGCTTAGATGATACAGGTTTTTTGGAAGAAACATTAAAAGATTTTGAAAAAGAAAATAATGTGGATGTAGAAGTTGTAGCAAAAGGAACTGGAGAAGCTTTAGAATTAGGAAAGAGAAAAGATGCAGATATACTATTTGTACATGCTAAAGCAAAAGAGGAAGCATTTATAGAAGAAGGTTATGGAGTAGATAGAAGTGAGATAATGTACAACTATTTTGTAGTAGCTGGTCCTGAAAATGATGAACATGCAGATGCTATAAGTGGATTAAGTGTAGAAGAAGCATTTAAATATATACAAGAAAATAATATACCATTTTTATCTAGAGGAGATAACTCAGGGACTCACACTAAAGAGTTAGCAATATGGGAAAAAGCTGGTGTTGAACCAAGCTTTGAAAACTACAATGAAGTAGGTAAAGGAATGGCTGCCACATTACAAATGGCAAGTGAAATGGGTGCATATACTTTAACTGATATAGGTACTTATCTTGCGACTAGAGAAAATAATGATTTAAAAATAGTAATTGAAGCAGATGAAAGCTTAAAGAATGTTTATAGTATAGTAACAATATCTGATTTAGATGAAGACATGAAGGCTATAACAGATAAGTTAGTTGAATATTATAAGTCTGATGATGTACAGAAAAAAATAAAAGAATATGGAGTTGATAAATACAAGGAGCCTTTATTCTTCATATTTGAATAAAAATTTATAAAAGAAGTATAAAATATTTAAGGATGGAGATAATTTAGAAGCATTAGATAATTATTCTACCATCCTTTTTATGTATATATCTTCGCAAAAATAACTAGTAGGTAACGGAAACCTGCTAGTTATTTTTTGCGTAACGGGACATAAGCTTGCCAAATGGACGTTGACGACATGAAATTTTGGCGAGATGAAGTGATTCGCAAACGTAGTCGCTCAAGCGAAGCGAATTTTTGTGTATTTATTAAAGCAGAAATTGTGGCAATTCATATAATAAATTATAATACTATTAAATTCATATATATAATATAAATAAGAATTACTGATTCATTAGTATAAAATAGTAATTTTAGTAATGTGCAGATAAAATATTGTGACTAAAGGGGGGATTGCTATTGAAGATACGATTTGAAAATTGGTATAAAAATAATAGTATAAATAAAGAAACCTTAAGTTTATTTGATGAAGGAATAATGTGTTACAGGGTAGGAGCATATAGAGCAGCATTTATTATGACATACTTAGGGTTACAAATAGCAATAAAAAATAGGATTTTATCAGCAACTCATAAGCCAAGTAAAATGCCCCAATCAAAATGGAATGATATTATAAATAGAATTCAAGATGATAGAATGTGGGATTATGAGGTTTTTAATGTTGTAAATATGAAAAATCCAGATAGTGTATTTGTTATTGGTGATGACATAAGAAAGCAATATGATTATTGGAGAAACATAAGAAATGACTGTGCTCATGCTAAAAGTAATATTATAGATTATCCTCATGTTGAAGCTTTTTGGTTATTTATTCAAGCAAATTATGATAAGTTTGTAGTAAATGGTGGAAGACTTGGGTTAATGCAAAAGATAAAAAAACACTATGATATTAGATATACATCTCCAAATGCAAATGTAAGTTATATTGTTGAAGCAATAAAATCTTCAGTAAGCACTAATGAAATAGTAGATTTTATTGAAGAAATATACTGGTTCTTTAGTAATGATCTAAAATTATGGAATGTATTTTCTAGTAAACATGTGGCACATAGCTTTTGGGAAGAGATTGTTTATTCTGAAGACGCAATATTGAGAGAAAACTTACTGGATTTTGTAAAACAAGAAAAGGATATATTTATAGATTTTATAGTTGAATACACAGATAAGTTCTATGAATTTATAATGGATGAACAATTTATTAGAATATTTTGGACGGATTGGATTTGGGATGTATTTAAAAATAATAATAAAACAGGCTGGAGATGTATTAGTACTTTAGTTGGAAATCAAGTAATACCAGAAGAAGAACAAAATGAATTTGTGAAGAGAATGATTACAAGGATAAAAACATTACCATCAGATGATATGGTTGATATTTTAACTGATATTGGATATTTTGTTGAACTAAAGAATAGTCTATTTAATGAAGAGATATATGAATGGCCAAAGGGAATAGTCAATATAAATGAAAATTGGATTCGTATTAAATATTACATTACTAGATATGATATAGACTTAGATATTGTAGAAGTATTAAACAAGTATTATGTTCAAACTACTTATGGAGATTTTCATAAAGGAATTACAGAGCTTTTTAGTAGTGATGAATATTTTAAGGAAAGATATTTAGAAATATTGTTAAAAAATAATATGGAGATACCAAAAGAATTAAGTGATAGTGAAAACTTTGGAAAATAAGAGGGATAACCTCTTATTTTTTTTGTATACAGTTATTATATTAAATATAGTCATTATTAAAATTAATAATTATTTCTAAGGTTTTATGAAGTTTCATATTTGTTGAAATTTGTAGGATTATTTTTTTATCAAATTTGTTTAAATGAAAAAACGAGGGGTAAAAAATAAATAATTAACAATGGGATAATCATCCGAAAGTCACTTCATAAGCTATTCCATTATCTAATTACCAAAATACTAAGGGGGAATTCAAAAAATGTCTTGTAATACGTGTAAAATGTGCGAGAGTGCAGATAAGAAATTAGAAAGCTTTGTTGCGTCTAAGGATGTAGAAACGGCATTTCACAGAACAGAAAATCAAAAGGTAAAATGTGGATTTGGACTACAGGGGATATGTTGTAGACTTTGTTCAAATGGGCCATGTAGAGTAACTCCATCATCTCCAAGGGGAATATGTGGTGCAGATGCAGATACTATTGTAGCAAGAAACTTCTTAAGAGCTGTGGCATCAGGATCAGCTTGTTATTTACATGTAGTAGAGAATACAGCTTTAAATTTAAAACACCTAGGAGAAACAAAAGGTTTAATAAAAGGAGAAGCTACTCTTGAAAGATTAGCTAAAAAGTTTGAGATTGAGGAAAACGATAAACATGAAAAGTGTATAAAAATTGCTAATAAAGTATTAGCTGATTTATATAAACCAAGATTTGAAAAAATGGAATTAGTTGAAAAGATAGCTTATGGACCAAGAGTTAAAAAATGGAAAGAGATAGGAATAATGCCTGGGGGAGCAAAATCAGAGGTATTTGATGCCATAGTGAAGTCTTCAACAAACTTAAATAGTGATCCAGTAGATATGTTAGTTAACACATTAAACTTAGGTATATCAACAGGTTTATATGGACTTACACTTACAAATCTTCTGAATGACGTTATGTTAGGTGAGCCAGTAATAAGAATGGCACCAGTTGGGTTTAATGTAATAGATGAAAATTATATAAACATAATGATAACAGGTCATCAACACTCAACATTCTCAAGTTTCCAAGATGAGCTAAAAAAACCTGAGGTAGTAGAACTTGCTAAATCAGTAGGAGCAAAAGGGTTTAGATTAGTTGGATGTACATGTGTAGGTCAAGACTTACAACTAAGAGGTGAACATTATCAAGAAGTATTTGCAGGTCATGCAGGTAATAACTTTACTAGTGAAGCAGTATTATCAACAGGTGCAATAGATATAGTTTTATCTGAATTTAACTGTACAATACCAGGGCTTGAACCTATAGCAGATAAATACAAAGTTAAAATGATATGCTTAGATGATGTTGCTAAAAAAGCAAACGCTGATTTTATAGCATTTGATAGAAATAATATAGATGAAATAACTAAAAACTTAATAAATGAAGCAGTTTCTTCTTATAAATCAAGAAGAGATGTTGTAGAAATAGATATACCAAAAGATCATGGTTATGAACAGTCTTTAACAGGAATAAGTGAAACAAACTTAAAGGCGTTTTTAGGAGATTCATGGAAGCCACTTATTAACTTAATAGCTGAAGGTAAAATAAAAGGAATAGCAGCAGTAGTAGGATGTTCAAATATGACTGCTGGAGGACACGATGTGAATACAGTAGAGCTTACAAAAGAGCTTATTAAGAAAGATATATTAGTATTATCAGCAGGATGTTCAACTGGAGGTTTAGAAAATGTAGGCTTAATGTCACCAGGTGCTGAAGAATTAGCAGGTGAAAATTTAAAAGCTGTATGTAAGAGCTTAGGTATACCGCCAGTACTTAACTTTGGTCCATGTTTAGCAATAGGAAGACTAGAAATAGTAGCAACAGAACTTGCTGAAGAACTTGGAATAGATTTACCGCAGTTACCATTAGTACTTTCTGCTCCACAGTGGTTAGAAGAACAAGCTTTAGCAGATGGTGCATTTGGATTAGCACTTGGATTACCTCTACATTTAGCACTACCTCCATTTATAACAGGTGGAAAATTAGTAACAGAAATACTTACAGAAAAATTAAAAGAAATAACAGGAGGTCATGTTATAGTAAATCCAGATCCAGTAGATTCAGCTAATGTTTTAGAAGAAATAATAGTAGACAGAAGACAAAAACTTGGATTAAAGGATGTGGAAGTTTATGCATAGAATCTTAATAGATAAAGATTTGTGTATGGGTTGTAAAGGTTGTGTATTAGCTTGTATGTTAAAACATACTGATAGTAATAACCTATACACACTAGATTTAGAAAATATAGATAATGACTCTAGAGGTCATATTGAATTAGATAAATATAACAACCCAATTCCAATACTTTGCAGGCATTGTGATGAGCCGGAGTGCGTATTGACTTGTATGAGTGGAGCTCTTAAAAAAGATGAAATAACAGGAATAGTATCTTATGAACAAGAGAGATGTGGTTCTTGTTATATGTGTGTAATGTCATGCCCATACGGAGTATTAAAGCCAGATGACAGAAGTAAGCAAAATATTTTAAAGTGTGACTTATGTAAAGATGAGGAATATCCTAAATGTGTAGCTAACTGTCCAAGTGGTGCAATTAGTTTACAAAAGGAGGAATCTTATGACAAATAATAATTATGTAATAATAGGAGCTAGTGCAGCTGGAATTAATGCTTGTAAAAAATTAAGAGAGTTAGATAAAAATGCTAATATAACATTAATCTCCAAAGATGAAAATGTATACTCTCGATGTATGCTACACCATGTAATATCTGGGCATAGAACCTTAGAAAGTATAAATTTTATTGAAGATAACTTCATGGAAGTTAATAATATAAACTGGATAAGTGGTCATGTTGTAAATGATATAGACACGGAGCTTAAAATAGTTGAAATGGATGGAATAATAGTAAATTACGATAAGCTTCTAATAGCAAGCGGTGCATCTTCATTTATACCACCAATAAAAAATTTAAGAGAGGGTAATTTTGTATATTCTCTTAGAAATATTGACGATGTAGAACAAATTATTGATAAAGCAAAAACATCAAAAAAAGTAGCAATAATAGGTGCAGGATTAGTAGGTATAGATGCATTATCAGGTTTATTAGAATATAAAAACCTAGAAATATCAGTAGTTTACATGGAACCAAATATATTGAACTTACAGTTAGATCCACCTTTATCTAAGGTATATGAAGAAGAATTTGTTAAGGCAGGTGTGAAGCTTTATCCAAATTCGGCAGTTAAAGAAATTGTTTTAGATGATAATGACAATGCAAAATCAATATTACTTGGAGATGGAAATGTAGTTGAATGTGATATGATAATTGTGGCAACTGGAGTAGTTCCTAATGCGACCTTTATAGATGACAGCGGCATTGAGTATAATAGGGGCATAGTAATAAATGATAAATGTGAAACAAATAAAAAAGATGTGTATGCAGCTGGAGATGTTGTTGGCAAAAATGCTATATGGCCCTTAGCTGTTAAACAAGGAATAGTAGCAGCATATAACATGGTAGGTCTTGAAAAGGAAATAGATGATAAATTTATGCTAAAAAATAGTATGAATTTTATGGGGATACCTACTGTATCAATAGGTTTATGTAATCCTCAAGATGATAGCTATGAAGTAATGACTAGATGTGGAAAAGATTATTACAAAAAAATAGTATATAAAGATAATAAAATTTGTGGAGCTGCAATTCAGGGTGATATATCTTATACAGGTGTTTTAACATATTTAATAAAACATCAGGTAGAAGTATGTGATATTGAAAAAAGAGCATTTGATATTGGATATGGAGATTTCTTTGAAATGAAGGAAAACGGAGAATTTTGTTATAGTGTTTAATATCCAATAATAAGTTGGTATAGATAAAATTAAATGGCATTAGTTCATAATAAAAATGAATTAATGCCATTAATTTTATCTACAATAAGAGATAGTATAGTTATAAAGTAATAAACTATGATAAAAAAGATTATAAATTGAAAACCTTTTAATTTGTAGTAAATCAAAAGTTATAACAAAGTTAAACTAAATGAATTTATTATAACAAAGTTAAACTAAATGAATTTATTATAATGAATTTTACTAAAATTGAAGTCTGAATCATTGTAAGGTTTCTTTTCTTCATTTTTATATCCGATGGATAAAACACATAACACACCATAATTATCAGGTATATCTAGTACTTTTTTTACATCAACCTCAGAGTCTCCATTTTCACTTTGTCTTTGTCTCATTTGGATCCAACAAGACCCAAGTCCTAGAGCTTCAGCTTCTAGTTGGATTATAGTAGCTACAATAGACGCATCTTCAACCCAAACATCACTGATCTCTGTATTTGCTACTATTGCTATAGCTGTTGGTGCAGTTTTAAGTCCTAAAGTTCCCATGTTTTTACACTTTTCTAGTTTTGATAAAGTTTTTTTATCATTAACTACGATAATCTCAACAGGCTTTTTATTTTTTGAAGATGGAGCAATTAATGCACATTTCAATATTTTGTTTAGTAGATCTTTTTCAATCGGGGTATCTTCATATTTCCTTATACTTCTTCTACTCTTTAGCAACTCTAACATATTACTCACCCTTTCATCCATTTATTACTAGTATTATATCAATTGATATATGGATTATCTATATTTTGAGTTCGTTAATATCTAAAAAAAACTATGGATTGTTTGAGTGGATATAAATATAAATAAAAACACTTAAAAAAATTGCTTTTGAACTAGAATTGATATAAAATAAATGTAAACCATAAAAAATAAAATGGTTTACTAAAAATGGAGGAAGTTTATATGAAATTAACAACTAAAGAAATTATAGTGTGTGGTTTATTTGCTAGTATAACTGCAGTATTATCTCAAATATCAATACCATTACCATTTACAACAATTCCACTTACGATGCAAGTATTTGCAATAATGTTGTCTGGAATATTATTAGGTCCTAAACTAGGGACTATATCTCAAATAATATATGTGCTTCTTGGTTCGATTGGTATTCCAGTATTTGCACAAATGAGTGGGGGTATGGGAATAGTACTAGGGCCTACAGGAGGATTTATTTTATCTTTTCCTTTAATAGCTTTAATAGTAGGTTACTTTTCTAAGAAGTATAAAAGTAAGCCAATGGTTTTTATTGGAATGATAATAGGCCTTATAATAAGCTATACAATAGGGACTCTTCAATTCTGTTTTGTAACAGACATGACTTTTATGGCAGGCTTAATGGCATGTGTAATTCCGTTTGTTGCAGTAGATATATTAAAAATAATATTAGCATATATAGTAGGAACTAGTATAAATAAAAGAATCAACTTAGGAGTGTAATAATGATAAAAATAAGGCCACATCATATATTATGTATGAAAGCTTATGTTGGTAAAGGTTATAGTGAAGATTTTAATATTAATATGAAAAAGATAATTAATGAGTTAAAAGATGATTCACAGGATATTCAAATTGTATTTGGTTTAGATGATATATGTTCAAAATGTCCATACAATTTAGGCAATCGGCTTTGTAAAAGTCAAGAAAAGGTTGAAAAAATAGATTCAAAAATTATAGATTACTTTGATATAAAAGAAGATAAGTATATTTATAAGGAATTAAAAGATAAGATATACAAAAAAATGAATGAAGATATGTTTACAGATATATGTAGTAATTGTGCATGGTATACTCTAACTAATTGTAAAGAGCTAAATTTAAACTTATAACACCTATGAAATAGAGGAGCTATAAATTGAATTTAGCTCTTTTTTTATTTTTAAAATTCTTATGAAAGCTAGTGTTTAACAGGTATAAGGAAGGTTTTGTATAAGTGGAAAGGGGTAACTACAAAAAACTACCAATAGAAAATGTCGAAATATGTGATATTATAGATTTAACAAAAGGTTACAAAAAGGTTACAAAACATTACAAAAAAGTAACAAATGTAATTCGTAATCTCAAAATTCAAAAAGAGGTGAAGGATATGACAAAGAAAATTAAACATTTAGTAGCAATAGGAGCTGTATCGATAATAACATTAGGAGCAACTGTTCCAGCAAGTGCACAAACTATAAATAGACAAACTACTTGCAAAACTCACAAAAGTAGTTGTTCAATAAAAGTTGGTAATAAGAAAAGCAACTGTAATTTAAACAACTGTGGAACTGATGATTGCGAATCTAACCATGGTAACTCTAGTAGCTGTGATTTAAATAAAATATTAACTCCAGAAAAATTACTTAATAATATATTAGTATTATCAGGAAAAACATGTAACAATAATACAGCTAAGCCAGAGCAAACTCCAAATGAAACTCCAGCATTACCAGGAGATTCAAATGATAACAATACTGTAGTACCAGAAGAAAAGCCAGAGCAAACTCCAAATGAAACTCCAGCATTACCAGGAGATTCAAATGATAACAACACAACAAAGCCAGAGCAAAAGCCTGAACAAAAACCAGAGGAAAATCCTGGTACTTCAAGTGATTATGCAGCATTCCAACAAAGGGTTTTAGAATTAGTTAATGCTGAAAGAGCAAAAGTTGGAGCAAAACCATTAACATTAAATGCAAAGTTATCAAATGTAGCAACAACTAAATCACAAGACATGATAGACAAAAACTACTTTGACCATAACTCTCCAACATACGGATCTCCATTTGATATGATGAAGCAATTTGGAATATCATATAAGAGTGCAGGAGAAAATATAGCTATGGGACAAACATCTCCAGAAGAAGTTATGAAGGCATGGATGAATTCTGACGGACATAGAAAAAATATATTAAACTCTAGTTTCACTGAAATAGGAGTAGGTGTAGCTAAAAACGCTAAGGGTCAATTATACTGGACTCAAATGTTCATAGGAAACTAAAATAAAAATTAATAATAATTATATAAATGAAGGCTAGTCAATTTGACTAGCTTTTCTTTTTGCTTCATATAAATTGTATATATTGGAATTTAGAATAAATCAAAAATATTCTGTTGACAAAATTATTTAAGAGGAGTATATTTTTATTAACGAGTTAGCACTCGATAAATGAGACTGCTAACAAAATATAAATTTAAAATATGCGTATAATAAATATTGCTTAAATATAGAAAGTGGAGGGTTTAGATATGAATGTAGATAGAATGACAATAAGAGTACAAAATTCTTTAAATGATGCTTTTAATATTGCAGTAAAAAATCATAATCAGCAAGTTGATGTAGTTCATCTTTTTGCAGCCCTTGTAAATCAAGAAGATGGATTAATTCCAAATATATTTGATAAGATGAATGTATCTGTAGATTCATTAAAAAATACAATAGATTTAGAATTAAGAAAGCTTCCTCAAATACATGGAGAAGGTATAAGTTCACAAGGGGTTACAGCTACTAGAAGAATAAATGAAGTATTAATAAAAGCAGAAGAAATATCAAAAGAGTTTAATGATGATTATATTAGCGTTGAGCATGTTATGCTTGCTATGATGGATATGGAAAGTAATAATATAGTAGGGAAAATACTAAGACAATTCAACATTACTAAGAAAGATTTCTTAGATGTATTATCAAAAGTAAGAGGAAATCAAAGAGTAGAAACTCAAGATCCAGAAGGCACATATGAAGCTTTAGCACGTTATGGAACAAACTTAATTGAATTAGCTAAGAAAAATAAATTAGACCCAGTAATAGGTCGTGATGAAGAAATAAGAAGAGTAATAAGAATATTATCAAGAAGAACTAAAAATAACCCAGTATTAATTGGTGAGCCTGGTGTTGGTAAAACAGCTATAGTTGAGGGTCTTGCAGAAAGAATAGTAAGAGGAGATGTTCCAGAAGGGCTTAAGGATAAAGTAATATATGCCTTAGACATGGGGGCATTAATAGCTGGTGCAAAATACAGAGGAGAGTTTGAAGAAAGGCTAAAAGCTGTATTAAAAGAAGTTGAAGGTGCAAATGGAAATATAATACTATTTATAGATGAGATACACACAATAGTTGGAGCTGGAAAAACAGAAGGTTCAATGGATGCAGGTAACTTAATAAAACCAATGCTTGCGCGTGGTGAATTAAACTGTATAGGTGCAACAACATTTGATGAATATAGAAAATATATAGAGAAAGATAAAGCATTAGAAAGACGTTTCCAACCTGTAATAGCTGAAGAGCCAAGTGTTTCTGATACTGTATCAATTCTTAGAGGATTAAAAGAAAGATTCGAAATTCATCATGGTATAAGAATACATGATAATGCAATAGTAGCAGCTGCAAAATTATCAGATAGATATATACAAGACAGATATTTACCTGATAAAGCAATAGATTTAATAGATGAAGCTGGTGCTATGATAAGAAGTGAAATTGACTCCTTACCTACAGAACTTGATACTGTAAGAAGAAAGTTATTCACACTAGAAACAGAAAGAGAAGCATTATTAAAAGAAAATGATGAAAAAAGTAAAAATAGACTTGAAAAGCTAGGAAAAGAAATCTCAGAGTTAAAATCTAAAAATGATGAGATGAGTGCTAAATACGAAAAAGAAAAGCAACAAATATTAGGTATTAAAAACTTAAAAGCACAACTTGATGAGGCTAAAGGAAATGTTGAAAAATACGAAAGAGAATATGATTTTAATAAAGCTGCTGAAGTAAAATATGGAGTGATTCCAAAACTTGAAGAACAAATCAAAGAATATGAAGCAAAAATTAAAGAAAGCTATGAAAATGCTCTTTTAAAAGAGGAAGTAACAGAGAATGAAATATCTGAAATAGTTGCTAAATGGACTGGAATACCAGTGGCTAAACTTGTTGAAGGTGAAAGAGAAAAATTATTAAAACTAGAAGATGAACTTCATAAGAGAGTAATAGGACAGGATGAGGCAGTAACTGCAGTATCAAATGCTGTAATACGTGCTCGTGCAGGACTTAAAGATGAAAATAAACCAATCGGTTCATTTATATTCTTAGGACCTACAGGAGTTGGTAAAACAGAACTTGCTAAGACTCTTGCAAACAACTTATTTGACAGTGAAGATAATATAATAAGAATAGATATGTCAGAGTACATGGAAAAACATGCAGTATCTAGACTTGTAGGGCCACCTCCAGGATATGTAGGATACGAAGAAGGCGGGCAACTAACTGAAGCAGTAAGAAGACATCCATATTCAGTAATATTATTTGATGAAATAGAAAAAGCTCATGAAGATGTATTTAATATGTTCCTTCAAATATTAGATGATGGTAGACTTACTGATAATAAAGGCAAGACTGTTGACTTTAAAAACACTCTTATAATAATGACATCAAACATTGGTAGTCACTATTTATTAGAGGCTGGTGATAATATAACAGACCAAACTAAAGATATAGTTATGGATGAAATGAAACGTAGATTTAAGCCAGAATTCTTAAATAGAGTTGATGATATAATAATGTTTAAACCTTTAGATTTAGAAGGTATAAAACAAATAATTGATATATTCATGAATTCTTTAAGAAAGAGATTAAAAGAAAAAGATATAAAAATTGAAGTAACTAATAGTGCAAAAGAAATAATGGCAAAAGAAGGATACGATCCAGTTTATGGAGCTAGACCATTGAAGAGATATATAAGTAATACATTAGAAACTATAATTGCTAAGAAAATGATAGCAGGAGAAGTTCATAATGGATGTACTGTAGTTATAGATGGAAATGAAGATAATATAAATGTAACTGTAAAATAATATATATAATAGGGGTTGTAGCTAATAGTTAATTGTTAGCACAACTCCTATTTTTATTAGAGATAATTTATGGATAGGGTAAGTTTATATGTGTTGATAAAAATTGTACAAATTATTAAAAGTAAGGAACCTAACATGAATACTTTGAATATAAATACTATACAGAGATGAATATGAAAATAGGAGGGACATATATGGAATGGTTTTTAGAGCAGTCTCCTGTTATACAAGCGCTGATAGCAACATTATTTACATGGGCAGTGACAGCATTAGGAGCAGCGGTAGTATTAATATTTAAAAGTATAAATAGAAGGATTTTAGATTCTATGTTAGGTTTTGGAGCGGGTGTAATGATAGCCGCGAGTTTTTGGTCATTATTAAATCCTGCCATTGAATTAAGTGAACAAATGGGAGTTCAGTGTTCTTGGATTGGACCTGCTTTAGGCTTTTTCGCAGGAGGAATATTTATTGTTATATCTGAGAAGTTTTTAGATAAATATTATTTTACAAAATGGAAAGACAATGATATGAATAGAGAAAGTAGCTCATTAAAGCGTAGTATGTTATTAGTAGCAGCAGTTACAATTCATAATATACCAGAGGGATTGGCTATTGGAGTCGCTTTTGGTGGTGTAGCATCAGGTGTTGAGGGAGCTACAGTAATTTCAGCGTTATTACTTGCTTTAGGAATTGGATTACAAAACTTTCCAGAAGGAGCAGCAGTGTCCTTACCTTTAAGAAGAGAGGGGTATAGTAGAGGAAAGTCATTTTTATACGGTCAAGCATCAGGTATGGTGGAGCCTTTAGCAGGTATGCTAGGTGCATTTGCCGCTATAACTATTAGAAGTATGTTACCATTTTTATTAGCTTTTGCTGCAGGTGCTATGATTTCTGTAGTGTCTTCAGAGCTAATACCAGAAAGTGCAAGTGAAAATAAAAACTTAGCTGCAATAGGAGTAATTTTAGGATTTATGGTTATGATGATATTAGATGTTGCCCTAGGTTAACACATTAAAGTAGATAGTTAAGAAGAGGCATATTAGTCTCTTCTTTTTGTGCATATTAGAATAATAATATATCATCTCAATTAAGGAGTGTAGTTAATGAGCAAAATATCAAAAAGAGGGTATCATGAAAGTGATATAAGGTGGTTTTCAGAAAAAGAGTTAGTTAGACTGAATAAGGCTAAAGAAGAGATAGAGTGGTTAATAGATAGAGAATATAAAATAGAATCAGTAGTTACATTTGTAGGAGATAGATATCAGTTTTCAATAAGACAAAGAGATGCACTTAAAAGGGCTACTTGTACCACAAAACAGAAAGAATTAAGAATGTCTAAAAGATTATCTTGTGATGAAATAAAAAATGATGGTATATACATAGATGGATTTAATTTAATAATTACCTTAGAGGTAGCATTATCCGGTGGAACTTTGATACAAGGTAGAGATGGGAATATTAGAGATTTAGCAGGGCTTAGAGGGACTTATAAAATAATTGATAAAACAGATATAGCTATAAAAATAATAGCTGATTATTTAGAAAAACAACAAGCGGAACATGTAAAAATTTATTTAGATGCCCCAGTTTCAAATTCAGGTAATTTAAAATGCAATATATTAGAGATAATGGAAAATTATAATTTTATTACTGAAGTAGAGTTAGTAAATAATGCAGATATAGTATTAGATAAGCTAGATAGAATTGTAAGTAGTGACGCGGCAATAATTGATAAATGTAGTGGCTATTTTAATTTATGTAAATCAATAATAGAAGATTATATTCCTGAGGCTAAAATAATTAATATTAATTTGTAATCGATACAACGGTGTTCATATATAACCTCATGTACAAAAATTTTAAATAAATCTGTGATTAGAATAAGACACATAGGGTAAATATAAAATGTGAAACAAATAAATTAAGTTACACAATAAGGAGGAAATATTATGCAAGTTACATTCCAAGGAGCGCCATTAACATTAGAAGGAAACCAAGTAAAAGTAGGAGATGTAGCACCAGATTTTACTGTTGTTGGAAATGACTTAAACCCTATAAAGTTTAGTGATATAAAAGGTAAAAAGATACTAGTTGCAGTACCATCATTAGATACACCTGTATGTGATATGGAAGTTAGAAAGTTTAATCAAGAAGCATCAAAATTGAATGATGTAACAGTTTGCACAATATCTATGGACTTACCATTTGCTCAAGCTAGATGGTGTGGGAATGCAGGAGTAGAAAATGTAATAACTGCATCTGATTATAAGGATAGAGAGTTCTCTAAGAACTATGGATTATATATAAAAGAATTAGGATTAGTATCAAGAGCTGTAATAGTTGTTGATGAATCAGGAAAGGTTACTTATACAGAATACTTATCTGAGATAACTAATGAGCCTAATTATGAAGGTGCGTTAGCTTTTGTTAAATAAAATCTAGCAATTTGCTTAATAAAAGTATATCGAATTATGTTTATAATTTCGATATGCTTTTTTTGTGCTATTAAGAAAAGTATACTATGTAAGCAAAAGAAGGCTTTGATCAAAAATAAGGTTATAAAAATATATTAGCTAGAAATAATAGATATTAACTAAGTAATAAGGAGGGTAATAATTTGAATGATAAAAGAGTTAATATATTTAAATACATACTTTATATAATATATGTTTTTTCTATAGGATTTTTTCTTTTTAAGAAAGACTATGGAAGATTTGGACTTTGTGTACTTTCACTAGTTATTTTGTTTGTATTAACAAAAATATATTTGAAAAAATCACCTGTTCTAGATAAAAGCGTATATTTAGTAGGGAATTTGTTTATTTTATTTTCTTTTGTTCTAGGATCATCATATAATTTATATGATAAAATAAAAATTTATGATGATTTACTACATTTTTGGTCAGGATTTATAACTGTCAAAATAGGATGGAATATTTTAAAAGATTCAGATGTAAAATTAAGTGCAGGGAAATTGTGGCTTTGTGTAGTTTTATTTTTCTTCGCAATAGGAATCTCTTCAATTTGTGAGATAGCAGAGTATTTACTAGATACTTATGCACACATGAAAACACAATCTGGTGGTCTAAAAGATACAATGCAAGACATGATAGATGCGTCTATTGGAGCAATAATAATGATTATTTATTATTATAATAAGTATTTATCAAAAGACCCAACCTTAAGGTGAAAGTAAATAATAGATAATATTATTGAAAATATATACAATATTAAAGTTATCTTGATAAACTCTTGTTTATTAAGATGGCTTTTTTTATACAATTAAATAAACATAGCAATTTAGGAACAATATAACTTCAATTAAGTTGATATACTTTAATTATCACGTGATGAAAGTAGGTGAACAATTGAATTATAGCGAAGTAATGTCAAAATCTATTGAGTTTATTGAAGAAAATATAAATAATGAATTAACTCCGGAGTTGATTTCAAGTAGATGTGGATATTCTACTTTTCATTTTTGTAGAATATTTAATATGTATTATGGTATTACTTTGATGGAATATGTAAAGAAAAGAAAATTATCCTTGGCGGCTATGAAACTATTTGATGGAAATAGAATTATAGATATAGCCTTGGAGTATGGATTTGATACACACAATGGATTTTCGAAAGCATTTAAAAAAGAGTATGGATTTAGCCCAACACAATATATAAAACGCATGGAAGGCTGCTATTCTAATAAAGAATCAATATGTAAACTTGGAGGTTATATTATGAATCCTATTATTGTAAATAAGCCTGCATTTAAAGTTGCAGGGTATGGTATAAAGACAAATATTTCTAATGGAAGTTTTACTAAGGATATTGCTTCATTTTGGAGTAATTACAATGGTGAAAATTTAGAAAGTAAAATGTATGAAATTTTAAAACCAGAAAAACATGGTGAAGTTGGAGTATGCATTCCATCTTGTAACAAAGATGGAGAAGCGACATATCTTTTGGGTGTACTTGTTAATGATTTTAAATCTGTTACAGAAGACATGATTACAATAGAAATCCCAGAAGCAACATATGCGGTCTTTACAACTCCACCAGTGGATACGACTGATGATTTATCTCAAGATGATTTTGCTAAAATAATAAAAGAAACTTGGAAATATATATTTGAAGAGTGGTTTAAAGATAGTGGCTATGTTTTTGATGAAGAAAAGATAGACTTTGAATTTTATGATGAAAGATGTCACCATAGAAAAGATACTGTTATGGATATTTATGTTCCTATATTAGAAAGATAGATTTACAATTGTATTAAAATTTCAAGTTAAAGAGTGCTAGAAATAGTGCTCTTTTAGTGTCCAATAAAACATATGATTTCACAAGTTGTAATGAAAATTATTGTTGAATCTATGTAATACCAATAAAATAAGGTTTTGAGCGTAAAATATTTTAAGCAACAGACGAAGAGGAAAGGTTTATTTATAAATAACTCTTTTTGCATATTAGTAAATTATAGCTAAAGTTATTATAATACTGTGACGTACATAATGTATATACATTTCGTTGGATGTACAGGTGAATGTATATACAATTAAATGGAAGATTATTAATAAATAAAATTTAATAGGGCAAAATTAACGAAAGTTAGTGACGCAAAGCTATAGGGGCTAAGGAAAAATCTATGCCAGCCAGTTGCCAAAGAGTATTTATATATTTTTTGTAGGCTTTATTTATGCAAAAGTTATTATCTTAACATGTTTTACCAAAACATATTGAAATACTTATCAAATAGGCACCTCTATTAAATTTAGTTTATACCTAAAACATTTTTGCACCGCAAAATGCCAGGTGATTTGCGGATGTAGTAGCTCAAATGTAGTAAATTTTTATTTGAAATTATAGGAGGTATTATGAAACTAAAAAAATTAAGTAAAATCATGTCATTAGCAACATTACTTACAATGATAGTGACACCACTTAACGCTTCAGCACTAAAATCAGGTGATTTTGAAACTACTCAAGTAAATCAAAAGAATGAAGACTTAGAAAGAAAAATAGTTGGGTATTTTCCAGAGTGGGCTTATAAAAGCAAAGAGCACAACTATTTTAATGTAACAGATTTACAATGGGATTCTTTAACTCATATTCAATATTCTTTTGCTATGGTAGACTCACAAACAAATAAGATATCATTTGGTGATAAATTTGCAGCATTAGAAGAAAATTTTGAAGGTATGGATTTAACTTATAACGGAGAAAAAATAGAATTAGATGAAAGTTTACCATACAAAGGTCATTTTAATCTTTTACAACAGATGAAGAAAAAATATCCAGATGTTCAATTATTAATGTCTGTTGGGGGATGGGCAGGCTCAAAAGGATTCTACACAATGATGGATACTGATGAGGGAATAGATACTTTTGTTCAATCATGTGTAGACTTTGTAAGACAGTATGGTTTTGATGGGGTAGATATAGACTTTGAGTTCCCTTCATCAACTAGTCAATCTGGTAACCCTGACGACTTTGAGGTTTCTGAGCCAAGAAGAAAAACTATAAATGCAAGATATAACATAATGATGAAAAAGCTTAACCAAGCTTTAGATAAAGCAGCGGCTGAAGATAATACAGAATATCTTTTAACAGCAGCTGTAAGTGCGTCATCATGGGTATTAGGTGGAGTAGAATCAAATGAATATGCAAAAGAATTAGATTTCTTAAGTATAATGTCATATGATTATCACGGTGGATGGAATGAGTTTGTTGAAAATCAAGCTAATATATATCCAGACCCAGCAGATAGAGAAACAATGAATATGATAAGGCCAGTTCTTGGTATGGACTGGTCATACAAGTATTATAGAGGGGTATTACCTCCAGAAAAAATATTAATGGGTGTACCATATTACACAAGAGGATGGGAAAATGTTCAAGGTGGAAATGGAAACGGACTTCATGGTTCAAGTAAAACACCAGCAACAGGAAAGTATAACATATGGGGAGATTTAGATGCAAATGGTAAGCAAATACCTGCAGGAGCAAATCCATTATGGCATGTACTAAACTTAATGGAACAAGATCCAAATCTAAAAGTTCATTGGGATGAAGTGGGTAAAGTACCATATATATGGCAAAATAATGAAAAAGTATTCTTAACTTTTGAAAATGAGCAATCGATAGATGAAAGATTAAAGTATATAGAAGAGAAGAATCTTGGTGGAGCTTTAATTTGGGTTATGGATGGAGATTATGGACCAAATCCTAATTATGTAGAAGGCTCAAATGATGTAAACGAAGGTAAGTATACATACGGGGATACATTAACTAAGAGATTAAGTAGTGGTCTTGATAAAATGGGCCCTGCTAATAAAACAGAAGAAGACAATAAAAACTTAGAAGAAATCGGTGTAGAAGTAAACTTAACAGGAACTTATGACCATCCAAACTATACATATGATTTTGAAGTAACTAACCACACTAAAGAAAAGATAGATGGTGGATGGGAGTTATCATTTGATTTACCAAAATCAGCAATATACAAATCATCTTGGGGAGGTACTGCTACTGAAAAAGATAATGGAGATTTTACTACAATAACATTGAAATCTTCAGGATGGCAAAGCTTAGAACCAGGAGCAACTACAAACCTTCAAGGTATGATAGGACTATGCTTCTCAGATGTAAGAAATGTTACTTTTAACGGAATGAAGCCAGTTGGAGAAAATGGTGGAAATGACGGTGGAGGTAGTGGGCCAGAAGATCCTAAGAATCAAGCACCAGTATTAAATGGAGTAGTAGATAAAACTATAACGGTTGGAGACAGCTTTGATAAAATGGCTGGTATAACTGCGAATGATAAAGAAGATGGAGATTTAACATCAAAAATAGATGTACAAGGAAATATTGATACAACGAATGTATGTACATATAAGTTAACATACACTGTTATAGACAGTGAAGGATTAACAACGTCTAAAGAGAGAACAATAACAGTAAAAGAAAAGCCTTCAACATCAGGAGATACATATAATCCAGATCAAGTATATTTACAAGGTGATAGAGTAGTATATCATGGGCAGGAATATGTAGCTAAATGGTGGGTAAAAGGAGAAAATCCAGACACAAGTGCAGCTTGGGAACTAGTAATAGAAACAAATCCTGATGGAAGTCAAGAATATATGCCAGGTAAAGCTTATGTTGGAGGTGATATAGTAGTATACAACGGTCAAAAATATGAAGCTAAATGGTGGACAACATCTACACCAGGAAGTGATGACTCATGGAAGTTAGTATAAAAAGTGTAGTAAAAGTCAATGATAGAAAGAAACCACTTTAACACAACATTTTATTAAATAAAAAACACAAATAAAGAGAGCGATAATGTAGGTTAATACCTGATTATTGCTCTTTTTATTATTTAAATAATATTTTTTAGATTTTAGATAATAAAATACCATTATCTTTGAATTTAATATTGTAGTGTGAAAAAATAATCAGAATCTGATGTAATCCTACACTAGAAATCATACTCATTGCACTGAAGAAAGATATATCACCAACTTCAGATATCATAGGGGCAAACCCAAAAGATCCTAAAAAAGCAGAACCATCATAAGATTTCTCAAGAGTATACTTACATCTATTTCTAAAAGCACTAGAAATATTTACATTATCTAAAGGCTTAAATGATTTTACTATTTTCTCATCAAATATAAAAATATTAGGTTCATTATTTTTAAGAGCAGCTTCTAATTCAGCTTTAGTTTTAACATTATACATAATTGTAACCTCCGTAGCTAATTGTATAAAAACATATGAAAGATATTTTACCATCATAAAATACAATTTACTAGGAGATAAGTATATAAATATTTATAAATAAAGTTATGTTTTGAATGAATACTAAAAATGATAGGATGAAAATAAACATGTAAATGTTATATAATATTAAATAAAGACTAAAAAATTTCTGTATGAAAAAATATGGATAGCTAACTAGTAGATACTGGGGGATATCAATAGTTATAGCAAGATATTTAATTGGGGAGAACAAAGGAAAGAAGGGTCTTTGTTTTAATATTATGTCAATAGATAAATATGAAACGAGGATTTATAGGGGGAATTTATGGATAAAAAGACTGTAGGAATAATAGTTAAAAATGATTATGATGATATACTTTACCACGAAAATAACTTTTTTATAAAAATAGAAATTGATAAAAAAGAAGATTTAAGGTTCACACTGGAAGATAAACTTAGAGAAATTCTAGATAAAAAAGCATTTAGAGTAGATAAGGTTTCTAAAAAAATTCCTAAGCTTGATTTATCAAATAAAGGAAATGATACTGAAGATATTATTATGTACTTAGTTAAGGTTTATATGTATTGTGATAACTCAAAGTTTTTACCTAAAGAAGATATTCTAGATAGTATATCTACATCAATGTATAAAGACTATTATTTAAAATACATTATAAGATATAATAAGTATCGTAATTTAGTAGATTCATATATGTCTATACCTATTTTTCTATTTTGGATTGTAGTTATACTTGTTATACCCGCTGAAACTAGATCTGATTTTATATTAGATACTATATTTAATCACTTTTGGTTTGGAATTATTGTATATATAGCGCTGCCAGTATTTATTTTATATAATTTTATTATACCTAGGATTTTAAATAATTTATTAAATTATGAAATAAGTGAAAAAAATATTAAGATGAGTAAATGGATATATTTTATCTCCTATATTGTATTTTATTTTGCCTTACTTATAAACATATGGAGTAAGTAATACATAAAGAACGATTAAGATATCGAATGAAATCTTAACAATTTTTATATGAAGGAATTTAAAAGAGGGGGTATGATTACATACTCCTTATTTGTATGTAAAAAGGTGTGATGAGCTATCTGAATTTACATTGACGCTACGAAAATATCGAGTTTTAAGCAATGGGACAGGAGCCTACCGAATAGACGTTGGCCCATGAGCGAAGCGAATTTTAATTCCTACAAAAATACTATGAATTTAATCTTGACAAGTTTACTAGGTTATAATAAAATAAGTTTAAAGATAATTCCTACTGAAACAGTATGAATTAGATTTCGTATAGAGGGTGATAATAATGAAGTTATCTACTAAGGGTAGATATGGGCTAAAAGCTATGTTTGAATTATCATTAAATCAAAACGATGGACCTGTTTCTTTAAAGGTTATTGCTAAAAAGCAAAATATATCAGATCAATATCTTGAACAATTATTCTCAGCCCTAAAGAAAGCTGGACTAGTGAAAAGTGTAAGGGGTGCCCAAGGAGGTTATCTTCTTAATAGAGACCCAAAAGATATTACGGTTGGTGATATACTGACAGTTCTTGAAGGACCAGTATCACTATCGGATTGTTTATTAGATGATGAGATTTGCGAGAATTCAAATATATGCGTAACTAAAGTTGTTTGGGAGAAGATAAAGAAGGGTATAGAAGATGTTATAGAGTCTATTACACTTCAAGACATGATAAATGACTTCAACAAAAACAAATTAGAAAACGACATAACAAATATAACTAATATAATTATTAAATAGATATGGAGATGAATGTAATGGAAAAAAGAAGATTATACATGGATTACTCTGCGACAACTCCTGTTAAAAAAGAAGTACTAGATGAGATGATGCCATACTTAACGGATTATTTTGGGAATGCATCTAGTTTTCACACATTCGGAAGAGAAGCTAAGCAAGCATTAGATAAAGCTAGAGGTCAAGTAGCTGACCTTATAAATGCAAAAACAAATGAAATATACTTCACAGCAGGTGGGACTGAAAGTGATAACTGGGCAATAGAAGGAGTTGCATTTGCTCACAGAGATAAAGGGAACCACATAATAACATCTAAAATAGAACACCACGGTATACTTCACACATGTGAGTACTTAGAAAAGCATCACGGGTTTGAAGTTACTTACTTAAATGTTGACGAAGACGGTAGAGTAAAATTAGATGAATTAGAAGCAGCAATAAAAGATAATACAATATTAATAACAATAATGTATGCAAATAACGAAATAGGAACAATACAACCTATAAAAGAAATAGGTGAAATAGCTAAAAAGCATAAAGTATTATTCCATACAGATGCTGTTCAAGCAGCTGGAAACGTGCCAATAGATGTTAAAGAATTAAACGTAGACTTAATGAGTATGTCTTCACATAAAATATATGGACCTAAAGGAATAGGTGCATTATACATCAAAACAGGAACAAAGTTACACACATTTGTTCACGGTGGAGCACAAGAAAGAAGAAGAAGAGCTGGTACTGAAAACATACCTTCAATAGTAGGATATGGTAAGGCAGCTGAAATGGCTAAGGCTAATATGGAAAATCATGTTCAAACTTTAACTTCTTTAAGAGCAAAATTAATAGATGGCATATTAAAAGAAATACCATTTACAAAAGTTAATGGAAGTCTAGAAAATAGACTACCAGGGAACGTAAACTTCTCGTTTGAATTCATAGAAGGAGAAGGAATACTTCTACTGTTAGATATGTTAGGTATAGCTGCATCAAGTGGTTCAGCATGTACTTCAGGATCATTAGATCCATCTCATGTTCTAATGGCAATAGGTCTACCGCATGAAATAGCTCATGGATCATTAAGACTATCAATAGGTGATTTTACAACAGAAGAAGATATAGATTATATAATAGAAAACTTACCAGCTGTAATAGAGAGATTAAGAAGTATGTCACCTCTTTACGATGCTGCTAAAAAGGAAAGAGCAAATAGATAATTAACAGATAATATATATAGAGAGAATTAGGAGGAAATTAAGATGCAATATAGTGATAAAGTTATGGATCATTTCATGAACCCTAGAAATGTTGGGGAAATAGATAATGCAAGTGGTGTAGGTGAAGTAGGTAACGCTAAATGTGGAGATATAATGAGAATATATCTTGACATAGATGGCGAAATAATAAAAGACGTAAAGTTTAAGACTTTCGGATGTGGATCAGCAATAGCGTCTTCATCAATGGCAACTGAAATGGTAAAAGGAAAAACAATACATGAAGCTTTAGAAGTAACTAATAGAGCAGTTGCTGAAGCTTTAGATGGTTTACCACCAGTAAAAATGCACTGTTCAGTTCTTGCTGAACAAGCAATAAAAGCAGCTTTAATAGACTATGCTAAGAAACACAATATCCACATAGAAGAATTAGATGGTGTAGTTATAGACGATGATCATGATCATCACCATGATATAGAGGAAGAAGAAGCTTAAAATAAAATGATTACAATATCCCTTTTAGGTAAATATTACTTGAGAGGGATATTTTTCTTAAAAAAGGACTGTATATAATACCTAGGTATTATTAAAATAAAACTGGTTTTAGAAGGTTATAGAAAATTATATACTTTTAAAAATATAGTAAAGTATATATAATATAAAGAACGAGGTGATTTCATGAGCAAAAGAGTAATGATAGGTATGAGTGGTGGAGTAGATAGTTCGGTAGCAGCATACCTACTAAAACAACAAGGCTATGATGTAATAGGTGTTACTATGAAATTATGGCAAGATGATGATGATGAATTAATAGAGAATGAAGGTGGATGTTGTTCTTTAGCAGCAGTAGAAGACGCTAGAAGAGTTGCTGATAAAATAGGTATACCATTTTATGTGTTAAACTTCAGTGATGTATTTAAAGAGAAGGTAATAGAACCTTTCATAGATGAATATTTAGAAGGAAGAACTCCTAATCCGTGTATAGCTTGTAACAAACATATAAAATTTGATGACTTCTTTAAGAAAGCTCGTCAAATAGGTTGTGATTATGTTGCGACAGGTCATTATGCTAAAATAGAAAAGGATGAAGAGTCAGGAAGATACCTTCTAAAAAAATCAGTTACTGATAAGAAGGATCAAACTTATGCACTTTATAATCTTACTCAAGAGCAATTAGAGCATACATTACTTCCAATAGGAGATTATGAAAAAGATAGAGTAAGAGAAATTGCAAAAGAAATGGGTATGGATGTTCATAATAAGCCTGATAGTCAAGAAATATGCTTTGTTAAAGATAATAACTATGCAGGATATGTTAAAAAACATTCTAAAAAGAGAATTGAAGAAGGTTATTTTGTAGATACTAATGGTAAAATATTAGGAAAACACACAGGAATAATAAACTATACTATAGGTCAAAGAAAAGGCCTTGGAATAGCATTTGGAAAGCCTATGTTTGTTGTAGATATAAATGCAAAGAGAAATACAGTAGTTTTAGGCGATAATGAAGATATATTTGCAAAAGAATTAGAAGCTAAAGATGCAAATTTCATATTATTTGATTATGCTGATATAAAAGAGCCTATAAGAGTAGAAGCAAAAATTAGATACTCTGCTAAGCCATCTCCAGCTACAGTGTACGCATTAGGTAATGATAGAATAAAAATAGTATTTGATGAACCTCAAAGAGCTATTACAAAAGGTCAATCTGTTGTTATGTATCAGGGAGATGTTGTAGTAGGTGGAGGAATAATAGATTAAAAATTCTCATATACTATTGATTAATTAAATAAAATTTAGTAATATAACTATATGAAAAATATAATAAAATTTTAATTTAAATACAGTGAAAAGAAATAGTAAATTATTTGACGTCTTACAGAGAGAGGGAAATGGTGGAAGCCCTTAGAATAAAATAGTTGAAGCAGTCTTAGAGTAGCATTCCTGAAACTAAGTAGGGAATGACGGTAGTTACGTTATAGCTAAGGTTTTCCGAAGATGTCATTATTTTTAATGATAATTAGGGTGGTACCGCGAATATAATGCTCGCCCCTATAATTTTATATTATAGGTGTGAGCTTTTTTATTGTATTAAATACATAAAATAGCTTAACATGAGCGAAATAATACAAATTTAGGAGGAAAAAACAATGCAACCAATGGGATTAAACGAAATAAGAAGTAGATTCTTAAAATTCTTTGAATCTAAAGAACACTACGTTAAAGAAAGTGCTTCTTTAGTACCACACAACGATAAAAGTTTATTATTAATAAACTCAGGTATGGCTCCACTTAAAAACTACTTTGCTGGAGTAGAAGTACCGCCAAGTAAGAGAATGACTACTTGTCAAAAGTGTATAAGAACAGGTGATATAGAAAACGTAGGAAAGACTGCAAGACATGGTACTTTCTTTGAAATGATGGGCAACTTCTCATTTGCAGATTACTTTAAAAGAGAGTCTGTAAGATGGGGATGGGAGTTCGTTACAGAGCACCTAAACATACCTGAAGATAAAATATGGGTAACAGTATATGAAGAAGATGACGATGCTTTCGATTTATGGGAAAAAGAAATGAACTTCCCTAAGGAAAGAATAGTAAGACTTGGTAAAGATGATAACTTCTGGGAAATAGGTATAGGACCTTGCGGACCTTGTTCAGAAATATACTTCGATAGAGGGGTAGAATATGGATGTGACAACCCTGATTGTAAGCCAGGATGTGACTGTGACAGATACTTAGAGTTCTGGAATCACGTATTTACTCAATTTAATAGAGATGAAGATGGAAACTACACAGAGTTAGACAACAAAAACATAGATACAGGAATGGGTCTAGAAAGAATGGCTTGTATAATGCAAGGTGTTGATACTATATTTGATGTAGATACTATAAAGCAAATATTAAACACTGTAGAAAAAATGGCTGGTGTTGAATACGGTAAAGGTGACAAAACTGATATATCTATAAGAATAATAACAGACCATACAAGAGCAGTAAGTTTCTTAGTTGCTGATGGAGTATTACCATCAAATGAAGGAAGAGGATATGTTCTTAGAAGATTACTTAGAAGAGCAGCTCGTCACGGTAAGTTATTAGGAATAAAAGAAAACTTCTTATACAAATTAGTTGATGAAGTTATAAAAGTAAGTGGAGAAGCTTACCCAGAGTTAGTTGAAAAAGAAAGCTACATCAAGAAAGTTATAAGAATAGAAGAAGAAAAGTTCAATGAAACAATAGATCAAGGAAGTGAAATACTTTCTACTTATATAAAAGAATTACAAGAAAACAACAAAACTACTTTAAGTGGAGAAAATGCATTTAAATTATATGATACTTATGGATTCCCAATAGATTTAACAAAGGAAATCTTAGAAGAAGTTGGTCTAGATTTAGATGAAGAATCTTTCAATGAAGAAATGAACAAGCAAAGAGAAAGAGCTAGAAATGCTAGAGGTAACATGGAAGGTGAAGGATGGAAGGAAGATCCTTTATCAAAGTTAGAATCTACTGTTGATAGTGAATTCAATGGTTACGAAAACTTAGACGATATAGGTAATGTTAAAGCTATAGTTGTTGAAGGTGAATTAGTAGAAAATGCAGTTGCAGGTCAAGAGGTTGTAATAGTTCTTGATAAAACTACTTTCTATCCAGAAGGTGGAGGTCAAGCTGGTGATACTGGTATACTTACTAACAAAGCAGAAGATATAGTTATAGAAGTAACTGATACAAGAAAAGGTGCAAATAACACTATTAAGCATATAGGAACTGTTAAGTCTGGTAAAATAAATGTAGGTGAAGACTTAAAGACTATAGTTAATAAAGATATAAGAATGGCTTCTGCTAGAAACCATAGTGCTACTCACTTACTTCATAAGGCATTAAAAGAAGTATTAGGAGATCACGTTAACCAAGCTGGATCTTTAGTAACTCCTGAAAGATTAAGATTTGACGTTACTCACTTTGAAGCTATATCAAAAGAAGAGATAAAAGTAATAGAAGAAAAAGTAAACAATGCAATACTTGATGCTTTAGAAATAAATTGTGAAAATATGAGTATAAATGCAGCTAAAGAAAAAGGAGCTACGGCACTATTTGGCGAAAAGTATGGTAATGAGGTAAGAGTTGTATCTATGGGTGACTATTCTGTAGAACTTTGTGGAGGAACTCACTTAAGAAATACTTCTCAAATAGGACTATTCAAAATATTATCTGAAGGTGGTGTAGCTGCAGGTGTAAGAAGAATAGAAGCTATTACAGGTAAAGCAGTATACGAATACTTAAAGGAAAAAGAAGCAGTTATAAACGAAGTTTGTCAAACATTAAAAACTAAAGAAGATAACTTAACTCAAAGAGCTCAAAGTTTAGTTGATGAAAACAAGCATTTAGCTAAGGAATTACAAGAAGTTAAGACTAAGATGAGTTTACAATCAGTAGATTCAATATTAGATTCTAAAGTTGAAATAAATGGAGTAAACCTAATAACTACAAAGTTTGAAGGTATGGATATGAACACAGTAAAAGAAACTGCAGACAGCCTAAGAGATAAGTTAGGTAGTGGTGTAGTAGTATTAGCAAATGTTGCTGATGATAAAATAAACTTTGTTGTTACAGCTACTAAAGATGTATTAGACAAAGGTATACACTGTGGAAACATAGTTAAAGAAGTAGCTTCTATAGCTGGCGGAAAAGGTGGAGGAAGACCTAATATGGCACAAGCTGGAGCTAGTGATGTATCAAAGGTTGAGGAAGCTTTAAGCCATGCTAGTGAGGTTGTAAAATCGCAAGTTAAATAGCAACCAAATAAGGGGGTAGTTGAGTATGGAAAAAGATTTAGACTATACTATGAAATTCGAAGGTGTAACAGATGATAAAATTAGTGTTTCAGATACTATAGATCTTGTTTATCAAGCATTACTTGAGAAAGGTTATAACCCTATAAATCAAATTATAGGGTACCTTCTTTCAGGTGACTCAAGTTATATAACAAGTCATAAAAATGCAAGATCTATAATCAAAAAATTTGAGAGAGACGAATTATTAGAAGAAGTTATCACTCATTATCTGAACAGAAAGTAGGTCAATAATGAAAAAGAAGATTGTATCATTATTAGCAGTAATTATGATACTTGTAAGTTCTATTTCTAGTTATTCCTTTGCAGAAGAAGAGCAAGGTAAAGTAATATTTATTAATATGAATAGAACTAATCTTGTAAATATGCTTAAAATACCTGTACTTGAAGAACAAATTAATTCAAAAGGTTATATAGGCCTTATGAATATAAGAGGAGATAAAGGTACAGATGATAGAAGAAGTTACGCTTCTATGGGTGCAGGAGGACGAGCTAATGTAGCCACACAAGATTATATTAACTTCGAACAAGCTACTAAGGAAAATTCTGAAATGTATGAAGTAGCAACAGGCCAAAGTGCTAAAGAAATAAACAATATTACCATTAATAAGTCAATTAATGAAAACCTTGAAAAAGGTGAATATGGTTCTACTTTAGGAGCTTTAGGACAAACTCTAACAAAAAATGGATATAAGGTTGCTGCTATTGGAAACGCAGACAGAGTAGAAGATGGAAAAGTAGTCAAAAATAGAAATATTGGGCTAGTAGCTATGGATGAATATGGTAGAATAGAATACGGAAATGTTGATGATATCAATATTGAAGATGGATATATGCCATTTGGAGTAGCTACAGACTATGAGAAGTTAAAAAATGAAACTAAAAAATACTATGAAGAAGCTGATGCTTTATTTATAGAGCTTGGAGATACATATCGATTAGATTTATATAAAGAGTATCTAAATGAAGACTCTTACTTTGATATGAGGGAAATGATATTTAACAATATAGATTCATACCTTGCAGAAGTATTTTCTATGGTAGGCGAAAATGATACTGTATATATATCTAGTGCATTTCCTAGTGATGCAGATTACAAAAATAATAGAAGATTATCTCCTATAGTTAAATTTAAAGGCGATGGAAAAGGTGTACTAACATCTAATACAACAAGAAGAGATGGTGTTGTAGCAAATTTAGATGTTGGTGTAGATATACTTAATGAATTTGGTCTTAAAAATGAAGCTATGTTAGGAAGAAGTTACAGCTTAGTAGATAAAGAAAACAATGTAGATTATATACTTGGAGAATTTGAAAAAATAGTATCAATATCTACAGCTAGATCTATGGTTGTTAATACTTTTGTAGGTATAGTATCAGCATCATGGGTAATAGCTATGGTTGCTCTATTATTTAAAGAGCGTATACCTCATAAAGAAAGAGTATTTAAAATATTAAAAGAGTTTATCAAACTAGGAATAATAATGCCGTTAGCATTTTTACTAGCACCTATATTTAATTTTAAAACAGATGTTACAATAGCTATAGGAATTGTTATGACTACAGTAATTTTATATATCTTAGGAAGAGTGCTATTTAAAGACGATGATATTAAGCAGATGGGATTCTTAGCTGGACTTACTATTACTTTAATAGCAATAGATTCAGTATTTGGAACTTATTTAATGCAAAATAACATAATGAGTTATGATGCTATAATAGGAGCTAGGTACTATGGTATAGGTAATGAATATGAAGGTGTTACAATAGGTTGTGCTATTTTTGCTCTTGCAGTATTACTAAACTATAAAAACATACCAAAACCATTGGTTGCAGTATTATCTTTAATAATATTAATAACTAGTGCTTATCCATCTATGGGAGCTAACGTTGGTGGAGCGATATCAGAATGTGTTGCATATCTATTATTTGTCCTTTTAATATTTGATGTAAAACTAGATTTCAAAAAAGTTATGTTATTAGGAGCAGCTGCTGTGGCTGTTGTATTAATATTTGCAGTGTTAGATTTAGTTTTAGGAACGGAATCTCACTTAGCATTATTTGTTAAGCAAATATTATTAAATGGTCCAATGGCAATAATACAAACATTTACTAGAAAGATTGAAATGAATCTAAAACTTGCTCAATCAACTGTATGGGTAAATATATTACTTGCTGGGATAGGTATTGTTGCAATATTTATATTTAAACCATCAAAGCATTTCAGACATATATCTGAAAAGTATCCTTTAATATTTAAAGGTTTTATTGCATCAATAGTTGGTTGTATAGTGACTCTTTTAGTAAATGATTCAGGAATAGTAGCAGCATCAACTGCAGCTATATATATACTAATACCGCTTTTAATAATAAGTATAAATATGATAATATTTGAAGAAAAATAACTAATATTATTATTTTCTTATATAATAAGGGGCAATCTCAAAGATAAGATTTATTTTGAGAAATGCCCTTTTATTATTAGATAGTATAAGTTTGTATATAAAGATTAAACTATGAAATATAAAATATAATTTAAAATTAAAGACTATTGTATAAAGACGATATAAGGAGAGATACTATGTTAGATGGAAGAATAATGGGCTTAGATATAGGTGACAAAACAATAGGTGTAGCAGTTTGTGATTTAATGGGATTAACAGCACAAGGTGTTAAGACTGTAAGAAGAGTTGGAAAGAAAAAAGATATCGAAGAATTAAAGGCTATAATAAAAGAAAGACAAGTAAATAAGATTGTATCTGGCCTTCCTAAAAATATGAATGGAACATTAGGGCCGCAAGGAGAAAAAGTAATCAAATTCTGTGAATTATTAAAAGAAGAAACAGGACTTGAAATAGAGTTCTGGGATGAAAGACTATCTACAGTTGCAGCGGAAAGATCATTAATTGAAGGTGATGTAAGTAGAAGTAAAAGAAAAAAAGTTATAGATATGTTAGCTGCAGTAATAATACTGCAAGGTTATCTAGATAGACAAAGAAATTTATAAAAAATATATAAAAAATTAAAATAATAAGATATAATATAATAAATACTAAAAATTAGAGGTGAAGATTATGCAAGAAAACATAATAAATTTAATAGATGAAAATGGTGTTGAAACACAATTTGAAATAATATTAACATTAGAAGCTGAAGGTAAGGAATATGCTATATTATTACCAGTAGATGATGAAGATGCAGAAGAAGCTTTAATATTCAGAATTGATGAAGATGAGCAAGGTGAAATATTATTACCATTAGATAATGATGATGAGTATGAAACTGTTGTAGCTGTTTACAATGCTATAATGGAAGAAGAAGGATTAAACTACGACGAAGACGAACAATAAAATTGAAATCCCAGCTATGAAAATATCATGGTTGGGATTTTTTTAATTACAAGGGGATTATGATACTTAAAAAACTGTGGGAAACTTGTGTATAATTGTGGAGGTATACCAGGAGAAGAAGATAAAAACAGTTGCATAATATGTTGTCCAGATGTGAAAGTGATAAATGTATTTAAAATAGAAAAAACTAAAGATTAAAACAAATAATAAGCATTAATCCAACTTATATTATGTGAATTTTATGGGCATTATAAATATGAAAATTAAACAAAAAGGAGTGAATATATATGGATTTTCCAATGTTTTGTTATCAATGTGAACAAACAGCAGGAGGCAAGGGGTGTACAAAAATAGGGGTTTGCGGAAAGACACCTGAAATAGCAGCCCTTCAAGATTTGCTTGTATATCAAGTAAAAGGAATAAGTTGCTATGTAAATGAGTTAATCAAAAAGGGTGAAAAAGTAGATAAAGAAATAGTTAGCTTTGTTGAAAATACATTATTTACAACACTTACGAATGTTAACTTTGATGGTGATGTTCATGAAAAAATGTTAAAAGAGTCTCAAGAAATAAAACAATCATTAAGGAGTAAGGTTTCAACTTGTGAAAACTGTTGTGAGCAAGCTACATATAATTTAAGTGATACTAGAGACAAAATGTTAATCGATGCAAAAAAAGCTGGAATAATGTATGATCAAGATTTAGATGCTGATATACGTTCTTTAAGACAAACTATTATATATGGATTAAAGGGAATATCTGCATACGGACATCAAGCTAGAGAGTTAGGGTATTATAATGATCAAGTAGATGAATTTTATTTTAGAGCATTAGCAGCAACGTGTGATGACAAATTAACAGTAGAAGATTTAATAACATGGACTATGAGAGCAGGGGACATGAGTGTTGCTGTTATGCAAAAACTAGATGAAGCAAATACTACAGTATATAAAAACCCAGCTCCTCACAAAGTAAATGTGCATGTAAAGAAAGGTCCATTTATAATTGTTTCTGGTCATGATTTAAAAGATTTAGAGATGATTTTAAAACAAACAGAAGGAAAAGGAATAAATATATATACTCATGGAGAAATGATTCCATGTCATGGATACCCAGAGCTTAATAAGTATCCTCACTTAGCAGGAAACTTTGGAGGAGCTTGGCAAGACCAACAAAAAGAATTTGATAATATACCAGGATGTATACTTATGACTACAAACTGCCTAATGAAGCCTAGAGATTCATATAAGGACAGGATATTTACAACAAGTGTAGTTGGATGGGATGGAGTAAAATATATAGGAAAAACCGAAAATGGAGATAAAGACTTTAGTGAAATAATAAATAAAGCTTTAGAACTTGGTGGATTTAAAGAAGATCAAGAGCCTAAAGAAATATTAGTTGGATTTGGGCATAATGCTACTCTAAGCAATGCACCAGCTATAATAGATGCAGTTAAATCAGGAAAACTAAGACACTTCTTCTTAATAGGAGGATGTGATGGAGCAAGGGCTGGAAGAAACTATTATACAGAGTTTGCTGAACAAGTTCCAAAAGATTGTATAATACTTACATTAGCTTGTGGTAAATATAGATTTAATAAATTAGAATTTGGTGAAGTAGCAGGACTTCCAAGATTATTAGATGTAGGACAATGTAATGATGCTTATTCAGCAGTAAGAATAGCTTTAGCACTTGCTGATGCTTTTGATACAGACGTTAATAGCTTACCACTTTCTATCATTTTATCTTGGTATGAACAAAAAGCAGTAGCAGACTTATTAGCCCTTTTATCACTAGGTATAAAAGGAATATATCTTGGACCAACGTTACCAGCATTTTTAAGTCCAAATGTACTTCAATACTTAGTTGATACATTTGATATAAAACCTATAAGTACACCAGAAAAAGATTTAGGATCTTGTTTAGAAGTTCCTACTAAATAATTAAAATACAACAACCACCTTTTTAAAATAAATTAATTTTATAAGGAGATAAAATATGAAAGCTTTTGTTGATAGAGACGGATGTATAGGATGTGAGGCGTGCGCAGGAACATGCCCAGAAGTATTTAGTATGGATGATGAAGGTAAATCAGTGCCTATAAAAGAAGATATTTCTAACGATTTATTAGAATCAGCTCAAGATGCTAGAGATGGTTGTCCAGTTTCAGTTATAAGTATAGATTAATTAGAAGATTTTAAACAATGACTATATTTTTATATAGTCATTGTTTATATAACTATTAATGAAGAGGAAAATATAAATGAGTGCTTATGGAAATCTACAAAAAATTAAAGAAGGAAAAAGGACATTTGCTATAACTCCACACATTCCAGGGGGATTTATAATTGCAGATGATCTTATAAAAATAGGAGAGGTTGCAAAAAAATACAATGGTGTTTTAAAGCTTACTTCTGGTCAAAGAATTTTAATCACAAATTTAGAACAAGAGGATTTACAAGCCATATGGAATGAATTAGGAATGAAGCCAGCAGTTAAAAGCCAAAATTCATTAAAGAATGTTGAAATATGTCCGGCAAATTTTTGTAAAAGATCCAAATATCCAACCATCGGTATCGGAATGAAAATAAGCAAGAATTTTCATGGAATGGATTTACCATGCCGAACAAAAATAGGTGTTGCTGGCTGTAGAAATGCATGTACAAGCGTTTATTCAAAAGATATCGGAGTTTTAGTTGATATTGATGGAAAGTTTTTTATAACAGTAGGTGGAAGTGCAGGATTTAATCCACGTAGTGCTGATATTTTAATAAAAGGATTAACAGAAGACGAAGTATTTATTTTAGTTAAAACTATATTAGAATATTATAATGAAAATGCTCAACTAGGCGAAAAACTAGGAGATTTCATTGATAAAATAAAAATAGATAGATTTAAAGATGAAGTTTTAAAAATAGCAGATATTAAGGAGCAAAAAAATGATAACTAAAGATACTATAATAGCAGATATAATAAAGTCTAAACCAAATGCAGCTCAAATACTCATGAGTTATGGTATGGGCTGTATTGGTTGCCCATCAGCGCAGATGGAAAAGTTAGAGCAAGCTTGTGAAATACATGGATTAAATTTAGATGAAATTTTAAAAAAATTGAACGAATTATAATAGTCTAAAGGGATGTAGTACTTGTTGGGTAGGATGGCTTATGAAGTCTGAAGGTGGAGAAAAATATATTAATCTAGACGGTATCGTCTTTTAAAGGATATCTTCTAGATTATATTCTTCTCTGTTAAAGTTTTTACTATAATATACCATTATATAAATCTTTTTTTTAGAATTAAAAATATAAAAATTTTTTTATAAAACTTGAAATAAGTAACCTACGTTACAGATATTTTATAAGTATTGTAATATACTGTAAACATAGTAACAAATTAAAAATTAAAAGAATATGTATATCATAAAAGGGTATAAAAAATACACATTAATATAAGGAGAATTAAAATGAGTTTATTTTTAGGAAAAATACACTATTGGCTATTTGATAAGATTTTATGGTTTGAAGGCTTAGAAGATGAGATTATTAAGTTAGCTAAAAAAGAAGGATTAAATATAGAAGAAATTAAAAATGAAATAGATTTAAAATATGGAGAGAAAACTCAAAATAAAAATCTAGAAGAAATAATAGACACAAGTAACATACATGGATGGTTACAAAGTAAAATACATTCTTCAGAAGGAAGAATGGCATCATGGACTAAAGTTGTGCTAGAAAATAATAAAAATAATTTAGTTAAATTAGAGAATGTATATATACATCAAGGTATTAAAGCTGCTAAAGAAGTAAAAATCAATAAGAATCTTCTAAATGCAAAAGACATATATGATAGCTTAAATGATTATATATTAGACGGTATGCCTTGCGATAGAGTTAATGAAGTTATTGTTTCACAAGATAATATCGTTGAGTGGAAAAGAAGAATTTGCGTTCATGAAGATATATGGCAAAAAGAAGGAATGGATGTTGAAGTATTCTATGATTTAAGAAATTTATGGATAAAAGCATTTGTAAATGAAGTAAATGGCAATTTTGAATTTATACAAAAAAGTGAAATAGAGTACTCTATAAGTGAAAGAAAATAGTTAAACCTTTATTCTTAGTATAAATTAATTTTACTAAGAATAAATTATAAAATAAATTTAAACTCTAAAAGAGTATAAAAATATACATTTTAATGGGAGAGATAAATATGGAAAATTTAATGTTTTGTTATCAATGTCAAGAAACAGCAGGTTGTAGTGGATGTACAAAATTCGGAGTATGTGGTAAATCACCAGATTTAGCAAGAATGCAAGACTTATTAGTATATGCAACAAAAGGTTTATCAGAAGTAACTACTAGACTTAGAGCAGAAGGAAGTCTAATAGATTCAGAGATAAATAATTTAATAACTATAAATTTATTCACTACAATAACTAATGCAAACTTTGATGATGCAGTATTTTATGCAAGGGTTAAAGAAACCTTAGCAGTTAAAGAAGCTTTATTAGCTAAATTAGAAAATAAAGATAATTTATCAGAAGCAGCATTATGGAATGCAAATTCAAACGCTGAGATGGACGATAAAGTTAATGTATTAAGTAAAATCAAAAATGCAATACTTGGAAGTGGAAAAGAATCAGTTGATATAAATAAAATACTAGATGAAAAATCTACTAAAGTAGGAGTACTTGCTACTAAAGATGAAGATGTAAGAAGTTTAAGAGAGCTTATAATATATGGTCTTAAAGGATTATCTGCATATATGAAGCATGCAAATGCTTTAGGATATGATAATGAAGAAGTAAATGCATTTATGCAGTCAGCATTAGCAAAAACACTAGACGATAACTTAAGTATAGATGAGTTAATAGGTTTAACGCTTGAAACTGGTAAGGTTGGGGTAGATGGTATGGCTCTACTTGATAGTGCAAATACAGGAACTTACGGACATCCAGAAATAACTAAAGTAAACATAGGTGTAAGAAATAACCCAGGAATACTTGTATCAGGGCATGATTTAAAAGATCTAGAATTATTATTAAAGCAAACAGAAGGTACAGGAGTAGATGTATATACTCACTCAGAAATGCTACCAGCTCATTACTATCCAGCATTTAAAAAGTATTCTCACTTTGCAGGAAACTACGGAAATGCTTGGTGGAAGCAAAAAGAAGAGTTTGAAAGTTTTAATGGACCAATACTTATGACTACAAACTGTATAGTGCCACCAAAAGATAGCTACAAAGATAGAATATACACAACAGGTGCTGCAGGATTTGTCGGAGTTAAGCATATAAAAGGTATAAGCGAAGATAACAAAGATTTCTCAGAAATAATAGAGCAAGCTAAAAAATGTGCTCCTCCAAAAGAAATCGAAACTGGAGAAATAATAGGTGGATTTGCACATAATCAAGTATTTGCACTTGCAGATGCAGTAGTTGATGCAGTAAAATCTGGAGCAATAAAGAAATTCTTTGTAATGGCAGGATGTGATGGAAGAGCTAAGTCAAGAAATTACTATACTGATTTTGCAAAGGCATTACCAAAAGATACTGTAATATTAACAGCAGGATGTGCAAAATACAAATATAATAAATTAGATTTAGGTGATATAGGTGGAATACCTAGGGTACTAGATGCAGGTCAATGTAATGACTCATACTCATTAGCTCTAATAGCACTTAAATTAAAAGAAGTATTTGAACTTAATGATATAAATGAATTACCAATAGCTTATAACATAGCTTGGTATGAGCAAAAAGCTGTAATAGTATTATTATCATTATTATACTTAGGTGTGAAAAATATACATCTAGGACCAACACTTCCAGCATTCTTATCACCAAATGTAGCTAAGGTTTTAGTTGAAAACTTTGGCATAGGTGGAATAACTAATGTTGAAGATGATATGAAAATGTTCTTAGAATAATATAATATTAAACTCTCTCGTTATTAAATGAGAGAGTTTTTTTATTACATAAAATATATATGTGTAAATTGGTCTATAAAGGGGAAAATATATAATATTACAATTCATTATAAAGGTGTTGATAAAATATGAAAAAGAAAATTGCTATAATATTGGCTTTAATTTCATGTGTTTTATTTAGCTTTAATAATAATCAAAGTTTTGCAAATCAAAGTGAGAATCCCTATGATCATCTGGTTGAAAATATACTTTTGATTGGTAAAGATGGTACAAAAGATTCTTCCGTAAATAGATCAGATACTATGATAATTTTAACTATAGATAACCTTAATAAGTGTTTGAAATTAACTTCTATAGCTAGAGATACATTAGTAGAAATACCTGGTAAAGGCTTAGATAAGATTAATCATGCCTATGCATATGGTGAAATTGATTTGTTATTAGAAACTATCAATAAAAATTTAAATATGGATATAAAAGACTATGCAATTGTAGACTTTAATTCTTTCATTGAAATAGTGGATATTATTGGTGGTGTAGATATGGAAGTTAAAGAAAATGAAATAGGTCAATTAAACAAAGTGATAAGTGCTTGTTATAATTTATCATCAAATAATGAAGAGGAAATTAGATATATTACTACAAGTGGAAACCAACATCTTAATGGTTATCAAACTTTAGCTTACGCAAGAATTAGAAAAATGGATACTATTTATAAAAGAGATGAAAGGCAAAGAGCAATATTAACAAATATAGCTGACAAATTATCAAATACATCTATTTCTAAATATCCATCAATAATAAAGAGTTTAGTTAGAAACGTAGATGTAAATATAGCTTTTAATCAACTTATAAAAATGGCTTTTACTTCACATGAATTAGCAAGCTATGAAATGAAGCAATTAGAGTTTCCTAAAGAGGAATATAGAGAAGAAACAAAATTAAATGGAAGTTTTGTAGTAGACTGGAATAAAGAAAAAAACATAGAAATGCTACACAACTTCATTTATAAAAATCAGTAATTAATTGTTTTTATTGGTATTGACAAATAACTGATTATCAATTAAAATAATTAATAAAGATTATCAATTGAAAAATAAGGGTGATATTATGATGAGTACAATGGATATATTAAAAGAGAAGTTAAAAGAAACGGGATTTAAAATAACGCCACAAAGAAGGGCTATAATAGAGATACTATTAAAAAACAATCACACTCATTTAAGTAGTGAAGAAATATATGATTTAGTAAGAGTTGATTGTCCAGAAATAGGACTAGCTACAGTTTATAGAACTATGCAATTATTAGATGAAATAGATGTAATATCTAAGCTTAACTTAGACGACGGATGTATAAGATATGAATTAAGTTTAGACAAAGATGATTGTCATAACCATCACCATCTAATTTGTAAAAGTTGTGGTAAAATAATGGAAGCTGAAGAAGATTTATTAGATAATATTGAAAAAGAAATACAAGAATTATATAAATTTAAAATACTTGACCATGATGTTAAGTTTTATGGTTTATGTGAAGATTGTAGTAAATAAAATAAGTCCCGAATGGGACTTATATTTTTATTATTGAAAAAATTATCAAACCTACGAGAATTATTATAAATAAAATCTCAAGCAAATTGCTTAAAGTTCCTCCTACTTTTAAAAATCCTAGAGAAATTTTTTTATCATTTAAGGGATAAAAAAGGGGAACGCCTTGTCTTGTAAATAAATCTCCTAAAAATATATGACTAGCATAACTTATAGTACCAAAAAATGATAAATTGGATATATTAGTTAGTAGCTCGATTTGTTTCAATAAGAAGTATATTATTACTATGGCAAAGATGCTATGAGAAAAACTTCTATGTTTAAGCCAAGGAAATATAGCAAGCATCAAAGTGAAAATTATAAAATAAATTTGTGCATCAATAAAATATAAGCACAGAGCAAGTAATATAAAAATTAATGATAAGAATATTTTTCTTAAAAATAAATGTGTTAATTTAGATTCAATAATTATTATTGCCATAAATGTAACAATAGAGCTTATGTAAAAGTTATCATTTATTTTTAAAGATACAAAGAAAATAATTACATTAATCATATATATTAATAATTTATATAAAAACTTAGATACTTTCTTTTTAAAAAAGAAATCAGAAACAATAGAATTAGATTCATCTAAATCTGGCAATAGAGAAAAAATTGCTGAAATCATTAGGTTAAACAGAGAAATAGGAATTTTAAATAGAATAGAAGCTTGAATCGCTGCTAAGATACCTATTGTACAATGTGTTTTACCGCGCATATTACCCCCTATTTTAAACTATTAAATTTATCAATATATTGAGAGAATATCAGAATAAAATAGGTTTGTCAAAATAATACTAGAAATGTATTTTAATTATGACTTAAAATATAATCAAAAATATGGTACAATGATAATAATGGTAAAGAGTGCGTGATTTGATATTAATAAAATTTATAGAACGTGTATAAAAGATACAACTAAATAGACAGAAGGAGAGGATGTAATTGTTCAGAAAAAACGCCAACAAGATTAAAGTTATGGCGCTTGGTGGACTTAACGAAGTCGGGAAAAATATGACAGTTGTTGAGTATAAAGACGAGATAATTGTAATTGATGCGGGGCTTAGTTTCCCAGAAGACGAAATGTTAGGGGTAGATATAGTAATACCGGATATAACTTATTTAGTGAAAAATAAGGACAAGATAAAAGGTATATTTATAACGCATGGTCATGAGGACCACATCGGAGCGCTTCCATATATCCTAAGAAAGATAAATGTACCAATTTACGGGGCAAGATTAAGTATAGGATTAATACAAGTAAAATTAAAGGAACACAAATTAAATAACGTTAAATTACACGAAGTAAAACCTAGACAAATAATAAAGCTAAGCAACATGGAAGTGGAATTTATAAAGAATAACCACAGTATACCGGATGCTTGTTCTATAGCTGTTCATACAGATCAAGGTATAATATACCACACAGGAGATTTTAAGATAGACTTAACACCAATTGATGGAGAAGTTATGGATATGCATAGAATCTGTGAGTTGAGTCAAAAAGGCGTTCTTTTAATGTTAGCTGATAGTACTAACGCTGAAAGACCAGGTTCAACAATGTCAGAGCGAACTGTAGGAGTAGGGTTAGATGATTTATTTAGAAAAGCGGAGAATAGCAGAATAATAGTTGCTACGTTTGCTTCAAATATTCATAGATTACAACAAATAATAAATACAGCTCAAAAGTTCAATAGAAAAGTAGCTGTATCAGGTAGATCTATGGTGAACGTTGTGGGAGTTGCTAAGGATTTAGGATATTTAGATATAGATGATGACGTATTAATAGACTTAAATGATTTATCTAAATATGAAGATAATGAAATAGTACTAATAACAACTGGTTCACAAGGAGAGCCTATGTCAGCTCTTGCTAGAATGTCAAGTTCAGAGCATAAGAAAGTAGAAATAAGAAGAGGCGATTTAGTAATAATATCAGCTCACCCAATACCAGGAAATGAAAAATTAATATCTAAAGTAGTAAATAGATTATTCGAAAAAGGTGCAGAAGTAGTATATAACGATATAGTTGATATACATGTTTCTGGTCATGCTTGCCAAGAAGAATTAAAGCTTATGCAAAGATTAGTAAAACCTAAGTTCTTTATGCCAGCGCACGGGGAATACAGAATGTTAAAAAGACACGCTGAATTAGCTGAAGAATTAGGAATGCCAAGCCAAAATATATTTGTAATGCAAACAGGAGAAGTTTTAGAATTAGATAAAAATTCTGCAAAAGTAACTTCTCATGTACCAACAGGTAATGTATTAGTAGATGGATTAGGTGTTGGAGATGTTGGGAACATAGTATTAAGAGATAGAAAACATTTATCAGAAGATGGATTAATGATAGTTGTTGTAACAATATCAAAAGAAGATGGAAAAGTTTTAGCTGGTCCAGACATAATATCTAGAGGATTTGTATATGTAAGAGAATCTGAAGATTTAATGGATGGAGCAAAAGATGTAATCAAGAACGTGTTAAAGGATTGCGAAGAAAGAAACATAAAAGAATGGGCATACTTAAAGAATAATATAAAAGAAAACTTAAAAGAATACCTATATCAAAAAACTAAAAGAAATCCAATGATACTTCCGATTATAATGGAGGTATAATTCCAAAAGATTGAATATAATTTATTATATTCAATCTTTTTTTGTGCAAGAAAATATGTACAGATAAATAATAAAACATAAGTTGCAATAAATTGTTATTCAATAAAATATTAGTTAATGATTACTTAGGAGGTATTTATGGGCGTTTATGATACAGCTACAAAGCTAGCTAGTGAAATTAAAAGTAGCAAAGAGTATAAACATTTTAAAAACAGTATGAAAGAGGTTAAGAAAGATAAAAATGCAGAAGCTCTTTTAAAAGACTACAGAATAATTCAAATGGAAATCCAAAAGCAAACAATGAGAAACCTACCTATAGATAAAAAGCTCCAAAGAAAAATTGAAAGCATACAAAAGAAGGCGAATGGCAATAAAAAAGTAAGTAATTATCTAACAAGCGAGAGAGAAATAACAATACTAATGGATAATATAAACAAGATACTAGCTAAAACTATAGAAGATGATTACAAGTAATATAAAAATTTTATAGAATATAAAAAAATCTCATTGTATAAGAATTAAAAAGCTTTATGATGAGATTATTTTTATTTCTATAAAATACCATCTATAAGTAGGGAGATTTAGGAAAAAATACTTATATATATCAAATATTAGAGGAGGATTAATATGAGTAAAATAGTTGATAGTAATGCAAAAAAAGCGCTAAAACAACTAAGAATGGAAATAGCAGCAGATTATGGTATGGGTCATGATGATGTATTTGACATAATCGAAAATGCCAATAGTCAAGGTTCTTTAGCTGGACATTTTAAAAAATTAGAAGAAAAAAGAAACTTACATGGAAATATATACAGCTCTTCGAATAAAAAAATGTAAACTATGAGAAAATAAGCTTAAATAAATATATAGAGGTGACAGTGATGAAAAAATTGGCTAGTTTAGTATTGGCTATACTCCTAGCATCTAGTACTTTAGGAACATCTTTTGCAAATGGAGATAGCGCACCAATAAATATTTCTTCCAAATCAGCAATACTGATGGATGTAGGAAGTGGACAAATACTTTATGAGAAAAACTCTCATGAAAAATTACCACCAGCTAGTGTAACAAAAGTAATGACTATGTTACTTATATGTGAAGCATTAGAAAGTGGAAAGATAAAGATTGATGACCAAGTTCAAATAAGTGAAAATGCTTCTAGTATGGGTGGTTCTCAAATATTCTTAGAAGCAGGAGAAAGTCAAAAAGTAGATGACTTACTAAAAGGTATCGCAGTTGCCTCAGCAAATGATGGTTGTGTTGCAATGGCAGAGTACGTTGCAGGTAGCGTTGAAGGCTTTGTAGACATGATGAATGCAAAAGCTAAAGAATTAGGAATGAATGATACACATTTTGCTAACACAAATGGTTTACCAGTAGAGAATCATTATACTTCAGCACATGATATAGCAATAATGTCAAAGGAATTATTAAAACATGATGTAATAAATAAATACTTAACTACATGGATGGATCAAGTAGTAGTAGGTAAAAAACAAGTTACTGTAGGATTAGCTAATACAAATAAATTAATTAAGCACTACCAAGGAGCTACAGGAGTTAAAACTGGATTTACACAAGAAGCAAAATACTGTTTATCAGCATCTGCTAAAAGAGGAGAGACACATTTAGTAGCAGCAACACTAGGTGCGCAAACTTCTCCAGAAAGATTTAAAGATGCAACAGAATTATTAAACTATGGTTTTGCTAATTATGAAAGTGTAAAGCTATGTTCTAAAGGTGATAATATAGCTAGTCTTACATTAGATAAAGCAGAAGAAAATAAGGTTGATTTAGTAGCTAAAGAAGATTTATCGTTATTAATTAAAAAAGGTAGCGCAAAAGACTTTACTAAGAAAATAAAAGTAAGTGAAAACCCAAGTTTACCAATAAAAGCAGGAACAGTTCTTGGTAATGTTGAGGTTTACAAGGATGATAAGTTAATTGGTAAAGTTGATTTAGTAAATACTAAAGATATTAATAAAGCAAGTTATTTAAAAATGCTTCAAAGAGTTATTGATAACTTATTATAAGATACAAAGTCTTGTGTTTAATTTATTAGACACAAGACTTTTTTATGTACAAGGAATCTATGATAGCTTATAAGTAATTGCTATGTATTTTGTCCTATAACCTTGAAATATGCATAAAAGTTTTGATTATAATAATATATATTGGTATAATGGTATTAAAACGAAAAAAAGTAGGAGAGAAATTATATGAATGGTTTTGTTGATATATTAGTAAGTTTAGTGGCAATTGCCATAGCTATATCAGTGCATGAATTTGGTCACGCCTATGCAGCACATTTACTAGGTGATGATACGGCAAAGATGAACGGTAGAATGACTTTAAACCCTGCAGCACACGTAGATCCTATAGGGTTAATAATGTTATTAATATTTAAATTTGGGTGGGCAAAGCCAGTGCCAGTTAATCCAAATAATTTTAAAAGCTACAAGGTAGGAAATTTGATAGTATCACTTGCAGGTGTAATAGCAAACGTACTAACAGCAATAGTTTGTGTACTTATAAATAAGAGTGTTAATATGTATGCAATAAATTTAATTGCTTATACGACTATATTATATAACTTAGGGTTTGCAGCATTTAACTTACTTCCAATACCACCACTAGATGGATGGGGAGTAATATCTACTTTCATACCATATAAATACAATGAATTTATATATAAATATGAAAGTATGAGTTATGTAATATTATTAATAGCTTTATTTACAGGGGTTTACCAAATAATATTAAGTCCAATACACAATGTATTATGGACCATAGTTAGATTTTTTGCATAAATAGAAAATGACTAAGAGGTAGTTTGATGAAATATAATATACAATTACAAGTCTATGAGGGCCCATTAGATTTATTATACGACCTTATTTCTAAACAAAAAATTGATATTAAAGATATTTCTATAATAGAAATAACTAAGCAATATATTAATTATTTAAATATGTTAGAAAAAATGGATTTAGAAATAACTAGTGAGTTTATTACCATGGCATCTAAGCTTCTTCAGATAAAATCAAAGTATTTACTATACAAGCAAAAAGATGATGAAGAAGAGGAAGATCCAAGATTAGAACTTATGGAAAAACTTGAAGAATATAAAAAGTTCAAGTTAGCAGCAGAAGACTTAAAAGGTACAGTTAGCAATGTAGCTGAACTGTTCTTTAGAAATAAAGAAGAAATAATAGTGGATGAAAAAGTAGATTTAGATGAAATATCTATAGAAGCCATAAAGAATATACTTCCTCATATACTAAAGGTGAGAAAAGTAGAATCAAAAGAAGATGTTAAAGATGATAGATTAAATAAAATCGTTAAGGGAAGAATAGTTTCCGTAGAAGAGAGAATAGGGTATATTAGAGATATAATTAAGGAAAATAATGAATTTAGATTTACTAGTATAGTTGATGACTGTGATAAAGATGAAATCATAGCAACATTCCTATCTTTACTTGAGCTAATCAAAGCTAAAGAAATATATGTAGTTCAAGATTTATTCTTTGATGACATTTTAATAAAGAAATCGGAAGTGATATAATGAGACGTGAAGATATAAAGCATATAATAGAAGCTGTAATGTTTGCATATGGAGAGCCTATTAGTATAAAAGAGCTAAATTATATAGTTAATGAAGAGTTATCTGAAAAAGAAATAGAGATAATGTTAAATACATTAATAGAAGAGTATTCTTGTGATAATAGAGGTATTCAGATAATAAAGCTTGAAAACAAGTACCAAATGTGTACTAATAAGAACTATGCAGATTATATTAAGAAAGTGTTAGAGCCTAAGAAAAAGAAGACATTAAGCCAGGCAACATTAGAAACACTTACTATTATTGCATATAAGCAACCTATAACTAAGGTAGAAATAGAAGATATTAGAGGAGTTAAGTGTGATAAAGTACTTCAAACTCTTCTTGAAAATGAGTTAATAAGAGAGGCCGGAAGATTAAATAAAATCGGAAAGCCAATAATATATAAAACAACAAATGAATTTTTAAAACTACTTAGTATAGAAAAGCTAGAGGATTTACCACCTATTGAATCATATACTGAGAGTGAGATAGAAGAATAAATTGCAAAGCAAATAGAGCCAAGAAATCTTGGCTCTTTTTATATTGTAAAGAAGTTATACAATATAAAATTTCAAAAACTTAATCTGTATCTTATGTAATCAAAACTGTATTATATGTCAAAGCTAAGAAACTTAAAATAAAATATGATACATTAACCATATAAAGTACATAAATAAAAAAATTAGGGGTGGTATTGTGAAAAGAAAAAGAATTATTTTTATCATGATGAGCGTTGTGACTAGTTTATTCATGTTTGGATGTAGCTCATCTAGTGAAGTTAGTTTTGATGAAGATAAGTTAACAAATTTAAGTAAGCAGTATGCAGAGGAAATGGCTAGTGGGGATTTTTCTAATGTTGTTTCAAACTTTTCAAAAGATGTTAAAAAGAAGCTTAATGAAGATACTATGAAGGAAACTTGGAATGGAGTAGTAAAAGAAATAGGTAAGTATGAGAGTATTAATGGTGTATCTTATAAAGAACAAAACAATATGGCCATTATAGATGTAATTCTTAAATATGAGCTAAATGGATTAAAACTTACACTATCTTATGATTCAAATAACAATGTAGCTGGTTTATTATTAAATTATGCACCTATAAAAGAAGAATTAGCTTCAAATGACAAATTTGAAGAACAAGAAATATTTATAGGAGAAGGAGAGCAGAAATTAGATGGAATATTAACGCTACCTAAAGATGTTGAAAAACCACCTGTAGTAATAATGGTTCAAGGTTCTGGGCAAAGTGATATGGATGAAACTATTGGAGCTGTAGCTAATAAGCCTTTTAAAGACATAGCATATGGATTAGCTGAAAATGGAATTGCATCAATAAGATATAATAAGCGTTATTACCAATATCCAGAAGCAGCACCTAAAGATTTAACTATTCAAGGTGAAGTTATAAATGATGCAAACTTAGCAATAGATATAGCTTCAAATAATAAAGACTTAAATAATGAAAAGATATTTGTACTTGGTCATAGTCTTGGAGGAATGCTTGCTCCAGAGATAGCTAAAGAAAATAATAAAGTTAGTGGAATAATATCCTTAGCGGGTAGCCCTAGAAAACTAGAAGATATTATATATGACCAAAATAATGATGCAGTAAATGCTATGACAGATAAAGGTGACTCTCAAAAAGAAGAACTTATGAAACAAGTTAAATCAGAAGTTGATAAAGTTAAGAATTTAAAAGAAGGTGACAAATCTCAAGCTATATTTGGTATAAATAGTGAGTATTGGATTAGTCTAAATAATATAGATACTGCTAAAATATTAAAAGAATTATCAATACCAATGTTATTCTTACAAGGTGAAGATGATTTCCAAGTATATGCAGATGTTGACTATAAACAGTGGCAAGAATTATGTAATGGAAAAGATAATGCAGAATTTAAGTTATATCCAAAATTAAATCATTTATTTATGAAAAGCAATGGAAAAAGAGATATAACAGAATATGATATTAAAGGAAATGTGGATGATGCTGTAATTTCAGATATTTCAAATTGGATAAATAATTAATAAGAAGTATTAGGAATACCAAAGGAAGTAAAAATAGAATGAAAATTATTAATATACTATGTTAATATAAATATACTTAATAATAAATGTCATTCTCTCATTAATCAAGGAGATGAAATTAGAAAATTTCTAAATAAAAAGTGTATAAAGCATATTATAAAGAGATACGATTTATACACTTTTTATTCTTTAGTATGCTCCAGAAGAGTAAGTTACTTCATAACTATGGCTATATACCTCAAATATTATACCGAATGGATCTTCCACATAGCACATTCTATATGGTTTTTCATTTGGATAGTATTCTCTAATTGGCATTCTTTGTTTACCACCATTAGCTACTATTTTCTCAACCATTCCTTCTACATCTGGATCTTGAATACAGAAGTGGAATACCCCTGACTTCCAGTATTCAAAATTATTTTCAGGCTTTTCACTATTAGGGAATTCAAATACTTCTACACCTATTCCATCAGATGTTACCATATGCGCTATACGGAAACTTCCCCATCCTTCACCAAATACGTCTATACACATTTGACCTATAGCTGTTTCACATTCTTCAACCACATCAGATGGTTCCATAACTACATACCATCCCATAACATCTTTATAAAATTTTACTGCTTGCTCTAGGTTTGTAACAGATAAACCTATGTGCGAAAAAGATCTTGGATATGTCATTTTTATTTCTCCTATCTATTTTTATTATGTTATAATTTTGTATATGTTTTTTATTGCCTTGGCAAAGACTATTATATATAGTTATTTTTCACGGAACAATACGGCACATTTTTGTGATATACTTACAAAAATGAAACTCATAATAAATTTTTGGAGGATAAAATGGCAAAAATTAAAGATGAATATACATGCTCATTAGGGCTTACAATAGATTTAATAGGTGGGAAATGGAAGTTGATGATTCTTTGGTATTTAATTGAAAGCCCAAAGAGATTTACTGAGTTAAGAAAATCTATACCGGTGATTACTCAAAAGATACTTACTGAGCAATTGAGAGAATTAGAAAGTAGTAAAATTATTTCTAGGAAAGTTTATGCAACAGTTCCACCTACAGTAGAATACTCAATGACTAAATATGGTGAAAGTTTTACTCCTATAATTCATGAAATGTGTGCATGGACAAAGAAGTATGCAGGTGAAAATAATATTAAATTATAAGTAGATTTCTTTATATTGTACTAATATAAGAATGGAAATTAAAGGAATAGGAGCATATCAATTTGCTCCTATATTTTAATTATGAAAAACTAAGTGAGATTATTTGTTCATATTCAGCATTAAAAGTATGAATACTCAACTACTAAAATAGTAAATTTAAATTAAGCGATTCCTTAACCTGATAGCCAATAATATCAGCAAGATCATCAGGCGCAATGTTCTTATCATTTTTTATCCATTCAGTTAAAATACTAATAGAATTAGCAACTCTCATTTCAATGAAATAGTTTAAATGAGAACAGATAACTTGATTTTTATCAATTGAAGAAGCTCCGATAAAAAATTGTACCTCTTTAGTTATACACTCCTTGATAATACTTTCACGGTTAGCTTTAATAAGCAACTCTATAATTTCAGAGTTATGGTACCAATATCTAAGAAAAGGCTTCAAAAATGTCTTATCTTCAAATTCGTTAGAAGTATAATAATTAATGCAGTATTCACGAAAATCACTAAATTTATCTTCACATTTTATTTTTAAAATATCATCTATAGTTTCAAAATTTCTATAAAAAGTAGTTCTCCCTAAATTAGCTTTATTAACGATATCTGTGACAGTTATTTTAGAGTAGTCTTTGATATTAATTAGTTCTTTTAAGGCTTCGTATATCCACTCACTAGATTGGATTGAACGCTTATCTTTTTTTTCTGATACATATTAGTTCCTCCTGTACCACATTTATAGATATTATTGAGAAATACTATTTTAGATTATATAATATATCTAGTTATGAAACAAGTGTAACGGAAATATACTATAAAAGTGTTAGAAAGGTGGTAAAAAATGAATGAAAAAAATATTGATTTATTATCAAATCAACCAGTATATAAAGCAATAGTCAAGTTGTCTATTCCGATGGTTATGGGAATGATGGTACAGGTATTTTATAATCTTGTAGATACATACTTTATAGGTATGCTAGGTGATTCTAGTCAACTGGCAGCATCTAATATAGCATTACCTATATTCATGTTATTAATGGGAATAGCAAGTATTATAGGTACAGGGGCATCATCATACATTTCAAGATGTCTAGGTAGCGCAGATTATGAACAAGCAAATAAAACAACCTCAATATCGGCAGGATTATTGTTAATCATTGCAATAGTTGTAACTGTAGTAGGTTTAGCTTTTTGTAAACCCTTAGTAAAAGCTCTTGGAGCTAGTGGTGATACTTATGGATATACTTATCAATATGTTAGTATAATGCTTGTAGGTTCTATAGCTATAATGGGGAATTTTGCATTTGGTCAATTATTGAGAGCAGAAGGTAATGCTATGAAGTCAATGATGGGTATGGTAATAGGTACAATTCTTAATCTAGTATTAGACCCTATATTTATTTTTAAATTTAATCTTGGCGTATCAGGAGCAGCATTGGCTACGATAATAGGGAACATGGTAGGATTTATATATTATTTAGTATGCTTTATAAAAGGTAATACAGCTCTTAAGATGAAATTAAGACTATTTAGTTTTGATAAAAAGATATTAAGCGAAATATTTAAAATAGGTTTACCATCATCCTTCAACCAAATACTAATGGGGACTGCAACTATAGTGGCAAACAACATAGCTATACAGTATGGAACTAAAACTGTAGCAGGGATGGGTGTAGCTACAAAGATAATGATGATAGGAACCTTTATATTTATAGGCTTCTCTACGGGATGCCAACCTATTATAGGATATAGCTATGGAGCTAGTAATTTAGAGAGAGTAAAAGAAGTAATCAAAGTAGGTACTAGACTAACTTGTATTATAGGTATAGTACTACTAGGTGTGTTTGCAATTAGTTCACCAATATTAATAGGATTATTTACAAAGGAATCAGAAGTGATAGATAAGGGGACAGTAATATTAAGGGCATTAATATGGTCATTACCTTTTGTAGGAGGGCAGATGATAGCAACAACTGCTGCCCAATCTATGGGTAAAGCAATACCTGCTATGATACTATCTATATCTAGACAAGGATTACTTTATATACCATTATTATTAATCTTAAATGCTGTTTTCGGATTTAATGGATTTATATATGCCCAACCAGCTACTGATATTATAATGAGAGTGTTATCGAGTATGTATATATCAAAAATATGTTCTAAAGAGTTACTAGATATAAATGGTAAGATTGATCCAAAGGATACGATTATATAAAAATACAAGGGGAGAGGTGAAATCATGAGTATATTATCAATAGCCATAGTATTATTTATTTTATTGGAATTATCTAATGTAATAATATTATATTTCAAACCAGATTCTAAATTAGGTAATGGAGTGGCAGTTTTTAAGGCTTGGGAAAAATCTAAAGAGGATGCTAATTTACATGAATTTGTTAAATACTTAGTATATTGGGTAGCAGGAACAAAGTTAATCTTTATTGTACTATTAATAGTAATTTTGATTACAGGGAGTGAAACTACTAAGTTATTAAGTGGAGTTGCATTAATACTATCTATAGCATCTTTTTATTGGAAGTTATACCCTATAATAAAAGGTCTAGATGAAAGAGGAGAAATAAATCCTTCTGGTTATTCTAAAACATTAGGAATAATGATTGCTTCATTTATTGCTGTATTTTGTTTAGCGGTATTATTAGAGTTTATACTATAGATTAGTTATAATTTCTAATAATGCTCCATCAGAGGTAATTAATTTTGTAAGGGATATTTTATGAAAAAAGAATATAATATTGCTTTAGACCGAGTGGTGGCTATGCCTTTAATTTTTGTGGCAAAGTTTTCAGATGAAATATATATTAAAACTATTTCAGAGCCAAGAGATGAAATAGAAAAACAAGTAAATATTCAAAACTAAATTTAATAGATAAAAAAGAAGTAATATGAAATAGCTACACATCTGATTAACTATTTGATAATCAGAGTATAGAAAGGATGAAAATTAATGATTCAATCAATTGTAAATATTGCTTTAGTAGTAAAAGATTATGATGAAGCAATTGAGTTCTACACAAATAAGCTTCATTTTGAATTAATAGAGGATACATATCAACCAGATCAAGATAAAAGATGGGTCGTAGTATCTCCACCAGGTTCAAATGGAACAACTATATTGTTAGCAAGAGCATCTAAGCCAGAACAAGAGTATTTCATAGGAAATCAAGCAGGTGGAAGAGTTTTTATTTTCCTTGGAACTGATGATTTTTGGCGTGATTATAATGAAATGAAAAATATGGGAATAGAATTTGTTAGAGAGCCTAAAGAACAGGATTATGGAACAGTTGCAGTATTTAAAGATTTATACGGTAATTTATGGGATTTAATTGAGTTTAACGAAAAGCATCCAATGTTTGAAAGAGTGAAATAAACAATACTTTGAGAAAAAAATAACAAAAATATAATTATCTACTCAAAAAATAAAGGAATTAAAAAAGAAAAGTCAAATTATGTAAAAAGCTTGAATTTTATTATCAGGGGGGATAAGAATGAGTGAGAAGGTTAGAAGAAGAAAGCCTGAATGGTTAAGGGTTAAGTATAATGTAGAATCTGTAAAAGAAGTAGAAACAATGATGAAACAATTATCTTTAAATACAGTATGTAAGGAAGCTAACTGTCCTAATTTAGGAGAGTGTTATAAAAAAAGAACTGCTACTTTTATGATAATGGGAAGCCAATGCACTAGAAACTGTAGATTTTGTAATGTAACTAATGGTGAACCTTCAAAGCTTGACTTAGATGAACCAATTCATGTTGCAGAAGCTGTAAAAAAACTAGGATTAAATCATGCTGTTATAACTAGTGTTACTAGAGATGATTTAGAAGACTGTGGAGCAGAGCATTTTGCCAAAACTATTAAAGCAGTAAAGAAACTTAATCCAAATACAACAGTAGAGGTTTTAATACCAGATTTAAAGGGGATAGAGAAAAATTTAGATATAGTAATAGAAGCTAATCCACATGTTATTAACCATAATGTGGAAACCGTAGAAGGTTTATATGAGAAGGTGCGTCCAGAGGCGATTTATGAAAGGTCTATAAATGTATTAAAATACGTAAAAGAACAAGCTCCTCATATATTAACTAAAACAGGTATTATGGTAGGCTTGGGAGAAACTGATGAGCAAGTATATAAAGTTATGAACGATGTTTTGGCTGTAGGTTGTGACATATTTACAGTAGGACAATATTTACGCCCATCAAAACTTCACATAGAGATGGAGGAATATATTACTCCTGAAAAGTTTGAAGAATATAGATTAGAGGGAATAGAAAAAGGATTTAAATATATTGCAAGTAGTCCATTAGTAAGAAGTTCATATAAAGCAGAGGAAGCTATAAGATAAGGGGAGAAAGACATGATATACGTTGAAAATAATTCAAACAATCCGTATTTTAATTTTGCACTAGAATATTATCTATTACATGAAAAGGATTTAGGTGATGATAATATATTTATGTTTTGGAGAACAGAACCTACTCTTATGGTTGGAAAATTTCAAAATACTATTGAAGAAATAAATCAGAAATATGTTGAAGAAAAAAATATAAATGTAGTAAGACGTATTACTGGAGGAGGAACTATTTATACTGATATGGATGGTTGGCAGTATAGTTTTATTACTAAGAACTACAAGGGTGGGGGTATAGATTTTAAAACTTTTACACAGCCAATAATAGAAGCACTAAGTGAACAAGGAATTAATGCAGTATTAAATGGAAGAAATGACCTTCAAATAGATGGGAAAAAATTCTCTGGTAATGCCCAGTGTATTAAAGGTAGCACTAAACTTCACCATGGATCAATATTATTTAATACAAATGTAGAAGAAATGGTAAGAAGTATAACATTAGCTGAAGATAAGATAATATCTAAAGGAATAAAATCAGTAAGAGACAGAGTAACAAATATATATGACCATTTGGAAAATAAAAATATAGATAGCCTTATGTTTAGAGATATAATGCTTGAAAGTTTGCTTAAAAATACTAATAGTACATATAAGCTTACAGATAATGATATAGAGCGTATAAATGAAATAGCAAAAGATAAATTTGAATCATGGGATTGGAATTATGGAGCATCGCCAAAGTTTAATATAACAAAGTCTTCTAGATACAAAGGTGGAAAAGTTGGATTTAAAATAAATGTTAATAAGGGTATAATAGAAAACTGTAGCGTTAATGGAGACTTCTTTGGAGAAGGCGAAGTTGAAGACGTAACTAATGCACTTTGTGGATGTAAATATAATAAAGAAGATATTAGACATGTATTAAATAATATAGACGTGAATAAATATTTTTATAATATAAGTTGTGATGAAATAATAGATTGTATAATTTAATACTACATTGGGGTGATAAAATGAGTAATCCAAAGTTGATGATAGTTATTTATGTAGTTGCGACTATATTATGTGCAGCAGCAGGCGTATATAATTTTACAAAGGGAAGTATGAGTAATGGTTTTTTATGGGTTGTTGCTAGTGTTTGCTGGGGAACTTGTATATTTAATACGAAGAATAATAAATTAAAGAAATAACTATATAAATTAGGTGAGCGAGACACTAATTAATAATAATGAGTTTACTTTTTAGATGCAAATTTAAAATTAACAGAGCCTTAAATCAAGTATTTAAGGCTCTAATAACGTGAAAAAAAGGGGTGATTGTATGGATTTTTATAAATTTCGGAAATTAGATTATATATTATTTTATTTAATTATTTCAGCTATGTTTATAGTTCAATTAGCAGAACTATCATTAAAACCTGTAATGGGGATATTAGTAGGAGCTATAATACCGGCTCTAATTTTAGGTACTATTACTAATTTTATATTCAGAAAAAAGTAAATCATATTGATACAATCGTTAAAGCTCAAAATATAAGAGGTGATAAAATGAATGAAGAAGAAAAAATTATAAATGGTTTAAATTCTGAAAAAATGGCTTCAGATGAGTTGATTGAGTTAATGTTAGAAAATATTGGTACCATATCTCCTAAATTGAGAGATGAAACTATTTATATAGGGTGGGTTAATTTAGTAGAGTCTAATAAGATTTCAAAAAATCAAAAACTTTGGTTATTAGATGAAGTTCTATCTAGGAATTTATTATTTGATGGAATTGAAGAGGAATTCTCTGATAAAGTGTTCACCAGAAGTTTTGCATCTTTATTATTAGTTGTTTTACTTGAAAGTCATTTTGAAAATAGATACATAGAAGATGAATTGGAGAGAAAGATAATCGACGCGTCTATTGATTATATGGAAAATGAAAAAGACAATAGGGGGTTTGTAGAAGAAAAAGGATGGGCTCACGCTTTTGCTCATGGGGCTGATTTGTTAGAAGCTATTTCAAAATCTATATATTTAACTTCTGATAGTGTAGTAAGGATATTAAATTGTATTTCAAGGGCTTTAATAGATATTGAAAACTTTCTATATGGCGAGGAAAGTAGAATTGTTAAAGTAATTATAGCTTTAATAAAATACGGTAAATTAGATCAATCTAAGCTGAATGGTTGGATAGAATCAAATAACAAAATTATTGAAGAATCTAAAGCTTTTAACTTGTGTTGGGGCAAATTTTTAATGGCTCTTTCTTATATGCTTAAATTCGAAGATATTGAGTTTGAAGAAACACAAATTTTAATAACTAATTACTTAAAGTTTTTCTATGAAACTTTTGAAATTATATAAAGTGAGGTAAGTTAAATTATAGAAAAATGGAAAATTGAAAGGTGAGAGTATCTATGGGAGAGACTACTAATATACGTAAGGTTAAAGATGGAGATGCTAGTGTATTAGCATATATACAAACAGAATCATGGAAAAGTGCGTTTACTAATATCTTATCGAGGGAAGATTTAGAGAAATATACTAATATTGATAGAGCTATAGATATGTATGAAAAGCTATTGAATAAAGATATTGGAAATGGGTTTATATTATCAATTGATGATATTCCACACTGTATAGCATATTGGGATAAAGCAAGGGAAGAACAAATGGAAGAATATGCAGAGATTATTTGCATTCATAGTTTCTCTAAAAATTGGGGAAAAGGATACGGTACAAAGATGATGGAATATATTCTAAGTGAAATCAAAGGTGCTGGATTTAATAATGTAGTACTATGGGTATTCAAAGAAAATAAGAGAGCGTGTAACTTTTATGAAAATCACGGATTTGTTTTAACTAATAAATCCAAGAAATTTTGTGATGCAGTAGAGGTTATGTATTGTAAAAAATTATAAAAACGGATACAGTGATAGTTTGTTCAATAAAACATATGTTAATTTAAACATTCGATATATATATTTATATTAATATAAATATATATATCCATTTATACTCTTGTTCAAGGAATCAAAGAGATGATTTATTGAACAGAATATTTAGATAGAATTTCTAATATGATAAATTATAATTTATAGAGAAGATTTAATAGACAATATTAATGTATAGCCAACTCAAAAATCAATTATATTTAACTTTGATATAGTTGATTTTTTTGTGTAAAAATAACTTTTTCACCCCAAAAGTGAATCCGTTGATTAGTATTTAGTATGTATATATATATATATATATAAATTAAAAAAAGCTTAGAGAATTATCTCTAAGCTATAACTTATACTACTTTTTAGATTCTTTGTATTTGCAATCTTTCTGAATATCTCTATTGTTATTATAATCAAATCTTGAGTGAGCAATTTTCACCAGTGCGAAAAGACAAATAATTGCTATCACTCCCATTGTAAGTCTCATAATGGCGTCTGGATTTTCTGTTATCATTTTAAAGAAATCACCCATGTAAACACTCCCTACTTTGTATTAATATAATGGTATATCATCTGTTACACTATTTCAATAAATTTTAAAATTTAATCATTTAGAAGTTTAAGTATCGAATAATACAAGGATGTGCTAGTTACATATCTTGAACTTAAATCTATAAAAATAAGAATATATAGTATATATAGGTATTTTTTAGAAAATAATATAATTATGGATTATAATGAAATATTTAAACTAAGTTCCTTATTAATGCTGTTAATTTTATTGGTTGTATTACTAGGAATCATAACATTAAATTCAAAGTTAAAAATAATACTGTATTCTGATATAAATAATAGCGATATATCTATAAAGCTAAATTTAAAATTTATGTTTGATTTAATAAATATAAATAAAGAAATTTATCCTCTAAAAGAAAAGAATAAAAAGGGAAAGAAAAAGAAGAAAAAAAGAAAAAAGCCTGAAAAAAATGAGAAAAAAAATCAAGAGAAAGGAAATAATAAAAATATAAAGATCACATTATCAGAGATAGTTAATATTTATAAACTTGTAAGAAAAATTGAGATACATGAATTATATTCTAGAATACAATTTGGTACAGAGTATATACAAATAACATCTTCACTATATGTAATAATAAATAGTATTTATGGAATGGCGGCCAATTATCTAAATCCAGGGAAGATGTATTTAGGTGTGTATCCTGATTTCACAAAGAACTTTATTATAGGAAGCTTTAAAATTCATATAGAGCCAACTATTAAAGAGTTGGTTATGATTTTAATAGAGCTATTAAAGATATTTATCAAAAATAAACGTAAGACAAAGGGAGGTAAATTTAATGAGGGCAACAGGATCAATACAGAGTTTAATGGAAACAACGCTTGAGACAATTAAAGGATCTATAGATGCTAATACAATTATTGGAGATCCAATAAAAACAGATACTACTGTAGTAGTTCCTATATCAAAAGTAACTATAGGATTCGGTATAGGTGGAGGAGAATATTCCAAAGGATATGATGAGAAGCATGTTAAATCATCAGAAAGCAAATCTGAAAGATGTGATACTAATTTTGCAGGAGGTAGTGCTGGGGCAATTTCGGTACAACCAGTGGCTTTTGTAGTAGTGGAAAATGGTGCAACAAGGCTAATGAGCCTAGATGACAATGTTAATCTTGTAGATAATATATTATCAATAACACCTAAAGTTATTGATAAAATTCAAGGAATAGCTAACAAAAATGATAAAAAACATAAGTAAAATGCAGCACAGGTTACTAAATCTTGTAATCTGTGCTATTTATTTTATAATTAAATGGATAACACTCTATTAATATAGTATAATATAAGGATAAGATATAAACACAAATACATAATTATAGATAGAATAGTGCATAGTGAAAGTGACTAGTCTATTAAATGAGGTGAAGAATATGAATGACAAAGATATATCAATGTTACTTTTAAAAAATATGGGTGATTTTAGAAACCTAATAAAAATAGCTAACACAGAAAGATATAACATTGGGAAGGTTCTTACAGAGAAGCAATTCTTCGTATTGTTGAGGCTACAAGATTGTAAAAAAATCGAGTTAAAAAATCTTAGCAAAGATTTACATGTATCAACATCTAGCTTATGTATTCTTCTTAATAAACTTGTAGAAAAAGAATATGTTTATAGAGAAGAAGATAGCAGAGATAGAAGAAACACATTCTATGGAATTACTGAAAAAGGTAATGAAATTATGAATGAAGAAGTAGAAAAGTTTGTTGAAATATCTAGAAACATGCTAAATGAATTAAATCAAGAAGACAAAGATACTTTTAGTGTTTCTTTATTAAATGTAAGCAATATTATGAACAAATTAATCGAATTATAGTATGTTAAAGCTACCAAGTTAAAGGTAGCTTTTATAGAATTATATATTAGGGGGAGTTATGAATATAGAGATTATTAAAGGTAAAATAGAAAATGCTTGTGATAATTTAATAATATTATCTTTCGAAGATACTAAAGCATTACTTAGGATTCAAGATATAGAAAAGATTTGTCATGAATTTGAGAGTAAAAATAATAACTTTGAAAACTATAAATTGTTTAATTGTGATAATTTAATTAACTTATACATGGTTGGTATGGGGAAAGAAGAAGAGCTAAATGAAGAAATGGCTAGGGTAATTGGTGGAAATTTATCGAGAAAATTAAAAACAATTGCTAATAAGAAAAATAGAGAAGATAATAATTTCTGTATAGATATTAATGGTATTAAAAGTGAGCTGGTATCACCTTTTATTGAAGGGATAATGCTTGGAAATTATGAATTTAATAAATATAAAAGTAAAGCTAAGGAAGAAAAAAATCTGACGATAAAAATTTATTCAGAATTAAATATAGAAGAAGATTATAAAAATGCTAAAATACTAGCAGAATCTATAATTATAGCTAGAGATTTAGTAAATGAACCTGCAAATATAATTTATCCACAAACTTTAGCTGAAGAAGTGGTAAAGTTAGGGGACGAGTTTGGATTTGAAGTTGAGGTTTATGGAGAAGATAAAATAAAAGCATTAAAAATGGAAGCTTTTTTAGCAGTAGGAAAAGGTTCTATTAATAAACCTAGATTTATTGTCATGAGACATATGGGCGATAAAGAAAATTCAGAGATACTAGGTTTAGTGGGTAAGGGGCTTACATATGATTCAGGTGGATATTCTATAAAACCTACTAATTCTATGGTAGATATGAAAACAGATATGGCAGGAGCTGCAAGTGTAATTGGAGCTATGTGTGCTATAAGTAATGAAAAAATAAATAAAAATGTTGTAGCAGTAGTTGCTGCTTGTGAAAATACAATATCAATGGATTCATACAAGCCAGGAGATATTATAAACTCTATGGGGAATAAGACTATTGAAATTGTAAATACTGATGCTGAAGGAAGACTAACATTAGCTGATGCAGTTTATTATATAATCAATAATGAAAAAGCAAGTAAAGTTGTGGATATAGCAACATTAACAGGTGCTGCTGTAGTAACACTTGGAAGTGTGGCTACTCCAATAGTAACAAATAATGATGAGTTTTATGCTGAACTAGAAGATTGTGCGAAAAAATCTGGTGAAAAAATCTGGAAGATGCCTTTATTTGATGAGTATAAAAAATTCTTAAAAGGCTCTGAAGCTGATCTGAAAAATAGTGGAGGAAGAGAAGCTGGTTTAATTACAGCTGGATTATTTATAGGAGAGTTTGTAGGTACTACACCTTGGATACATATGGATATAGCTGGAACTAGTTCATGTAATAAACCACAAGGCTATAAGTCAAAAGGTGGGACTGGAGAAGGTGTTAGGACTCTATTTTATTTAGCAAAATCATAAAAATAAAAATTTTCCAAAAGTTCCATTATATGTTATAATTTAATTAGCCTAAGATTTTTATTTTCTTCTTACAGATTAGAATATGAAAGTAAAAATTATTTGCTCGCTTAATTGCGGGCTTTTTTTATGTATAAATTAGGTAACAAAAGTATATTGAGATGACGTATGTTTTTATATTTAACAATGATTGATTGTGAGGAAGATAAACATAAGTTTGAATAAATTTATAAAAGATATAAAATCAATTATTAAAGAGAAAAGGATTAACACAAAAAGAAATAGCTTTGAAGTTAAAAAAATCGATAAGAGCAATAAAAAGCTATTGGACTAGATAAAGGTGCAATGAAATAGGGGGAGAAAGAGATGTTTTACATTGTTATTTGTGAAGATGATATTTTACAAAGGGAGGTATTAGCGGGTTATTTACAACAAATATTTAAAGAGTTAGAATTTGATTATTCACTTATAGAGTATAGTTCAGGGGAAGAATTACTAAGTAATTATCCAGACCAAGTAGATATATTATTTTTAGATATACAGATGGATAAATTAACAGGAATGGATACAGCTAGAAAGATTAGAGAATTTGATAGTAATGTAGAGATAGTATTTACAACAGCAATAATAGATTATATACATGAAGGATATGAAGTTAGAGCATATAGATATCTACTAAAGCCACTAGAGTATGATTGTATTTTAAAACATACTAAATCTTGCATAAATGATTTGATGGACAAGAAAGACACTATTGTTATAAAGGATAGATTTCAAACTGCTATTATACAAATAAATAATATATTGTACATTGAAGTACTAAGAAAAGAAATAACTATTTATACAAAAGAAGATAAGTATATATTTAAAATTAGTATGAAAAGTGTAGAAGAGAATTTAGTTAAAAAGAGATTTTTCAGATGCCATAAAAGTTACTTAATAAACTTGAAGAAAGTAAGCTCATTAAGTGAAAAAGAAAGTATAGTTATTATAGATAGCGCTAAAATACCTGTAAGTAGGTACAAGCTAAAGTCTTTAAAGATAAACTTAGCTCATATATTAGGAGATACTTTATGTTAGATAACAATTATATATGGATTTTAATAACTCTTACCATTACAACTTTAGAGCTAATTTTATTAAACAAAATAATAATTAATACAAGTCACATCAGAGTATCTAAATTAAACCTCCGTATTACATTAATACTATTAATTTCGTTTATAATATATACTAGTTTACATAATATATATCCAGAGTATAGAGTAATGATGGGAATAAGTTTAACAATTATTTATTATAGATATGTTTGCGATGAAAATATAATAAAAGTAATTATAATACCATTGATTTATTGGATGATAGTATTAGGAATAGATTCATTTAGCATGAGCATAATAGTTTGGATTAATTCATTAAACTCAATGAGTGAATTAATGACGCAAAATATATATAGATTACAATCTATTATTTTGTCTAAGGGTATGCTTATAACTGTGGTTGTGTATTATTGTAGACTTAGAATAGATGTAGATATTTGCAAGAGGGATATAGTATATGTGTTAATACCAATAATAAGTAATATAGTATCATCTTTTGTTATATACAGATATGTTAGTAAAATGAAGGAACTTTACCTCTTAAAAGGTAATGAGTTAATAATAACATCATGTTTATTAGTGGTATCAAATATATGTCTAGTATTGTCAATTAGGAAAAGTATACTTGATAGCAAGAAGATAGCAGAGGGAAATTTGATAAAAGAAAAAATGAAGTTTCAACACACTCATTACACAAATACTCAACAAGATTATATGAAAGTAAGACAATTACATCATGATATTAAAAATCATATTGCATGTATAAAGGGAGTTCCAGAGAGTAATCAGGATGCAACTAATTATATAAGTAGTATAGAAGATGAGTTAAATAGATATGATAATAGCTTTAACACAGGGAATATGATTTTAGATATTATATTAAATGAAAAGAATAAAGTTTGTAAGGAAAATAATATAAAACTATTAATAGATATAAACAACTTTGAAATATGTAGTTTTATAGATACAATAGATATTTGTAGCATATTTTCAAATATCTTTGATAACGCAATAGAAGCATGTGAAAAAATAAGTGATTCTAATAAAAAAATTAACTTGAGAGGGACCATAGTAAATAACTTTTTTGTTATAAGAATGGAAAATACTAAACAGAATAAAATAAATATAAAAAATAAAAATATAAAAACAGACAAGAAAGATACATATTTACATGGATTAGGAATAAAAAGTGTAAAAGGCTCAGTATCTAAATATAATGGTGAAGTAGTTATAGAACACAGTGAAAATAAATTTATTATGAAAATATTTATACCACTTGTACCAAAATAAATACTACTTGTACCAATTTGTAGAAAATTAAAAATAAGGGTGTTACATTATAAGCATAGATGATTTAAGGAGAGATTAAATGGTTAAATCTAGTGCAAATAAGGTAACATCCTTTTTATATTACAATAATTACATAGATAGTGACAAATACGAGTATGAAGTGTACTTGTATGGGTTTGAGTCTATAATAGCATTAATTTTAAATACAGTATCAATATTGTTAATAGGTCTATTATTTGATAGATTCATGCATACAGTAGTATTTTTACTTTGCTATTTTCCATTAAGGCAATTTACGGGTGGATATCATGCTGATACATATGGAAAATGCTTTTTTACATTTGTAGTTATATTTATAGCAACCATATTTATAGCAAATAATTTAGGTCATGCAGGTACAAGGCCTTTAATAATATTATTTTCCGTTATAAATTGGACTAGCATATGCTTGCTGTCACCAGTGGATCATATTAATAATATTTTAGAAGAAGATGAAAAAGTTAAGTATAAGAAAAAGGCGAGATTGATTGCGACATTAGTACTTTTATTTATATTTGTAAGTAAGAATTATTATATATATAGTGCATTCTCATTATTTTGGATAAATATTTTGTTGAATGTGGCACTTATCAAAAACAAATTCTAAAGCTTTAGGTTCACTTGGTTTTCATAGATACTGTAATGTAATATTAGCAGTGGTAGAATTAATTTTATTAACAAATATCAAAAGGGGTGAGATATTATGAATGAATATGACTTGATAATATATGTATATCCAGTAGTGTACTTAATATTGGGGATTATTTTTAAAATAATAAAGCCTAAGTATCCACAAGGTGAAAAAATTACTAATAACTAGAAATGATAATTAACGAATATGAAGGTAATGTATATGATTATAATCAAGAACCAAGACCTAGCGTATGTATAGCTAATTTTGTTTCTTGTATCGTAAATACTGGAGTCTGTGGATTGAATCTTGAAGATTGTAAAGGGAATGCTTCAAATTGCGGTATCAAATTTAAAGATTAGACTTCAAGTATGAAGTCTATATTAACAGATATACAAACATTACCATTAAATCAATCAATAGTCTTCATAGTAATTTGAAGAAATGGATGGGTAGATTTAACGGTGTTGCAAGTAAATATATCTCAAACTATATGAAATGGTTTAAATGGCTAAGAATATTTGAAACTGATAGAGATTCTATTAAAAGTAAAAATTTTATTGTACAAAGTAATGTGGCATACTCTTATACTAAGATCAAGGATTTTAAATTAAGAACAGCAGAGTTTATGTAATTGGTAATAAATTGGTAAAAATAATGCTATAATAAAAACAAGTATGCAATTGTTATAGAATATAAATTGGATAGGGTGGATAACATGAGTAAGTTGCTTTTAGAGATGATAGGTAAGGAATGTAAAATTACTTTTTTAGGTATTAATGAAATCAAAGGAAGCATTATTAGTGTAGATAATGATTGGATTAAATTTAAATATGCAAAAAATGGTAAGGTTAAGATTATTAAAACTTGTTTTGTATCAAGTATTTTAGAATTATAAATATAATATTAAGTCAGATGAATTCTAATAATCTGAGCGGATTTAAGGTGAATACATTAATATAATGCGAACTAAAAGTAGGAGTTATATCTTTGTTTAATATAATATATACCCCTACTTTTTTGTTATTAAAATTGTTCCTAATATCAACATTATATTAAAACATAGCCAAAAAATAAGTAGGAGGATTGAGATGAAATTTTCAAATTATAATATATTTATAGAATTAAATTCAGAAGAACAACTATTGGTAAATACGCTAACAGGATCAATGTTCAAGGTAGATAATTATATAGAGTTTTACAATAGTAAAAGATTACAGACAAAGCAACTAAGGTCTAAGTCAAGTTGAATATAGGACTCAGACCTTAGTTGCTTAATTTTTACTATTTTAACTGTCTACTTGACAAGGAGCAGTTCACTATATAGGTTGTGTAGCTTTTTTATGTTTTAATAAATAATTTTACAGGATGAATTTTACTTACTTCTTTTCTTAATAAACCTTATATTATTGTTAGAGAAAAGATAAGGTATATAGATTAATGTTGTAAGTAGTACAAATATAAGAATGCTGAAAACATTGTAAGTAGCGAAAGTATAATAGTAGTTGGCTTGACTAAAAGTATTTAATAATAATATAAATGAAAAATAAATTAAACACATTATAAGATTATCTTTTATTGCAGAATTACTAATCTTGAATTTTCTAACCTCACACATATAAACATTTGCATATATTAATAAGAACTTAGATCCTATATATAAAAAGTAAATGAAATTAGGGAACCTACACCCCATATCTTTGAAAAAAATCAAATCCCCTATAGTACTCACTAAGCTCCAAGAAAAGAAAACATTAAACAATTGGTATTGCTTAAAAAGTAATATGCATATACAAATATAAGCTGTAACGCTACCTATACTTATTGGAAGAGATTCTAATACGTTATATTGATCAAGAGACATAAGGGTTGCTTGTTCTAAAACTATTTCTAAAGCGATCAATCCACAGATGATTTTTTCTACCAAATAACTATAAGGCAATAAATTTCTAGTCAATTTTGGAACGATGTATAAATATATTGCAAATATTAATAGTATTGCCAGATGTTCTTTAGAAAAAAGAAAGGTATTGGTCATATAATTATCTCCTATCAAATTATACTTTATTTTTCTATAAGTATATTCATGTACTAGCCATTTGATATACAAGAATTTAAATATTACATTAAAATTTTTGGACAAAAAATATCTAGCCAATTTAAATTATTAAAACCTTATGTAACAAAATACACCTTAAATTAATAAATTAAATATATATCGTAAGACAATTGAAAAATATCATTTTAAGGAAGTGGATAGCTTGAAAAAGACTAATATACAATCATGTGCTGATGCAGGGAGCAAATACTGTCCTTGTCATCTTGCCTATTCTGGGGACTGTATCAAATGTAGCTTAATTCGAGGAGAGAAAACTTGTGATTGTTTATGGCAGGGTGTATGTATTTACAGCGAGTTACAACATAATAAAGATGCACAAATTTGTGAAAGAGAAGAGAGTCTTTGTGAAATAGTAGAAGTAAAAGAACTTGAAGATAACATAATATTAATGAGAGTATCAATACCAAAGACTATTGTTAAAGATTTATGTAGTCCGGGAGCTTATGTTTTATTAAAGAGTAAGGATAGAAGCAGTATAATTTTTAATACACCAATATCTGTAATGAATGTAGATGTTGAAAATAATATTTTGGAAATGATTATTAAGCCAAGAGGAATCAAGACTAAGACTTTAGTTGATTTTGATCAAGTTTGGCTAAAGGGACCTTACTTTAATGGTGTATTTGGAATAGCAGATATTAAATATACTGCAAACTCTAATTGTGCTGTAATACTAAATGGTTTATCTCAGGTGAACTCAATTAATATTATTAAATCACTAATTAACAATAATAATAAGGTAGATGTATTTTTAAATACTCAAGGCGTTATTTTAGAAGAAGTGGTTAATAAGATAATTGAAACTGGTGCAAATGTGCGTACTATTGACATGAATGAAGATGAGGATTTTATAAAGGACTACCTAAAAAGAAATAATGTGGAGTTAGTTTATTGTGGAGGTCATACAAGTTTTAATAAAAAAATGATGAATAAAATTGACTCAATAAATCCAGATATTAAACTTGTTATACCAAATAATAACCTTATATGTTGTGGAGAAGGTATTTGTGGAGCATGTACTGTTAACTTAAACGGAACGAGAGTAAAATCTTGTAAGGCTCAAATAGATAGTAGAACATATCTAAAATCATTGCTCATATAAATAATAATATAAAATATTGATTTAGTTAATTAAAAAAACGAGACATGAACAAGGCGTGTGTCTCTTATTGAGTAATTTTATAAAGGGGGAAATGCTATGGCTAAGGTTGTTGTAATAGGAGGCGGATGGGCTGGTTGTGCAGCTGCAATTTCCGCAAAAAAAGCTGGAGCAGAAGTAGTTATATTAGAAAGAACTGACTTACTTTTAGGATTAGGTAATATTGGTGGAATAATGAGAAACAATGGAAGATACACTGCTACAGAGGAAAATATTGTTCTTGGAGCAAGCGAGTTATTTGAACTTACTGATAAGTTTTGTACACATGCAAATATGGATTTTCCAGGTCACAAACATTCTACAATATATGATGTAACTAAGATTGAAAAAGAAGTTAGAGACTTAATATTAAATATGGGTATAGAAGTGAAGTTTTTTAGTAGGGTTGTAGATGTAGTAATGGATGATAAAAAAATAACTTCTGTACTGTTAGAAAATAAAGATAAAGTAAGTGGAGATGCTTTTGTAGAAGCTACAGGATCTTCTGGTCCTATGGGCAATTGTATGAAGTATGGAAATGGATGTGCAATGTGTGTATTAAGATGCCCATCTTTTGGTGGAAGAGTTAGTGTTAGTTCAAAATGTGGAATAGAAGATATGATAGGTAGAAGAAATAATGGAGATTATGGTGCATTTAGTGGCTCTATGAAGCTATTAAAGGAATCTTTAAGTCAAGAAATTCAAGATGAATTAAATGAAAAAGGATGTTCAGTAGTTCCATTACCGGAAGAATTTAGAAATGAAGAAAAATTGGATATAAAAGTATGTCAACAGTATGCATTACCTGAGTTTGCTGAAAATGTTGTTTTAATAGATACAGGTCATGCTAAATTAATGTCTCCTTTTTATAATTTAGAGAAGTTAAGACTAATACCAGGTTTTGAAAATGCAATAATAGTTGATCCTTATGCAGGTGGAAAAGGAAATTCTATTAGGTATATGTCTGTATGTCCAAGAGATAATTATTTAAGATCAAAAGGTGTTAGTAATTTATTTGTAGGTGGAGAAAAATCAGGGTTCTTTGTTGGTCATACTGAAGCTATATCTACTGGTAGTTTGGCAGGGCATAATGCAGCTAGAAGTTGTGTAGGTATGTATTTGTTGCAACTTCCTACTAATATATTGATTGGTGATTTTATATCTTATGCTAATAATTTATCTCATAAGGAAGATGGAGATAAGTTGAGATTTACTTTTGCTGGTAGTATTTATTTTAATAGGATGAAAGAGCTTAATTTTTATACTTTAGATAAGGATGTTATTGCAGATAGGGTGAAAAAGGCAGGTCTTGAGGGAATTTATAATAAGCAGATAATAAAATAGAAATGTTTGATAATATATAGAGAAGGCTAGGACTATTGAGGTTAATCAATAGGTATAGCCTTTTTTATATTATAAGTAAATTATAATGCTTTGAAATCTGTGGGAAATTTGTGTATTAAAGTGGTATCAATGTATTCAGAAAAGTAAAAAGTGACAAAATAACTTAAATGCAATATAAGAATTGAGTTAGTGTTATAATTTAATAAAGGTCTCAATTGTTATATAATGCGAAGTGAAAATACTTTTGATACTATATAGATAAATAAGAATTTATGGAGGGGAGATGAATAAAGTATAATTAGATGTAATGAAAAGAAAAAATTGTCCAGCTATATGTATAGATATAAAAGATACGGAAGTTATTAAATCAGGTATTACTGTTTATCAAATGGATTCAAAGGATAAAAATGAAACTTATCAACAATATGATGATGAGTATGATATACATTTTGTTTTTGATGATGATATTATTAAATTATCATTTTATCCAGTTCCTCTAGTAGATGTTTTCGCAACAGATAGTGAAGGTGGTTTAATTGGAACTGTTGGTTCAATGACAGATTTACAACGTGATTTTCCAATATGCTATATCAATAAAAATAAAGAGTGTTTTCTAATTGCAAATAGCGGGAAAGAGTTTTTAGAAATGGCTAAAAATTGGAAAAATAATCTTAAACCATACTATGAAGTTATATTTTATGAATCTAAATTAGAAGCTGAAAAAGAATTGAGATTTATTAATATTTAAGTTCTTAAAAATAATGGAATTAAATTTATGTTTCCTCATAAATTCCAATATTACAAGTTAGTTTTAAAGATAATTTGCTTTCGGTTGATAAGAAAGATAAAATGCTAATCAATCTTATTAAATATAAAAATAATATAAATCGTGTGAAAAATGATCAGTTTGCAATAGACTTTGTTAAGAAGAATATTGGAAAAATTAATTCATCATATCCAGTGTATAAACATGGTAATTATCATGTAGGCAATTTAATATTAACTCCTTTAAATATGATAGATGTAATTGATTTTAATAGAAATCTATAATTAGAGTTTTGGAATATTCTCGCTATATATGTAGCATGTAAATCTTTAAACTCAATAGTATGTGCTGAAAATTTTGGACAAAGTGATGTAGATGGAATAAAAAACGTTGTATTAATCTAATTAAATTGATTTTTTATATAGTAGTAACCTATTTTAAGTTGAGGTGAGTTAATGAATAATAGTAATAGAAGGGTACACATAGTAAAAGGGGGATTTTATGAATAGTTTCTTAATCTTTGGAATTATATTTATTCCACTATATATAATGTATAATTGGATATGTTTTAAGAAGAAAAATGTATCTATATGGATAGGTAGTAAGACAGTTAAAGTTCTTAATGATATATATTTTAAATATCAATTTAAAGGCAGTTTAATTACATGCTTAGTAATGCTAATTTTTATAATTATAGCTACGGCTTTACAGATTAGCGAGGGAACCTTTCCTTTATTAGCAGTGCTTTTTTGGATTGTAGTTTCTGTAATAAAACATTTAGCAATAAGAAAAGAATATATAAATGTAATTAGCTAATAAAATTAATAGAATGCAAAGTAAATGATATAATTGTTTTAAGTATACACGAAAACATCTGTTTTGTTGGACATATCATAAACTTCAAGTTTTTATATAATTAAGTTATGGAGTATTTTAAAACGGGGAGATAAAAATGAAAAAATTAAGTCAATTATTAATTTTAGGGTTATTAGCAATTACGAGTTTAATTGGAGTAATAGGTTGTAATAGTGGAGATAAATCAGATAGTGGGTTTGATTTAGAGGAATTTGAAAATGAAATGAAAGCAAAAGGATATGAATATAAAAGACAGGATTTACAAGAAGGTTTATTAACACCTATATCTCAATATATGCTTTTAAATGATAGTATAATAATTGATGATAAACAAGTTATTTTATACGATACAGATGTAGTCATCTATTCTTATGCAGATAATGAAGAAATGGAAAAAGAAGCAAGAACTATAAATAAAGATGCTAGTGAAATTAGTAGAACTGATAATCCGATACAAATTGAATGGCCAAAAACTCCTCATTTTTATAAAAAAGGTAAAATTATAGTTCAATATATTGGAGATGATGAAAAAATAATATCTGACTTAAAAGATATAATGGGAGAGTCATTTGCAGGAAATAAATAAGAATTTGGTGGGGGGATTTTATGTTAAGACTAAGGCAATATAAAAAATGTGATGCAAAATATATAGTAAGTTGGATTAAGGATGAAGTAGCTTTTAGAAGATGGTGTGCAGATAGATATGACAAATATCCGATATCTCCAGAAGATATAAATGAACACTATGATAGCGTTGCATATATAGATGATTTTTATCAAATGACGGCTTTTGACGATACGGGAGCAGTGGGGCATTTAATAATGAGGTTTGTAGATGAAGATAAAAAGATATTACGTTTTGGATTTATTATCATAGATGATACAAAACGCGGCAAAGGTTACGGTAAAGAAATGTTACAATTAGCTTTAAAATATGCTTTTGAGATTTTGAAAGTATATAAAGTAACATTGGGAGTATTTGAAAATAATGAATCTGCGTATCATTGTTATAAATCCGTTGGCTTCAAAGAGGTTTATGAAAAAGAGACAAAATACTTTAATGTCTTAAACGAAGATTGGAAGTGCATTGAATTGGGAATTGAGAAAGATTGTTGTATTCAATAACATATTTAAGCTTTAGGGGGAGAACTTTTGAAAATATATATAACTAGGCATGGACAAACAGATTGGAACGTAGAAGGTAGAATGCAAGGATCTAAAAATTCAAATTTAACAGAACAAGGGAAAAAAGAAGCTTTAAATCTAGGTAATAGCTTAAATGATGTTAAAATAGAGTACATATACACTAGTCCACTAAGTAGAGCATATGACACAGCATTACTTATAAAAGGAGATAAAGATATACCTGTAGAAATATGTGAAAACTTAAAAGAAATGAATTTTGGTATATGGGAAGGTATGTATAATGATGATGTTTTAAGAGACTATAAAGAGGAACATTATAAATTCTGGAATGAGCCTCATTTATATATACCAACAGATGGAGAGACTTTTGACGAACTTATAAAAAGGGTGAAAATTACTTTGGATTATATTATAGATCAAAATAAGGGTGAAAATATATTATTAGTTACACATGCAATAGTTATAAAAGCTATATATGCAATTATTAAAGATTATGAATTAAATGATTTTTGGAACCCTCCATTTATAAAGAATACATGCGTAACAATATTAGAGTGTAATGAAGATGAGTATGATTTTATATTAGAAGCAGATACATCACACGTTTAGAATTGATGAAAAATAGATCTATAATAGAGCTAGTGGAGTAGTAATTTGAGAATTACTACTTCTTTTTGTGTTTAAAGAAAGATATGTTAATCTAGATATTCTGCTACAATAAAATTATCTATAAACATATAAATTTATATGAAAAATTAGGCTATAAAGCAACTAATATAATAATGAGTAAAATGTTGTAATGGTTTTCTTATCAAAGATGATAAATTCTAATTTATAGAGTAGTTAATAATTTAGAATTAAATGAAATTAAAGTTATTAAAGTATGTAAAGTGAAATAATTATACTATAAAGAAGAATTTATAAGGGGGAGTTATGGATTTAATAGATTTTGTAGTATATTCATTAGTTTATATTATTTTTACGCCTGTATTAACTATAATTCATGAATTGGGGCATGCGATACCAGCCTTATTATTTACAAAGAAAATAGTAACTGTTAATATAGGTAACTCTAATTTAAATAAGCAAATAAAGCTAAATAGGTTGGTAATCAATCTGAATGGATATAAGTATTTAGTAGACGTGTCTTATGGTTATGTTAATTGGACCCCATCAGATAATAGAATTAAGGTGATTTTTATGATTTTAGGAGGTCCTATAACATCATTACTAGTTTCAATTTTCTTATATATTTACCTAGTAAATGTAAGCTTACCATATGTTTTAATGGTATCATTTAATGCGTTGTTTATATTTAGTGTATTTCAATTTTTATTAACTATTTTACCGATAAAGTATTTTTATAATCCTTATATTGGGCATACAAGTGATGGTTATAAAATATTACAACATCTCAAAGAAAATAATTAAGATGGGTTATTATCACTAGATTTTTAAAGATCAATAAAATATTTCAATCTAAAGTAGAAAGGAAGTAGCAAAATGAAAGTAAAAAAGATACTTGGTTACTATAACTTCATTTTAGGTATAGGCGTAATAATTACTTGTATTATGATGATGATAGGTAAAATGGGTGAATATCCGACAGAATGGTTAGGTAAAACACCTTTTAATAATTGGCTATATCCTAGTATAATTGGGATAATCACATATGGTGCGGGGAATATTACTGTGTCGCAGTTAATTCTTAGAGATAAGAGTAAAGGGATTGTTTTGTCAGGCATAATGGGTATGTTGCTTTTGGTTAGTATTTTATTATCAGTAAAAGTACTAGGTGATGTTTACCTAATTACGGTTCAGATTATGCTGATAAGTTTAATTCAAATAATATTAACGGCAATATCATATACTAAAAGGCATGCTTACTAATAAATTTAGAGTAAATAAAAATCCAATAACTTAGTTTATTGGATTTTTTTTATTTATGATATATTTTCATAATGAGGATAAAGAAAAAATTAAGATCGTAGAAAATAACTTAATATAAATTAGGATTATATTATAACTGATTAATTAAAGATTGTTAGATAATGCGAGGTAAAGATACTTTTGATACTATATAGATAAATAGGAAATTTGAGGTGAGGGTAAAATGAAATCTATAATATTAAAAAAACTATGTGAATACCCTGAGCTGTGTGAGAAGTCTGCGTATTGGTTCTCGCAAAAATGGGGGATTCCAGTTGAAGCTTATCTTGAAAGTATCCAAAAAAGTATTGATGAAAAAAATGGAATACCCCAATAGTATATTGTATTGGATGATAGACAAGAAATTATAGCAGGGGCAGGAATTATAGATAATGATTTCCATGAACGCAAAGATCTAATCCCTAATTTATGTGCATTATTTGTTGAAGAAAAATATCGTAAAAAGGGGATAGCAAAATATATTTTAGATTTTGTAAGAAAAGATTTAGGTAGTATGGGTTTTGAAAAAATATATTTAATTACAGACCATACAGAATTTTATGAAAAGTATGATTGGGAATTTTTAACTACAGTGAATGATGATGAGGGTAATACTACAAGAATGTATGTCGCTTCTACTTTATACTAAATTCCAATTTGTCATCATGATTATTTTATTATTTTAAGTGTTTATAAAAACATATGTTTTAGTGAACATTTCTAAAACGGTAAGTTCTTCTATAATTAAATTAATAATTGTTATACAAGGTGAACCACAGATTATTTATGTTAGGAGGTGTTAAATTGAGTGAATTAATTTTAGTAAAGCCATCAAAGGTTTTAGAAGAAAAAATTCTGGAGTACAAACAAGAGTATTTAGACTTTGAGGAAACTAATATCAATGGTAGTTGTGGACTATACAGTTGTAATAATTTTGATGAATGGCTTGAAATTGTTCTTTCAATTGAGAAAGATAAACTTCGTAATAATGTTCATGCCAGTACATTCTTTTCTGTAAGAAAATCGGATAATAAAATTATAGGAAGTATCCAACTGCGCCACTTTTTAACTGATGAATTAGAAAAACATGGAGGGCACATAGGTTATGGAATTCGACCAACAGAGCGAAAAAAAGGTTATGGTAAGCAACAGTTATTACTTATTTTAGAAATTGCAAAAGATATGAAAATTCCACAAGTAATGATTACCTGTGATAAAGATAATATTGCATCAAGTCAGACTACGATTAGTTGCGGTGGTATATTAGCGGGCGAAAATCTCTATAAAGGTAAAGAACAACAAATATATTGGATTACACTTTGATAATAAGCATAATCTACTTTAAGTTTCTTGTGCAATATTAATATAATGAGAAATAGAAAAACGCTTGATAATATATAGGTAAATATGAATTTGTAGGGGGATAAGCAAACAATGTTAAAAGAAATTTATATAAGTGAATTAATACCTAATAACTTTTATATTAATGAATTTAAGCTAAATAATATAAGAAAAGTTTATAGTATTGAAAATCAGAGCGATTTACCTCCAGTTTTAGTTGCGGTTATAGGTAATGAGTATTCCTTAATTGATGGCCACTCAAGGGTTATGGGTGCATTTGAAAGAGGATTAAAAACTATCATTGCAGATATATATCCAATAGAGGAATTAGAGGGTCCTATAGACTTATATAAAGCTATTCATGTTAAAGCAAAAGAAAATGGATTAAACTCTATAGCATCTCTAAAAAACAGAATAGTAACTCCAGAAGAACATACGAAACTATGGGTACGTTTTTGTGAAAATTTGATGAAAGAGATACATACCTGGAGGATAGAGAATGAGCTATAGTTTTATCAATATGAATAAAGAATATGCTAATGAAATTGCTTATAATTGGAAATATGACGGAGAATATTCTTTTTATGATATGACATCAGATGAAGATGATTTAAAAGAATTTATTGATCCTGACAGTTGGATAAATAGTTACTTTGCAGTTATGGACACTGAAGGTGAATTAATTGGTTTTTTCTCATATATATTTGAAGATGAAATTATGTGGATTGGACTTGGTTTAAAGCCTAGTTTAACAGGTGTTGGTATTGGAAATGAGTTTGTTGCAAGTGGTATTGAATTCGGATTAAAAAAATTTGCATATTCAAAAACTTATATTATGTTAGCTGTTGCATTATTTAACCAAAGAGCTATAAAATTATATGAAAATATGGGATTTAAATTTGTAGAAAAATATGTTCAAAGAACAAATAATAGCGACTATGAATTTATTAAAATGAAAAAAAATATATAGCTAACTAAAAATGATAAAATTATTAGTTCAATAAAACATATGCCTTAGTGAACATTTCTAAAACTGTAAGTTCTTCTACAATTAAATTAACAATAGTTATATATAAGGTGAACCACAGACTATTTATATTAGGGGGTATTAAATTGAGTGAATTAATTTTAGTAAAACCATCAAAGGTTTTAGAAGAAAAAATTTTGGAATACAAACAAGAGTATTTAGACTTTGAGGAAACTAATATCAATGGCAGTTGTGGACTATACCGTTATAATAATTTTGATGAATGGCTTGAAATTGTTCTATCAATTGAGAAAGATAAACTTCGTAATAATGTTCATGCCAGCACATTCTTTTCTGTAATAAAATCGGATAATAAAATTAGAGGAAGTATCCAACTGCGCCACTTTTTAACTGATGAATTAGAAAAACATGGAGGGCACATAGGTTATGGAATTCGACCAACAGAGCGAAAAAAAGGTTATGGTAAGCAACAGTTATTACTTATTTTAGAAATTGCAAAAGATATGAAAATTCCAAAAGTAATGATTACCTGTGATAAAGATAATATTGCATCAAGTCAGACTACGATAAGTTGCGGTGGTATATTAGCGGGCGAAAATCTCTATAAAGGTAAAGAACAACAAATATATTGGATTACACTTTGATAATAAGTATGATCTACAGTAAGTTTCTTGTGAAATATTAATATAATACGAAAGAGGAAAAGGTTTGATATTATATAGGTAAATATGAATTTGAAACTTAGATTAAAAATATTAGGGGGATATAATGAATAACATTAAAAATGAGGTACTAATTGTATTGACAGAGCAATGGAATGATTGGGAAGCAAGTTATGCTATTTCAGTTCTCAATTCTTTTTCAGACTATAAGGTTAGAACAATTGCAGTTGATGATTTTCCAAAGATATCAATGGGAGGTATTAATGCATCTGTTGACTACACTATAAATGACTATAAGAATTTGAATAATCTTTCAATGGCTATTCTCCCAGGAGGTCTTTCATGGGAAAAAAATGACTATAAAGAAATTGCAGAGTTTATAAAAAACATAATGGAATTACATATTCCTATAGCCGCTATTTGTGGTTCAACGACTTTTCTATGTAAGCATGGATTACTTGATAATGTAAAACATACAGGAGATAGCCTTGAGTTATTCCAAGAGCAAAAAGAATATAGAGGGAAAGACTTTTATATTCATGAACAGGTAGTTGTTGACAATCAAGTTATTACTGCAAATGAAACTGCCGCTGTTCAATTTGCTTATGAAATCTTTAAACTATTAAAGATTGACAGTGATGAAGAAATTGAGGAATGGTATGATAATTTTAAAAATGGTGCAATTCGCTAGAATACAAGTAAAATCATAACGATAAATTCCAATTTATAGAATAGGTTTAATGAACAATGTTAATATTGTATTTTAGAGCTTTGAAGCATCAAAATTATTAAGATATAGTTATTCTATTAATTGATTTATTTACCGCTAGAATGGTTAATATATCTAAAAAACAATGCTTATATTTAATATACTACATCTGTGTAATATATTTATAATTTATATAAACTATTGTATTATACAATCTAATATAGAAAGGAAGTAGTAAAATGAAAGTAAAAAAGATGCTTGGCTACTATAATTTCATTTTAGGTATAGGCATAATAGTTACTTGTATTATGATAATGACAGGTTCGATGGGTGAATATCCGACAGAATGGTTAAGTCGAACACCTTTTACTAATTGGTTATATCCTAGTATAATTGGGATAATCATATACGGTGCGGGGAATATTTTTGTGTTACAATTAATTTTTAGAGATAAGAGTAAAGGGATTGTTTTGTCAGGTATAATGGGTATGTTTCTTTTGCTTAGTATTTTATTATCAGTAAAGGTATTAGGTGATATTTATTTAATTACGGTTCAGGCTATACTGCTAAGTTTAATTCAAATAATATTGACTTTAATATCATATACAAAAAAGCACGCTTACTAAATAAATTTTAGAATAAATAAAAATCCAAATCCAATAACTTAGTTTGTTGGATTTGGATTTGTGATATACCTTCATAATGAGTATAAAAGAATAAAAAAAGATTTTTTTTTGATATATGAAGAGGTAATAAATATGATGTGTAAAGAAATACTTAATAAAATTGCTAGGGAATATCAAAGTATTTTAGGAGATAACTTAGTTGGAATATACGTCCATGGCTCTCTTGCATTTGGATGTTTTAATCCTAATAAAAGTGATATAGATTTTATAGTTGTTGTAAATAATGCACCTACTCTAGAAGAGAAAGAGATGCTAATAAAAACTTTGTTAGCTTTATTATTAGAAGCACCCGCAAAAGGATTTGAAATGAGTGTGGTTTTATCAAGGTTTTGTAAAAATTTCATCTATCCAACTCCATTTGAATTACACTATTCAATTATTCACTTAAAACATTGTGAAGAACGATTAAGAGAATATTGTAAATCAATGAATGGAACAGATAAGGATTTAGCCGCCCATTTTACAGTTATAAAAAAGGTTGGGTATACTCTTGTAGGAAAACAAATAATTGAAGTGTTTGGGGATATTCCTAACACTTATTATTTAGAGAGTATTAAAGCAGATGTAGAAAATGCAAAAGAAGATGTTATTGAGAATACTGTTTATACTATTTTGAATTTATGTCGTGTGATAGCATATAAAAATGATATTTTAATTTTATCAAAAGAACAAGGCGGGTTATGGGGAATATCAAATCTTCCCAAAGAATATATAGAATTGATATCTAAAGCATTGAATAATTATAAATCAGATATAGATGAAATTTTTGATAGAGAAATATTATTAAAATTTAGTAACTATATGATAGAGAATATACTTTATAAATAAGTTCTAAATAATTACATCGTTATAAATTTGAATTGTGCCATTAAGTTAATAAAGGTATCTTAGTAGGAAAGAGGGTGTTTTGTATGAATGAGATTTCTACAAGTGAGTATTTAGATTTACAAGTAAAGTTGTCAGAAGGAATTTTAATTAGACAGTTCATAGAAACAGATTTTCCCTTAATTAAAAACTTATATGAAAAAGAAGGATGGATGACTTTTATAAATAGAGATCATGACGCTTTGGAAGCGTGGAAAAATTCAACTATAACACTTGTTGCTCTTGATGGTAACAAGGTAGTTGGATTAGTTAGAGCGTTAAGTGACGGAAAAATAACCACGTATATAGCTGAAATTATAGTTGATATTAACTATCGTGGGAAAGGCATAGGTAAAGCATTATTAGAAGTATGTCATGATTTATACCCTAGAGCAAGGTTTGATTTATTATCAACTGAAAGTGCAGATGAGTTCTATAAAAGTAATAAATTTAGAATAGTTACAGGATTTAGAAAAAGTTATTAGTAATTTATAAAGACATATTATTTACTCCTGTTTAAATTCTGTATAGTAAAAAACAAATTATCCTCAAATGTTATATAGTATGAATTAATGATTTAAGGGGGGCATATGAAAAAGAAAATTGCTACAAATTCTTTAATAGTTACAGGAATTGTATTTGTAATTGGGCTTATATTAATATTTTCATCATCAGATATTGGGCAGAGTAAAGGGACTAAGGCTATTACAGAAAATGGTGGAGTGATGAACACTAATGAATATGATCGTATTATTGAAGATAGTACAACAAGTTATAGAACTGGTGGATTAGTAATTTCTTTAGTGGGTGGATTTGGGGTATTAATTAGTGGATATTCTTTATATAGTGAAATTGATAAGGACTCTATAAGTTTGAAATAAGTGTTATTAGATTCTAGAAAAAAGTAGTTATAAGTCCTAATACACCTAAAAAATAATGCTTATATTTAATATACTACGCACATGTAATATATTAAATATAAGCATTTTTAATTTTTTTAATACCATTGATAAACATCAAAAAATTGATGATGGATATAAAAAGAGGTTTCAACTCTAATTTCTATATCTAAAAACCTAACACCTAGTTATAATTATAAAAATCGTATAAATATGATTTATCAAGGTTTTTAAGCTTTAGCTTTACAAGTTCAACGGGAACATGTTCTATACAAGCTATTTCATAAATTGATTTGTTAATATATTTCTTAAAGATATTATCATCTAATAAAAATTCGGAAGTGGCAGCATCTGCTTCTAGCTCGATTTTTTTTTACGAATACAGGATCATAAAGGTCAAGTTGTAGTGTATTTATTTCTGGATGCAATTGAGAGTGCATGAGTTCGTGTGTATACACACCCCTTGCTTCATGTTAACTAAGCCCATTCTATATAAGTACATTACGAGATATACCTTCTTTATAATAGTACCCATTAGGTAATTCATTAGCATATTCTAGTGATATAGTGACGAAATTGAATTTTCGCTCTTCTAAAATCTTACGTGCGCTTGAGATAGGTTGAGGATAATTTAGAGCGCAGTGGTATTAGTAGTGAGTTTAGGAAAAAGACTTTTGATAAATCATAGGTATTTTAAAAATTTGCCTGTTATGGTGAGCAGTGATACGTGTGTGGTTGAGGTTAGGGGTAAGAGGTTGAATTATAGGTTGAAGGGATAAGAATTTATTTTAAGTGTTTATAAAAACATCTATTTTAATGGACATACATTAGATTAGATTTTCTGATATAATCAAATTAACAAATATGTATATATTATAAATACTTTAAGGGAGGATATAGCATGAGAAAATGTTTAAGATGTGATGAAGTTATGGTTGAAGATTATATGTTAAAGACTGAAAATTTCACAGCTTACGCATCAGTAGTGTTGGGAAAAGGAAGTGGAGTTTTTTCAGATACAAAGGGGAAGGTAAAGGCTAGTGTTTGTCCTAATTGTGGCGAGATTTCAATATATTTTGATAGGTTAGATAAAGTTAAGTAATGAATGATTTTAATAAAATACGAATGATAGAAAAATGTATGATATATGCGTATATACATAATAGACATATAGTGTGATTAATGAAATATTATGTAATTTAAGGGGAAGAAAAAATGAAGAAATATATTAAAGTATTTTGTTATATTTTATTATTATCAATAATTATGGTTGGATGTCAAAAAGAAGTTAAAGAATTATCAATTGATGATATCACTAAGGAAGCTAAACAAATAGCAACTAAACAAGGTTACTCTATAAAATCAGATACTTATAATGAATCAATGAATGGAGATTCTGGTGCATATGAATTAATGAAAGACGCTTGTGTTCAAGGAGGCTATTCATTAAAAGAATTAGAATCTAATGAAGAAACTAAATATGTAAGTTTCGAACTAGAAGAAAAATCTAAAATTGATGATGGGAATATTTATTTAGGGTTATTAATTAAAAATAATAAGATAGTAGGGGCTTATCTAGACTATATCGGATATGAGGATGGTTATAAATCTGTAAGTTTCACTGAATATATGAAATAGAATTAAGGTAGAACTCAAATGAATCAAATAAAAATAAGTTAAAAAAAGACTATGCCAGAAAAGATAATTTCGAAGCATAGTCTTTTGAGTTTATTAATTATAGGAAGTGAATCGTGATAAATATATTTAGGTGGTGATATACTTAATATAAGTGGTGAATTATTTCATATTATGTATCAAATATTAAAATTAATGGAGGTGTGTGTCTTGGATGAGATGTGTATAATTGATAAAAGAAAAGTAATATTAGCTTATATATTAGTAGTACTATCTATAATTGGAGTTGCTATATCTACATTCATTAATGTATTATTGTTTCCTACAGTAATCCTAATTATTTTAGTCTGGTTTGTTAATATTAAATATATAAGATGTAGTAATTGTGATTCTATAATTCTTCTGAGGGATTTAAGCTTTAGTAGTGGTTCTAAATACTGTAAAAACTGTGGATTTAGAATAGAGTTAGAATAAAAACAATTAAATAAAACATATGTTAATTTAAACATTCGAGATATATTTTTTTTATTAATATAAACATAATCATCTATTTAGGTTCTTGTTCAAGAAACTAAATAGATGATTTATTGAACAGAATATTTAGATAGAATTTCTAAGATGATAAATTCTAATTTATAGACAATATTGATATATTACGAACCCAAAAATCCATTAGTTTTTTCATCTAATGGATTTTTTAATTTATAAATAATACACATATATAATATGTTAAGATTAAGTTTTTTTAACGTTTATTTAAATTTACTCTTTATGAATCTAACATAGCATATTAAAAAGATAGTTTTCCTTTTTTATAGAAAATACAAAAAAAGTAGAAATAAATAGATTTATTATAATTATCCAACTTGTGTTTTTCATGGAAAATGCTTCATAGGAACTTTTGAAGGTCTAAGTTATTATAAAAAAATTATACTAGGCATACTTTATTACTAGGAACATAACTAGCTAAAAAGGTTATTGTCCAAAAAGATAAATGGATCATTAAAATTACATGAAAAATTAGGGTTTGAGTAAGTATCAGAGAGAAGAGATATGATAGAATTAGAAATAAGCGTAGAAAGATTAATATATAATATAGAGTATTACGGAAGATGTATAAAAAATAATTAAATATTATGTATATCAGAATCTAAGTTTGCAATTGTTGTATAATATGAAATTACAATAAGTTTGATATTATACGGGATAAATATAAATTTAGGGAGATTGAAGGATGAATCTAAGTAAAAAATTAAGTACTTTAATAATTGTACTTGGGTTGGGTTTAAGTTTTGTTGGGTGTGACGAATTTAAAATTACTTTGCCAAATGAAAGTGATTTAGAAAGCATTGTTTTATCAGAACATAGTAAAAAAAATATTAGTATTACAATTACTGATAATGAAGAAATTAAAAATATTTTTGATAGTATTAAATCCGACTCTAAAAAAACAAGTAAAGAATCTGTTAATGAAACACCTGCAAATATAGAAAATTATATAGAATTAGAATTTTTATATTCTACGGATGGGGGTAACGTAGGCGAAAGATATTATGTGTATAAGCTAAAAGACAAATATTATATTGAAAAACCTTACAGTGATATTTGGAGTATAACACAAGAATCATATGATAATATAGATACATTGATTAATCAATTATAAACATATTTAAAAAAGCTAAAAAAAGAAAATAGTATAGAATTTAAAAGAGAAATCCATCCACAGAGTCTGTAGGATGGATTTTTATTGTAAAATAAAATTTGAGAACTTATTGGATAACAAAAGAGTCTTATATATGTAGGAGGTGATTAGGTGTTAGGGATTGGAGTGAATATAACAAATATGAGTAGAAAAATAATAAATATAAATATAAATATACCAGAGATTAGTAAAGCAGAATTTGTAGACTTAATTGAAGAACATAAAATATCTTTATATAGATTTGCAAAAATTATATTAAAAAATGATGTAGAAGTAGAGTATACTTAACGTAAACTATTACTATTTAGTTTAATTAAGCCATTCTGTAATTGGAAAATAATTCAATGTAATGTATAATATAATAAAATTTTCAATTGTTATATATTGCGTATTTGTTTAGGTAGCAATGTAAGGGGGAGTAAAATGAAGAAAGAATTAATTTTAACACTATCAATTGTTACATTAGTATTTGGTTTAACAGGATGTAACAAAGATAATGGCGAAACTATAAAAGATATTGATTTAAATGATTATGCTCAAGTAAATGACGAAGATTTAGAGATAGTAAAATGGTCATATAGTGCAAAAGAACCAGCTAATTCAGATAAAAATAGTGCGAGTTTTATGGGTGATGTAACTATGGGTAGTAAAGATAATATGTCTAAGAAAGCTGTTAATATAAATTTAAAAGAAGGACAATCGCTAAGGATTGAAACAGAGACTGACTATCCTATTACAGTAATGTTAAAAGATAATTCAAATGAAGATTACCTATTTAACCAAACTTCAGCACCAGTAGATGGCGCTATATTAGTAGATGCAGTAGAAAAAGATGGTCAATACGAATTAATGGTAGATTTTAATGAGATTGATGAATTTATATTTAAAGTGTACATAGTTAATCAAAAATAGTAATAATAACATTGCTAACATACTATAAATTATTATTTTAAAATATAAAAAGGCTAGAAATTGATGTATTTCAGTTTTTATAGCCTTTTTTATTTACCATTTGTCACGAAAATATCTAGCAGAGCCAAAATCTAATGTATATAAAATCTGTTTTAGAGTATATCTTTTAAAGAGTAAGTTCTGATACAATTAAGTTAGGAATTATTGTATTAAATGACAGATATATATATTCAAAGTTAGGGTTAGGTACTTTTATGGGAGACTTTAGTGATGAAAATTCAAGACTTTTTAGAGAGTCAATAGAATATGCACTATAAATATTGAGGATAGATTATGTGTTGAAAATAAAAATCAAAAATACAAACAGGATAAACTATCAATAGTTGAATGTGCAAGTAAGTATAATATAGATGTTCATGTGAGTGGGCCTTTAGGGCAAGGAAGAGCTAGTGATTATGAAACATTTATTAGAAAACAATTGTTATATATTACGAACTAAGAGGTAGGAGGTGAAATAAATTAATATGGTTGATTCAGATATATTATTAATATATATATATCCAGTAATATACTTAATATTGGGTATTATTTTTAAAATAATAAAGCCTAAATATCCACCAACGGGCAAAAACCCTTTAAATTCTGGAATATTATTAAGTAGTGCACTAAAATCTGAAGAACATTGGGACTATGCACAGCGTGTTGGAACAAATATGCTTATAATGGGGAGTGTAATTACTTTTGTTATAGGAACAATAGAAAATATTTTATACTTAAAAGATATAATCAGTCCTATGGTATATCAAATTTTGTCTGTTTCAAGTGGTAGTATAGTACTTCTATTTGGATTTTTATTATTAAATAAAAAGGTGAAAAATTTACCAATAACTAGAAACGGTAGTGAGGATAATTAACGGATATGAAGGTTATAAAGGGAATGTTTCAAACTGAGGTATCGATTTTAAAAAATTAGATTTAAGTAGTGAGTATGAGAATGTGCTCGCTACTATTTTTTAAAATAAGTAGGAGGATTGAGATAAAATTTTAAAATTCCAATTTGTAGGGAAGTTTTGATGAACAATATTAACATACTACGAACTAAGAAGGGGCATCTCAAAAACAGAGATACCCTCTTTTAAATTTACAGTATAAGGACCATATAACACTATTATTTCATACTTATTATATTTTTAGATAATTCATTAATACTATCAGATAAAGTCTGCAGCTTACATTTAATCCTTATAAGCAAATACATGCTAAGGGCAATAGGAAAGCCTACAGAAGCTATCAGATTTTGAATTTAAGAATTCATCATAAACACAACCTTTCAAAGCAATTTAACTAAAAAGACTATGCTCAAAAATACAAATTCAAAAGCATAGTCTTTATTAGTTTTATAATATTTTAATTAACAACTATCCTATGACTAAATCATAAGGAGTAGTATCTGTAACAACAACCTTAGCTTCAACAGACGAAACTAAATCATAACCATTTGGAGCAAATAGATTATTAGACACAACTAAGTCCATAGTAGCTTTTATCTCTTCCTCAGTTAAATCTTCTCTAGGATCATCTATTGATAAAGATACTTTCTTTCCATCTTCATTAGCAAAGGTCATTAATAATATTTTAGTAGTTTCCATTTATAAATCCCCCTTTCTTAATATTAAAAATACATTATTGAGCTATAGATGTATTATCTACTTTGCATATATCCATAAGGATATGATCTTGAAGTGAAGCTAATCTTACTGCTACATCATATACATCTTGAGCTATTGCATCATGCTTTAAATAAGAATAAGACTTAATTTTTCTTTTTTCCTTTCTATCAACCATTCCAAAGCTAAACTTTAAATTTAGGCTAGATGGACTGTTAATTGCTGTAACTACCATATAGATTTCCTCCTTTGTTATTAAGAAAGTAGTTATCTTATTTTCTTGATATAAGTATAGGATTTTTGTTTTAAGCCATATACTAAAGTTTTTTATTAAAATTTTATATTAAGGACATTAGTGTTTTAAATGCCAATGTTAACATATAAATTTATAAATGATGAACTATTTGTAGACATTTGAAATACTTATGATACTATCTAAGTAAGGAAGTAAATATAGGGGTAAGGGGGGATATTATGGATACAGTTGAAATTATAAGAACTGTAATAGGAGTAGTATTAATACTATTTGGATTAGGGGTATATGTATACGAGAAACGTCACGCTATGAAATATTCAGAATTTAGATATAGCCCTATAAGCTGGCTTATTTGCTTAATAGCAGGTGTTTGTGCTATGGCTTATTCAGTGAAAATTGGAGTTATTTCTGCAGTAGTTACTTTGATATTATGGGTAATTACAAAGATGGTGGTATCAAAACAAGATTAGAAAAAGAGCAATATAAATATTTTACAAACTAGTTCATAAATCCCCGTAAATAATTATAAGTTTTCTTATATACTATACGGGGATTTTTATTATATTAATCAAAAGGTTAGTCAATATAGCCTATCTTAAAAATTATGGCTAACAGATTTTTATTACTATCATTATTTATTCAAAAAAGTAAGTAAGGTAGTAGATATGGTGTCTGAGATTTCTTTTATATACTTACTACATTTTAAGTTGTTTTCAACTTCTATATTTGAGATAAAGTCTTTTCCTCCATGGCCATAGTCTAAGTACCATTTCATAGTTATTCCTCCTTAAGTTTTATTATTATTTATTAGAGGGTACTATGAGTTTAGTTAACTTGGATATAGAAGTATTTTATTATTTAAGGTAGGATGTTTGATGTGAGATATAGAATATATAGATAATTCATTAAGTGGGGTGATTTGTATGTTGGAGTATTTGACTAAAGGGGATTTGCCTGATAGTGTGAAGGACATTGTTGATGTGATAGGTATTGATGCTTTTAAAGATTTGGTAAAGTTAGCTGGCGGAAGTAATTTGTATATACCCAATGAGAGTAATCTTGTTAAGCCTATTAGAAATAGAAGAATTAAGGAAGCGTTTAGGGGAAGTTATAGGGATATATCTATGAAGTATGGGATTAGTGAGGTTCAGGCTAGGAATATTATTAATAAAGGGTAGTTTTTTTAGTTTTGGATATAACTTCATAAAAGTTTATAAAAAATCAAAAGATAGAAAGAGTGGAACTGGTTATAAAAGACATTAGATTATTATAGCGTAATAGATATATTGAAATGATATAATATTATTATATAAATATATATTAAATACAAAGGGGTATTAATAATGGGTATAGAGAATAAATGTGAAATAAAAAGCATTTCAAAATGTTTAGTAGATGAATTTAAAGCACAAGAAATTACGAAAGAAGAATTTTTAAAATTAAGCGAAAATATTTCTACTTTAGAGTTAAATGACAACTCAATAATATACAAAATAAGTGATTCTAATTTTATTCAATCATTATTAAGTGAGAATGAAAAATCAGAAATACAAATAACTATAGAGCATTTTGATAAAAACTCTGAGGACATAAAGTGTTCATCTTACGAGTATCAAATAAGTACAGGAAAACTGATAATTATTGTATTAGAAAGTATAGATGGAGAGACTTTAGATAGTTTTATAATGGATGGAATAGGAGAATTTATATTTAATTGCTTATCTAAATTTGTTGGTGATGATATTAAAAAAAGTGAAAACCCTTTAGATGAAGTAATCGAAGAACTGAAACATTTCAAACCATACGGTAAATATTTTAAATAACACTAAGGAATGACTATATTTCAATAATATATGTCATTCCTTATATATTATCACACAATTATTTAATTAAATATAATATGTGATAGATAAGCACAAACTAAGCAAAAAGAAGGTGAACTAAAGATGAAAGTGCAGGAAGTTAAAATTGGACAATAACCAAAGAAGGTATTTATTACTTGATGATAACTATCTTAAGGAAGCTACTAAATCATATAACTTATAAAACTTTTCTTTAGGAACTTCATGAACCTCATTATAGTCAGGTGATAGAAATATATGTGTATTAATACTATAAGAAGAATCTAAAAGCTCATTAATGTCTGGCTTAGTAATAAAAGTATTAACTTGATTTTCATCACTAAATATAAAATCATTAGTTGTACCTATTAAAATAGAATGTTCAACACCTGTTTTAATAGCATTAAGTTGAAGATACATATCTATAACAACATCCTCATAAGTAGTAATAGTATATTCTTTTTCTTTATAAATTTTCCAGTATCCAAACTTGTAATCACCTGTCAAATCTACTGTATCATCAATCGTATCCAGTTTTAAACCAAGTACATTTCTACAACTATCAAGTGTAAGATATCCATCGGTTTCTAATATTTCTAATAATAAAAGATAAGAATCAATAGTTTCCTTATTAATTTCTATAAATTCAATATCAAAAGAAGAATCTATGGAGTTTAGTAGTTTTTTATGTGTATTTATAGAACTGGATGTGACATAAGCACTAGCACTATAAGTCTCAGATAATTGTATTGATTTATCTAGATTATCAATATTTGTTTCTAATCTCAGGTCATGAATAGAATTTTCAACAAAAGATATATCAAGTACTTTATCCTCATATTCAAAATCTAAAGATTGTACGCTAGAGGAAACGGTCTCATATGAGTCAAGTCCAGTTAAATCTTTTACTATATCGTCAGTGGTTAGAGTTTCATCACTGTATAAAATCTCAGCATAGTCTAAAAATGCACTTTCTAAATTATCATGTTTAGATTTTGTACTATCATACTTAGGCTCTGGATTTGGTTTGGTTGTAGTAATAAGGTATAATACGGGCAATATTATAATTAAAAGGTATAATAAATTTTATTTTCTTCAAAATATCCCCCCTTAAAATTGAATATATCATATTTATATGATATCAGATATATATATTATTTAGTTGCTATTTTATCTTTTTCAATTATTAAGTTTTTTTAATATTTATAAAAATTTACTCTTGATAAGTCTAACAAAGCCTAAATTTATATTAGGTATTTTTATGTTAAATATTTGCATTATGAATCTTTTAATATAAATATAAATCCCCAAGATCAACCAACAATTAATTTTCAAAATATACAAAATATAACCACTGGTAATATTTACTATTAATATAACCTGTCGTATAATTATAATAAGTGTAGATAATTAGAACGAAAGGGGCGAATACTTATGAAAAAGAAAATAGCATTAGCAACACTAGCCATGATTCCGCTAGGTGTAGCAACTGCAAACGCTACAGGACAAACAGGTGTAGTTACAACAACTTCATTAAATATAAGAAGTGGACCATCTACCAGCTATAGCGTTATTGCTTCAGCAAAGAAAAATGAAAAAGTTACTATCTTAAGTTCGTCAAATGGATGGTACAAAGTAAAGCTAAGCTCTGGAAAAGAAGGATGGGCTTCTGGTACATATATTTCAGTGAATAGCACTAGTGACCAACAAACTTCAACAAATCAAAAAAAGGTATCTGTAAGCGCATTAAACATGAGAAGTGGAGCAGGTACAAGCTACAGAGTAATTACTGTATTAAAGCAAGGTCAAGTAGTAGAAGTAATATCAGAAAGCAATGGATGGACAAAAATTAAACATGATGGAAGAATTGGATATGCATCAAGCCAGTATTTAGAAAACATCAAATCTGATAATAATCAAAATACTACAAATAAAAAAGTAAATACAGACACTTTAAACGTAAGAAGTGGACCAAGCACAAGCAATTCAATAGTAGGTAAATTGAAAAAAAATCAAACTGTAGAAGTAATATCAGAAAGTAATGGATGGTCTAAGATTAAATACAATTCAGGTCAGGCGTATGTTTCAAGTACATATCTGTCAAAAGTAACAGAACAACCAAAACCAGAGCAACCAAAACCGGAAACACCAAAGCCAGAAAATCCAGATGTTGCTACTGTTAAAAAAGAAGTAAACACAAATGGTTTAAATGTAAGAAGTGGAGCAGGTACTAATCATTCTATCGTAGGAACGTTAAACAAAGGAAAACAGGTAGATGTAATATCTGATAGTAATGGATGGTCTAAAATCAAATACAACAACGGGACTGCATATGTAGCAAGTAGGTATTTATCAAATATAAGTGAAAAACCAACAGAACCAGAACAACCAAAGCCAGAACAACCAAAACCAGAAAATCCAGATGTTGCTACTGTTAAAAAAGAAGTAAACACAAATGGTTTAAATGTAAGAAGTGGAGCAGGTACTAATCATTCTATTGTAGGTAAGTTAAACAAAGGCGATCAAGTAGATGTAATATCTGATAGCAATGGATGGTCAAAGATTAAATACAATAATGGTCAGTCATATGTGGCAAGTTCATACTTATCAAATATAAGTGAAAAACCAACAGAACCAGAAACACCTGGTACAAATCCAGATGAAGGAACAGGAAACGCAGGCGTTAATTACAACCCATTAAGCTATACATTATCTAGTCATGTTAATAAGCAGTTAGAAAGAGTTAGTGTTGGAGGGAATGTAATAGATTCTAGTAAGCCAAGAAGTGGTGAAGTATTAGCTATGGCAGCGCAAACAAGAGGATTTATACCAGCTGATGTTAGTGATTTAGAGTACTTCTTAAATCCTGCAAACTTTACTGGCAGCTCAAAAGGTATGATGCAATTCTTAAGAATTGATAAGTATAGTGAAGGTATATCAGTATCAGCATTAAATGGTTATTTAAATAGTTTATCACCTGCTTCATCAGGAACAAACGTATTTTATAATCAAGGTCAAGCATTTATAAATGCAGCTAGAAAATATAATATAGATTTATCTTATCTTGTATCTCATGCTATGTGGGAAACTGCTTATGGTAGATCAACTTTAGCACAAGGTCAAACTCTTACATCATTTAAAGGGCAACCACTTCCAGAACCTGTAAAGGTTTATAACTTCTTTGGTATAGGAGCTATAGATGCTAGTGCAAACGTGTCAGGAGCAGAAGCAGCATACTCTAATGGATGGACAAGTATTGAAGCGACTATTGATGGTTCAGCTAAGTGGATATCTCAAAACTACATAAATAGTTCAAAGTATAACCAAAATACTATATACAAAATGAAGTGGAATTATGATTATACATGGCATCAATATGCTACTGATGTAAACTGGGCAAACGGGATTTCAGGCATAATGAACACAGTGGCAAAATTATATGACTCATCAAGTAATTTAACTTATGAAGTTCCTAAATATAAATAAGAATTTTCTCAGCAAGTAAAATATACATCAGTAAGTAAATTATATTAAGGATGTTTTATTTATGAGATTAAAACATAAAAAAATGGCTATATATATTAAATATATAGCCATTTTATTGTATTAAAAAGATTGTATAAAATATTTTAAGATAAGTATCTTTTGTATTTGAATAATACATCAATATTGTGCTCCTTAACTATATTTTTAAGGTTTCCATAGTTATAAGTAGCTAGAGCGTATTCACGTATTTTATTGAATAGATATTCTTCCTTTGAATTTTCTATTACTACAATAGTTTTTGCTATGTCCCAAGCTTTTGACTCCCTGTCAATTAAGTTCCTTTTTAGATCCATAACACATTCTTCTAAGTCTACTGGAAGATTCATTTTGTGTAAGTTACTATCATTAATATCTATATCATATTCAATAAGTTTATCAATTAGTTTGGATAATATATCTCCATAGCTGGTTTTTGCATCGTATATGGTAGGGTCTAGGATATGACCCACCTCATGAGATATAACAAATTTAGCAATAGATTTTATATTTGATGAGGAGATGGTAATATTATTAGTAGTTGAAGTAGAATCTATATAAGCGAAAAAGTTATAACAAAAGGATACAAATCCTTGCTTAGAGGCTAATACAAATCTTAGCCTAGGCAGTGCACAGATAGGTATATGTTTATTCTTGGAATAGAATAAACGAACCTTTTTATCTATACTAAGATCTTTAAGTGAAGTTTTAAGTAGTTTCTTTTCTCCAAGGTCATTATAAAAGATAAGTATCTTGGAGAATTTAGATTGTATAGAATTAGCCACATTAACACCGCCTTATATTTAAAGAGTATAGTATTTATATATAATATTAAAAAAAACAAGATTTGTAGCTAATCCAATTTAAATAATGAATATTAATTTATTCCAAAAAATTATTTAATCATTATAAATATAGCTATGATATAATATTTAGTCTAAGGAAGGTGATTTTATGGAAAATGTAAAAGAGTACTTAGATAAACTTGAGATTAATAATAACGTCTTAACCAAGCAGTTAAAAGATGTTTATATAAATAAAGTAGTTTATTTTAAAGAAGATAAGATAGTATATTTTTACCTGACTTCTAAGGACATTGTGTCTTATGAACTATTAGATAGATTAAAAGAAGAGCTTAAAGAAAATTTAAGTTATTTCAAAGATATAAAGATGAAAATTAGATACACAGGTTTAGATAGAAAATCAAATAAAGATATTATAAAAAGATATTGGATAAATATTATATATATCTTAAAAAGCCTTTGTCCATCAATAGATGGCTGGAAAAAACAAGTTGAGTATTTATGCTTAGATGATGAGCTTAAGATAAAGCTTCCTAAAGGATTGTTTTATGAAAGATTAATGAACAAAAATATAATACATGTTCTAAAAACTGTATTGGCCGAGGAAGTTGGTTTAGACCTTGATATTGTTATTGAAAGAGCAGTAGATGAAAAGGTAAATGTAGAGAGATTGATTAAGAAAAATGATAAAGAAATAGAAGAAAGAATAAGAGAATTAGAGTTTAATAAAAGTAATACTCCAAGTGAAGAAGAGGAAACAGGCTATGTAATAAAACCAGAAGTAGATGAAAATCTAATATATGGTGAAAATGTAAATGTACTTATTGAGCCAGTTAACAAACTAAGCGCATCTTCAGGAACTATAGGAATTGTTGGAGAAGTTTTTGAAGTAGAAACTAAAGAATTAAAAAATGGAAAGATATTATTAATTGCATCTATTACAGATTACACAAGTTCTATTAACTGTAAACTATTCCTAAACGACTTAAATAAGGACAAGGTATTAGATGAAGTTAAAAAAGGAGCTTACTTAAAGATAAAGGGAGATGTAATTTACGATACTTACCAAAGAGAAATAACTATGACAGTAAGTGGAATAAGAAAAGAATCTAAGCTTGAACGTAAAGATAATGCTGTAAATAAAAGGGTAGAGTTACATGCTCATACTCAAATGTCATCAATGGATGCTATATGTTCTGTAAAAAAACTTGTAGAACGTGCTGCAAAATGGGGACATAAAGCAATAGCAATTACTGATCATGGTATAGTTCAGGCCTTCCCTGATGCAATGCATGCTGGAAAAGCTAATGGTATCAAAATTCTTTATGGAGTAGAAGGATACTTAGTAGATGATGATGCTCTTATGATTGATGATCCAAATGATAAAGAACTTTCTCAGTCCTTTGTAGTATTTGATATAGAGACAACAGGTTTTTCAAATACAAATGATAAGATAACTGAGATTGGTGCAGTTAAAATAGAAAACTTTAAGGTGGTAGAGAGATTTAGTGAATTAATAAATCCAGAGAAAGATATATCGTACAAAATACAAGAACTTACAGGTATAACTAATGATATGGTTAAGGATAAGCCTACTATAGAAGAGGTTTTACCAAGGTTTATGGATTTTGTTGGAGATAGTGTACTTGTAGCTCATAATGCTGAGTTTGATACAGGATTTATATCACAAAAATGTAGAGAACAAGGACTAGAATACAACAGTAAAAGTATAGATACACTAAAGCTTGCAAGGGTATTATTACCTGATCTAAAGAGACATAGATTAAATGTTGTTGCTAAAGCTTTAGGAATACCACTACTAAATCACCATAGAGCAGTAGATGATGCTGAAGCAACTGCTCATATATTTAATAAGTTCTTAGAGATGCTTACTAATATGGGTGCTAAAACATTAGAAGATGTAAATACTGTTTTAGGTAAAATAGATTATAAAAAACTAGCTACTAATCATATAACACTAATTGCAAAAGATTATACAGGACTTAAAAATCTATACAAAATAGTATCTGATGCTCATGTAAATCATTTTTTCAGAGCGCCTAGAATATTAAAAAGTGTATTAAATGAACATAGAGAAGGGCTTATAATTGGCTCTGCTTGTGAGGCAGGAACAGTATTCCAAGCTGTTAAGAAAAATGTAAGTGATGAAGAAATGGCTAAAGTCATTGAGATGTATGACTATATAGAAGTAATGCCAGTTGAAAACAATAAGTTTATGATTGAAAAAGGCGAAGTAAAAGATATAGAAGAACTAAGAGATTTAAATAGAAAATTAATAGAAGTTGCTAAAAAGTTTGATAAAATTCCTGTGGCTACAGGAGATGTACACTTTTTAGATAAGCACGAAGCTGTACTTAGAAAGGTACTAAAGTATTCTCAAGGCTTTAAGGTAGATGAAGAAGAAACTTACCTACACTTTAGAACTACAGATGAAATGCTTGAGGAATTTAGATATTTAGGTGAAGAGCTTGCTTATGAAGTTGTAGTTGAAAATACTAATAAGATTGCTGATATGGTAGAAAGTATTAAGCCAATACCTGATGACACATATCCTCCTGTAATTGAAGGATCTGATGTTGAGCTAAGAGAAATGTGTTATGAAAAAGCTAAAAGAATTTATGGTGATCCAATACCTGAGGTTGTTATTAATAGACTTGATAGAGAGCTAAACTCTATCATAGGTAATGGATATGCCGTGATGTATATAATCTCTCAAAAGCTGGTTACAAAATCATTAAGGGATGGATATCTAGTTGGTTCGAGAGGGTCAGTTGGATCATCTTTTGCAGCTACCATGAGTGATATAACAGAGGTTAATCCTCTTCCAGCCCATTATATTTGTGATGATCCAGAGTGTAAGTACTCATACTTCTTTGAAATAGGGGAATATGGTTCTGGAGTGGATTTACCAGATAAAGATTGTCCAAAGTGTGGTAAGCCACTGAGAAAAGATGGACACGATATACCTTTTGAAGTTTTCCTTGGATTTGAAGGGGATAAGGAACCAGATATAGATCTTAACTTCTCTGGAGATTATCAGCCTACAATACACAAATATACTGAAGAACTTTTCGGAGAAGGATACGTTTATAGAGCAGGAACTATAGGTACTGTTGCTGAAAAGACAGCCTTTGGTTATGCTAGAAAATATATAGAAGAAAATAATATTAATGTTCCTAGTGCAGAGGCACTAAGACTTGCCAATGGATGTACTGGTGTAAAAAGAACTTCAGGACAGCATCCAGGTGGTGTTATGGTTGTTCCACATTATAAAGATGTATATGACTTTACTCCTATACAGTATCCAGCCAATGATACTACTTGTGGAGTTATAACAACACACTTTGACTACCACTCAATAAGTGGTAGAATACTAAAACTTGATATACTTGGCCACGATGCCCCGACCATGATAAGGATGCTTGAAGACCTTACAGGAATAATAGCGACAGATATACCGCTAGATGACCCAGAGACAATGTCTTTATTTACATCAACAGATGCTTTAGGTGTAACACCTGAAGAAATAAATTGTCCTATAGGTTCTCTTGCAATACCAGAGTTTGGAACAAAGTTCGTTAGACAAATGTTACTTGATACAAAGCCAACAACATTTGCAGCTCTTGTTCGTATATCTGGACTTTCTCATGGTACCGACGTTTGGTTAAATAATGCTCAAGATTTAGTTAGAGATGAAATAGTTGGGATAGACGAGGTTATATCTACCCGTGACGATATAATGAACTACTTAATATTCAAAGGACTAAAACCTAAAAATGCCTTTACAATAATGGAAAACGTAAGAAAAGGTAAAGGACTAAAGCCAGAACATATTGAAGAAATGCATGCAAATGATGTTCCTGAGTGGTATATAGGTTCATGTCAAAAGATAAAGTACATGTTCCCTAAAGCCCATGCAGTTGCTTATGTTATGATGTCCTTTAGACTTGCTTATTGTAAAGTTCATCATCCAGAAGCTTTCTATGCAACCTATTTTACAACAAAAGCAGAAGACTTTGATGCAGACTTAATTGTTAAGGGTCTACCAGCAATAAAGGGTAAAATAAATGAAATAGAAAGTTTGGGAAATGATGCAACAACAAAAGAAAAGAATATGCTAACAGTTCTTGAAGTTGCACTTGAGATGTATGCTAGAGGTATTAAAATACTTCCAGTAGATATATATAAATCAGATGCAACAACTTTCCAAGTTCCAGGAAAAGGCCTATTACTTCCTCCAATGATTGCCCTACAAGGTGTTGGAGAAAATGCGGCAATAAATATTCAAAAAGAAAGAGATAATGGTGAATTTATTTCGAAGGAAGAGTTAAGAAAGAGAACTAAGATTTCTAAAACTGTTATTGAAACACTTACAAACCATGGTTCTCTAAATGGGATGAGTGATGAAAATCAATTATCTTTATTCTAAATAAGATGTAAACAAGATATAAAAAGATTTTAATAATATATAAATAAACATAAATAAATTTAAACATATTAATCATGAAGTGATGTAAAAGATTAGTCAAATTATTTTGGCTTAGTATATTGCTTCATGATTTTTATTTGGTTTTATAACCTAGATAGTAAAAATGTTATATGATATACTAAAGAAAATTGAAGAAAATGACTAAAGAATAACTAGTATTAGATTTGTATAAAATCATAAATACGTTGTGATTTAGATTATAAAATAGGGTGATTTAATGAATATAAGTAAGATTGCGGAGTTGGCAGGTGTTTCAAAGTCTACTGTATCTAGATATTTAAATGATGGATATGTCAGTGTAGAAAACACTAAAAAAATACAAAAGGTAATAGAAGAAACGGGATATGTACCATCTTCTTATGCACAAACACTTAGAACAAAAAAGACTAATTTAATAGGTGTTATACTTCCTAAAATAAGTTCTGAAACTATAAGTAGAATAGTAGATGGCATAAGTGGTGAAATATCTAAGCATGGATATAATGTATTGCTTGGAAATACTGATTTGAATATAGAAAAGGAAATAGAATATTTAAATATATTTAAGAATAACGAAGTAGATGGAATAATTTTTGTAGCAACAATAATAACACAAAAGCATTTGGATATAATGAAAAATATAAAAGTGCCAATAGTAATAGTTGGACAAAATATAGAAAGATATTCTTGTGTATATCATGATGATTATGGAGCTACATATGATTTAATAAAAATGTTAATAGACAATAATTATAAAAACATTGGATATATAGGTGTTAGTGAAGAGGATATAGCAGTAGGTCTTGAGAGAAAAAAAGGATATCTAAAGGCTCTTACTGACTGCAATATGGATATAGATAATGAAAAAATAGCAATTGGGGATTTTTCAACTCAATCTGGTTATGAAGCTTGTAAAGAATTAGTATCTAAGAAAATTGATATGGATGTTATATTATGTGCAACAGACAATATGGCTATGGGGGCTATGGATTATCTTAAAGAAAATAATATAGATATACCTAAAGAAATAGGGGTAGTATCTATAGGAGATTCAAAATTATCTAGAGTTGTAACTCCAAAACTTAGTACAGTTCACTATTATTACAAAACAAGTGGAATAGAAGCTGCTAAAGTGATGATTGATAAAGTAAAGAATGAAGATAAGAAGGAAGTAAAGATAAAATTAGGATATGAAATTATTAAAAGGGAAAGTATATAAATAAATACTTTCCTATTTTATTTACTTTTTTTAATTAGGAAAATGTTTACGGATTGAAAAAAATAATGTATAATGAGTTTAAATATGATACCGATACCACAAAAATATTTATACATAATATAAAACAAAACTATGTATTTATAGGTTTATTTACAAAATAAGTAAAAAGTATAGTTTAGAACTATGATTAGATTTTTTTATAACGTATGGTATCGATACCATGATATAAGGTGAGGAGGAGTAATTATGGATTATAAGAAAGTAGCCCAACAAATTTTAAATGAAATTGGGGGAAGTGAAAATATTGTATCAGCAGCACACTGTGCAACAAGACTTAGGCTAGTTATAAAATCAAATGACATCGTAAACAAAAAAGAATTAGAAAGTATTGAAGGTGTAAAAGGAGTGTTCTTTGCTTCTGGTCAACTTCAAATAATATGTGGTACTGGAGCTGTTAACAAAATACACGCAGAACTTTTAAAATTAACGGGTCAAACTGAAGTAAGTAAAGATGATTTAAAGAAGGCAGCAAGTGCTAATGATAATAAATTTAAAAAGATAATAAAGACTTTAGGAGATGTTTTCGTACCTATAATACCAGCTATAGTGGCTGGAGGTCTTATGATGGGACTTACAGAATCGATAAACTTCTGTGTTAACAATGGATACTTAGCAATAAATACTAGTGCATCATGGTATGTATTCTTGCAAATGTTTAGTAACGCAGCATATATTTTCCTACCAATACTTATAGGATTTAGTAGTGCAAAAGTTTTTGGTGGAAATCAATTCTTAGGTGCAGTAATAGCAATGGTAATGATACATCCAGATTTACAAAATGCATGGACTGTTGCATCAGAAGGTGTTTTAAATAGTCAGCCTGTATGGTTTGGCTTATATGATATACCGCTAGTTGGTTATCAAGGACATATTATACCTATAGTAATAGCAGCATATATTATGAGTTTTATAGAAAATAAGCTTCATAAAATTGTTCCTGAAATGCTAGATTTATTTGTAACTCCATTAGTTACACTGTTCACAACAGGATATATTACTCTTACTATAGTAGGACCAGTATTTGTTTTCTTAGAAAACTCTTTATTAACAGGAGTTCAACAAATAGTACAATTACCATTTGGTATAGGTGGATTTATTATAGGTGGTATATATGCATCAACAGTAGTTACTGGTATACATCATATGTATTCAATAATAGATATAGGGCAAATAGCTCAAACAGGTTACACTTATTGGTTACCAATAGCATCTGCTGCAAATATAGCTCAAGGTGGAGCAGCTTTAGCAGTAGGATTTAAATCTAAGGATAGTAAAATAAAGGCACTAGCATATCCAGCAGCACTTAGTGCTATGCTTGGAATAACTGAGCCTGCAATATTTGGTATAAACTTAAGATTTATGAAGCCATTTATAGCAGCAGCCCTAGGAGGTGCAGCAGGTGGTCTTTATGCTTCAATAGTAGGTCTTGGAGCTACAGGAACTGGTGTTACAGGAATATTTGGTATATTACTACATTTACACAATCCAATAAACTATATAATAATGTTTGCGATATCAGTAGGAGTTGCTTTTGGAGTAACACTATTATTAGGATGGGATGAATCAAAATAATTAAAATAAAAAGGTGTCGATGTTATTATGTTGGCACCTTATTATACATTTAAGATAAGTAGAGGCAAAATTTGGAGGAAATACATGAACGCTTTAAATAGAGACCTAAGAAGGTTGGTTAATATAATAGAAAGAAATGAAAAAGAAAGAGTTAACAGTGATTACTGGAGAATGAAATTCCACTTGATGCCTACAGTTGGATGGTTAAATGACCCTAATGGGCTTTGTGAATTTAATGGAAAATATCACGTGTTTTATCAATACTCACCCTTTGATGAAAATGGAGGAGTGAAGCTATGGGGACACTATAGTAGTAAGGATTTTATAAACTGGGAAAACAAAGGAGCTGATGTTTTAGCAGATCAACCATATGATTGTCATGGTGCATATTCAGGTTCAACTTTAGTTCATGATGGAAAAATGAATATATTTTATACTGGAAACGTAAAAAACATAGGAGACTATGATTATATAAATTCTGGAAGAGAGCATAATACTGTTCTTTTAGTTAGTGAAGATGGAAAGACTTTTAATGATAAAAAGCTAATAATGACTAATAAAGATTATCCTGATAATTTGACTTGCCATGTTAGAGACCCTAGGGTTTGGGAGGAAGACAATAAGTTTTATATGGTGCAAGGAGCTAGAAGTAAGGACGATGTAGGGCAGGTTTTAGTTTTTGAAAGTGATGATATGATAAATTGGAAGGTTATAAACACTATAAAAAGTAAAGAAAAGTTTGGTTATATGTGGGAGTGCCCAGATTTAATAAAGTTAGAAGATAAGACTATATTATTAATATCTCCACAAGGTATAGAAAAAGAGGGTATCAAATATAACAATATATATCAAAGTGGATATTATGTTTTGGATGGAGATTATAAAAGTGATAATTATACTTTAAATGATTTTGAAGAAATAGATAGAGGATTTGATTTTTACGCACCTCAAACCTTTGAAGATTCAAAAGGAAGAAGAATATTAATAGGTTGGATGGGACTGCCTGATGTAAAAGACTTATATTCTAACCCAACTACACACTATGGGTGGCAACATGGATTAACAGTACCAAGAGAACTTAGTATTAAAGATAAAAAGGTATTACAAAGTCCTATAAAAGAAATAGAAGAATTAAGAAGAAAATCTATAAATGAAGAATTAACTTCTAAATCATACAATGAAGCTTATGATACTTTTGATATGGTTATGGATATAAAAACTTGTGAAAATATTAATATTACAATAAAAGACTGTGCTACTATAAATTATAGTAGGGAAAATGAGTTATTTAGTCTTTACTTTATAGATGGTGGATATGGAAGAGATATTAGAAGTGCTGTAGTTAAAGATTTAAAGAATCTTAGAATTCTTACTGATACTTCATCTATTGAGATATTTATTAATGATGGAGAAGAAGTATTTACTACTAGATTTTATCCAAAAAAAGATCAAAATGGATTAAAAATAGATGGTCAAAACTTATCTGGAAAATTAACAATTTATGAAATGGAGGCTTTCACTATTGAAGACTAAAATAATATCTAGAGCATTGGCATTAATAATAGACAATATGATAATATATGCGCTACTAGTTGGGATTTTTATTAATATAGGAAAGAGTACAGAAGCTTCATTAAGTATAGGTAGTTTAATATTTACAATATATATAATATTAGCTCCTATATTATTTAAAGGATATCATTTTGGAAAGTATATGATGGGAATGAAAATAGTTAAAGATGATTATGATAACCCATCAATATTTAATATATTAGTTAGAGAAATGTGCAAAATGATATATATTATACCTATAGTAGGAGTAATACTTGCAATTATTTCTAACTATATGGTAAATGTAAGAGAAGATGGAAAAGCAATTCACGATATAATAGCGAAAACTAAAGTGATAAATATATAGAGGGTGGTTATACACATGAAAAAAGTTATTAGTATAGGAGAAGCTTTAATTGATTTTATACCAAATCAAAAGGGATGTTCTTTAAAAGAAGTAGCAGGATTTGAAAGGGTAGCAGGTGGAGCGCCAGCGAATGTTAGTGCTGTAGTAGCAAAGCTTGGTGGAAAGGCTAATTTTATTTCTCAATTAGGTAAGGATGCTTTTGGAGATTATATAATAGATGTTTTAAAAGAAGCTAATGTTAATACTGAATATGTTTTAAGAAGTGATAAAGCAAATACTGGATTAGCTTTTGTATCATTAAAGGAAGATGGAAATCGTGATTTCTCATTTTATAGAAATCCAAGTGCGGATATGTTACTTGAAGATAATGATATAAAAAAAGAGTGGTTTGATAATTGTCATAGCCTACATTTCTGTTCTGTGGATTTAATAGAATGTCCAATGAAAAGAGCACATAAAAAGGCTATAAAATATGCATTAGAAAATAATAGTATAATAAGTTTTGACCCAAATGTAAGATTACCTCTATGGGATAGTGAAGAGTCATGTAGAGAAGCAATACTTGAGTTTTTACCATATTCACATATAGTCAAGATTTCTGATGAGGAGCTAGAGTTTATAACTGGCTTTGATAATATTGAAGATGCAAAAGAAGTATTATTTAAAGGTAATGTTAAGCTAGTATTATTCACTAAAGGGAAGGATGGTGCAGAAGCTTATACTAAGGATAGCTTTGTTAAAATACCTGGAAATGTAGTACAGGTAGTAGATACTACTGGTGCTGGGGATTCATTTATAGGTGCATTTTTATATAGCTTATTAAGTAATAATATAGGTATAGAAGATTTAGATAAAATAGACAATGAAACTATGGAGAGGTATTTGTTATTCTCAAATAATTACGCAGCTTATAGTACAACAAAAAAAGGTGCTATAGGTTCATATGCTACACTTGATGAAATAAATGAATACATAAAAAATAAATAAGTTAAAATTAATTAAAAAGAAATCTATCTTACATTAACGGGTTTATCTATGAGGTTCAATTCTTAAAATAACATGTTAAATCACAATTAAAATCGCAAGATAGTTTGGCGTTATATTATATTAATTAGGACGCAATTGTTAGATAATGCGAAGTAATGATGCTTTTGATATAATATAGATAAATAGGAATTCAGCTAGTGGAAGTTACTCTTACGAAAGAATATAAGTTAGAGGGATTTAAAATAAAACGATTTTACTTAATGAAGGTATAGAAATTTGTTTTGTATTACGTTAATTATTTTATTAGGAATTCTATTTATTGTTTTAAAAACCAAAGTAAAAGGTATTGAGCAAATTGAAAGATATAAAAAAGTCACATTGAAACTTGATGTTTTTCTATCAATAATAGCGATTGTTTTTTTCAGTGTTTTATTTGCAACAGAACTACAGGGTAGAATTCTAGAACGTAGTTCTCATGCATTTATATTATTATTTTTATGGATAATTGCTACTTCTTTTTATACAGAGTTAATGAAACATTATAACAATAAACAAATACTAATTACCTCAATAGTTGGTTTTATAATTTCAGTGGGATTGGCTATTACACTCACTCCTCTTGATAGATATTGTTTATTGGTATATTCTCATTTAAATGTATTTAGTTTTATTTTAGGAGCTTATCTTATGTTAATATTTTATATGAATTATTTATTAAATAAGGTAAAATAAACTCAATTTTGAAATATAGATTTCTTGAGTTATTTTAAATATGATGAACTACAAATCGCAATATACACACCTTAAATAGGTTTTGTATATTGCGATTTTTATTGTGGAAACTTGTGTAAGTTTTGTGACTTAGTTACAGAATACTTATGGCAAAAAATATATTATATAGAAACGAAATAAATATTATTAATAAATAAAAGTAATGAGGGAGGAATAATAAATGTTAAAGAAAAAAGCAATTGTAAACATAAATGAGTGTGTAGCATGTGGGAGTTGTGTGAAGATGTGCCCCCTAAATCTAATAAGTATTGAACAAGGGGTATTTGCAAAAATTAATACAGATAAATGTGTTGGATGTGGAAAGTGCGCAAAAGTTTGTCCAGCTTCTGTAATAGAAATACAAAAAGTGGAGGTGGCTAAGTAATATGAAAAAGAAAAATAAAAAAACATTTAAAGATTATATGTGGATATTATCAGCGCTATATTTATTTTTAGGAATGTTTAATATATTATTTGCATGGATAGGAATGTTATGTTTTTTAATACCATTAATAATGTCTGTTAGTGGAAAAGGAAAGAGCTACTGTAATAATTACTGCGGTAGAGGGCAATTATTAGATATAATGGGTAATAAGATGAAATTATCAAGATACAGAGATATACCTAAGTTTTTAAGAAGTAAGACTTTTAGATATGGATTTTTAGTATTTTTCTTAACTATGTTTTTAAATATGGCATTTAACACATACTTAGTATTTAAAGGGACTAATGATTTAAAAGAAGTATTAACCTTGTTATGGACCTTCAAAATGCCGTGGAACTGGGTGGATGTAAGTATGGTAAGTCCTTGGGTAGCTCAATTTGCCTTTGGATTCTTTAGCTTAATGGTAACATCAACAGTTCTTGGAATAATAACAATGCTTTTATTTAAGCCTCGTTCTTGGTGTGTATATTGTCCAATGGGAACTATGACTCAGATGATATCTAAAGCTAAATACAAAGAAAATTAATATTATACTTAATACTATAAAAAGATGTAAATATTAAAAAATTTGCAACGCAAAGTAATATATGGTATTATAGTATATAAAATAGTATATTTTGCAGAAACTAAGAGTGAGACCGACGTGCTCACTCTTTTGTTTTAAATACTAAAATGACAACTGAATAGGAGGTAATAAAAATGAAAAAGAGTATAGAAGCTACAATAGAAGAAATGGTTTTAGAAATTACAAACCCTCGTAACTTTGAAATTGTAGACGTTGAATACGTTAAAGAAGCTGGTGAATACTACTTAAGAGTATACATAGACAAAGAAGGTGGAATATCTTTAAATGACTGTGAAGAAGTAAGTAGAGCTTTAAGTGAAGTATTAGATGTAAAAGATCCAATAAAGGATAATTATTTCTTAGAAGTATCTTCACCAGGACTAGATAGACCATTAAAGAAAGATAAAGACTTCGTAAGATATGCAGGAAGAGATGTTGAAATAAAATTATATAAACCAATGAACGGATCAAAGCAGTTCGAAGGGGAGTTAGTTGGATTAACTGAAGATAATAATATAAAAGTGATAATAGATGATAATGAAGTTGAGTTTAACAAAAAAGAAGTAGCATTAGTTAGACTTGCTATAAAGTTTTAGGTGTAACATTACCAGGGAGGAAAGAAAGATGAATCACGAATTTATAGAAGCGCTGGACGAATTAGAAAAGGACAGAGGCATAGACAAAGATATACTAATAGATACAATAGAGCAAGCACTTTTAACTGCTTACAAGAAAAACTTTGGAGCAGCTCAAAATGTTAGAGTTGAGTTCGACAAAGAAAAGGGAGATATAAAAGTATTCTCTCAAAGAGTAGTAGTTGATGAGTCAGATTTATACGATACATTCTTAGAAATAGAATTAGCTGATGCTAGAGAAATAAATGCTAACTATGAACTAGGAGATATAATAGAAAATGAAGTTACACCTAAAGACTTTGGAAGAATAGCTGCTCAAACTGCTAAGCAAGTTGTTGTTCAAAGAATAAGAGAAGCTGAAAGAGAAATAGTATATAAAGAGTTCATAGAAAAAGAAAATGAAATAGTTACAGGAGAAGTAGCTAGAGTAAACAAAAACATAGTATATGTAAATCTTGGTAGAATAGAAGCTGTAATGACTCAAACTGAGCAAATACCAGGAGAACACTACAAAGCTGGTCAAAAAATAAAGGTTTATATATTAGAAGTGAAGAAAACTAATAAAGGACCTCAAATAGTTGTTTCTAGAAGTCATCCAGGTTTAGTTAAGAGATTATTTGAATTTGAAGTTCCTGAAATATTTGAAGGAATAGTTCAAGTTAAATCTGTAGCTAGAGAAGCTGGTTCAAGAACTAAAATGGCTGTTAGATCAATAGACGATAAGATTGATCCAATAGGAGCTTGTGTTGGACCTAAAGGTTCTAGAGTTAAGAACATTGTTGATGAACTAGGCGATGAAAAAATAGATATAATAAAGCATAGTGATGATCCAGCAGAATTTATATCTGCATCATTAAGTCCATCAAAAGTTGTTAGAGTAGATGTTAATGAAGAAGAAAAATCTGCTTTAGTAGTTGTACCTGATTACCAATTATCATTAGCGATAGGTAAAGAAGGACAAAATGCAAGACTTGCAGCTAAACTTACTAACTGGAAGATAGATATAAAGAGTGAGTCTCAAGCAAATCAAGAACAAGAATAGGGAGGGATATCTTTGCAAAAAATAAAGAAGGTACCTCAAAGAAAATGTATAGCTTGTCAGGATAGAGAATCTAAAAAAGAATTTATAAGAATCGTTAAGAATAAAGACGGTGAAATATTCTTAGATCCATCTGGAAAAGCAAACGGAAGAGGCGCATACATATGCAAAAGTTCTGAATGTTTAAAGAAAGCTATAAAAACTAAGGCTTTAAATAAAGCTTTTAAAGTAGAAGTATCTAATGAGGTATATGAAAAATTACTTGCGGAGTTAGAAGCATATGAAAAATAATGACGAAAAGATATATTCATTTATTGGTCTTGCAATGCGTGCAGGAAAAATAGTTTCAGGCGATGATTCTACCTTATTAGAAATGAGAAGAGACAAAGTTAAATTAGTAATAGTTGCAGAAGATGCATCAGAAAATACTAAAAAACTTTTTAAAGATAAGTCATCACATAGAAATATACCACAAGTGTATTTTTCTACAAAATTACAAATCGGATTAGCAATAGGGAAGTCGCCAAGAGCAGTTCTTGGTATAAAAGACAACGCCTTTGCTAAGAAGTTAATCGAATTAATAGAATTACCAAAAATATAATAGGGGGTGATCTTGTGTCAAAAACAAGAGTATACCAAATAGCTGAAGAATTAGGAATGTCAAGTAAGGATTTACTTGAAAAATTAAAGGAATTAGAAATAGCTGCAGATAACGAAAAATCTGAGTTAGAAGCAGAAGAAGTAGAATTAGTATTAGAAATATTATCAGGAGAAGTTGCAGCATCTAACGATGGTCCAACTATAAGAATAGAAGGAAAATTAACAGTTCAAGAATTAGCTAATAGTTTAGAAAAAAGTGCTTCTGAAGTAATAATGAAGCTTATGAAAATGGGAACTATGGCTACTATAAACCAAGAAATAAGCTTTGAAATAGCATCACTTTTAACTAAAGAATATGGATTTGATTTAGTTGTAGGTGGAGCTAATGACGAAGAAGAAAAAGAAGCAATAGATGCTTTAATGGAAATAGAAGAAGATAGAGATGAAGACTTAATGCCAAGACCACCAGTAGTTACTGTAATGGGACACGTTGACCACGGTAAAACATCTTTACTTGATGCTATAAGATCAACAAGAGTTACTACAAGTGAAGCAGGTGGAATAACTCAACATATAGGTGCGTCTGAAGTATCTGTAAACGGACAAAAGATAGTATTCTTAGATACACCAGGACATGAGGCTTTCACATCTATGAGAGCTAGAGGAGCACAAGTAACTGATATAGCTATATTAGTTGTTGCTGCTGATGATGGTATAATGCCTCAAACTATAGAAGCAATAAACCATGCTAAAGCTGCTGGAGTACCTATGATAGTTGCTATAAACAAAATAGATAAGCCAAGTGCTAACCCAGATAGAGTTAAGCAAGAATTATCTGAACAAGGATTATTAGTTGAAGACTGGGGTGGAGATGTTATAGCAGTTCCAGTATCAGCTCTTAAAAATGAAGGAATAGATACATTACTAGAAATGGTTCTTTTAGTTTCTGAAGTAGAAGAATTAAAAGCAAACCCTAACAAGAGAGCTGTTGGTACAGTTATAGAAGCAGAACTTGATAAAGGTAGAGGACCAGTTGCTACAGTACTTGTACAAGGTGGAACATTAAACGTTGGAGATCCAATAGTATGTGGTGTTGCATCAGGTAAAGTAAGAGCAATGATAAACTCTAAAGGTAAGAGAGTTAAGACTGCAGGACCTTCTACAGCTGTAGAAATATTAGGTTTATCTGAAGTTCCACAAGGTGGAGATCAATTCGTTGCAGTTCAAACTGACAAGATAGCTAGAAACGTAGCTGAAAAGAGAACTCAAATGGCTAGAGAAGAAATGTTAAAATCTAACCAAAGAATGTCTCTAGATGATTTCTTCAGTCAAATGAGTAACGCTGAAGTTAAAGAATTAAACATAGTAATAAAAGCAGACGTTCAAGGTTCTGTTCAAGCTGTTAAGCAATCTTTAGAAAAATTATCTAATGAAGAAGTTGCTGTTAGAGTTATACATGGTGGAGTTGGAGCTATAACTGAATCTGACGTTATGCTTGCTGCTGCTTCAAATGCTATAATAATAGGATTCAACGTAAGACCAGTTCCAGGTGCTGAATTAATGGGACAAAAAGAAAAAGTTGATGTAAGAAGTTACACAATAATATACAAGGCTATAGAAGATGTTCAAGCTGCTATGACAGGAATGCTTGATCCTGAATACAGAGATGAAGATACTGGTAAAGCTGAAGTAAGAGAAATATTTAAGTTATCTGGAGTAGGTACAATAGCTGGATGTTATGTAACTACTGGTAAGATATTCAGAGGATCTAAAGTAAGAATAGTTAGAGACGGATTCATAATACATGAAGGTCAATTAGCTGCTCTTAAGAGATTCAAAGATGATGTTAAAGAAGTTAACCATGGATACGAATGTGGTATGACTTTCGTTAACTATAACGACTTAAAAGAAGGCGATATAGTAGAAGCTTATATAACTAAAGAAATAGAAAGAAAATTAAAATAGATATAAAGAGGTCGATAATTAATGGCATCATATAATAGAACAAGAAGAATAGCAGAAGAAATAAGAAAAGTTGTTAGTACAATGTTAATAAGTGGAATAAAAGATCCTAGAATAACATCTATGGTAAGCGTAACTGATGTTGAAGTTACAAATGACTTAAGCTATGCATATGTTTACGTTAGTATATTAGGTGGAGATGAAGAATCTACATTAGTAGGGTTAAGAAGTGCTGTAAACTACATTAGAAGAGAAGTTAGTAGAAATGTTAAGTTAAGACATACTCCACAAATAATCTTCAAAGTAGATGATTCTATAAAAAATGGAATGTACATGTCTGATCTTATAAGAAAAGTTAATGAAGGCGTATCTAATGATGAGTCTGAAGTTAACGAGGAAACAGATAATGATTAATAATATTGATAATATTATAGATTATATAAATGGAGGTAACTACTTTGTAGTTACTTCCCATGTTAGTCCTGATGGAGATAACATAGGTTCCACTCTTTCTATGTACTACTACTTACAAAAACTAGGAAAAGAAGTTTGTTATGTATTAGATGATAACTTACCACTTAACCTAAGATTTTTAACAGAAGATGTAAATATAATAAAGTCTAGCGATTTTAATATGGAAGATTATACAATAATTGCACTTGATTGTGGGGATAGACCTAGAATCTGTGTAAGTGATGAAATAAAAGACAATGCAAAAACTGTAATATGTATAGATCACCATGCAAGTAATGATGCATACGGTGACATTAACTATATAGATAGTGATGCGTCTTCAACTTGTGAGCTAGTATATAATTATTTAGTTAGATACAACGAAAGATTTAATAACAATGTTATTGATGAAAAGGTTGCCACAGCTTTATATACTGGATTAGTTACAGATACTGGTAACTTCTCATATTCAAATACTCATCCAAGTAGCTTTGAAATGGCTAAGGAATTAATGCTTGCAGGAGCTAAAAGAAATGATGTAATTCAAAATGTATTCCAAAGCAATCCATACAATTATTATAAATTATTAGGTGAAGCGCTAAATACTTTAGATATAGTTAATGAAAATGTAGCAAGTATAATGATAACTAAAGAGATGCTTAAAGATAACTTAATAAGCTTTAATGATGTTGATGGTATAACATCTTATACTAGAGATATTAAAGGTGTTGAAGTAGGTATACTACTTAAAGAAAAAAAGGAAAATGAGATTAAGATAAGCTTAAGATCAAAAAATTATGTTGATGTTAGTGAAATTGCCAAATCTTTTGGTGGTGGAGGACATGTTAGAGCTTCTGGATGTACTATAAATGATACTATAGAAAACGCTAAAAAGATGGTATTAGAAGCAGTTTTAAAATCAATTTAAGGTGATAAGTTATGAACAAAATTATAAACATATTGAAGCCTACAGGAATGACATCACATGATGTTGTAAGTAGAGTTAGAAAAATATTAAATATAAAAAAAGTTGGACATACAGGTACCCTTGACCCAGATGCGTCAGGGGTATTACCTATATGTGTAGGAAAAGCGACAAAAGTTAGTGAGCTTATTCTTAATAAGGATAAGTCATATATATGTGAGTTAACATTAGGTATTACAACTGATACTTATGATTCATCAGGAGAAATAATTGAGAGAGTTGATGATTTTAATATAAGCAAAGAAAAAATTGAAAAAGCTTTTGAATCTCAACGTGGAGAAATTGACCAGTTACCTCCTATCTATTCTGCACTTAAAGTAAATGGAAAGAGAATGTGCGATTTAGTTAGAAGTGGTAAAGCTGATGAAATAGTTGTAAAATCAAGAAGAGTAAACATAAAAGAACTTAAAATACTTAGTATAAATGAAAATAAAGTAATGTTTTTAGTTGAGTGTTCTAAGGGAACTTATGTAAGAAGTATATGCTACGATATAGGAAAAATCCTAGGTTGTGGTGGTCATATGTCTTTCTTACTTAGAACATCATCTGGAAGATTTAATCTACAAAATGCTATAACACTTGAAGAATTAGAAGAGCTTCACAAAAATAATAACCTTAATGATCATTTATATGATATAGATTATGTACTTCATAATTTTGAAAAAGTTAATCTAAACCCAAGTGCAATGAAATATTATTGCAATGGTGGAGTAATAGATGATAGAAGATTTAAGATAGAAAATGAAAAATCTTGTTGTGAATTTGTTAGAGTTTATAGTGATGACAAATTTTTAGGTGTAGGAAAATTATTAAAACGTGACAACACGCTAAGCCTAAAAAGTGATAAACTATTTATATAAAATGAAAATACTAATTTTCGTGTAATATAAATTATAATTGTAGTGGGGAACATAAGATGAAGACTATAAAATCTATAAGCGAAATAGAGAAAATAGAAGAAAGTGTTATTACTATAGGAAATTTTGATGGTTTACACAATGGCCATCAAGTTCTTGTAAAAAAGGCTGTGAAATATGCTAAAGATAATAATATTAATAGCATAGTTTTTACTTTTGAAAATCACCCAGTTAATTTTTTTAGACATAACTTTATAAAAAAATTAATAAGCAATAAAGAAAAATCAAAAAGAATAAAAGACTTAGATGTTGATATAATGATAAGTATACCTTTTGATGAATATATGACAAGAATATCTGCAAAAGATTTTGTTAAAGAAATATTAGTAGATAAACTTGGTGCTAAAAAAATAATAATAGGTCATGATTTTACCTTTGCTAGAAATAAAGAAGGTAACTCTAATGTTTTGGAAGTACTTTCTAAAAAATATGGCTTTAGTGTAGAAATAGTAAAACCTGTAAAAATAAATAATATTAGAGTAAGCAGCACATATATTAGAAACTTAGTATCACAAGGTAGTGTATCTAAGGTTAAGGAGTATCTAGGATATAACTATATGATAGAGGGGCCTGTAATACATTCAAGAAAAATAGGAAGAACAATAGGTTTCCCTACTGCTAATATACTAATTGATGAGGATGCACTTGTTCCTAGAAGAGGTATATATGCAACCAAAGTATATATTGGAAGTGAAGAATACTATGGAGCAACTAACATTGGATTTAATCCCACTGTAAATGGTGATAAGTTATCAGTAGAAACTCACATACTAGACTTTGATGAAGATATATATGGAAGAATAGTTAAAGTTGAATTTTTAGAGCGAATAAGAGAAGAAAAGAAATTTAATTCCCTTGATGAATTAAAAAATCAGCTAAAAAAAGATACAAAATTTGTATATGAAAAGTATGTTTGCAAAAAATCATAAAGTATGATATTATATATCAAGTAATTAACCATTACTCGGCATTCGAATACTCCAATCAATGCTTAGTAATAGGGGATTTAAAAAATAATGGAGGTATAACACTATGAACAAAACTGAAATAATCAAAGAGTTTGGAAGAAAAGAAGGAGATACTGGTTCTCCAGAAGTTCAAATAGCTTTATTAACAGCTAGAATAAACGAATTAAACGGACACTTAAAGATCCACAAGAAAGATCACCACTCAAGAAGAGGATTATTAAAGATGGTTGGTCAAAGAAGAAACTTATTAGGTTACTTAAAGGAAAAAGACTTAGAAGGATACAGAGCGTTAATAGCTAAGTTAGGATTAAGAAAGTAATTATATTTTCTTTTTAAAGCAGGTATACTAGATACCTGCTTTTTTGATTATAATAAAATTATTGGAATATTAGTAAATTCATATTATCATAAGTTATAATCCACACCGCTTTCAACTTGAGCAACGGGATGTTGAAGTAGTTGGCAGACGTAATGGCTCAAGTAAAGTGAATTTTTGTACATAAAAATCAATAAAATGAAATAAATAAGAGGAATTGCATAAAAATATATAGAAAGTTTATCTAATGGGAGGTTGATACAATGAAAATAAAGCTAATATGCGATAGTCTATGTGATATTCCTAAGGAGATAGAAGACAAAGAATATGTTGAAATAGTTCCGCTTACAATTATTTTTAATGGAAAAGAATATAAAGATAATGTAGACCTAACTAATGAAGAATATTATAAAATGTTAAGAGAAAGTGATGACTTACCAAAAACTTCACAAGTTACATATATACAATTTAAAGAAGTTTTTGATAAATATATAGAAGAAGGTTTTGACATACTATGTATAACTGGTGCATCTAAATCCTCTGGAACATTTCAAAGTGCTACAATAGCCAAAAATGATATGGAAGCTAATGATAGAATACATATATTTGATACTATGAATTTATCTTTAGGCAGTGGGCAATATGTAATAAAGGCATCAGAACTTATTGAACAAAACTTAAACCTAGAAGAGGTTGTAAAAGGTCTTGAGGATATAAAAGATAGCGTAAGGTTATTATTTGTACCTGGAAGCTTAGAATACTTAAAGAAAAGCGGTAGAGTACCTGTGGCAACAGCAATTATAGGTAATATGTTAAGTATTAAGCCTATATTCTATTTCAATAATGCAGAAGCAGAAGTGGTAGCTAAAGTAAGAGGAGCAAAACACGTAGCTTCTAAATTAGTGGATATTATTTTAGAAATGAATGACAATAATGTAGAAGATAAAATAATAACAATAGGATATGGGGATAATTTAAGTGACTTTGAAAAATTAAAAGATGAAGTAAATAAAAAATTAAAAGCAAGAAGAATTCTGTATACTAGAGGTGGATCAGTAATATGTTCTCATACAGGACCGGATATACTTGCCATAAGTTGCTCTAAATAGTAATGACTAAATATGTACTAAAAAGTCAATAATATATTAAAGCAAATGTACTAAAAGATAAAGAATACATTTTTATGTGTTAAATTCTTTTATGTTGTTAAATTATAGTATTTTTGATAAGATAGTACATAGGATAAATAACGTGGTTTTATATAAGAGGAGGTACAAGCATTAATGTTTGAACATAAAATATTCAAGATGGATTTAGCAGGAAGAGAGCTTTCTGTTGAAATAGGAAAAATAGCTGAGTTAGCTAGCGGTAGTGCTATATTAACATATGGTGAAACTATGGTTATGGTAAATACTTCTAAGTCAGCAAAACCAAGAGATGGAATAGATTTCTTCCCTCTAAGTGTTGATTATGAAGAAAAGTTATACTCAGTTGGTAAAATACCAGGTGGATTCTTAAAAAGAGAAGGGAAGCCTTCAGAGAAAGCGGTACTTACATCAAGACTTATAGATAGACCTATAAGACCTTTATTCCCAAAAGGATTCAGAAATGATGTACAAGTTGTTGCTACAGTATTATCTGTAGATCAAGATTGTACTCCTGACATAGTTGCTATGATAGGTTCATCAGTAGCATTATCTATATCTGATATACCTTTCAATGGTCCTACAGGTTCTGTATTAGTAGGTTTAGTTGATGGAGCATTCGTTGTAAATCCAACTGCAGAGCAAAGAGAAAAGAGTACTCTACATCTAGTAGTATCTGGAACTAAAGATGCTATAATGATGGTTGAAGCAGGAGCAGAAGAAATACCTGATGCATTAATGCTTGAAGCAATCTTATTTGCACACGAAGAAATAAAGAAAGTTGTAGAATTTATAGAAACGATAGTAGCTGAAGTTGGAAAAGAAAAAATACAAGTTGAGCTACATAAAATAGATGAAGAAGTAGAAAAAGCTGTTCGTGAATTTGCTACTGACAAAATGAAAGAAGCAGTAAAAACGATAGAAAAGCTTGAAAGAATGGAAAAAATGGATGCAGTTAAAGAAGCTACATTTGCTCATTTTGAAGATTCTTTAGAAGAGTTCGGTATGGATATAGAAGAAACTCTTCATGCAATAATAAAAGAAGAAGTTAGAAAGTTAATTGTACATGAAAATGTAAGACCAGATAACAGAAAGCCAGATGAAATAAGACCAATATGGTGTGACAATGGATTTATACCAAGAGCTCATGGTTCTGGATTATTTACAAGAGGTCAAACTCAAGTAATGTCTATAGCAACACTTGGAGCTTTAGGTGATGTTCAAATATTAGATGGACTTGATGAAGAAGAAAGTAAGAGATATATGCATCATTACAACTTCCCAGCATACTCTGTTGGTGAAGCTAGACCATCAAGAGGACCAGGAAGAAGAGAAATAGGACATGGTGCTTTAGCTGAGAGAGCATTACTTCCAGTAATACCTTCAAAAGAAGACTTCCCTTATGCAATAAGAGTAGTTTCTGAAGTATTAAGTTCAAATGGATCAACTTCTCAAGGGAGTGTTTGTGGATCAACATTATCATTATTAGATGCAGGTGTACCTTTAAAAGATATGGTTGCAGGTATAGCGATGGGTCTTATAAAGCATGATGATAAAGTAGCAGTATTATCAGATATCCAAGGTATGGAAGACCACTTAGGAGATATGGACTTCAAAGTTGCTGGTACTGAAAATGGTATAACAGCTATACAAATGGATATAAAAATAGCTGGTATAGATGAACAAGTATTAAGAGATGCATTAACTCAAGCTAAGACTGGTAGAATTCACATATTAAACGAAATGAGAAAAACAATATCTGAACCTAAGCCAGAATTATCTAGATATGCACCTAAGATAATAACAATGAGAATTAACCCAGACAAGATAAGAGACGTTATAGGACCAGGTGGTAAGGTAATAACTAAGATAATAGATGAAACTGGTGTTAAGATAGATATAGAACAAGATGGAGAAGTATTCATAGGTGGAGTAGATCCAGATATGATAGCTCTTGCTCAAAAGAGAATAAATGATATAGTTGCTGAAGCTGAAGTAGGACAAACATACAAAGGTAAAGTAACTAGAATAATGGCATTTGGAGCATTTGTTGAAATACTTCCAGGTAAAGAAGGATTACTTCACATATCACACATAGCACATGAAAGAGTTGCTAAAGTTGAAGATGTATTAAACATCGGAGATGAAGTAGAAGTTAAAGTTACTGAAATAGATGAAAAAGGAAGAGTTAATTTATCTAGAAAAGTACTTTTACCAAAAGCAGAAAAAGCTGATAAAAAAGAACAATAAAATATATTGATAAGAGATAAGGCGAAAGTCTTATCTCTTTTTTACGTATCAGGAAATTATGATGGCTTATAATCTATGAATAATTTATGAAAGCTAGAGGCACCAATGCACTAACTTATAAGTAAAAAAGATTTTTGAGCAACGTACAAAGTCGTTGGCGACATAAGGGAAGCGAATTTTTAGCATAAACTTGTACCTCTATTAATAAAATGAATTAAGATACAATTTGTACAAATTCAGGAGGGACTACAATGATAATGATGGTAATGAATAAGAGTAAACTAAAGAAAATAATTTTATCAGTAGTAGCTATTATAGTCCTCATAGCAGGAGGCATATTTATGCTAAATAAAAATAAAACATCTCAAACCTTTAAGTTACTTGAAGGTGAAAGCTTGCCCTACACTCAAGGTAATAAACCAAACAGTGGTTATGTTGCTTTGACCTGCAATGTAGATTTGGGCTGGGAAACAGAGTATGTTGAGGCTATACTAGAGACTTTGAAAAAAGAAGATGTAAAGATCACATTTAATGTTACAGGAAGATGGGCAGAAAATAATCAAGATATGCTTCTTAGGATAAAAGCAGAGGGCCATGAAATAGGAAATCATGGACATAGACATTTAGATTATGCAAAACTATCTTATGAGCAAAATTTAGAACAAATGAAAACTTCTAAGACTATAATCGAAGAAATAATAAAAGAAGATACTAAGTTTTTCCAAGCTCCAGCAGGTTCTTTTGGCGAAGGAACTATGAGAGCAGCAAAAGAATTAGGTTATATACCATTTAAATGGGATATAGATACTATTGACTGGAAATATAGAGAAGAGCCAGATGTAATAATCAAAAGAGTAGAAGGTAAAGAGATGAAAGATGGAAGTATAATACTAATGCACCCTACTAATGCAACAACACAATGTTTAGACGATATTATTAAGATAGTTAGGGATAGGGGATTTAAGCCTGGTAGACTAAGTGATGTATTTGTAGTTGAATAAATTATATTACTAACATATAATTTAATACATATATAAAGAAATAAGATGCAGAAACATATGCAGTATTATATAAAATTTAAGACAACATAAATGGAGGATTAGTATGTACAAAACTCATACACTGGAAAATGGACTAACAATAATTGGAGAAGAAATACCCTATTTAAAATCAATAACATTAGGTGTTTGGATAAATGCAGGTTCTAGAATAGAAGACCCGAAAGTAAGTGGAGTTTCACACTTTATAGAACATATGATGTTTAAAGGTACAAAAAACAGAACATCAAAGGAGATAGCTAGTGAAATAGATAATTTAGGTGGACAAATAAATGCTTTTACGAGTAAAGAATGTACATGTTATTATGTAAAATTACTTGATGAGCATATAGATTATGGAATAGATATACTAAGTGATATGATATTAAACTCATCATTTGACAAAAATGATATTGATAAAGAACGCTTAGTAATACTTGAAGAATTAAAAATGTATGAAGATTCACCAGAAGATTTAGCATATGATTTATTAACAGAAGGAATATATAATAATAAAGATTTAGGTATGAATATTATTGGTACTAAAGATTCATTATTTGATATTAATAGAGAAGAAATGTTAGATTACTTTAACAAATATTATGTACCTAATAACTCAGTAATATCTATAGCAGGTAACTTTAACTTTGATGAAATGGTTGAAAAGTTAGAAACAAAGTTTAAAAATTGGAAAAAACAAGATGTAGAGGTAGAAATAAACCCTGCAGAATTTCAATCTTGTTTTATAGCTAAAAATAAAGACACAGAACAAGTAAACTTAGCTATGTGCCTAGAAGCTATTCCTATGGGAAATATTGAAGAAACTTATGCGCTAGCAGTAATAAATAATGTATTTGGAGGAAGCATAAGCTCAAGATTATTCCAAAAAATAAGAGAAGAAAAAGGTTTAGTTTATTCTATATTCTCTTCACAAAGTTTATATAGAGAATGTGGAGACTTTGGTATATTTGCAAGTATGAGTAATGAAAGTTTTGAAGAAGTTTATAACTTAATAATAGAAGAAATTAAAGATATAAGAGAAAATTATTTAACAGAAAAAGAAATAAAAGAAAGTAAAGAGCAACTTAAGGGTAGTTATATACTTGGACTAGAAAGCACTAGTAGCAGAATGATGTCTACAGGTAAAGCTATGTTATTAAGTAAAAGAGTAAGAAATACTGATGAAATAATTGATAGTATCAACAATGTAGATATGGATACTATTAAAAAAGTAATAGATAAGGTATTTAACTTAGACAAACTAGGAGTATGTATCGTAGGAAGAGATGTAGAAGATATAAAATTATAGTTTAATACTATTGGGGGGATAAGCATGAATTTATCTGAAATAGCAGGTAAAGAAATAGTTAACTTAGTCACAGGGGAAAGACTAGGTGTAATTGGTGAATGTGACCTTATATTAGATGAGACTACAGGGGCTATATTGGCACTACTAATACCAAGAGAAAAAGGATTCTTTGGACTTAGAAAAGATAAGTCAGTACTTGAGGTACCATGGAGAAGTGTTAAAAAAATAGGTAATGATATGATAATAATAGAATATGATGGTGTGTATTAGGAGGTTTTTATGGGGGTTTTAGTTCAAAAATTTGGGGGCACATCAGTTGAATCATATGAGAGAATGAATGCAGTATGTGAAATAATAAAAACATATAAAGAACAAGATACAGATTTAGTTATAGTAGTATCTGCAATGGGAAGAAAAGGGGCTCCTTATGCAACTGATACATTGATAAATTTATGTGGCGAAGTAAATGAATCTCCTAAAAAAAGAGAATTAGATTTAATAATGTCTTGTGGAGAAATAATATCAGGAACAGTACTTGTAAATATGCTTGAATCAAAGGGTATTGAAGCAGTATTTTTAACAGGAAGACAGGCAGGCTTAATAACAAGCAAAAACTTCTCAAATGCGAGAATAATGAATATAGACCCTAAAAGAATAGAGCAGGAGTTAGACTATGGTAAAGTTGTAGTAATAGCAGGTTTTCAAGGTGGAAGTGAAGATGGTGAAATAACAACCCTTGGAAGAGGTGGTAGCGATACTTCAGCAGTAGCTATAGGTAGGGCACTAGGATGCGATACTGTAGAAATATATACTGATGTTGATGGTATTATGACTGCAGATCCAAGAGTTGAACCAGATGCTAAAATTTTAGATTTCATTGATTATGAAGAAGTATTCCAAATGGCTGACAAAGGTGCAAAGGTTATACATCCAAGAGCTGTTCAGTTAGCAAAAAATGGAGATATAACATTGGTAATCAAAAATACATTAAATCCAACTTATCCAGGAACTAAGATAGGATCAATATACAAAAATAGTGGATTAAGTAGAGAATACGAAGTAGAAAATAGCTATATGACAGCAGTGGCAAATAAAGATAAGATAGCTCAAGTAAAAATCAATTCTAAAGAAGAGGTATTTACAGAAATATTAAATAAAATAGAAGAAAATAATATTAGTATTGATATGATAAACTTCTTTATATCTCAAAAAGTATTTGTAGTAGAAGAAGCAGATATCCAAACTTTAGAAGATATATTTAATAGCTATAATGTAGAATACGAAATAAAAAGAAACTGTGCAAAAGTCACAATAATAGGTTCAAAAATAACTGGAATACCTGGAATAATGGCTAAAATAGTTAGAGCACTATCAAAATCAGGCATATCATTACTTCAAACTTCAGATTCTAGTATGACAATTTCATGTTTAGTAAAAGATAGCGATATGGTAAATACAGTTCATGCAATACATCATGAATTTAATATAGGCTAAAGTATTAACAGTCGCGTGAGTGAATTTTTTTAATATACTTGGTAAAACTAAACTAAAGTATATTTGAGAGGAGATTAATCCATGAGATTTTATGAAGATAATCATAGATTTAATAATTACATAGAATTTGGGATGCAAAAAGAATCTAAAAATATGAAAAATCAATCTGAAGAAGATGAAGACAATCCACAAAATGAAAGTGAAGAAATACAAAACATTAAACAAATGGGTGTTCCATCGATGCCATCACAACCACCAAAGGATATTCAATGTATAACAATAATTGGTGAAGTTGAAGGTCACTTTATGGGAAATCCACAGAAAAAAGCTACAAAATATGAACACATAATACCAATGCTTTATTCTGTAGAAGAAAATCCTGAGATTAAAGGTGTTTTAATAATACTTAACACTGTAGGTGGAGATGTAGAAGCAGGTCTTGCTATGGCAGAACTTATAAACAGTACATCTAAAAAAGTTGTAACACTAGTACTTGGAGGTAGTCATAGTATAGGAGTACCTTTAGCAACAGCAGGTGATTATTCATTTATAGCACCAACAGCTACTATGATAGTCCATCCAATAAGAACTAATGGACTTGTAATAGGTGTAAATGAAACTTTTGAGTATTTCAAAAAGATGCAAGAAAGAATAACTACATTTATTACTAGAACATCTAATATTGAAAGAGCAGAATTAGAAAAAATAATGCATGAAAAAGATGAGTTAGTAAGTGATGTTGGAAGTGTTTTAATTGGTAAGGAAGCTGTTGATTGTGGTTTAATAGATGAGGTTGGAGGCTTAAAAGATGCTTTAGCTAAATTAAAATCATTAATCAAAGAAGAAGACGATAAAGCTAATAATGATGATAATTCTAACTAAAATAAATAAGATTTGTTTAATTTATACAAACTATGATATAATAAAATATTATAAAGCAAAAAGTGTTAGTGTGAATGCATTAGCACTTTTTGCTATGAATGGGTAACTTATTAATTTAAGAGGTGAGATTGATGGCTAAGAAGAAAAGTAAAAAGAAAAAAGACAATAAAATAAGCTTTAATACAGAATATCATAACTTGGTAACCATATTCGTAGGTATATTTTTATTATATAGTTTAAACTCAAGCTCAATGGGGATAGTGGGCAACTTTATGCAAAATATGTTTAAAGGTTTATTTGGAGGACTTTCAATAACAATACCATTTATTGTAATAGCAACAGGTATACTTGGGTTCTTTGAAGGTAATGAATATATATATAGATTAAAAAATACTAAAATATATTATTTAGCAATAGCATTTATATTTATATTCTATGGATTAATGAACTCTAGAAATCTTCCAGTAGAAAGTCCACTAAGTAGTGAAATGCTAAAACCAGTAATGCGAATGGGTGTAAATGGTGAAGGTTGTGGACTTATAGCTACAACGATAACTTATTACATTAAACAAATATTTGGAATAACAGGTGGATGGTTAATAAGTATTTTTGCTTTAATTATGGCAGTATTATTTACATTTAATATTTCTCTTAAAGACTTAATATTAAACATTAAGGCAAAATCAAACAGTGCTAAAAATGGAAACCTTGATATTAAGGGAAAAGTTTCAAACTTAAAAGAATCAGCACTTAATATGATAACAGATGAAGTTGATGAAGCAACAGTTATGAAAAAAGAAGGATTCCTAAAAGGATTTATGAATAAAAAAGATAAATCTAAAGAAGAAGAAGTTATAGATAATGAAGATTCTGTAGATGATAAAACTATTAAGATAGTTGGATTTAACAAAGCAGAGGACGATTATTTAGAAATACTAGAAGGTACTCAAAGCATGTTTGATTTAAATGTTATTAAAGAACTTCAAAATGCAGACAAAGAAAATCTGGCATCTGAAGAATATAATAAAGCAATAACTACAGAAGAGAAAAAAGAAAAACCTAATAATGCTTTAGAAAAAACTCAACCATTAGATATTAAAGTTGAATCAAATTATGCTAACTATAAAAAACCAACAGTAGACTTATTAAATAAAATTGATAAAAAGTCTGATGACAATGGTAAGAAGAAAGTATTAAAAAATGCTTCACTATTAGAAAAGACATTATCAGACTTTGGAGTTGAAGCTAAAGTTAACCAAGTAACAGTAGGACCTACAATAACAAGATATGAAATACAACCAAGTCCTGGTGTTAAGGTAAGTAAAATAGTAAACCTAACAGATGATATAGCTTTAAGTTTAGCAGCTAAAAGCATAAGAATAGAAGCTCCTATACCAGGTAAAAGTGCTATAGGTATAGAAGTTCCTAATGAAGAGTCACAAATGGTATCAGTAAGAGAAGTATTAGAAAGTGACGAATTTAAAAAGTTTGACTCTCCTCTAGCTATGGCTTTAGGTAAGGATATAAGTGGAAAGCCAATAATAGGTGATATAGGTAAAATGCCTCACTTATTAATAGCAGGTTCTACAGGTTCAGGAAAAAGTGTTTGTGTAAATACATTAATAAACAGTATTTTATATAAAGCTAAGCCTGATGAAGTTAAGTTCTTATTAATAGACCCTAAGGTTGTTGAACTTGCAAGTTATAATGGTATACCACACTTATTGATACCAGTTGTAACAGATCCTAAAAAAGCTGCTAATGCACTTAACTGGGCAGTAGTAGAGATGAACAAGAGATATAAATTATTTGCTCAAAATGGAGTAAAAGACATAACAAGCTACAATGAAAAGGCAGAAGAAAAACTTCCTAAGATTGTAATTATAATAGATGAGCTTGCTGACTTAATGATGGTAAGTGCAAGTGACGTAGAAGACTATATATGTAGATTAGCTCAGATGGCAAGAGCTGCAGGAATGCACTTAATAGTAGCAACACAAAGACCTTCTGTTGACGTAATAACAGGGGTAATCAAAGCTAATATACCATCTAGAATTGCCTTTGCAGTTTCATCGCAAACTGACTCAAGAACAATACTAGATATGGGTGGAGCTGAAAAATTACTAGGTAAGGGAGATATGTTATTCTACCCACTTGGTGCAGCTAAGCCAGTTAGATTACAAGGTGCATTTATTTCAGAAGGTGAATCAGAAAGAGTAATTGATTTTGTAAAGAGTCAAGTTACAGAAGAAGTAAAATATGAAGACACAATAATGGATACTATTTCTAAAGCAACTATCGAAAAATCAAGTGACGTGGATGAATTATTAAATGATGCTATAGAATTTGTAGTTGAAAGTGGACAAGGTTCAGCTTCAATGCTACAAAGAAAATTCAAAATAGGATTTAATAGAGCTGCTAGACTTATAGATGAGATGGAAGAAAGAGGAATAGTAGGTCAAAGTGAAGGAAGTAAGCCTAGAAAGGTATTAGTAAGTAAGCAAGACTTAGCGAATTTAGAAGGTGAATAGAATTGAAGACAATATCAGTTGAAAATGCATTAAAACTAGAAAACACAATATTTATAGATGTAAGAACGGAGTCAGAGCATAGTGAAGATCATATCCTAAATGCTTTTAGTATGCCTTTATTCAGAGATAATGAGCATAATGAAGTAGGTACTATATATAAGATGCAAGGAAAACATGAAGCGATACAAAAAGGCTTTGATTATGTATCATACAAATTAAAAGATATGTATATGCAAGCTATGTCTTTAGCTAATGAATATGATAATATTGTTATATACTGTGCTAGAGGTGGAATGAGAAGTGGAAGTGTAGTAAACTTATTTTCTTCTTTAGGTATTAATGTATACCAATTAGAAGGTGGATATAAAAGCTACAGAAACTATGTATTAAATTATTTAAGAACTATAATGGATACTAAAAACTTTATAGTTGTTCATGGATTAACAGGGGTCGGGAAAACCGACCTATTAAATATATTAGAAGAGAAGAAAATCGATAATATAGATTTAGAAGGTATAGCTAAAAATAGTGGTTCAACATTTGGATTTATAACATTTGATGAAAAACCACCATCTCAAAAGAAGTTTGAGACAAAAATATTTGAAGATTTATTCTTCTCAGATACAGATTATATATTTATAGAAAGTGAAAGCAAAAGAGTAGGACATGTTTTAGTACCAAATGAAATATATGATGCAATAGTTAGAGATGGATATCACTTACTACTTGAGTGTAGTGTTGAAAATAGAGTTAAAAGACTTTGTAGAGACTATGTATATGGTAAAGACGAAGAAAACTTAGAAGTTCTTAAAAACTGTATAATGAAGTTTAAGAAAAGAATCGGTAACGATAAAGTTAATGAGTACATTGAATTATTAGATACTGGAAAATATGAAGAACTAGTAGAAAAATATTTAGTTGAATATTATGATCCATTATATAATCATTCAGTACAAAAATATAAATACAATAAAGTTATAAATTTTGATAATGTGGATGAAGCTATAAAAGAAGTTATAGAATTTCACAAGGCAGCAACGGAAGGAGCAATATAATGTTAAAAATAGCACTAGAATCACTAGGATGTTCTAAAAACCTAGTAGATGCAGAAATAATGATGGGAATATTAAATAAAAAAGGTTATAAATTAGTAGGTAACTTTGAAGAAGCTGATATAATAATAGTAAACACTTGTGGGTTTATAGAATCAGCTAAACAAGAATCTATAGATACAATACTTGAGCTTTCGGAATTAAAAGAAACAGGAAACTTAAAAATATTAATAGTAACTGGATGTTTAGCTCAAAGATATTCAGATGAATTAAAAGCAGAAATACCAGAAATAGATGCTATAGTTGGAACAGGAAGTTACCAAAAGATAGATGAAATAATAGGTAACTTAAAGGAAGAAAAGCAAGTTGTTAGTCTTAATGATATAGAGTTTGCTTACAATGAAGAACTTCCAAGATATATATCTACACCTAGTCATATGGCGTATTTAAAGATAAGTGAAGGGTGTGATAAGCACTGTACTTACTGTATAATACCTAAGCTAAGAGGAAAACAAAGAAGTAGAAAGATAGAAGATATAGTAAAAGAAGCTAAAGACTTAGCTCAAAGAGGTGTAAAAGAAGTTGTAGTTATAGCTCAAGATAGTACTATGTATGGTTCTGACATATATGGTAAAGCTGTATTACCACAATTACTAGAAGAATTAGCACAAATAGAAGGATTAAAGTGGATAAGAATAATGTATTCATATCCTGAATCAATAACTGAAGAATTAGTACAAGTTGTTAAGAAGTATGATAATATCTGTAATTACTTTGATATGCCTATACAACATGCAAGTAATAGAATATTAAAGCTTATGAATAGACAAACAACAAAAGAAGATATACTAAACAAAATAGAAATGATAAGAAATAATATTCCAGATGCAACTTTAAGAACAACTATAATAACAGGATTCCCAGGTGAAACTGATGAAGACTTTAACGAGTTAATAGAATTTGCAAAAGTTGTAAAGTTTGATAGATTAGGTGCTTTTGCTTATTCAAGAGAAGAAGGAACAGCAGCAGATAAATTACCTGGTCATATAGAAGAAGAAGTTAAAGCTCAAAGAAGAGATGCTTTAATGATGGTTCAACAAGAAATATCACAAGAATTAAACAGCAACAAAGTAGGAAACAAATATGAAGTATTAATAGAAGAACAAATTGAAGACAATGTATATATAGGTAGAACACAAGGGGACGCTGAAGAAATAGACAGTATAGTATATGTTAAATCTAAACAACATCTAAGTGCAGGGCAATTTGTATATGTAAAAATAAGCAGTGCTTTAGAATATGATTTAATGGGGGAATTAGTAGATGAACTTGCCTAATAAATTAACTTTGTTTAGGATATTTTTAATACCAGTATTTATAATAGTAATGTTACTTAACATACCGAATAAGTACTTAATAGCGTGTGTAGTATTCATAATAGCATCTATAACAGATGCTATGGATGGACATATAGCAAGAAAATATAATTTAGTAACAGACTTTGGTAAATTTATGGATCCACTTGCAGACAAACTGTTAGTTATATCAGCATTAACATGTATGATAGAAGCAGGACTTGTTCAAAGTTGGATGGTTATAATAATAGTATCTAGAGAGCTTACAGTAAGTATACTTAGAGCAATAGCTGCAGCTGAAGGTAAAGTAATAGCAGCTAGTGGTGGTGGGAAATTAAAAACAATAAGTCAAATGGTTGCAATAATTGTACTACTATTAGGTGCTAACTTTGCTAATGAAACTATGTTATTTATTGGTTTTATAACTATATTAATAGCTACATTACTTACACTTTATTCTGGATGGGAATACTTATACAAAAACAAAGAATTATTTATGAATAGCAAATAAAAATCAAAAGACCATAAAAGATTATTAATCTTTCGTGGTCTTTTTTACTATGATGTTAAAAAATTGTATAAAAACGCAAATATAAGTTTATAAATAAAATAAGTGTGGTAAAATTTTACTGTGAAAGTATGTTTAAAAAAATATAGTTCAATAAAATCAAAAAATAAATTTTTTGAATTGACGTGGTAATCTTAATAAGATATAATCAAATTATAGTTACAGAACAAGTGTTTGATAAAATGAAAGGATGGATTTTAATATGAGTATAGATCAAGAAAAATTAAAAGCCCTTAATTCGGCTTTAGGACAGATAGAGAAAGACTTCGGAAAAGGATCAGTAATGAAACTAGGAGAAGCAACTAGTATGAAAATTGATGTTATATCAACAGGAGCTATAGGATTAGATATAGCAGTTGGTATAGGTGGACTTCCAAAGGGAAGAATAATAGAAGTATATGGACCAGAATCTTCAGGTAAGACAACAGTTGCACTACACACTGTAGCAGAAGCTCAAAAGCAAGGTGGAATAGCAGCATTCATAGATGCTGAACATGCCCTTGATCCAGTATACGCAAAAGCACTAGGAGTAGATATAGATAACCTAATAATATCTCAGCCAGATACAGGAGAACAAGCACTAGAAATAGCTGAAGCACTTATAAGAAGTGGTGCTATAGATATAATAGTTGTCGATTCAGTTGCAGCACTTGTACCAAGAGCAGAGATAGAAGGAGATATGGGAGATAGTCACGTTGGTCTTCAAGCAAGACTTATGTCTCAAGCCTTAAGAAAATTAACAGGATCAATAAAAAAATCAAACTGTGTTGCAATATTTATAAACCAGTTAAGAGAAAAAGTTGGTATAATGTTTGGAAACCCAGAAACAACTACTGGTGGTCGTGCACTTAAGTTCTACTCTTCTGTAAGACTTGATGTTAGAAGAATAGATTCTATAAAGCAAGGGGATAAGGTTATAGGAAATAGAACAAGAGTTAAGGTAGTTAAAAATAAAGTTGCTCCACCATTTAAACAAGCGGAATTTGACATAATGTATGGAGAAGGTATATCTAAGGTTGGAGACTTATTAGATATAGCTGCAGATATAGAAGTAGTTAAAAAATCAGGAGCTTGGTATGCATATAATGATACAAAGCTAGGTCAAGGTAGAGAAAATGCAAAAAAATTCTTAACTGACAATCCAGATTTAATATCAGAAATAGATGTAAAAGTAAGAAAACACTATAAATTAGATGAAAATCAGGAAAATGTTACTGAAGATGATGATATTTTAGAAAATATTGAAGAATAAAATAATCACACACCTCCTATTAACTTGACACAGACTAGAAAAAATTATAAAATTAAGTGAGGATAAATATCTGAATTTGATTTTATAGCAAAGTATTCTTAGTTATAATATAAGTAAGGACATTTTGTTGAGATTACAAGAAAATTTAAGCATACTATTTTTTATCACATAAATATTGGTTTACTTGTAATTATAAAAAAGGATTTTGAAATTGTAATGATGACATTTTGGGATTATTTACAAAGGAGGTGGATGTCATAGGAACTGCAATAACAATTTTAATAGGTGCAGCAGTTGGTATAATAGCTGGATATTTTGTAAGAAAAAATATTTCTGAAGCAAAAATTGGCCAAGCTGAAAACTTAGCCAAAGATATAATAGATAAAGCAAATAGAGATTCAGAAACTGTACAAAAAGAAAAACTATTAGAGGCTAAGGAAGAAATCCATAAGTGGAGAACTGAAGCAGAAAGAGAAAACAAAGAAAGAAGAAATGAATTACAAAAATATGAAAAAAGAGTAATTCAAAAGGAAGAGGTTTTAGATAGAAAATTACAAAATTTAGAATCTAAAGAATCTAACTTAAACGAAAAATTAAAAGTTGTTGAAAAGAAAGAAAATGAAGTTGAAGATATCAAAACTAAACAACTAGAAAAGCTAGAGAATATATCAGGTATTACATCTGACAAGGCAAAGGAAATAATATTAACTAATGCTGAAAGAGATGTAAGACGTGAAATGTCTATAATGATTAAAGAAATAGAATCTCAAGCTAAAGAAGAAGCAGACAAGAAATCAAGGGAAATAATAGGGTATGCAATTCAAAAATGTGCAGCAGATCATGTTGCAGAAACTACTGTTACAGTAGTTAATCTACCTAATGATGAAATGAAGGGAAGAATAATAGGTAGAGAAGGAAGAAACATAAGAACTTTAGAAACACTAACAGGAATAGACCTAATAATAGATGATACTCCTGAAGCAGTAATCTTATCAGGATTTGATCCAATAAGAAGAGAAGTTGCTAGAATTGCGCTTGAAAAGCTTATAGCAGATGGTAGAATACATCCTGCTAGAATTGAAGAAATGGTTGAAAAATCAAGAAAAGAAGTAGACAATATTATTAAAGAATTAGGGGAACAAGCAGCATTTGAAACAGGTGTACATGCAATACATCCAGAATTAGTTAGATTATTAGGAAGACTTAATTATAGAACTAGTTATGGACAAAATGTACTTAAGCATTCTATAGAAGTTGCTCATATAGCTGGAATTATGGCAGCAGAAATAGGTGCAGATGTTAAATTAGCTAAGAGAGCTGGTTTATTACATGATATAGGAAAATCAGTTGACCACGAAATGGAAGGAACTCATGTTGAAATAGGTATGGACTTACTTAGAAGATACAAAGAATCTAAGGATGTTATACATGCTATGAGTACTCACCATGGAGACTATGAACCTCAAACAATAGAAGCTGTTTTAGTTACAGCAGCAGATGCAATATCTGCAGCAAGACCTGGAGCTAGAAGAGAAACTTTAGAGGCTTATATTAAGAGACTAGAAAAGCTTGAAGAAATAGCTAACTCTTATGAAGGTGTAGATAAGTCATTTGCTATACAAGCAGGTAGAGAAGTTAGAATAATGGTTAAACCTGAAAGTTTAAATGATGAAGATATTCACTTATTAGCAAGAGACATGACTAAGAAAATAGAGGATGAACTTGAATATCCTGGACAAATAAAAGTAAGTATAATAAGAGAAACTAGAGCGATAGAATACGCTAAGTAATCTCTTTAAGAAGCTAGAAAATACATATGTGTTTTCTAGCTTTTTTGCGTATAAAGAAACTATCATAGCTCATAATCTTTGTACATCTCATACAATTAAGATAATCTAATTAACAATAGTGAGTAAAATGAAATTCCCGACGTAACTGATTAAAAAACTTTTAAGCAATGGACGAAGTTGATAGCGACATAAACTTGGTAAGCAAATTATATACTATAGAAAAATGAATATTTACAAGTTAAAGTTTAAATAATAAAAAATATAATAAAATATATTAATGGAGCGTAAGACGCAATATGAGAAGACCTAAGTTAATAGTAAGCAAATGTTTGGATTTTCAAAAATGTAGATATGATGGACAAGGATATAATGACAAAACAATATCTACATTAAAAGAACATGCTGATATTAAAGTTGTTTGTCCGGAAGTAGAAATGGGGTTAGAAACTCCCAGAAATGCAATAAGAATAGAACAACATGGGAATGAACTTAAGTTAATACAGCATAATTCAAAATTAGACTTAAGCGAGGATATGAATAACTTTAGTGATAAATTTTTAAGTGAATTAAGTGATATAGATGGGTTTATATTAAAAAGTAAATCTCCTTCATGTGGTATTAATGATGTCAAAATTTATCACCAGGGAAATAAATGTAGTATAAGGTCAGATGGAAATGGATTTTTTTCATCTAAAGTAATGAATAAATTTGACTATCTTCCAATTGAAAATGAGGGAAGACTTAAAAATTATAGTATAAGGGATAGCTTTTTTACAAAAGTATTTGTTATTAATAACTTTAAAAAAAGTAGCTCTATTAAAGCATTTCACAAACAAAATTACTTATTGCTTAATTCCTATGAAGAAAATATAAGCAAAGAATTATTAAAAATAGTAGAAAAAAATAATTTTACTATAAATGATAGATGTGAATATGAAAAAATATTTTATGAAATTTTAAAAAATGATAGAGACAAAGTGAAAAAGTTAGAGATAATAATGAAAGTATTTGAAAGGTATAAAAACAAATTAAATAATGATGAAATAAACATGTTCAATGATTTAATAAAATCATATCAAAATGAAAAGATTCCTTTCAATACATTAGCTATTGCTATTAGAATGTATGCAGTAAGATTTAATGATAATGAATTATTAAATCAGACATTTTTTTCTCCATATCCAGAAGGACTTATAAGCATTTGTGATTCTGGAAAAGGAAGAGATTTATAAAAAATCTAAGAAAATATATATGATTATAAAGAAAATTGGTAATAATATAGATATCATAATGAAAAAGAGGTGCTTTATGTTAAGTAAATTAGCAAAAAATCAATATGTAAAAATAACTAAAAACGAAAAGAATCTTCAAGAAGTTGAATATGGAGTAGTATTAAATAATCATGAAGATAAATACGATATAATGAGTGTAGGATTTGAAAATCGTAATGGAAGATTTATTGCGTATCCTACTAATGTAGAAAATCTAGTTCAAACTTATACTACAAATGATGCAGTATTTGACGAAGTAAAAGAAAATGAAGTAAGAAGAAAAATGAATGTATGGATTGAAGATAATTATAAGCTGTAAAATTGTGGGGGGAGTTGTAGACTCTCCTTTTTTGATATAAACCTCTATAGATTATTATGGTGTAAAATGGTATAATTATTATAAAATAAAGGGGGAATGTATATTGAGCAAGTACATAAATATAAACTCTCAGTTAGATGCTTTAAAAGTAAAAGAAATTGAAGAAATCTTTTATAATAACATAGATGAAGACGTGAATGTAGTGCCAAAAGTTACTCCTTTTAAAGGCATTAATACAGATATGTTATATATTGAAGACAATAAAATTTTATTTATAAAGTTTATGGATACAAGTGAAGACTTGTTCTTCATATTAGAAGAAGAATTATTAGAGGTAATGAATGAAGAATTCGAATTACTTAAGTTAAAAATGGCACAAATTAACAGAAATATAAGTTATAACTATATATTTATTATGCCATATGTAGATATTAGTGAAGATTATGGATTTGTTGACTTCGTTAGTAAAAATATTGTAGACAGAAGCAAACTTAAAAAAATTATAGATAACAAAGAATTATTAAAAGATTACTTAAAGGAAAATAATAGTGATATTGATTTGAATTTATTTATGCTAGATATTTGTCCAGAGTATTATTTGCTTAATGACAAACTTCATCTAAATAAACATTTTAAAAAGATATCTTTCTCAAATGATGACTATCAATATACAGCAGCAATGCTAGATAAAGAACAAATAAAAGATGTTGTATCAGTTAAATATGGAAATACATTGTTTACAGGAGGGTCAGGGAGCTCAAAAACTACTATAATGTTATCTAGAGCTATAAAATTAGCCAGGCTGTATCCTCATCATAAGTTCCTAATATTTACTTATACAAAGCAGTTGTGTACAGAATTAAGGGAAAAAATTGATGTACTATATAAAGGTAATAACAATTTAGAAGTTCATACATTTAGTACATTTATCTTTAAGCTTGCTAAAAAGTATAACTTAGTAATAGACTATAGCCTTATTAAAAATGATTATGAAAAGGCTTTTAATAACTTAATAAAACAAGCTAGAAATATTATAAAGAATAAACATATGTTTAAGGGAATCTTTATTGATGAATGTGAAAGCTTTTCAAAAGATGAAGTAGAGTTTATTAGAGAGTTCTTATATAAGTCAAAGTTTATATTTAATGTATTTAATTGTAATACATTAAATATTTATAATAACTTAAATATATTTAAAGATACATTAAGCGATATAGACTTTGATGATGTTGTAAACTTAGAGTCAAACTATAGGCAAAGTGAAGAACTGACACAATTTGTTAATAATTTTGGAAGTAAGAGCAATGATTATATAAAATCTCTAAGAGAAAATAAAGTAAACAATACTTTTTTAGAAACAAAAGCTATAAGAGAAGGTAATAATGCAGTAAATATAATAAAAGTTAGTGATCTTGATGAGCAGATAAAATCGGTTATATGGGAGATACAATACTTAATAAATAAAAAAGGATTAAATTATTCTGAAATAGCTATTATTTACCCATTTAATAAGAAAAAGCTAAAAAGCGGAAAGACAATATATTTCCAATATTTATTAAAAAAGGCATTAGAGGAAGCTCAGATTCCATTTATATATGCAGAAGATAACCTAACTAATTTAAGTAAAAAAATAGGGGTAACTATATCAAATATATACACAATAAAAAATTTAGAATATAAAGCTGCTGTAGTTTGTGAATTAGAAATGCTTTATAACCACACAATAAATGATATAGAACAAGATTATCAAATAAATGATTTTGTAGGCGACTTAAACAAGGTTTATTTAGCAATAACTAGAGCCACAGACTACATGAGTATAATAACAGCTTTCAATGAAGAAGCTAGTAATATAATCAAGCTATTAATGGAATCAAAGTAAAATTGTATTAAAAAAGAAGCACATTAGTGCTTCTTTTAATGATATTTATATAATCCAGAAATAAGAAAGTACTATTAAACCTAATACTATTCTGTAATATCCGAATACTTTAAAGTCATGTTTTTTAACATAATCTAGTAGGAATCTAATTGCAAATATTGAGATTACATATGCAACTACAGATCCTGTTAATAGTATTAGCCACTCTTTGGAAGTGAAAGCAAAACCGGCTTTAATTAATTTTAGGGCACTAGCTCCAAGCATTGTAGGTATTGCTAAGAAGAAAGAAAACTCTGCAGCTATATATCTAGAAGTACCAAGAAGTATAGCACCTATAATTGTAGCACCAGATCTTGATGTTCCAGGTATTAATGCTAAACATTGGAATAAACCTATGCCTATTGCAAGTTTATATGTAACTTGTGAAAAATCATCGACCTTAGGTTTCTTATTTCTATTTTCTATAGCAATCATTATTATACCGTAAAGTATTAATGTTATTGCAACTGTATTAGAGTTAAAGAATATTTCTTCTATAGCATCATCAAATAATAAACCTAGAATGCCAGATGGAATAACTGCTATTAGAACTTTGGTCCATAAATCAATAGTTTCACTTTTTTGAATTTGGCTTTTAGATCCATCAAAAGGATTTAATTTTTTAAAAAATATAGTTAGTACAGCTAATATAGAACCAAATTGAATTACTACTAAAAAAGTACTTACAAAAATACTAGATTGATTAAATTTTATAAACTCATCAACAAGTATCATATGCCCAGTACTACTTACAGGTAGCCATTCAGTTATACCCTGTACTATTCCTAATATAATAGCTTTAAATATCTCAAGCAAATTAATTACCTCCAAATAAATCATAATAAACACAAAAGATGTCAATCTACAGTATAACAATATTGTGAGGTATATTCAATATAAAGAAATAATATTTAACACTTATAAAAAGAGGAGAGAATATGAACAACTCGATAACCTTAGAATATAACGAATATGAAATATTTAATAATTTTTCAAGAAAACTTAATCCAAATACTCAGCATGATTATCTGTCAAAAGTAATATTATTTAAAGAGTATATAGGGGATAAAGACCTAGTGTATGCAGATAAAGATGACTGCACTAGATTTATAGAAGAGATTCAAAATAAATATGCAAAATCAACATGTGAAAAGATTTATAGCTATTTACATAGTTTTTATAATTATTTACTTAAAGAAGAATATATAGAATCAAACCCATTTAGATATGTAGAAAAACCTGCAGTAACAAGAATTAAAACAAAAGAGGATGTTTTAAGCATACAAGAAATTAACAAATTAATAGACACACTTCCTAAGTTAAATATTAGAGACAGAGTAATAATTGTGTTTCTAGTAACTACAGGTTGTTTATTAAATGAGCTTGTAAATTTAAAATGGAAAGATTTGATGTTAGATGAAAATGACAACTATTATGTTAGACTGGGAAAAGGTAAAAAAGAAAGAGTAGTTAAACTACATCCATATTGCTTCAAGTTAATAGAAGATTATAGAGATTACTCTGGTTTACCAGAAGTAATATTACCTAGTGAAGACTTTGTTTTTACTACTCAAAAAAGTAACTCAATAACTGATAGAAATGTAAGACTTATAGTGAAAAAAGCACTAGACTTGGCATCTTTATCAAAGTATTCTGCTAAGGATTTTAGACATTCTTATGCTGCAATAAGCTTAAGACTAGGTGCTAATGAACAAGATATAAAAAAGCAGTTAGGTTGGTCTGATAAGTACTATGCAATAAGATATAAGTATGTATTAAATTTTGTAGACAGTGAGAGTATAGATTATATGATAAATAAAGATAATATGAACATAAATAATAAGTAAGCTATGAACGAAAATAAATTAATGCTTGTTATAGTTCGTAAAATTTTATATAATTAGAATGTAATAAAAAAGACTTAAGGACGGTGCAAATTATGATAGATAACAAATATACTACATATTCAAATCCTTTAACAGAAAGATACTGTAGCAAAGACATGAGTTTCATATTCTCTCCTCAATTTAAATTTTCAACTTGGAGAAAATTATGGGTTGCTCTTGCAGAAGGAGAAAAAGAATTAGGTATTAATATAAGTGAAGAACAATTAGATGAGCTAAGAGCTAATATTGAAAATATAAACTTTGATGATGCTAGAAAATTCGAAAAAGAAGTAAGACATGATGTTATGGCACATGTTAAAGCATACGGGTTACAATGTGATAAAGCAAAAGGTATAATCCACTTAGGTGCAACATCTGCATACGTTGGAGATAATACTGATGTCATACAAATGACAGAAGCTTTAAGACTTATAAGAATAAAGCTTGTTAACTTAATAGATAACCTTAAAGATTTTGCTCTTAAAAACAAAGATATACCAACACTTGGATTTACTCACTTCCAAGCAGCTCAACTTACAACAGTAGGAAAGAGAGCTTGTTTATGGGCTCAAGATTTAATACTTGATTTAGAAGACTTAAACTATAGAATAGATAGTATGAAGTTAAGAGGAGTAAAGGGTACAACAGGTACTCAAGCTAGTTTCTTAAGTTTATTTGAAGGAGACCATGAAAAAGTAAAAGAATTAGATAAAATAGTTTGCGAAAAAATGGGTTACACTTCTTCTTATGCAGTAAGTGGACAAACATACACAAGAAAGCTAGACTACCAAGTAATAAGCATATTATCAGGAATAGCTCAAAGTATGCACAAAATGACTAATGATATAAGACTTTTACAAAGCTTAAAAGAATTAGAAGAGCCATTTGAAAAAAATCAAATAGGATCTTCAGCTATGGCTTATAAGAGAAATCCAATGAGAAGTGAAAGAATATCATCACTTTCTAAATATATAATATCAGAATCACTAAGCCCAGCATTAGTGCAAGCTACTCAATGGTTAGAAAGAAGCTTAGATGATTCAGCAAATAAAAGATTATCAATACCTCAAGCATTTATGGCAGCAGATGCTATACTTGAAATTGGTATAAATGTAACTGACGGTATGGTTGTATATGAAAATATGATAAGAAAGCATGTAAATGAAGAGCTACCGTTTATGGCTACTGAGACAATACTTATGGAAGCTGTCAAAAGAGGTGGAGATAGACAAGAATTACATGAAATTATAAGAGAAATGTCTATGAAGGCAGCTTACAGAGTTAAGCATGAAGGTAAAGATAATAATTTAATTGAAATGATAATAAATGATGATTCATTTAAGATGAGTAAAGAAGAAATATTATCAATAATGGACCCTATAAACTTCGTAGGTAGAGCACCTGAGCAAGTTGTAGAATTTGTAAATGAAACTTTACAACCAGCTATAAATCCATTTAAAGATAGTATAGGATTAGATATAGAATTACATGTTTAATAAATAATAAAAAGTGCTGAAAATTTCAGCACTTTTTTTATTTGGATTATACTTTTTTTAGAATACTAAAATATAATTTTGTCTATAAAAACGGAAAACACCCACCGAAGTGAGTGTTTTAATTGGGCTAGCGTCACAATCTCATATTAATGAGAAGTTCTTCTGAAACTAGTATACCATAAATTTAATACAACTTATAGATAATTATAAAATAATTATAAAATAATTATAGAAAAGATTAAAAAAAGATAAATATGTTAAATATAGAGTATTAAAAATCTATTTTAAGCAAAACTAATCCTATATCTACAAAGGAGGCAAAATAATGGCAGGAAATACAAATAACACAAAAAAATTAACTTTAGTTGCATTAGTATTAATGATTTTTACATCTGTATTTGGATTTGCAAACATGCCAAGAGCATTTTACTTAATGGGATATGCTGCGATACCTTGGTATATAATTAGTGCAATTTTATTCTTTATACCTTATGCATTTATGATGGCGGAATTTGGTGCAGCATTTAAAAATGAAACAGGTGGTATGTATTCTTGGATGGAGAAATCAATAGGTGCTAAATATGCATTCGTTGGAACATTCATGTGGTATGCATCATACATAATATGGATGGTTAACGTAGCATCTACAATATGGGTTCCTTTATCAAACTTTATATTTGGTGCTGATAAAACAGGAACATGGTCATTATTAGGTTTAAGTTCGACACAAACTCTAGGCGTACTAGGGGTTATTTGGATATTATTAGTAACTTATATAGGTAGTAAAGGTGTTGAAAAAATAACTAAAATAACATCAATTGGTGGTACAGCTGTACTTGCATTAAATTTTGTACTACTTATTGGTGGCGTAGTAGTTTTAGCATTAAATGGTGGTACATTTGCACAACCAATAACTAATTTTGGAGATGCATTCTTAAAATCTCCAAACCCAGCATATCAAACACCAGTTACAGTACTATCATTCTTGGTGTTTGCTATATTTGCTTTTGGAGGACTAGAAGTATTAGGAGGTCTTGTTGACCAAACAGAAGATGCGGAAAGAAACTTCCCTAAAGGTCTTACAATAGCTGCTATAGTAATATCTATAGGTTATTCAGTTGGTATATTTGCATGTGGTATGTTTACTAATTGGAATGACATACTATCAAGTGAAAATGTAAATATGGCCAATGTTGCATATATAGTTATACAAAACCTAGGCTATCAACTAGGACAAGTATTTAATATGTCACAATCAGTTTCAATGACAATAGGAGCTTGGTTTGCAAGATTCGTTGGACTATCAATGTTTTTAGCATTAAGTGGAGCATTCTTTACATTAACATATTCACCGCTAAAGACTTTAATACTAGGATCTCCTAAAGAGGTTTGGCCAGGTAAACTAGGTGAAATAAGAAATGGTATGCCAATAAATGCAATGAAAGTTCAAGCTATAATAGCAATAGTAATGATAATAGCAATAGCATTTGGTGGTAGTGGAGCATCAGAGTTCTTTAGAATACTAGTTCTTATGACTAATGTTGCTATGACAATACCTTATATGTTCTTAAGTGGTGCATTCCCAGCATTTAAAAAGAAACAACTAGAAGGGAAGATAGACAAACCATTTATGGTATATAAGTCAAGTGGAATAGCTATATTTGTTGCTACAATAGTAACAATATTTATAGGATTCGCAAATGCATTTACAATAATAGAACCTTCATTATCAGGAAAAACATTAGACACAATTATGATGGTAATGGGTCCATTGGTATTTGGTATAGTTGCATTTGTTTTATATACTGTTTATGAAAATAAATACATTAAAAATAAATAATTAATTAAAAAAGACAAAGATGATCAAAACATTTTAGATTATCTTTGTCTTTTATTATAATATTAGAAATTAAACAATAAAAGAACATACAATTATTGAGATATTGCTTAAAAACTATTGTATATAAAATAATTTTAATGTAAACTGTAATTAAAGTTGAAAATATATATAAATTGAACATCTGGGGTGATAAAATGCAATGCATAGTATCGGATACAATAGGTTTTATAAGTAAAACATTTCCGAAAATTTATTCAAGTCTGTATCTGGACTACTTAAAACAATATTCTACAGGATACAATGTTAACAAGACACAATTAAGAGCTTTAATGTTTATCAACAATTATGGGGCTATTAGTATGACAGATTTGTGTTCTAAATTAAATATTGAGAAGGGTAGTTTAACAAGTATGGTTGATGATCTAACTAATAAAGGTTATGTAGTTAGAGAGAAAGACTTAGCTGACAGAAGAAAATACCTAATTAATATTACAGATGACGGTGTTGGATTGGCTTCTGATTTTATGAACAAACTTAGCTTTAATTTAGAAGAAAAATTTTTCAAACTATCAGAAGAAGATAGAACAAAATATGTAGAGGCTATAAATACTTTACAAAATATTTTGAATATGGAAGAATTAAGTTAACATAAGCAATTATATTATTAGTTAGGAAAAGGATTTATGGATTCGGAAAAGGAATTCATAAAAATATAAGTGATACACTTATATGCTGAAATTTGGATAAAAAAGGATATCTCAAGTGAGATATCCTTTTTTGTATGTTAAATCTAATAAATTTTATATTAATAATTAAGCTTCAGATAGAGACTCTTTTAAAGATTCTTTTCTATTTAATGCTACATATTCTTCAAGTCCTTCTTTTAGCAATGTTGCAGCTCTATGAAGGTCCTTTTCATTTAGGATATAAGCAAGTCTTATTTCATCTCTTCCTAATCCTTTTGTAGCATAGAATCCTTCAGCAGGACAAGCCATTACAGTTTCTCCATCTTTACTGAACTCTTTTAACATCCATATTACGAAGTCTTCTGCATTTTCAACTGGTAGTTTTGCTACTATGTAAAATGCTCCAGTAGGTTTTTTGCAAACAACCCCTTCAACTTTCATTAATTCATCGTATAATACATCTCTTCTTCTTCTATACTCTTCATTAACTTCTTTAAAGTAAGATGTTGGAGTTTTATATAATTCAACAGCGCCTAATTGTTCTAATGTAGCAACACAAAGTCTTCCTTGGCAAAGTTTTAATATCTGAGCTATAAGACCTTTGTTTTTAGAAGCAATTGAACCTATTCTTGCACCACATGCACTATACCTCTTAGAAACACTATCTATTATAACAACTCTATCTTTAACATCATCTAAATTACCAAAGCTAGTGTATTCTAATCCTTCGTAAACAAATTCTCTATAAACTTCATCAGCGATTATCCATAAATCGTTTTCCTTAGCTATCTCAGCAACCATACATACTTCTTCTTTAGTATATACTGTTCCAGTTGGATTCCCTGGATTAGATAATAATATACCTTTAGTTTTAGAGTTTACTTTAGAAAGAAGCTCTTCTTTTGAAGGTAAGTGGAATCCATCTTCAGCTTTAGTAGTTATAGGATTAACTTCTACATTAACGCATTGTCCAAATCCGTTATAGTTTGTATAAAATGGCTCTGCAACTAATAAGTTGTCCCCTGGATCGCAAACAGCCATCATAGTAAATAGTAAAGCTTCACTACCACCATTTGTTATTAATATTTCGTCCTCTTCATAATGCATATCATATGTAGCGTAATAGTCTTGCATTGCTTTTATTAATTGGGGAAGACCTGGTGAAACAGCATATTCTAATACTTCATTATCAAAATTTTTAACTGCATCAAAAAATCCTTTAGGAGTCTTGATATCTGGTTGGCCTATGTTTAAATGGTAAACTTTTGTACCTCTAGCTTTAGCTTCTAATGCATATGGAACTAATTTTCTTATTGGAGAAGCTTGCATAGAAGTAACTCTTCCTGAATATTTCATATAAATACCCCCTTAAATTAAGAACATAAAATTACAAATCTCTATTCAATAGTAATGGTAGCATAGTTATTTCCAAAACGCATCACAAAATAAAATATAAACAATCTCAAAATATACGTATTTTTATCCTAAATTTTAAAAAGAAATTATTATATAAAAATACACCTAAATATATAATTATAAAAACTTGATATATACTAATATTAAGAGGTACATTAATGAAAAATTAATAAATATTTTAGCAAAAATTATAGAAATATAGGATAAGCTGTATGATAATATAGGATAAAATTTTTTATAAAGCTATAAAAGGGTAGACACTTTGTTATAAAATTGGTTAAATTAGGTATAGAGAAAATTAATATTGTGCTGAAATTATGAGGTGTGACTATGAAAGAATTGAGAATAGATCCTATAAGTAATGATATAGTAATATTTGCAGAAGATAGATTAAAAAGACCTATGGATAAATGTAACCCTAAAGAGAATAAAAATGAAAAAGATGGGTATAAAGTAAATTGTCCATTTTGTATTGGAAATGAAAGTGATTGTGAAAATGAAACTTTTAGATTAGAAGATGATAAAGGTTGGACGGTAAGATCTATATACAATAAGTATCCAATTATTGATGAGTCTTCAGAAGAAGTTTTTGGTACACATGAAGTTATGATTGAAAGTAATAGACATGATGGAAGTTTTTATGATATGGATACAAAAGAATTTGAAAACTTATTTATAATGTATAGAAATAGATTTTTAGATTTAAATAATAGATCAAATGTTGAATATGTAAGTATATTTAAAAATTATTTGAGACAAGCTGGAGCATCTCTAGATCATCCTCATTCTCAAATTATTACATTACCATTTATACCACCAGAAATTAAGAATGAGCTACAGGTTTCAAAAGAATACTTTGATATGAATAATAAATGTTTATATGAGGATATAATAGAAGATGAAATTAAGTTAGACTCTAGAGTTATATATAATGGAAAAAGTTTTGTTGCATTAATACCATCAGCGACAAAATACACTGGAGAAATAAGGATATTATTTAAAGATAAGGTTATATTTAATGAAATTAGTGATGACAGTATAAGTGAATTAGCAAAAATATTTGATAAATTATTTAAAAAGATAGAAAAAGTAGAAGGAAAAATACCTTTTAATATATATATACATACTTATCCTACCAATGTGGATTGTAAAGATTATTTTAATACACATATTCATATTATCCCAAGAAAATATAGTTTTGGAGGATTTGAATTAGGAACAGGAGTATATGTATCTTCAAGAAATCCAGAAGGTATAGCTAAAAAACTAAAATTAAAATATTAGAAATTAATATAAAAGGAGGCAACTATGAAGTTTATATCATGGAATGTTAATGGATTAAGAGCGTGTGTAGGGAAAGGATTTTTAGATTTCTTTAAAGAGGTTGATGCAGATATCTTCTGTCTACAAGAAACTAAATTACAAGAAGGACAAATAGATTTAGATTTAGAAGGATATCATCAGTATTGGAATTATGCTGAAAAGAAAGGTTATTCAGGAACTGCTATTTTTACTAAAGCAAAACCAATAAGTGTTAGTTATGGAATAAATATAGAAGAACATGACAAAGAGGGTAGAGTAATAACAACAGAATATGAAGACTTTTACTTTGTAACAGTATATATACCAAACTCTCAAAATGAATTAAAAAGATTAGATTATAGAATGAAATGGGAAGATGATTTTAGAAATTACTTAGTGAACTTAGATAATATAAAGCCGGTAATAGTATGTGGGGATTTAAATGTTGCTCATAAAGAAATAGATTTAAAGAACCCAAAAACTAATAAAAAGAATGCTGGATTTACAGATGAAGAAAGAGGTAAGTTTAGTGAATTATTAGAAGCTGGGTTTATAGATACTTATAGATTCTTTAATCCAGATAAAGAAGGAGCATATTCGTGGTGGTCATATAGATTTAATGCAAGAAAGAATAATGCTGGTTGGAGAATTGACTACTTCTGTGCTTCAAACAAACTTAAAGATAGATTAGTGAGTGCAGACATTCACACAGAAATATTAGGTTCTGACCATTGTCCAGTTGAATTAGTAATTAAATAATAGGAATATATATCATATATTTCCTTTGGTATTAATAGTATTTATTAGAGTGGGATTAAAGCTAGAGATTAAATAATATTAATTAACCAGGGGGCTAGGTATGAATATTTTAGAATTAAAAAGTAAACTGGAAAAAGGTCAAAATTTAGGTGCTGAAGTTGTTTATATAAAAGAAGATAATCTTTTATGTGGAATAGGAAGCATATATAAGGATCAAGAGGATAAAAGTATAACTATATTAAAGTCAGACGAAGAAACTATAAAAGTAAGTGATTTTATAAAGTTACTAAATGAAATATGTGTAAATATAGGAAATGGACAAGTATATACAGGTAGTAGTGAATACTCAAGAGAAGGGTGTAAAGAAATTGTATCATTAGAATTTGCGCAATATGAATTAACTAAGATGATTTTTATTAATATATAAAAAGTAGAAAATAATATATTAAAAAAGATAGACAATCTAAAATAGATGTCTATCTTTTATTTTTTACAGGAGGTTCATTTAAAAACTGGCCAGTTTTCCCCATCTTATAAGCTAAATCAATTATTTTCTTTTCGTCTCTAGTTAAATCTCTTCCTAATATTTTATTAAACTCTGCAAATAATTTATCATAATTTATATCTTTTTTTGGATTTCTCTTTACCGAGTTAGGCTTTAAAGTAGTGTAAATATATATATCAGGCACAACACTTGGGCTATTAATTCTCATAAATACCTGAGCAGTATAATAGGCGTCATTTAAAGCGTTGTGATAAGATTTACCTTCTTCTATTCCTAAAATAGATATTGCATTTTGTAATCCAATACTTTTTCCAGATGGATTGTTAAAATATTCTGAAGCATATTTTTGAATATTAATATATTCTTTTGGTAATGACTTTGATGGTAAACCGTAAAAGTTAATATTTCTATAAAGTTCTTTTAAATCTCCAGTACCCCATACACAAAGAATAGGATCTTTACCTGAGATGAATTTCCTAAAGTCTTTATAAACACTAGCAAAACTTGGTGCGTCTTTTACATCATTATAAGTTATACTAGTCATTCTGCCTACAAATGGATGTATTGACTTGTATATTTCTGGTTTTACATAACTATTGAAAGTATCTATAATATTAAAGTGAGAATCTAGTTTAATAGCACCTATTTGAATAATCTCAAATGGACATCTTTCGTTAGAAACTGTCTTGTTAAGTTCTCTATCAAATCCTTGATTAAACTCTAAATCGAAAACTATATATTCCATAATATTTATCTCCTAATGTATTTTTAATAACAATATGATTATAAGGTAAAGAATATAAAAATATCCCTCTATTTAGTATACCCTAATATCTAAAAAATGTTAAACTATTGTAATGAAGTATTATATAAATAGAATAAAAATTATAGAGAAAATAAAATACCGCAAAATATTGCGAACTTTAATATATTGATATATAATAATATCAATATAAAGCCGAATGAAAATATAAAACTTATAAAAAAAGTCCAATAAACGGCGAGGGAATTAAAAAAATACAACAGTAGATTTATCAAGGGGAGTGAAATTATGAGCAAAATGTTATATGCCATAGAAAAAGAAAATCATAATGAAAAAAATCTGAGAGAAATATTAGAACAAAATAGAAATATAAGATTTGTTTCTTTAATGGGGATAGATTTAGGTGGAAATGCAACTGATGAAAAGATACCAGTAGAGTTATTTTTAGATGATATAGATGATTTTCTAAAATCTGCTATACAAACAGATGGTTCAAGTGTTGAGCTTTATAATATAGCAACACTAAATAATGCAAAAGTAGATTTAATGCCAGATGTAAATTCTAAGTGGTTTGTGGATTATAATTTTGATCATATAGATAAAGAGTATAACTTACCAGTAGGTACGTTAAAAATACCTGCATTCTTAATACATGATAATAAGAAGGTATGTTCAAGGGGAATACTTCAAAAAGCTGAAAAATACTTTAAAAAATCAATCATAGAAATATTTGAAGAGTATCCACACATGATGAAAAATATAGGTATAGAAAAAGTTGATGATATAGAAGAAATAATTTTAACAGCAGCAACTGAATTAGAATTCTGGGTAAATACACCAGAAGATAAAGCAGATTTAGAAAAATTATATGTATCTCAAAGTTTAAAAGAGCAGTATTGGAAGAGGACTCATGGAATAATAAGAACTTGTTTAGAAAAAAGTTTAATGATATTAAGCGATCTTGGAATTGAACCAGAAATGGCGCACAAAGAGGTTGGAGGAATAAATAGTTCTATAAGTATAGATGGAAAAACAAAGCACGCTATGGAGCAACTAGAGGTTTCTTGGAAATTTGCATCACCTCTACAAGCAGCTGATAATGAGCTAACAGTTAGGGACGTTATAGAAGATATATTTACATCTCATGGTTTAGAAGTAACGTTTAAGGCAAAGCCATTACATGGTGTTGCAGGGAGTGGAGGACATACACATGTAGGTGTTAGTGTAAAATTAAAAGATGGAAGTATGAAAAATATTTTTGCACCTAAAGATATGAAAGAAGACTATTTAAGTGAAATTGGTTATGGAGCTCTTATGGGATTACTTCACAACTATGAAGTTTTAAATCCAATTGTAACATCTTCAAATGATGGATTTAACAGATTAGTTCCTGGATTTGAAGCACCAGTCTGTATAGTAACATCATTAGGTCATACTTATGAGGTACCATCAAGAAATAGATCAGTATTAGTTGGTTTAGTTAGAGATATAAAAAATCCAAAGACAGTAAGACTTGAGCTAAGATCTCCAAATCCATTATCAAACACTTATTTAGTAATAGCTGGATGTTACCAAACAATGCTAGATGGAATAAAAGCTACTGCAAAAAGTATGCTTTCTACTAAAGAACTTGAAAAAGAGTTATCAAAGGATGTTGGGGAAGAAGGATTCTACTTAGAAAAGGGAAGAGCCTATAGAGATGAAAATGATGTTTTTGAACATTATAGTTTAGAAGAAAGAAATGAAAGATTTGGTACGCCACCTGCAACAGTATATGAGAATATGAAAAATCTTGAAGTTTATGAATGTAAATTACAATCATTAATGCAAGGAAATGTGTTTTCTGATAAAATAATTAGTTCTTTTAAGGATGGAGCAATTTATAAGTGGGAAAATGAACTAAGCAATAGAATAATTCATGACAATATGGACTATTTAAGAAGTTGTGTAAAGTTACATACTAAAGAAAACATGGATGCATTAGATGAAGTTGTATGGAACTCTATTTCTGATATTAAGTTCAATATAATGAAAGATACTTTAACTAGAAAATCTTTATTTACTCAAATAAGAGAAGCTTTAGAAAATAAAGATTATGAATTAGCATCTAACCTGCAACTAGAGTTGAAAAAAAATATGGAAGAAATCCAAAAATTATATATTAACTACAAAAAGAATATATATTAGTTTAGATAAGAGGAGGGAGTAATCCCTTCTTTTTTATATATAAATAAATATGTATAGTAAACGTTTACCAAATTAAATTCAGTTTTTCTTAATAAAAAAGTAAGAATGATAGCCTAATAAATAAAAAATAAAACATAAGATAACTAAATATACGTATTTGATATAAAAAAATATTTTAAATATTTAAAATTTATTGAAAGTATATGGAAAACGTTTTATAATTATTTTGAAAAGATATTTACGTCATGTAATATATCATATTAAAAATATGGGGGTATTTTTATGAATAGAAGAAGGATTCTTGCGTTAGGTTTAGCTGCAATGATGTTATTCTCAGCAGTAGGATGTAGCTCATCAAAGGGAGATGGTGGGTCAGATGGTGGAGATGCTCTTCCAAAAATAGGTGCAACTGTTTACAAAGCAGATGATAATTTTATATCTGCAGTTCGTAGAGAACTTGAAGCAAATGCAAAAGATAAAGCTGTATTAACAGTTGATGACTCACAAAACGACCAAGCAAAACAATTAGACCAAGTTGATACAATGATAGCTAAGGGGGCTCAAGTTTTAGCAATAAACTTAGTTGACCCAAAGGCTGCAAGTACAGTAATTGAAAAAGCTAAGCAGGCTGAATTACCAGTAGTGTTTTATAATAAAGAGCCAGATGAAGCTGCAATGAACAGCTATGACAAGGCTTATTATGTAGGAACAATATCAAAAGAATCAGGAGTTATGCAGGGGCAAGTTATAGCAGATGCATGGAATGCTAACAAAGAAGCATGGGACAAAAATGGAGATGGAAAAATGCAGTATGTTCTGTTAAAAGGGGAACCAGGACATCCAGATGCAGAAGCTAGAACTGAATGGTCAATTAAGACTGTAAATGAAAAAGGAATAGAAACTGAAGAATTAGCTATAGATACAGCTATGTGGGATGCTGGAAAAGCAACTGAAAAGATGGATGCATGGTTAGCTAGATTCGGAGATGAAATAGAGTTTGTAATTTGTAACAATGATGGTATGGCATCTGGTGCTATATCTTCTCTAGAAAAAGAAGGTTACTTTACTGGAGATAAGTTTATGCCTGTAGTAGGTGTTGATGCTATACCAGAAATAATAACACTAATAGAAAGTGGTAAGGTAGTAGGTACTGTATTAAATGATGCTCCTAACCAAGCAAAAGCTGTTATAGATTTATCTATAAATTTAGCTACTGGTAAAGATGCAGTAGAAGGAACTGATTTAAAATTAGAAGGTAAAGCAGTTCGTGTACCTTATGTTGGTATAACTAAAGACAATATAGATCAAGCTAAGTAATTAAAAATTGCTAAATAATACCTAAGAAGTTATTTGTATAGATGATTTCTTAGGTATTAAATTAAATATTGGGAAATTAATACGTCTAAAGGGGGGAGCAACTTTGGAGAATAAGAAGAATGAATTTATTTTACAAATGATAGATATCACAAAAGAGTTTCCAGGTGTAAAAGCATTATCAGAAGTAAACCTTAATGTAAAACCAGGTAGTGTTCATGCTCTAATGGGGGAAAATGGTGCTGGAAAATCAACATTAATGAAATGTTTATTTGGTATTTATCAAAAAAATTCTGGGACTATTATATTAGAAGGCAAAGAAGTACAATTTCAAAACACTAGACAAGCGCTAGATAGTGGTGTATCAATGGTACATCAAGAGTTAAATCAAGTAAGACAAAGAAATATATTAGATAATATATGGCTTGGTAGATATCCAAAAAAAGGTATGATTATAGATGAAGCCAAAATGTACAATGATACGGTAAAGATTTTTAAAGATTTAGACATAGATATAGATCCTAGAAGAAAAGTAGCTTCACTCTCTGTTTCACAGATGCAAATGGTAGAAATAGCAAAAGCTGTATCATATGACTCAAAAGTAATAGTAATGGATGAGCCAACATCATCTCTTACAGAAAAAGAAGTTGACCATTTATTTAAAATAATTGAAAAGCTAAAAAAGAATAATGTAGCAATTATATATATATCGCACAAAATGGAAGAAATACTAAGAATATCTGATGATGTTACTGTAATGAGAGATGGAAAATTAATAGGGACAAAGTCAGCAAAAGAATTAACTACAGACATGATAATAAGTATGATGGTTGGTAGAGATATGTCAGATAGATTCCCACCTAAAGAAAATCACCCAGGAGAAGTAATATTAGAAGTAGAAGGATTAACAGAAAATATAAAATTTGGACTTAATAATGTTAGTTTTGATTTGAGAAAAGGAGAAATCCTTGGAATAGCAGGCTTAGTTGGTTCTAAAAGAACAGAGATAGTTGAAGCCTTGTTTGGAATGAGACACATAGATAAAGGTAGTATAAAGTTACATGGTAAAGCAATAGAAAATAAAAATCCAAAGGCAGCAGTTAAAAATGGATTTGCATTAGTTACAGAAGAAAGAAGAAGTACAGGAATATTTCCACAACTTAGTGTTAATTTTAACGCTATAATATCGAATATGTCTGATTATAAAGTAAATGGATTATTTTTATCAGATAAAAAGATGGCTAATGATACAAAATGGGTAATTGATTCTATGAATGTAAAAACACCATCACAAAAGACTACTATAGGTAGTTTATCAGGGGGTAACCAACAAAAGGTTATTATAGGAAGATGGTTGTTAACTAAACCAGAAATACTTATGCTAGATGAACCTACAAGAGGTATAGACGTAGGTGCTAAATACGAAATTTATCAACTTATAAATGATTTGGCTAAAAGAGATAAAGGTATCATAATGATATCTTCAGAAATGCCAGAACTTATAGGTGTTACTGATAGAATACTAGTTATGAGCAATGGAAAAGTTGCAGGTATAGTAGAAACAAAGAATACTACGCAAGAAGAGATTATGAAGTTATCAGCTAGATTTATAGAGGGGGAGAGTAGTAAAGATGAAGTCACTTGCTAAGGAAAAACAAAATTTTAATTTTAAAGAGTTTTTTGCCAATAACGCAATACAAATAGTTTTATTAATATTACTTATTGGTATTATAATAATAGAACCTAGTTTTCTTTCTGTAAACAACTTAAGAAATATATTAGCACAAAGTTCTACTCGTATGATAATAGCCCTTGGGGTAGGTGGTATAATAGTAACTCAAGGTACGGACTTATCTGCAGGGCGTATTATAGGGTTATCAGCAGTAGTTTCAGCTTCACTTTTACAAGCTACAGACTATGCATACCGTATGTATCCGGATTTACCAAAATTACCAGTAATAGTACCAATATTATTGGCGATGGTATTATGTGGTATGATGGGGGCAATAAATGGCTTTGCTGTAGCTAAATTAAAGACACCTCCATTTATTGCAACAATGGGTACTATGCTTTTAGCATATGGGGTAACATCATTATACTTTGATAGACCACCATATGGAGCACAACCTATAGCAGGTCTTGATGAAACATTTAAGCAATTGGCAGTAGGTAGTGTTGGTTCAGGAAACTTTAGAATACCATATCTTGTTATATATGCAGCTATAATATGTTTAATAATGTGGTTTGTATGGAACAAAACAAAGCTTGGTAAAAATATGTTTGCAATAGGTGGAAATCCTGAAGCGGCAGAAGTATCAGGGGTTAACGTTGCTAGAAACTTAATAATAATATATGTAATAGCAGGGCTTTTATATGGATTAGCAGGATCACTTGAAGCAGCGAGAGTTGGTAGTGCAACAAACAATACTGGATTTATGTATGAGATGGATGCTATAGCAGCTTGTGTTGTTGGAGGAGTTTCTTTTGCAGGTGGTGTAGGTAGTATAGGAGGAATAATAACAGGGGTATTAATATTCCAAGTACTTAACTATGGACTTTCATTTATAGGGGTAAGTACTTATCTACAATTTATTATTAAAGGTATAATAATAATTGCAGCGGTTGCATTAGATACAAGAAAGTACGCGAAAAAGAAATAAATTTAATAATTTTAAGAATATGCAAAGACCTATAAATACAATTTTAAATTGTATTTATAGGTCTTTTTTGAATTATAATTTAAGCATATTTTACTTAGTTTTTGGAAAAATATATAAAGTTTTGACTTATTACTAAAAAATAGTAGGTAATATTTTATTAAAATTAGTCAATAATAATTTATAGTGATGAAAAGGAGTGAAAATAAATATGAAAAAATATATTAGAATGTTTTTAATAGTCACCTTAATGGTATGTAATGTATTTGTTTATGAAGGATACTATGAATACTCAAATGCACAAGAATTAGAAAATAATCTAGATTTATTAATACTTAGTAAAAATATGGAAAAAGAATTAGAAGCAAAGCTAAATGCTTTAAACGATGAATTAAATAATAAAGTTGAAAAAGTTGCAGCATTAGAAAATGGTGATAATGAAAATGAAGTGGAAGTTGTAAAATTAAGTTTTGTACAAAATAATAATACTAATAATGAAAATTTAGAACTTACATATGTATTAAACCAAGAAATAGTTGGTTTAGAAGCTGAAATTCAAGAAATTAATAAACAAATACAAGAATGTGTTATAGAAGAAGTAAGACTAGAAAAAACATTAGAAGCAGAAAAGAGAGAATACTTAAAAGAAAATAATTTAGAATACATAGAAGGATGTTGGCCAGTACCATCATATACACAAATTAGTTCACCTTTTGGAAATAGAATTCATCCTATTACAAATAAAGAAAATTTTCATAAGGGTATAGATATTCCAGCTCCACAGTACACAGAAATAATTTCATCTGATGATGGGATAGTAATTTTTTCTGGAGTTCAAAATGGATATGGAAATGTTGTTAAAATAAAACACTTTGATGGTAAAGTAACTGTATACGCACATAATACTTCTAATATAGTACAAGAAGGAGATGTTGTAAGACAAGGTCAGCCAATAGCACAAGTTGGCTCAACAGGTAATTCAACAGGAAATCATGTTCATTTTGAGACTATAGTTAATGAAGTTAACATAAATCCAATTAACGCCGTAATTACTGATAACTAATATATATAAAAAGAAGGGTCTTTAGCCCTTCTTTTTTTTACCTATTAGTAGATTAAATGACACTAAATGATATAAAAAAATGACATATATGTAGAATTTTTATAGATTGATTTATTAATATAAAAAGTGTTGATAAACATTGGGATTATCAAGGTTTTAACTATTTATAATTAGGAAAAAAGTAAGTATTAAAAAAGGATTTGTACCCAAAATATCGAACTTTTATATATATAAAATAAGTAGTAAATGGGCTACTCGAATGTAATATAAAATATATACTAAGGGGAGTGTATGGCTATGAAATCTAAACTAATATTGGATGCAACTATATATATGATAGCTCCTATTATATTGTGTAATATTATTGGTAGTGAATACAGAACATATTCAATTATACCACTTATGGCATTAGTAGTTATATATACGATTACTTGTAAACAAAAAGAAGCTAGAGTAAATGTGTCAGGATTAATCTTTGCAGTTTTATATATAGTATTAACGTTATTTAAAAATGAAGTTGAATCACCATATCAAGTATACGTGTATGAAGCCTATCTGTTAATGTTTGGTGGACTAATAGTAATACTATTAACAGCATTAAATAAAAATATTATCTTTAGAATTTATAGAGATATACAAAGGTCGAAAGGAATAAATAATTTAGCTATTTATAGTAGTGTAAAGAAGTGTGGATTATCACCGATATTTACTCATTTATCTTTTGTTATAAGTGGTCACTTATCATTAGTGAGTTTAGTAAAAATATATTCCATATCAACATATGGAAAATTAAATTATAGTTCAACTCAAGACTTAGAAATATTAATATCTATAATATTTTTTATAGGTGAGTTGTATATTTTATCAAAGATAATTACTAAGTTGAAATCAGCAAATAAAAGTATAAAAAATAAGCATAAATCAAAGTATAATTTGAATAATAGTAGAGTAATAAATTTAAATCAATATAAAAATGCTAATAAATAACAAGGGTTACCTCTTGTTATTTATTAGCTCAGATATATACTCGGATATATTTTCAGGATGAATTGATTCTTTAAAATCTTTTATATTAGATTGCATAAAGTCAATTACACTATCAAATTCTCCAGTAGGAAGTGAAGTGATAATGTTTTTTAGATCATCGTCGTCACTATATACAACACCGATTCCTTTATCAATAATAAACTTAGCATTCTCTATTTCTTGACCAAGCTTAGGAACCTTTACAATAACTGGAGTTTGAGAATGAATAGATTCAAATAAAGTAGCGCCTCCAGGTTTTGTTAATATAAGATCATAACTTTTAATTAAATTAAACATATCATTTACATAACCTAAAACTTTTATATTAGATAAAGGTTTCTTTTCAGTTAAATCATCATAAAGTTTTTTATTACTACCTGTAACAATAGTAACTTCTATAGATTCTTTATGATTACCGATAAATTCGTCAATCCAATACATAAAATCTTCATCAATATCAAATAGGCCTCTGCCTCCTCCGACTAATAACAATCTATATTTGCCAGGAGAAGATAATTTTTTTTCAACATAAAACTTTTTGCTAATAGGTACACCAGTAACCTTTATTGAGTTAGGGTTATTACCTTTATGTACAAGCCTGTTTTTAATTTCAGAAGATGGAACAAAATACATATCTGTTCCTGGATATACCCACTCAAGGCTATCTACAACATCTGTAATGACAGTGATGCTAGGTATTTTTATATCTGGATGTTTATGCTTAAAGTTATATATACATGTAGCTGCCAATGGGAATGTACATATTATTGCATCTGGCATTAACTCTAATATATATTCAGAAAGCTTGGGTGTATAAAGCTTATGGGCAATATCATACCTAGAGTCAAAAGATTTTTTTAGATAGTAATAATAATTATACAAACCAGGAGTATACTTTGTATTATTCTCATAAAGTTTTACCATAGGTTTGTTCATTTTTGGAACACTAGCATTAATGAAATTTTGTATTAATACATTACAATTATCATCCTGTTCTAATATGTAATCTTTAATTGCATTTGCAGCACTTATATGTCCCGCACCAAATTGAGCTGTAAGAATTAAAACTGTTTTTGTTTTATTTTGTGATTGATTACTCAAACTATCACCTCGAAAGTAAAATGTATTAACTATAGATTATACAGTTACGTGTTAAATTAATCAATAATATAAGTTTTATTATTTTATAAATAGCAGATAGTTTTTTATTTGAGTTAGGGGGTGAAAATATGGAGGAAATAAGTAATATAGAAGAGATTAGCGATGGTTACGAAAGTCGATTTTTTGAAATTATAAAATCATTTGTTTATTCAACAATAGGTATATTCATTTTCTTTATACCTATAAAAATTGATGATCAAGTTGCTACTCTTATATATCATATTTCATTTAATATACAGAATGACATGGGCTCAATTTTGAAAATTTGCATAGTAGTATTTAGTATACTTGGAAGTATAAAATCATTTTTTGATGATGAAAGAAAGAATATGATTTTAAATATATTAAGATTTGTAAGTGTTATTATATTAGTAAATATATTTTATGGTAATAAAAGCATAGCGCTCATAAGTGACAATACAATATTCTTACTTGAGGAGATAGTTTTAAATATTTCAACAATGTTACCATTAACAGCGGTATTTATGACATTTTTGCTTGATTATGGGGTATTAGATATAGTAGAATCATATTTTCAAAAATTCATGAAGAAAACATATAAATTGAGTGGTAAGTCTATAGTTAATATCTTAGTCTTCTTATTTACAGATTGTTTTTGTGGATATTTTATTACAAATAGCATGTATAAAAAAGGAAAACTAAGAGAAAGTGAAGCAGTAATATTGATGGCTAACTTCTCTATAGGATCAATATGGTTATTAAATTATATCTGTGATGAGTTAAACATTAAAAAGTTAGACTTGATTATTATAAGTTTATTAATGTTGACTTTAGTAAATATTATAATGTGTAGGATATATCCGTTAAATAAAAAGAAGAAGTCTTATTTTATTAAAACTGGATATAAGGAAACAGTGCATAAAAAGGATAAGTTTAAAAAAGGAATGGACAAGTATCTTAATAATAATTGTAAGAGGAATATTTTCAAGGAAATAATTAACAACTTAGAGGAGTGTTTTCAAATAATAATTTATTTAATTCCAAATATAGTGTTAGTTTTATTTTTAGGTGATATTTTGATAAATAGCGGATATGTAATAGGTTTAATTAGCAATATATTAAGTCCAATATTAACTACTTTAAAGCTAATAGACATAGAAGAATTAAATAAGTTTTTAGTCGTGGTTTTTTACAATAATATTGTAGCTATAGATGGTGTCTTAAGTAGTATTAGTTATAATACAAAACTAATTATGGGTATGATAACATTAGTAGGTTGTATATCTATTAGCAGTAATATTACTTATATTAAATTCACAAATATATCGATTAATATAAAAGAGTTAATTTTAATTTATCTGCAACGGATAGCCTTAATTATAGGTTTATATTGTTTAATAAGTTACACCTTAATAGGGTATTTTATGTAAGTGAATAATATATCATATAAGCAATATAAAGAATGAATGTGATATAATTATTTATAAAGGGATATAAAAAATATAGGAATAGGAGAAAAATTATATGCATAACAATGATTTATTAAAAAAATATATAAAAGAAATATTAAGTATTCCAAGTCCAACAGGCTATACTTATGATATTTGTAATTATATAAAAAATGAACTTGAAAATTTAGGTGTAGATTATATAGTTGGGAATAAAGGTGCAATAGTAGCAACAATTAAAGGTGAGGATACAAGTTATGGCACTACATTTTCAGCTCATGTTGACACATTAGGTGCAATGGTAAAAGAAATTAAGCCTAATGGGAGAGTAAGTGTAACACAAATTGGTGGTTATATGATGAACACTATTGAAGGGGAAAATTGTATAATACATACAAGAAATAATAAGAAATATGATGGAACTTTGCAAACGATTAGACCATCAGTTCATATACATGGACAAGATGCTAGAGAGTTACCAAGAGATTGTAAAAATTATGAAGTTGTTATAGATGAAGAAGTATCTACTAAACAGGAGACATTAGACTTAGGAATAGAAGTAGGAGATATTATCTCATTTGACACAAGGACTAAAATAACAGATTCAGGATTTGTAAAGTCAAGATATTTAGATGATAAAGCTTCAGTAGCTTCAATGTTATATGTTATAAATTATATGGTTAACAATAATATAAAGCCTAAAAATGACGTTAATTTCTTTATAAGTAATTATGAAGAAGTTGGACATGGTTCTTCTGGATTTATACCTGAAAATACAAGAGAGTTCATTGCAGTTGATATGGGATGTCCAGGAGAGGGGCAAAACTCAACAGAATATGATGTATGCATTTGTACTAAAGATTCAAATGGTCCTTATGATTACGAATTTATAACAAAACTTGTAAGTATATGTAATGAGAATAATGTAAATTACAAATTAGATGTATATCCTAGCTATGGTTCAGATGCTGGTGCTGCGCTAAAGGCAGGATTAGATGCTAAATTTGCACTAATTGGACCTGGAGTATTTGCTTCTCATGGTTATGAGAGAACTCATTTAAAGTCAGTAGTAGAAACAATTAAACTTATGTTATGCTACATTACAAAATAATGTATTATATTAGAAAGTAAGAAGTTAAATAATTGTAACAAAAATATAATATAAAAAGAATAAAATAGGCAGTATCATATGATATAATATAGTATAATTTAAAGACAACTAAGAAATAGAGGGATACTTATGAATAAAATAATAGTGACTACAATATTAATAGCAACTATTTTCTTAAATGTAGCTTGTACAGAATATGATACTGACTCACAAATTACTATATTAAATAGTGAATCTAAAAGTGGCGGTACAGAAAATATTGAAGGTAAAAAAAGTGAAACTAGTAGGATTTCAACGTTCCCTATTGAAATAAAATCTAAGGATATGAAAGAAATTATAGACGTTGAAATAAAGCAGGATAGCACCCTTCAAGAGAAGGTAGAGTTAATTATTAATACAATATCTGAAGAAGCTTTTAATGGATTGCCTATGAATGCAACTATATATGGTAGTGATATGGCTAAAATTGTATTGAAAGAGCCAGCTAATCCTAAAAATAATAGACTATCTTGGGAAAAAGATTATCTTAATGAACAAAATAAAGAAAATACTATAAATACAATAGTTAAAAATGTCCTTCAAGAACAGTACAAGGGTACTTGGATAAAAACGGTACAACTTTATCATGAAGACGAGTTAATTACACTAGATTAAAAAGCAGATTAGAAACATAATGTTTCTAATCTGCTTTTTTTAATGCAATAATAATATTTAGAGATTACTCAAAATCTTCTACAATATCATCTGGAGAACTAGCTAGGTATGTTGCTATTGATAACATACCTATTCCTGCTAGTAGTCTTAACTGTTGCTTAGCAACATATTTAGCAACAGGTATAGTAACTTTTCTTACCCTTGGGCTTAATATTGTTGCAGTTGTTAAAGCAGAACCAACTATAATTCCAGTTGTAGCAAGAGGAGATAGATTTTTACAGTAACAGCAACACTTCACAACAGAATCTTCAACTTGTTTTTCTAAATCTTTCATATCATCTGAAGTCATACAATCACCTCAATCTTTTTTTTTAGGCAATAATAAGTCTATGCTTAAATATAGGATGTGTAATTAATATTAATTTATTATATGAAATAAATAGTACAAGCAAAATAAAGTTATTTTTATTAGTGAAACGAATTTTAGTATTTAAAGTTACTAGAATTTGCCATATGCTATCTTAATAATAAATAATTAGTAACCACATTAAGATAAATTCATATAATTATATTAAATAACATAAGTATTCTTATGCAATTTTTAAAATACTGCAAAGGGGTTTTGACATATTATGAGAAAGAAGAAAAAAGTAAGTTGTTCATGTGCACCAGTACAAGATAGCTGTTCATGTGCACCAGTGCAAGATAATTGTTCATGTAAAAAAATAGAAATGAACTGTAAACCTGAAAAAACTTGTAAAAAACCTATCAAGAAATATGTTGACTGTGGTTGCGATAATGTTGACATGAAATTCGAAGATAAATGTGTAGATTTAGCAAAAAGAGCAGAAGAACTTTTCGAAAAAGCTTTAGAATGTGAGTGCAAGGCAAAAGAAGCATTAGAACAAGCTGAAGAATGTGAAAAAAGTGCTAAGTTATTAAAATCTAAAGCATGCAAGCTAACTAAAAACGCTAACCATAGTGAGAAAGAAGCAAAGGCAGCAGAATGTACAGCAAAAGAACTAATGGAGAAAGCAGCAAAATTAAATGAACAAGCTAAATGTTTATATAAAGAAGCAGAGAGAATTGAAAGAGAAGCTGAATGTCATTGTGAAAAAGCTAAATGCTTATACGAAAAATATCAAGAGCATAATGACATGGCAAAACAATTGTATAGTCAAGCTATGAAGTGTAATGAAAAATCATTAGAATGTTATAAAACAGTAGGGGAAAAAATAAAAGAGTACGAATTAAAATCTAAAAAATGTGAAGCTATGATGGACAAATGTAGCACAAAATTATCTGATTGTAATGCTAAACCTAAGCATGAGCCATCTGTAGTAATGTCTGAGTATATCAATATAGATATGTATGTAGATTGTGAATGCGAAGAAAAACCAATGGTTCAACCTAAAAAGAAATCTTGTAATAAAAAAGAAATGGTATATGTAGAAGATATGGATTTATGTCATAACAATATGTGCAAAAATAATATGTGCCAATCAAATATGTGTTCAACATATGTAAGCCCTATGTATGATATGGGACCAATGCAATTTATGGGTGGAATGCATGAACAATATCCTTCATTAGATATGCCTTATATGAATCCATATATGGATCAATATCAAGATATGAATGACATGTGGATGAACTACTATATGATGATGCAAAATATGATGATGCAAAATATGAATCCTAATATGAAAATGTAGAAAGAGTAAAAAAAGAAGAATGCCAAGTGCATTCTTCTTTCTATATAAGTAAGTTATATTTTAGATTATATATTAAATATAGCCTAATCTAATGATAGGTTCTAAAAAAGAAGCTAATTAGCTTATAATTTACTTTAATAACTCTTGTTCTATAGTCTTATATAAATTTTCCATCATAGAATTAAATTGTTTTGTTGAGTTCATATAATTAGATACAACAGGTGTATTGAAGAAACTTTCATATTCTTTGTTTAGAGAATTTACTTTACTTGTAGCGTCTTCAATTCTATAACTTGAGTATATTGAGTTCTTCTTATTAATATAGGAATTAAGTTGATTTTTTAAACTTCTACTTTTTTCTAGATCTTGCTTACATTTATTCATATACTTAAATTCATCAGTATTTTTTACATAATATGCAAACTCCTTAGCTTTTTTATTAATATCCATAACATAGCCCCCTTTAAAATTGTTATAGTATAGTTTATATTTATTTTATTAAATATAGACTAAAAATTTTTATAATTACCAATGTTACACATTCATTTAATATTTAAAAATATAAATGTGTGTCAAAAACGTTAAATTGGTAATAATATATAATGTAGCAAAAAGACATATATATAAAGGTTGACATCGTGGAAAAAGGAGGTCTATATAGACCTCCTATTTTACGTATAAGGAATTTATGATAGTTCAAAATCTGTGAATAACTCATGTAAGCAAGTGATACCAATGCACCAATTTTAAGTAAAAAAGCTTTTGAGCAACGGACGGAGTCGTTGGCGACATGAGCGAAGCGAATTTTTTATGTATAAGTAATTTAAATTTTAGTTAAATCGTTTAGAAACATTTCGAAAAATACACCATCGTTTCTATCTGTATTGAACCCTTTAGTATAATTTATAGATTTATATATAAAATCTGTAGCTATTTTTACAGAGTCAGATAAGGTTTTACCATTAGTTAATAAGCCTGTAACTATAGATGTAAATATGTCTCCTGTGCCACTGTAAGAGCAATTATTGTATTCTACATCAGTAAAAATAACTTCTTCATTTTTTTTATCATAAGAAAGATTTAAAATTTTATTATTTTCAATTATTCCTGTTATTACTACCATATCAGGACCTAAACTTGAAACATCTTTAGCTATACTAATAAGCTCATCTCTATTGAAGCTTAAATTAAAATAATCTCTATTTGTTAAAAAACACGCTTCCGTAAGATTTGGAGTTGTTAACTGTGATAATTGAACTAAATTTTTTATTCTATTACACATCTTATCAGTGAATACAGGATATAGATTTCCATCATCTCCCAACACTGGATCAACAACTACAAAAGAATCGGTATTTTCTTTTATAAAACTAGTAACAATATCTATTTGATGCTCGGAACCTAAAAAACCTGTGTATATAGTATCAAATTCAACATTAAGATTTTTCCAAGTTTTATAGTATCTAGTCATTTCACTAGTAAAATCTAAAAATGTGAATTCAGGATAACCAGTTTGACTAGATAATATAGCTGTTGGAAAAGGACAACATTGAACTTTTAAAGCTGAAAGTATTGGCATAGCTACAGTTAATGAACAGCGACCAATACCAGATAAATCATGTACTGCAGCAACTTTTTTTATCATAACATTTCCTCCATTATTTGAAATTAGAAAATAAAAATATTTATATAAATATATATTACTACTAATTTTTATAAAAAAGTACATAATAAATTAAAAAATAGACTAAAAAGAGTAAAATTTCCATTATAAATATTTGATTATCATGTATGTTTATAACTGGTTAAATTTTATAATTTATTATTAGAATTTATAAAATTATTTGTAAAATAAATGGATATAATAACTTTAGAATTTAAAATAAGAGAAAATAAGTAAGTATAATGATACATGATGTACTGTTTATTGGAGGTGTAGTTTTGAAAAAGGGCATTATGAAAAAAAAGTACGTCAAAGGTATGATATTATCATTATTCTTAACTTTGTCTATTATGATATGTGCACTTATAACTCAACAAACTAGTGTGAAAGAAGAAATACTAGAGGCAAGTGCTATAGATAAAGAAGAAAATCATGATCAATATCAACTTCAGCTTCAACACGTATTTGACTTTAGAAATAAGGCAATATTAGAAAAAAACACAGAAATATTAAAGGGATTATATGAAACAAGTAGAAAAACAGGCCTTTGGGCTTACGAGCATGAAGTAAAAAAAATGAAGTACCTAGAAAATTGGTCTAGTAAGCAAGGTGTAAAATTTAGTGATATAAAGACGAGAGTTAAAGTAAAAAAAGTAAAAGAAAAAGAAGAAGACTTATATGGAATTATATGTACAGTGTCAACAGAATACAAGTATAGCTATGAAAATCAGCCTGAAGTAACTAACATGTTTAGGATAGGTACATATCACTATCTAAATGTTATTATAAGAGATAATCAATATGTTATAACTAAGGAATGGTATACAGATCCTTTTGCAGATTCTCTTAATTTAGAAAATTTAAAATCCGATGATATAAGAACATACATTATGTCAAAAGAAAATGTAGATTTACAACTAACAGCTGAAGAGGCAAAAGCAATAGAATATGCACATAGATATTGCGGAGCTGCAGCTGATGAAGAATATGGATTTAAATTTAATCCGAAATATAGGGATTATAACCCTGAAGGTGGAGACTGCGCAAACTTTGCATCTCAAATTATGTTTGAAAGTGGTAGATTTAAGCAAAATAATGCATGGAACTGCTATAGTGGAGAGGGAACTAAAGCTTGGGTTAATGCCCAAGGCTTTAAGAATTATATGACAAATAGTGGAAGAGGAAGCTATATAGCAAAAGGTAAATATCAAGAAGTATATAAAGAAGCCTATAATCTTAGACCTGGAGATTTTGTAGGTTATGAGAAAGATGGAAGAATAACTCATATTTCAACAGTAACAGGGTTAGATTCTAAAGGATATCCTTTGGTTACTTGCCATAATAGTGATAGGCTACTAGTTCCATGGGACTTAGGATGGAGTGATAAATCTATAAGATTCCATTTAATAGATGTTCATTACTAGTGAATAGCTCATATAAAACTATTTATTCAAAGTTGTTATATATTTAATTTATAAACCATGATAAATGTATAAAATTAATAATATTTGACAAGAAAACGTAGTTATGATAAAGTTATATTAAAGCTACATTATTAATGTAGCCAAATAATTGTGTTTTTTTAGGAGGATTTTTTTAATGAAAACTGGTGTAGTTAAGTGGTTTAACAATGAAAAAGGATTTGGATTCATATCTGTAGAAGGTGAAGGAGATGTTTTCGTACATTTCTCAGCTATACAAGGTGACGGATACAAGTCATTAGAAGAAGGACAAAGTGTTGAATTCGAAGTAGTAGATGGAGCTAAAGGTCCTCAAGCTGCTAACGTAGTAAGATTATAATTAAAATTCATATATATTAGTAATCTAGTAATATGTGAAACACAGCCGCTTAATAGCGGCTTTTTTACGTTACTATATGTAAAAAAATGCAAAAAATCATAATATTTCCTAAATATTTGAATCGATATTTATTTAACAGTGTAAATGTGTTAAAATTATCTTAGAGAATTTTACATTTACACAAGAATTTGGAGGTGTAGTATTATGAACATATTATTTTTTCTGACACCTAAAAGTGAAGTTGCATATATATATGAAGACTACACTATGAGACAGGCCCTAGAAAAAATGGAGTATCATAAATATTCTGCTATTCCGATTATTGACAAAGAAGGTAAATATGTGGGAACAATAACAGAAGGTGATCTATTATGGACATTGAAAAATGATTTTTATCTAGATTTAAAATCAGTTGAAGATGTTCCTATAATGAATATAAAAAGAAGAATGGACAACGCGCCAGTATCTGTTAATGCAAACATAGAAGATTTAATATCTAAGTCAATGAACCAAAACTTTGTTCCGGTTATAGATGATCAAAAGACATTTATAGGGATAATAAAGAGAAGAGATATAATAGAATATTGCTATGAAAAAATACGTAATGAAGAAGACATTTAAGAAGTAAATAAATAATATAAAAGCCTAGTAATGAATTACTAGGCTTTTATATTATTCGTTTATTTGAACCATTGCACCGTATTTACCTTTTAAGTCGTTTATCTTTTTAGTATAAACTTCTGTTTGCTTTTGGTACATTAAAGTTTTTTCTATTTCATTTCTTACTTCTTCGTACTCAGACTCCCCACCGTGTTGTATATCATCTAACTTTATTAAGTGATATCCAAATTGAGTTTGAACTGGTCCTCTAACTTCGTCTTTAGCCATTGAGAATACAGCTTCTTCGAATTCAGGTACCATTTGTCCTCTTGGGAATGATCCTAAGTTTCCGCCAGCATCTTTAGATGGGCAAGTAGAGTATTGACCAGCTGCATCTTCAAATGTCATTTCTCCAGCGTTTATTTTGTTTAATAAATCATTAGCTTGATCTTCAGTTTCTACTAATATGTGCTTAGCACTAGCAGTTTCTGGCTTATTGAATTTGCTCTTATTAGCACTGTAGAATGCTTGCTTTTCTTCTTCAGTTAAAGTTATGCTTGATAATACATTGTTTATAGCATATTGCTTTAACATATTTTCTTCTATTCTCTTCATTTCTGCTTTGAAGTTTTCTTCGTTATGTAATTCTTGCTCTGTAGCTTCCATATAGAATAACTCTTGGTTAACTAAGTCTTCTAATAATTGTTTTTTTCCTTCTTCAGTGTTAAAATGCATAGCTTGGTATGGATCTAAGCTCTTTAAAGCATTTTCAATATCGTAGTTAGTTATTTCTTTTTGACCAACTGTAGCTAAAACTTTTTTTTCCATAGTAGTTAACTCCTTTATTTTGTATTTCTTTATTAATATTATCCTTTAATTTAAATAATATCAGAAAAAAATGGATATGTCTAATATTTCCAAGTGTTTAGGATATAAAAACGACTATTGCTACTAATAAAAATACTGATAATATACCTACAACACCCTCATCTATATTGTATTTGTATACCATAAGGCAAGAAACGTAGAAATATATAGCAGCAAATATCATTTTTATTAATAGTAAAAACATGTTTGTAGGATACAATAAAAAACTTAAAAGTGTGGATATAAAAGCTAATAATGTACTAATTCTATAAAAATATACTATTTTTTCACAATTCTTTTTAACTAAATATGAATATGTAAATGTAATGAAATATACTGTTGCCAAAGCTAGATATATTATGAATAAAGTAAAAGATATAGTATCCGTAGCCAAGAACTGCCATTTAAACCATATTATTGGCCAAAATAAAAGTACTAATATCTTAAAATAGTCATCAAAAAATTTGGTTTTGTTCACAATAGATCATCCTTTCTTAATAGTTACATAGACCATAGGTTTAAAGTCTATAAATTAATTAAATCACAACACCATTCTAAAAGCTAGGACTATCATATAATTATTATTGATAAAAAATAATGAAGATATGACATCAATAGCAATAAAAAAACATATGGTATTTATTAGGAGGTGTTTGCATGTATAAATATTATACTAGAGGAGTTTGTGCTAAATCAATAACAATTGATATACAAGATGGAATAGTATATGATGTGGTTTTTGAAGGTGGATGTGCAGGCAATTTAATAGCAATAAAACACTTGGTCGAAGGTAAAAGTGTGAATGAAGTAATAGAGTCTCTTGAAAGTATACCTTGTAGGGACAGAGGAACATCTTGCCCAGATCAACTGGCAAATGCTCTTAAAATTTATAGAGAGTATGTAGAATGTGAAGAGGATGAAGAATAATACATAGTAAGTACTAAAAAAGCTTCTATTTAAAAAATAGAAGCTTTTATTTTAATTTACTGTTTTCCAACAACTATAGCTATCTTAGCATCTGGATTGTAGCTTATTTGAACTAATTGATTTTTCTTTACATGTTCTAAATCTTCTCCACCATGAGCTATTTGTAATTTTATTGGTAATTTACCTTGCTTAATTATAGCAACGTACTCTTTCTTACCTTTCTTTTCTAAACTTATAAGGTTACCTACATACGGTTTGAAGTTTTGGTATTTCTTACTTGCATTCTTTATGTAGAAGAACGTACCTACAGCTATTGCTAGGTTTATACCAAGAGTAAGCCATGGGTTAAGTTTCATCATAGCTCCAGCAAATATAACTACGATCATTATAACTATTGGTACTATAGCTTTTTTCATAAGGATTTTACCCATTATTTCATTAGCTCTTTTTTCAGGACCAGTCATAGTTTTTGATCTAGCAAACGATTCTGCAAATTTGTCTTTTATGCCCATATTAATCCTCCTAAACTTAATAAATATTTAGTTATGATAACAATGATATTTTGCATTAAACTAAAATTTATCATAGTAATATTATGTTCAACTTTTGCATTAAAAATTATATCTAAGCAAAGCAAAATATATAAAATATTTTAACATAAAATCATAAAAAAGAAAATAAATGAAGCAATAAAAACTTATAAATTTAAATAAGTGAATGAAAAACCACCAAATTAAGGATAGTATTTCTAAACAATAAAAAAATTTATATGAGCGATAATTTATATATACTAAATTGAAAGAGTAGCTAATATAAACTTTATATAAAATAGTATGTTCTGAAAGCATTGGTATTACTAGCATGAAAAAGTATTCACAAAAATATAGTAAAAAATGAAAAAAATGACTTGAAAATTAGGCTTAAATTTTATATAATATTTAGTTTGCAAAACCTTAGTATACAAAGCCATCTTAATTTAATATAATAGTATTAATCTAAGAGAAAAGGAAGGGATATAATGGCCAGGCGGCAATTTATAGGAAAAATACTACGTATTTTGTTAGGAACAACAATTTTAGCATTTGGAGTGTATAATTTTTACTATCTAAATGACATTACGGAAGGTGGAGTGTTAGGACTTTTACTACTGTTAAAAAATTTATTTGATATTGAACCATCTATAGCAAACTTAATAATAGACGGATTGCTTATATCAATAGGATACAGGTTCTTTGGTAAAAAGTTTGTACTGTATACCTTATTTGCATCAGTAAGTTTTTCGGTATTATATAATATGTTTGAGGCTATAGGACCTATAGTACCTAGATTTGATAGTATGTTTTTAGCTACTATAATAGCAGGTTTAAGCGTAGGTATTGGAGTGGGCATCGTAGTAAGTGCAGGTTGTGCTGCAGGAGGTGACGATGTTTTAGCATTAGTAATTTCTAAGACTACATCTTTAAATGTTGGTAAAATCTATATAATAACAGATGTGATAATATTATTACTATCACTTTCATATTTATCATCATTTGATGTATTTTACTCACTAATAGCAGTTACTATAAGTGGTAGAGTAATAGACTTTATATACTATCATTCTAAAGAACAAGTAGTAGTAGCAGAAAATCTATAGGAAACAAGCAAAGATCTATATCAAAATTATTATGTTTTGGTATAGTTTTTTGTGTGATTATATTAAACTATAAAATAAAATAATTAATTTGGGAAACTATATAATTAATCATATATTGTACATAAATAAGATTTATAATAAAAAATATATATTTTAATATAGAATGCAGTTAATGAATTAAAAGATAATAAAAGGAGCCAATATGGAAAAGCAATATGTAATGGCCTTAGATCAAGGAACTACAAGCTCAAGAGCTATTTTATTTAACAAGGACGGAGAAATAGTAAAGGTTGCTCAAAAAGAGTTTACACAAATTTATCCAGAGTCTGCTTGGGTTGAGCACGACCCTATGGAAATATGGGGATCTCAAAGTGGTGTAATGAGAGAAGTTATTGAAACTGCAGGAATAAAGCCAGAGGAAATAGCAGCAATAGGTATAACAAATCAAAGAGAAACAACTATTGTTTGGGATAAACTTACAGGAAAGCCTATATATAATGCAATAGTTTGGCAATGCAGAAGAACATCAGAAATCTGTGATGAGTTAAAAAATAGAGGGTTAGAAGAATGTATAAAAGAAAAAACAGGCTTATTGATAGATGCTTATTTTTCAGGAACAAAAGTTAAGTGGATATTAGATAATGTTGATGGCGCAAGAGAAAAAGCCAACAAAGGTGAGTTATTATTTGGTACGGTAGATACTTGGTTAATATGGAATTTAACTAGAGGAGAGGTACATGTAACAGATTACTCAAATGCATCAAGGACAATGATGTTTAATATAAAAGAATTAAAGTGGGATGAAGAAATACTAAAAGAATTAGATATTCCACTTAGTATGCTTCCTCAGGTAAAACCATCAAGTTATGTTTATGGTCATACTAATGAATATATGTTAGCAGGAGCAAGAATACCTATAGCAGGATGTGCAGGAGATCAACAAGCAGCATTATTTGGGCAAACATGTTTTGAAGAAGGTACAGCAAAAAATACATATGGTACAGGATGCTTCTTATTGATGAATACAGGTGAAAATCTTGTTAAGTCAAAACATGGATTACTTACTACGATAGCATGGGGAATAGATGACAAGATAGAATATGCCCTTGAAGGAAGTATATTCATGGGAGGTGCATCTATACAATGGCTTAGAGATGAGCTTAGGATGATAAAACACGCTAGTGATAGCGAAACCTATGCATTAAAAGTAGAAGATACAAATGGAGTATATGTTGTTCCTGCCTTTACAGGTCTAGGAGCACCATACTGGGATATGTATGCAAGAGGAACTATATTAGGTTTAACAAGAGGTGCTAAAAAGGAACATATTATTAGAGCGACATTAGAATCTATTGCTTATCAGACTAAAGATGTTTTAGGAGCAATGGAGCAAGACTCAAACATTAAATTAAAAGCACTAAAGGTAGATGGTGGTGCAAGTAGCAATGATTTCTTAATGCAATTTCAATCTGATATATTAGATGTATGTATAGATAGACCCCAAATAGTTGAAACTACAGCTTTAGGTGCAGCATATTTAGCAGGTCTCGCTATAGGTTTATACAATAATAAAGAAGAAATAAAATTAAAATGGGCAGTTGAAAAAGAATTTAGTCCATTAATGGATAAAGATAAAAAAGAAAATCTATATCGTGGTTGGAAGAAAGCTGTATCTAGAGCTATAGAATGGGCAAAAGACGATGAATAATTAATAAAGGCTGAAATATTCAGCCCTTATTCTTCATATAAAAAAACTGGTACAGCATTATGAATATGTTTATCTCCTACTACAGATATAATATCATTTTCTAAAAACTCAATATAAGGACCAGGAGAGATTATAAGTTCGTCACCTCTTTTTATTGCAACTATTGTGGCTCCTGTATTTTGCCAAAATTTAGTCTCGGCAGCAGTCTTTCCTATATGTTTACAGTGAGATTCTATTGTAAATTGAACTGGTATAAGAGGATTGATTATCTCTAATCTATCAGAATACTCTATTATTTTATTTATGGTATTAACAATATCGTTTTCTAAATTAGCTTTAGTATTTATTAAATTATGAAGCGTAGATTTGTATGTAGATATATTGGTAATATCCTCATACTTCTTTATAAATGATAAGGCATTACTAGAAGAAGTAACAATTATTCCTTTCCCCTTAATGCTTGTAACAACACCTAAATCCTCTAGAATTTTTACAGATCTTCTTATAGTTTCAGGAGAGACACTATATTTACCTGCTAAAATTGATCTGCCATATATTGTGCTACCTTCTTCAATTGCTCCAGTATAAATTTGATTAGCTATATCTAAAGCTATTTGTTGGTAGATTGGCATTGTATAATTGTTTCTCATTATATCCCCCTTAAAATAATCTTAATTAAATAAAATAAATACTAAATATTTAGTATCTATAATAATATATATTACACTTTTAAATAGAACCCTTTTTACTTAAAATTAAATAGTATTTTAACCTAAGTACAGGGAGTAAAAATAAAAAAGCCTCCTATAAAATATATTAAAGAAGACTTTTTAATTTACTTACAAATTTATATTATTTTGTTGCAGCAGTTACGCTCATTTCAACTAAAAGAGTTTCTCTTGCAAGTCTAGCTTCAACACAAGCTCTAGCTGGTTCGAAACCTTGCTCAACCCATGCATCCCATACAGAATTCATATCTGCAAAATCTTTTATATCTCTTAAATATATAGTTACTGATAATATATGTTTTTTATCAGATCCATACTTATTTAATAAATCTTCTATTTTAGCTAATATTTCTCTAGTTTGCTCTTTTACGTCACCTTCACCATGTGTTTGTCCACATAAGTAAACTGTATTGTTATGTACTACCGCTCTACTCATTCTTCCGTTATTTTCATATCTCTTTATTTCCATTGTAAAACCTCCTAAATAATTTGACAGTTAGATTATATAATAAATTAGTAGATTATTCTATATAAATATAGTAAAAATATACTATAATTAATTTAAGGGAAAAATTAGAAGGGGTAAATTAAAATATTATGAGCACTATTAATGCAATGGATTTATTTAGAATAAATCAGTCTATATTAAAGAGGGTAAACAAAGAGCTTACATATCATGGACTTGAAACGGCATATATTGTATATAAAATGTTAAAAAAACTTAATTATGATAAAAAAGATATATATACAATAACGTCCTTAGCATTTCTACATGATATAGGTGCATATAAAACAGACATTAAAACCAACTTAGAGCAATATCATATTGAAGATACAGCAAAGCATAGTATTTATGGATATGAGCTATTAAAGTGTACTGAGCTGTTTAAAAAAGAAGCATCAATTATCTTATATCACCATCACTCTTATGAAAATAAAAACATATTAATTGATAATATTCCTATTAAAGAAGAGGCTTTTATGATAGCCTTGGCTGATACCATATCATTGGTAAGTAGTATATTCGGTTATGATGAGAAAAAAATATTAAACTACATTAACAATATAGACAAAAGTAGATTTAAAGAAGAACATTTAGAAGTTCTCTTAGAGCTTACTCAAGAAGGATTAATAAAAGATATTATTAGTGGGGACTACAGAAAATCTTTTATTAAAGAGAGTAGCAGTAATATTATCATGAGTAAGAGTAGACTTGAAAAATACATAGTATTATTGCCTTTATCTATAGATTTTTTTAGTTTTGAGACATCCATACATACTGTAGGGGTTTACTGCATAACGAGGAAATTATGTGAAAAATTAAGTATACCAAAATCAGATATAGAAAGTATAAAAATGGGAGCTTTGCTACACGACTTAGGCAAGGTTTGTATACCAAAGCATATTCTTGAAAAAGAAGGAAGACTTTTAGATGAAGAATATGAAGCTATGAAGAAGCATGTTGTTTATACTAGAGAGATTTTAGAAGATGCAAAAATAGACAAAAATATTATACATTTAGCATGTAGTCATCATGAAAAACTTAAGGGAGATGGATATCCAAGTGGATTAAAAGATAGTGAGTTATCAATTGGAGATAGAGTAATTACGATTAGTGATATTTTTTGTGCTTTAACAGAAAAAAGGCACTATAAAAAAGCTTTTTCAAAAGACATGGTAATAACAATACTATTAGATATGGTAGAAAAGGGTCAAATAGATAGTGACATTACCAATACACTAATAGAATGTTATAATGAAATATTAGAAGCATCAGTAAAAGAAAGAATGTATTTTGAGAATATATTAAAAAATATGCTTAAGGACTACGAGAAGGTAGCTAATAAAATGGATGAATTAATTATGGCTTAAAATGGGGGAGTATATGAAAAAAGTTAAAGTAGCAATTATAGGAGCTGGTAATAGAGGAATACATACCTATGGAGAATATCTTAGTGAATTAAATGAAAGTTGTGAAATTATAGCAGTCGTAGAGCCAAAGGAAAATAGAAGAGAGTTATTTGGAAATAAATATAATATACCAAATGAAAATAGATTTTCTAAAATAGAAGACTTTTTTAATAGTAAAAAAATAGCAGATGCAGTAGTAATAGCAACTAATGATGATAGACATTATGAGCCAACTAAAATTGCATTAGAAAAGGGATATCATATATTATTAGAAAAACCAATGGCAAATACATTAGATAAGATAATAAATTTAGAAGAGTTATGTGAAAATTATAAAGACAGAGTTTTTATGGTATCTCATGTTTTAAGATATACGCCATTTTTTAATAAATTAAAGGAAATAATAGATAGCCAATTATTAGGAGATTTAATTAGTATTCAACATAATGAAAATATAGGATATTGGCATTTTGCTCATAGTTATACAAGAGGCAATTGGAGAAATAGTAGCGATACTAGTCCATTAATATTAGCAAAAAGTTGTCATGATCTAGATATATTATTGTATCTTACAAATAGTAGCTGTAAAAAGATTTCTTCATTTGGAAGCTTAAGCCATTTTAAAAATAAGAATTTCAAAGAAAATATGGGAGATACTTGTGTAAAATGTGGAGTTGAACAAGATTGTCCTTATAGCTGTAAAAAGATATATTTAGAAAATGATAGAAAAATGAATTACGCAGTTCATATTAATCCAACAGAAAAGAATTTATTAGATATATTTGAAAGCAGTCCATATGGAAAATGTGTATATAAATGTGATAATAATGTAGTTGATAACATGGTTAGTATTTTAGAATTTAATAATGGGGTAACTGCTACATTTAATTTATCAGCTTTTACAAAAGAATGTGATAGAACGATAAAATTAATGTTTAGCCATGGTGAAGTAGGCGGAAGTCTAATGAATAATGAAATAAGGATTAAACAATTTGGAAAAAGTGAAGAAGTGATAATAAATCCTTGTAATAATACCAAAGGTCATGGTGGAGGAGACAGCAGGTTAATTAAAGATTTTGTAAGAGCAATAGGCGCAAATAATAATTCTTTAGTAAAATCTAATGCTAAAAATTCAATTGAAAGCCATATTATTGCATTTGCATCTGAATATTCGCGAATAAGTAATGAAGTAATTTTTATAAAAGATTTTTATGAAAGTGCAGTAGATATGACTAAGGAATTAGAAGAAAAATTAAAATAATATATACTGGAGATAATTATCAGTTTAATTTGGGGGGATGATGCTTTGAAGAAATATACTGGAGAAATAGGGTTATTTATTGTAGCTATAATATGGGGAAGTGGATTTGTAGGAACTCAACTTGCTATAGATTCAGGTCTAAGTCCGAATCAAATAATGGCAATTAGATTTTTTATTGCTACAATTTTAATGAGTGTGATATTTTGGAAAAATATTAAAAATATTAATAAATCTACTTTAAAAGCAGGTATTATGATAGGAATATTCCTTTTTATAGGATTTGCATTCCAAACTTATGGAATATTGTTTACAACACCATCTAAAAATGCTTTTATTACAGCTACAAATGTGGTAATTGTACCATTTATAGGATATTTACTTTATAAAAGGAAGCTTGATAAAATAGGGATAATAAGTAGTGTAATAGCACTAATAGGGATTGGAATATTGTCTTTAGAACCAGACTTTTCAATTAGCCTAGGAGACTTTTTAACATTAATATGCTCTTTTGGATTTGCTCTGCATATATTTTTTACTGGAGAGTTTGCAAAGGATCATGATCCAGTAGCTCTTACAGCTGTTCAACTTGCTACAGCCTTTGTACTTTCACTAGTATTATTATTAATAGCTAAAGATACAAATATTCCTATAACTGCTAAGGGATTAGGAGCAGTAGGTTATCTTGCCATATTTAGTACAACAATTTGTTATTTATTGCAAACAGTATGCCAAGCTAAAACTACTCAAACTAAGACAGCAATAATATTATCAACTGAAGCAGTGTTTGGAACTATATTTTCGATAATAATACTAAAAGAAGTAATCACTGTTAAGATAATAGTTGGAAGCATATTAATATTATCTGCAATAATTATGGCAGAAACTAAATTATCATTCTTAACTAAAAAGGATAAGAAAATAGAAGAAACTAGTGTAATAAAAGAAGAACCATTATCTTAATAGATAATGGTTTTTTTATTTAGCCATCTTTTCTCATAAAATCCATACACTGAGAAAGTGCATATGATAATATGGCAAATAATATTTCTGTATGAGTAGGTATATATATAGACTTCATGAAAATATCTAAAATATTAACCAATACAAAGGTAAGGGAAATATCAAAGAATGCTTCTAAAAACTTATATGATATATAGGGAAGCTTATTTACATACCTAATAACATCTAATAGTGATGTACATACAAAGTCAATAGGCCTGCTAATACAAAAATATATAATAAAGAAAAATAGTACAGATTTATATGAGTCATACTCAAAACCTAAAAAGGATAAAAATCCAATACCTATAGCGGTAAATATGATAAAAGCAATAACAATAAATACTAGAGCAAATATTATTAATGCTAATATTTCAAGAATTTGAAGTTTCTTCTTAATTTTGACCACTCCTTAAAGTTATATATTAAATAGTCATATACATAGTTAAAGTATTTAAACTAATACGCGCAGTAAGATAAAATTACCCCTAGATTTATTTTATATATATTACTCAAATTCTGCAATGAATATATTTTTATATTGAAATGTATTATTAAACTTATATAATTGTGATGTAAATCTAAATTATTCACATAGAAGGAACATAGATGAATAATATTATAAAGATAAGATTATTTTATAATAACGGAGATTATAATATCAAGGGGGATTAATATGGTATTATCAAAAAAACTTATGCCAGGAGATACTATTGGTATAATAGCGCCAGCAGGCCCATCAAGATGTAATATAAGAAAAGTATATAACGCAATTAGGCGTTATGGATATAAAGTAAAAATAGGTGCTAGTTGTTACTTAAGCTACAATGGGTACTTAGCAGGACCTGATGAAATTAGAGCTAAGGAATTAGAAAATATGTTTTTAGATAAAGAAATAGATGCAATAATGTGCCTTAGGGGTGGTTATGGTACGACTAGAATATTAGACTTAATTGACTATGATATCATTAAGAGTAATCCAAAAATATTTATTGGATTTTCGGATATTACAGCACTCCATATTGTTTTTAATCAGAAATGTAACTTAGTAACATATCATGGTTTAATGGCCCAAAATTCTCCAGATTGGGATGAATTTAGTTATATATCACTTATTAATGCATTAAATTTTAAAAAAGAGTTAAGAATAAAAAATCCTAAGGATAAAAATATATATACAATAAAGAAGGGATATGCAAAAGGTAAAATTGTAGGAGGAAACTTATCGTTGATTATAGCTAGCCTAGGAACTGAATATGAAATTGATACTAAAGATAAAATACTATTTATTGAAGAGATAGGAGAATATACTTATCGAGTAGACCGAATGTTAACTCACCTATATCATGCAGGTAAGTTCGATGATTGTAATGGAATAATCTTTGGTGATTTTAAGGATTGTAGAAAGAGTAATGAAGAAGATAGCCCAATCTATAACCTATTAAGAGAAATAGCTCACAAATGTAACAAGCCAGCAATATATAATTTAAAGTCAGGACACTGTTCTCCTATGGTAACATTGCCACTAGGATTAGAGTGCACTATAGATGCATCGAGTAAGGAAATTACAATATTAAAGTAAAATATATCTATAAGTATTAATATTATAAAATTTATTTAAATTTAAAAGGTTAAAAAAAATTGTATATATATATAATTGTACTAAATATGATATAATCTAATACAAGTAAAACTTTAGCTAGGAGGAATAGATATGTCTGATGATAGAATAATTGATTTTAATGATTTGAAAAATAAAGTTAAAGACACTGATGTTGATAAATTTGAGCAATATATATACAATTTATACTTCTCTGTTATGGATGGAAGTATGACAATGGCTGAATTCTCGAAAAAAATATTTGATTATATGAATGATAATAATATATCTCAAGAAAAATTCATGAAAATACAAACTAAGTTCATGGAAAGATACGGGATGGATTCTACTGAAATAGAAAAACAACTTAAAAATTTTGGAATAGATCCTTCTATGGCTGGGTTTGGAAATATAGACTTAAACAACTTAACTAATGAGAATATAGAAACAATAAAAAAGACATCAGGATTTTATGAAAAGTATGGAAACAAAATACAGCCAAAGAGTTGTATAACTACTTATGTAAAGAATGACAACAATGATATAACTATAGTAATAGATCAGGAAAAAGTTTTATTATATAGTGATAAGAAAATAAATCTAATGGATGCTGAATTAAATGAATTATTATTAGCATACAAGAATATGTTCAATAAAAAAATAAGAGTAGTAATGTGCGAAAATAGTACTGAATATGATTATTAAAAAAATGTGAGATATCCTTAATAAGATATCTCACATTTTTTTATTTATAATAAAATTTCTTTAACAATCTTAATTCCATTTTGTAACATACTATTGAAAAATACTATGTTTAATAGTTCTGCAGGATGAGTACCAGGTATATCATATGTATCTACTAAGTTAACAGGAACTATGATATTCTTATTAATATTATTATGGTTAAAGTATGACTTTAAAGTTATTGCAAATTGATATATACAAATATCCGTGCAATCACCTACTATAATAATATTGTCTACATTAGTAAAAGAAATATCATCAAGAGCAAAGAATCCATTAGTAGAATTTTTTTCTAAGATCTTGATATTATCTATAGATTTAAGTTCATCAACTATTTCACTTTCTATGTCACCTTTTAGGCAGTGTGGTGGATAACTAGATAGTTCGATAGCATCACTATCATGACAATCTGTAAAAGCGATTATATTGTTTAATTTATCCTTAATTTCATTTACAAAATTATATATAGGATCAATAAGAGCTTCAACTCTAGGAGAATATAGAGCTCCACTTTTAGCAAATCCATTATTAACATCAACTATGAATAAATCTGTTTTATCTAGGTCATAGTTAGAAATATAATCTACAGGCACATTATCTAGAGTATTTTTCATAATCTTAAGTTCATTAAATAAATTTTCCATTTGTAACCCCCTTAGTCATGTTAATTAGATTGTACAAAGTTTGATTACAAAAGTCAAGATAGGTGTCAAGACAGTAAACTTTGTATAGAAAAAGACTACCTTTAAATATATTACTTAAAAGTAGTCTTTTTAAGAGATTAAGTTATCCGCAAGGTCGAATACTTCTCTCTATTAATATTATGCATTAAGTTTATGATTTGATACATTAATTATTTTAATTATTTTAATTAAATATTAATTTTGCTATTATTGTTATAACTGGTAGTGCAATTAAAGTACGAGTTAAGAATAAGACGAATAAGTCTTTTAAATTAAGAGGTATATCTGACTTTAATATAACTGCACCTGTTTCTGTTAAGTATATTAATTGAGTTATAGATAATGCTCCTATTATAAATTGTGTTACTTGACTTACATCTTTACCGCTTATCATTATTGATGGTAAGAACATATCTGTGAAACCTACTAATACAGCAGGTGCTGCTTGAGCTGCATCAGGTATCTTTAAAAACTCTAAAACATAAACCATTGGTAAAGATATTATATTAAAGAACGGTGTAAACTCAGCAACAATAAGTGCTAAAGTACCCCAAGCCATAACTAATGGTAATAATCCTAAATACATATCTATTACTGTTTTAAATCCATTGATTAATATTTCTTTCGTTGAAGGAGCTGACTGTGCTCTATTTATTGCTTTTTCTAATCCGAACTTTAATGGACGTACATCTTCTGGTATTATTTCTTCTTTTAAATGCTCAACATCATTATAAGTATCATTTCTAAATCCTTTTAATGGATATATACGAGGCATAATAAGTGCACATACTAGTGATGCTATACATACTGTTCCATAAAAAGGAACAAATAAAGGCATAAATCCTAATTGCTCTGCTATAACAGTAGAGAATGGAAGAGATACTAATGAGAAACAAACTGATATTATTGCTGCTTCTTTAGCTGTATAGAATCCTTGCTTATATTGAGTATTTGTTATCATTATTCCTAATGTACCATCTCCTAACCAAGAAGATACAGCATCTATTGCTGAACGACCAGGAACTTTAAATAGAGTATACATTGACTTAGATATTAAGGTACCAAATAAATCCATTAATCCAAAATCAACTACTAAAGGTAATAAAAATCCTGATACTAAGAAAATTGCAAGTAAGCTAGGAAGTAGACCTAACATTGTTTGACCAGTAACTTCTGATGTAATAAACTCAGGCCCAACACCTGACACTGTCATTACTATAAATATTGCACCTAATATTCTACATGTTAACCAAAACGGTGAAACATCAAGTAGGTGATTTAAAAATTCATTTTTTATTTTTATAAATTTGCTTGATAAAGATAATATTGCTGATGCAACAATAACTACTAAAGCAAGAGTGTTAAGATAATCAGCACCAAATATCTTTACTAGTTCTGCTAAGAATCCAATTCCTATGTTAATAGGCGATAAACCTTCTAGAGGTACAATACTTCCGTAAGGTATTGGTATTATAAATAAAAATAATCCGAATATAGATGGTATTAAAAACTTTAATAAGCTTGAAGTCGATGACTTATGTGTAGATGTAATTGAATTTTGCATGATAATCCTCCTCATTAATTTTGTATTGTTTGTTTTCAAATATATTTTGCAAAATGTATTTTTAAAATAAAAAAAGTCCCTTGGTCTTAAAGACCAAGAGACGAAAATTTCCGCGTTACCACTCTCGTTGGTAAATTTATTAATATTAATAAACATACCCACTCAATCTCTTAAGGCGAGATAACCTATTACCATACTTAGTTTCAGGTAATATTCTCAAAAGCTCTCTTCTATTAAACTTCAATGCTAAGCTTCCACCATCCTTAGCTCTCTATAAAATTCATTTAATATACTCTCTTCATCACTGAATTTAAATTATTAACTTGTTGTAATTAATATTAAAATAATTTCTTTTTAAAGTCAATATATTTTTTTTTGGAAATATTATATTTTTATAAATTTCTAAAAATTTCAGGATTTATAATTAGTAACATATATCATAACGAAAAATAAGATATAGTATAGAGTTTTAAGCTAATAAAGGGGGGGAAGGCTTAGTGGCTATAAATAAAGTATTTAGAGAGATGTTTAATGAACAAAAAAGGCAAAAAGAACTAGAACATCAAAGAGAAATAATCAAAAAAAGTTTAGAAAGTAGTGGATATATTTTAAGTGATTTTGAGACAGGAATAGATTTAGTAGAAGAAGAAAGATATAGTGAAGCAGTGGTATTTTTAGAGCCTTGTGCTAAAGCAAACAATGCTCAGGCACAGTATGAATTAGGCAGACTTTATAAAGAAGGACTAGGTGTAGAGAAGGATAGAGGATTAGCTAAAAAATATCTTATGGATTCTTATAAACAAGGTTTTAAAAAGTCGGGACTATTACTTAGAGAAATGAGATATGAAGAAAAAGGGAAGCTAGAAAAAGATGTGAACACTACATTTGAAACTAAGATAAGTGATTTAGGATATAGCATTGATATGCCAAGTAATTGGGTTGAACTAGAATCTAAAAATAAAAAATGTTTTGATACTATTGCAATAGATAGCATAAATGGAGAAGTAATATTTAATATAAAAATGCAGGTATTCTTAATTGAAATACCTGATAATATGAGCGGTTGTGTATCCTTAGATAGAGTAGCTAATAATATGGGATGTATAGAATCTGTAGATTTTAATAATGGAAATTGTAATGGAAAATTAATATGTGGTGAAGGTTTAGATGGGACCTGTAATTATATATTTATTGTAAAGGGAAAAAGGGGAGTTTACGACGTAAGAGTAATGGTAGATAAATATCTAGAACCTATTTATGAAGATATTGTGGATCACATAATATATAGTTTTAAAATATTAGATGAATCAGTTGTATAAAAATTAACAATAAATAGCTTGATTTTAAATTAAATAGTTTTATAATAAATGAAAATAAGCATCTTTATTTAAATAAAAATAAAGATGCTTATTTTATTATTTATAATCCTTTATAGAAAAGAAGTCATCTTTTTCAAATAATATATGACCACTTTGATATTCGTTTCCATTAACTAATAATTTTAGCTGATCTAATTCAAAGTTCTCAAGATAAGTCTTAGCAACAGAATCAAGCATCATACTTTCAAAACCAGAACCTAAATTAAAGTTATAAAATTCTTCAGAAAAATCTAAAACGCCGACTTCCATCTCACCATCTGAAACATAAGTTTTAAAGCTAAGAACCTGAGTTTTTTCAGGAACTACTTTATTAGTTATTAATTCATCTAATATAACTTCAGGTGTTATAGATTTAACATTCACCTCTTTATTAACTAGATTAAGAGCATCTTCATCAGTAGTATAAATTGTTGCGACTAATCCTTCATTAGTAGAATCATTAGATTTTTTTTCATCAAAGCTATCCATAGTTATGTAAGAAACTTCTTTTTCTTCATCGGCTGGTTTTGAGCAACCAACGAAAGAAGAAAAGCAAATAGTGCATGATAGTCCTATTAGCAGTAATTTTTTCACAATAAAAAACATCCCCTTTTTCAATATACTTGAGATAAAAGCTTGTATTTAAGCTAGTTAGTATAAATGTATGATAAAAGAGGATGTAATATAACTTAAATTTAATCGATAAAACACACAATAATTAAGTTTAGGTTATATATTAATAAACAATATTAATTTTTTGAGTTTTCTATTTCTTCGTTAAGGTTATTTAGATATTCCCATCTTTCGTATTTATGTTCAAGTTCTTTTTCTAAATTTGCTTTTTCATCTAGGACCTCTTGAAGTTTAATAAAATCTGTTGAATATTTTGAAGTACTTGATTCAAGTTCTTCAATTTTTTGCTCGAGTTTTTCTATATTACTGTCTATAGTTTCGAACTCTCTTTTTTCATTAAAGCTAAATTTAAGTTTTTTCTCAGACTTAGGCTTTTCTTTTTTAGGAGTAGATACTATTTTTTCTTCAGTAGTTGTTTTATCAAATTCTTCAAACTCTATTCCTTGAATTTCTCTATATATTTGATAATCGCTATAGTTACCAGTGAATATATGGATTTGTCCATTACCTTCATAAGCAAATACTTTATTACAAATTCTGTCTAAGAAATATCTATCATGTGATACTGTTATTACAATACCTTTAAATTCATCAAGATAGTCTTCTAAGATGTTTAATGTATCTATATCTAAATCGTTAGTAGGCTCATCTAGTAAAAGTACATTAGGAGCCATCATAAGGGTTCTTAATAAATGAAGTCGTCTTCTTTCTCCACCAGATAATTTTTTGATTAAAGTATACTGCATAGTTCCATTAAATAAGAATCTTTCACACATCTGAGATGCTGTAATTTTTGACCCATCATTAGTTTCTATATAGTCACTTGCTTCTTTTACATAATCAATAGCTCTCATATCTGGGTGCATATGTGCATCATCTTGAGAGAAACAACCTATTTTAACTGTTTCACCAATAGAAATATAACCACTATCAGGATCTACTTTTCCATTTAGTATGTTTATTAAAGTAGATTTACCCATACCATTTTTACCTATTATACCAATTCTATCAGTACGAGCTAATGTATATTCAAGGTTATCAATAACTTTTTTATCTCCAAAAGATTTTGATATATTGTGTATTTCTATAATTTTATTTCCAAGTCTTGATGATCCAACAGATATATCAACTTTTTCATCTGCTGATATTGCATCTCTATTAACAAGCTCATCAAATCTTTGTAGTCTGGCTTTTTGCTTTGTAGTACGAGCTTTTGCTCCTCTTCTTACCCAAGCTAATTCTGTTCTTATAAGGTTTTGACGCTTTTCTTCCATGCTAGTTTCTAAAGCTAGTCTCTCCATCTTTTTCTCAAGGAAAACAGAGTAGTTACCTTCATAACTAAAAAGACGACCTTTATCTAATTCTATAATTCTGTTTGTAACACGATCTAAGAAGTATCTATCGTGGGTAATCATTAATAAAGATCCTTTTCTAGCATTTAAGTATTCTTCTAACCAGTCAATAGTATCATTATCAAGGTGGTTAGTAGGTTCGTCTAATATTAATAATTCACAAGGTGTTATAAGAGCAGAAGCCAACGAAATTCTTTTTTTCTGGCCACCAGATAACCCTTTTACTTTTTGTGAAAAGTCATTTATTCCTAGCTTTGTAAGTACAGACTTAGCCTCACTTTCTAAGTCCCAAAGATTAAGATTATCTATTTTTTCTTGTAAAGATATTAACTTAGCATTTAATTTATCATCATAGTTAGTATTAACTTTAGCAAGAGTTTCTTCATATTCACCAAGTATTCTCATTTCTTCTGAAGTACCTTTGAATACCTGTTCTAATACTGTTGCATTATCATCATAATCTGGGTTTTGAGGAAGATATTCTACACGAACTCTATTAGCCTTTGTAATAGTACCAGAGTCTTTTTCTTCAGCATCAGCTATTATTTTAAGAAGAGTAGATTTACCAGTTCCGTTAACTCCAATAAGTCCTATTTTCTCACCTTCATTTATACCTAAAGATATATTTTCTAGTAAAGATTTTTCAGAATAACTTTTACAAATATTTTCTAAAGTCATTAAATTCATATTATATCACCTTCAATTTCTATTTCTTATTATTTAAATTACAGCTTTTTTTCAAAGTGTTGGAAATCAGGATTTTTCCAGTGTCCACCCCATGACCAACCTCTTTTAGTAAATGCGTTGTATGCTGCATCTCCTTCTTTTATCATACCTTTAGCAGAGTTTGATCTATCTGCATAAACATATCCTTCTTTAGGGCTAGTATTATTTCCAATGACATGAGGATTTTGCAATGGATTTATGTCTATAGCTAGTCCCATACCATGGTTTGATATTTTGTTTGTTCCAGCAATAGTTCTATAACAAAAAGCTGAAGAATTGTTATCAGCCATAGATGACTCATCAATAGCATCATATTCATCTATTAAACGTATTTTTTTTATAGGATATTTGGCTTCGTATAATTCTTTAAAAATATCAACAACCTCTGAAGCTACTCTTGAATCAACAATCATCTCACCTATGTGAGCTTTATCATCAAATCCATAATAAGTAAGATTTAGATAAGATAAATTGTCAAAATTTACAGGCTCATCACTGGGCATTGATTTTCCAATCATTTTATCTTTTACATCATCTGGAATAGAAGAGTATTCAAATACTGGCTCGTCTTTTTTGTTAAAGGAAGTATCTTTAATATTTTCTGGTATAGAAATTTCTGAGCTTGTATTATCAGAAGATAATTTAGATACAAAATAAGTAGGTATACCAATTACACATATTATTAGTATCATTATTATTTTTTTCATATGTTTCACCCCCATATAGTTATCCATTAGTCACAATAGAAACTATTTCTATTATAACCTATAAAGCTATTATAATAATAGACTTAACTTGATATATAAGAGTTTAGCTGTAAAAGTAAAATATTAGTATAAATAAAAATATTATTGAAAATATGTTAAAAAATACTAGTTCAATTTAATAGAAAATAGGTATATAATTATTAATCAAAGTGCTATGAACTAAAGCATAACCCCTAGAAATATATAACAAAAATGACATAAGTGGGAGGTTATAATGCAGCTAAGTAAATCACCAGACATAAGTAAAAACAAAAAACGAGATTTTTATATTTCTATAAACAAAAAATTTATTATTGCCTTAATAATGTCAATTACATGGGTAATATTTTCTATATATCTATCAATTCCTTGGGTGAAAGATTTATCACAATTAACAAATATATTTATAGCTTTTTTCATTATAGGCGGAATTGCATATGTTCCTGGGTTTATGAATGCCTTTTTAATATCCAGTTTGCTTCTTGATAAGCAACCAAAGGTAAAAGAAGAAAATCCAGGTGACGAAGTAACTATTTTAGTTGCAGCTTATAACGAAGAAGGTGGAATATATGAAACCCTAAGATATATAAAGAGCCAAGACTATAAAGGTAAAATTAATACAATAGTTATAAATAATAATTCTAGTGATAACACAGTAAAGGAAGTATATAGAGCTAAAAAAGAGCTAAATATGAACTTGGTTTGTATTGATGAGCCAAATCCAGGGAAATTCAATGCTTTAAATACTGGGCTTAAAAAGACTAAAACTAAGTATGTGTTAACATTAGATGCAGATACATTATTACATCAACAAGCAATAAGACGGCTTGTAGCAAGAATGAATAGTGCTCCAAGTGAAATATCTGCAGTAGCAGGTAGTATTTTAGTAAGAAATAGTAGGGATAATTTATTATCTAAGCTTCAAGAATGGGATTATTTCTTAAGTATATCTTCAATAAAAAGAATGCAGGGAATGTTCCAAGGGACTTTAGTTGCGCAAGGAGCTTTTAGTATATACAAAACGGAAGTGGTAGCGAATCTAGGCGGATGGTCTGATGCAATAGGTGAAGATATTGTACTTACATGGAATATGCTTGCTAAAAATCATAAAGTATATTTTGAACCACTTGCAGTAGCTTTTACTGATGCACCTACTAAATTAGTACATTTTATACGCCAAAGATCAAGATGGGCAAGAGGTATGATAGAGGGATTAAGGGCTATAAAGCCATGGCAACAACCTAATATATATTATAAGTTTTTAACAGGAATAGACTTATTAATACCATATATGGATTTTTCATATACATTTTTCTTTATACCAGGTTGTATTTTAGCATTATTTGGACATTTCTATATAGTTGGACCTATGATGATTTTAGTATTACCTATAACGCTAGTAAGTTTTTTAATATTATTCATGTATCAAAAAAAGCATGTGTTTGATGTATTAAACTTAAGAGTGAGAAAACATGGATTAGCATTTTTAATATTTTTATTATCATATCAGTTAATAATGTCACCAGTTTCATTATATGGATATGTTCAAGAATTATTTAATATGAAGAGAGTATGGAAATAAAATGAGAAAGACACTTAAGTTATTAAGTGCCTTTTTTTGTTTTATTATTCATTTCATTGGCAACTTCACCAATTATTTTAATACCTTTTTCTAAATCTGATATAGATGTTCTTGAAAAACCAAGTCTTAAGGTATCGTATCCTTTATTATCTATGTAAAATATATCGCCAGGCATAAAGAGTACACCTTTTTTGTAACATCTAGATAGAAGTTCTCTACAATCTATATTATCAAATTTTAAGAAAAGATGTAGCCCTCCGTCACCTAAGATATATTCAGTAGGAACGTATTTATTTACACAGTCATAAGCAAAGTTATATTTATCACCATAGAATTTCTTTATCTTTTTTACATATCTATCAAAACCACCATTAATAAGGTAGTCATAAAGTATACCTTGATCTAAAAAGGAAACATGAATATTTCTACATCTTTTAACGCTCTCCAATTTATCAATTACTTTCTTATCAGCTAATATCCATCCTATCCTCATTCCAGGGAATAATATTTTAGAAAAACTTCCTATGTACACAACACCGTTACTTAAATTATCTAAAGAACAAATTGGGAATATATGCGAACTAGAGTATAAAAGTTCTTCATTAAAGCCATCTTCAATTATTGCTATATTGTTTTGTTTCATTAAATTATAATATCTATATCTATCTTCTGGAGATATAACCATTCCAGTTGGATTATGATATGATGGGGTAATATAGGAAAACTTAATTTTACCTTTGTGTTCCTTTAGTTTTTTTTCTAAATCATCAAAATCTAATCCATATTTATTGATGTCAAAGGTAGCAAAATTTAATTCTCTAGCTTTCATTATTTTAATAGCTGTATTATGAGTTGGGTTTTCACAAAGTATGAAATCGCCTTTATTAGTGAATGCAGAAAGTAACATTTCAAAGCCTTCAGTAAATCCATTGGTTATTAGAATATCTTTGTTAGATGTATCCACACCTTTACTATTCATATAATTTAGCAAGTAATCAATTAAAGGCTTATATCCTTGTGCATATCCATAGTTAAGCAGTTTGTGACCTTCTAAAGATATTCTATTTAGAAAGGATTTTTTTAATTCTTCCATATCAAATAATTCACCATCTGGAGATATACTTTTAAAAGATATTAAACCAGCTTCCCATGGGATTTCATTTTTTATAATATCCATTTCGTTTGCTATTTTTGAGTAGTTATTTTCTAAGTTATTCCAGTTGATAGACCAAGTACTTTCAGGCTTTAAAGTTATAGAATTTACAAAAGTTCCTTTACCTGAAACAGAATATATAATTCCTTCTGATTTTAGCTCTTCATAAGCTTGCACTACAGAGTTTCTACTAACTTTCATAATATGACTAAGCTCCCTTGTAGAAGGGAGCTTACTATTGTTAGGAATTAATCCTTTTATTATCATATCTCTTATATAATTTTTTAGTTGTATATAAATGGGATCATTGTCGGTAAAATCCATACTTGAAAAAATCAATTTATCACCTCATTTTAGATTTAAATCTATTTCATAGAGTACTCTATTATTTTATCTAACAATTCAACAAATCCAATATTCTTAGCTTTTGCACTTCTTGGTATTAAACTAGTTTTAGTCATTCCTGGAAGTGTATTAAGTTCTAGAACATATGGTACTCCATCACTTATAATAATATCAACTCTTACGTATGCCTTGCAATTAAAAATCTTCCAACAAGTCTTAGATATTTCATTTATTTGATCTTGAAGGCTATCTTCTAAATATACTATTTCCTCAATAGCTCCATTTTCTGAGTACTTAGACTTATAATCAAAAAACTCTGAAGTAGCTTTTATTGATATAGTAGGGAAAACTTCGCCATTTAAAACAAAAGAAGTATATTCTCCACCTTTAATATATTTTTCAATCATTACACAGTTATCAACTTCAAGTCCTGCTTTAACTGCATTATGGACTTCTTCCTTTGAGTGGATGAAGAAAGTTGCTACACTTGACCCACCATTATTAGGCTTAATAAATACTGGATATCCAAGTTTTTCTATAGCTTCATAATCTATTTCATCAAGATTTCTTACAACTAACCAGTCTGCAGTAGGTAAATTTGCTTGTCTTAATAATGTTTTAGATATGTTTTTATCCATACACATACCGCTAGTTAGTGGCCCACATCCAGAATAAGGTATATCCATTGCTTCTAGTATTGATTGAACACATCCATCTTCTCCGAATTTACCATGTAATGCAATAAATGCAAAATCGATGTCTGGTGTTATTTTATTAAATATATCTTTTTTTTCATTTATAATAACTTCAATAACCTCATATTTGTTTCTATCTAAATTATTAAATACTTCTCTTCCAGAGTTAAGAGAAACTTCTCTTTCAGATGAGATACCACCCATAATAACAGCTATTTTCATAATTAACACTCCTATATATTAAAATTATTGTATTTAAATGCATTTGTTATTCTTTTAATAGAATTATATGATTAGAAAACATATATTGAAAGTACCACTAGGTATGGAGTTTTAGATAGGAGTGGTTCTATAAAAATTAATATATTATATAATAAAAATGAAAATTAAATAATAAAATATTATTATAAAATATCTTATAGTAAGATAATAGAAAAACATGTTACTAATCTATGCAAAATATACTATAATTAAGTTAAGTTAATAAGGCGACATAGCCAAGTGGTAAGGCAGTGGACTGCAACTCCTTGATCCCCAGTTCGAATCTGGGTGTCGCCTCCAATTTGAAAAGGTATTAAATCTTTAAGATTTAATACCTTTTTTACGTATTATGAAATTATGATAGCTTAAAGAGAAGGAAAATTTTTTACTTTAAGGGAATAATATTTTTGGAAAATAGTGTAATATTATATATAGAGGTGATTATATGAGAGCTGAAATAATAACAGTAGGAACAGAAATACTATTAGGTGATATAGTAAATACTAACTCCCAGTATATTGCTAAAGAGTTAGCAGAAATTGGTTTAGATGTATTTTATCAAGGGACTGTAGGGGATAATGAAGATAGATTACTTCAGGTATTTGATGAATCATTAAAAAGAAGTGATATAGTTATAACAACGGGTGGGTTAGGACCTACTGGAGATGATATTACAAAGGAAGTTGCAGCAAAATACTTTGGCCAAGAGCTAGAATTACACGAAGAATCATGGGAAAAAATAGATACCTTTTTTAAAAAAATAAATACTGTGGCAACTGAAAATAACAGAAAGCAAGCATATTTCCCTAAAGAATCCATAGTGCTTCCAAATAATAATGGTACTGCACCTGGATGTATATTAAAAAAAGATGGAAAAACTATAATAGTTTTACCTGGACCACCAAGAGAGATGACATTAATGTTTGAAGATTGTGTTAAGCCTTATTTATTAAGCTTAACTAATACTACATTAGTATCAAAAACATTAAGAATGTTTGGAATAGGTGAATCGAGTTTAGAAGATAAGTTAATAGATATAATAAACGAGCAAACTAATCCAACCGTAGCACCTTATGCAAAAGATATGGAAGTAACATTAAGAATAACTGCTAAAGCTAATAATATTAAGGAAGCAGATGAATTAATTAAGCCTGTAGTAGAAAAAATTAAAAGTAGGGTAGGACAATTTGTTTATGGTGAGGATGAAACATCACTAGAAGAAACTGTAGCAAAACTTTTAGTGAAAAGAAATTTAACAATAGCTGTTGCTGAGTCTTGTACTGGGGGGATGGTATCTTCATCGCTAATTGATTACCCAGGCATATCTTCTGTATTTATGGAAGGCTGCGTTACATACTCTAATGATGCAAAAATGAAGAGATTAGGAGTTAAAGAAGAAACTTTAGAAAAGTTTGGAGCTGTTAGTGAACAAACGGCAAAAGAAATGGCAGAAGGAATAGCTAAAGGATTTAACACTAATATTGGATTAGCTACCACAGGTATCGCAGGACCAGGCGGAGGTACTGAAGAAAAGCCAGTTGGTCTTGTATATATGGGAATATATATAAATGGAAATACTATAATTAAGAAATATAACTTTAATGGTTCAAGAAGTAGAATAAGACAAAGAGCAACAAGAACTATACTAAATGATTTAAGATTGGCTCTAGGAGAATTATAGGAGGACAAAATGATAAAACATATATTTTGTGATTTAGATGGAACACTTTATCATGATGGCATTGATGAAGGTGATGCTAAAGCAATAAAAGAAATAGAAGAAGCTGGAGTAAAATTTCATATAGCCACAGGAAGAATTTTTAAACAAGCATATAAGATGACTAAAGATAGTATTGCTATGAATGGTTATTATATTTGTGAAAACGGATCATTTATACATGATTATAAGCACAGCAAAATATTTAGTGGTACTATTGATGACAATATAGTAAAAAAAGTTATAGCTAGATTTGAATCTGAAAGTGCGCATATGTATTTCAAATACGATGGTGGTGTAGTACTTACAGGTGGAGAAAAGGAGTTTAGTATATATTCTAGTGATTATGTAATAGATAAGGAATTTATAAAAAGAGATAGTTTTAATAATTTGGTAGGAAATATTGGAGTTGTATCCGAAAATATAGAAGAATTAAGTAGGATAGAACTATACTTACAAAGTGAATTTAATGAAGTTTTAGATATATACTTTTCATCACCTACAACATTAAACCTAGTTGCTAAAGGTGTATCTAAGAGAGATGGTATAAAATATGTATGTGATATTTTAGGCGCAAAAGAAGATGAAATAGCAACTATAGGTGATTCTCCAAATGATATATGTATGCTAAAAGGAATAAAGTATAGCTTTGCTATGGAGAATGCAAGAGAAAGTGTAAAGGAAAGTGCAAATTATAGTGCTAAAAGCGTAAAGGATGCAATCGAAAAAATAATAAAAATAAATAGTGAATTACATAGTTAAGAACAAAATAAAAAGGCTGCTATAAACGACAATGTTTGTAGTAGCCTTTTTAAATATAAAAATTTAACCACACTGTATTAGCGTGTAAGAGTGTGCAGTATTTTTTAATATAGAATCTAAAATATAATCAATGACACTGTTGCAAACATAAGTAGAAAAATATAAATCATTATCATAATCTAGTTTATTTTTATACTCAGTATATAGCGTATTAAAGAAGTTCTCAAAATTATTGTCTAGAGATTGACCTTTATATTTTGATAAATCAATAGATTTTGCTGACATATTAAGATTTTTTTCATAATTTACGTGTTTACTAAAGCTGTGGGTCATCTCCCATCTTTCGCTATGAGCAGCGCAAAAGAAATCGCATAAAAAGTGACAGATAACTCCTATCTCTTGACTAAATTTACTTATAGAAAAATACTTAGATAAACTATTTATAGTAAGATTGCATAAATTTGTTATCTTAGATATAATCATTTCTAGAGACTCATCAAGGTAGTGCTTATTAAATAAATATTTTGATGTTATATCAGGCTTTATATTACCATATAAAAAGTTTTTTTCGCTAATTAAAAAGCTTTTATTTGAATCTATATTATCAAGTAGTGATTTACCAATAATTAAATGTGTGTTCATTAACATTTTTACACCTCATATTTTAATTAGAATTACTTAGTATGTTAAGTTATCTAATAAATTATTCTAAAAGTTAGAAAACGTATTTATATACATTATAATAATATCAAGAAAATATAAAGTATACAACATGAAAAAAATGTTAATAAGTTAATTATTACCAATTTAAGTAAGAATGATGGTTTATGGGAGGATATTGATGGTAGAAGTAAAAAAAGGGTATTTGTATATCTTAATAGCGGGGATACTTTGGGCGACTCTTGGATTACTAGGAGATATACTAATGAAGAATGGCTTAACGCCTGAACAAGTGGCTTTCGTAAGATTATTTTTAGGCTTTATAGTGTTATCTGTTTATTGTAGAGTAAAAAATAGAGAATTACTAAAAGCAAGTAAAAAAGGAATAGTATATTCAATGATAATAGGTATAATATGTCAGGGTTTATTTAACCTGTGTTATTTTAATGCAATAAAAAGTGTTGGAGTTTCAGTGGCAGCAGTATTGCTTTATACATCGCCATTATTTCTAGCATTATTTTCGAAATTAGTATATAAAGAGAATATTAACTTAAACAAAATAGTTTCACTAGTAGTTTGTTTCATAGGGGCAATATTTGCAGTAACAGGAGGCAAATTAGATATTAGTGGTCTTAGTACAACTGGTATTATAACGGGGATATTATCAGCTATAACTTACGCATTAATGCCTATAATAAGTAAAGATGCGTTAAAGGAAAATCATAGTATTACAATACTTATTTATGGATTTTTGTTTGGAGCTTTATTTATGTTGCCATTTGCAAAGCCAATGGAAATGGTATCCTACTTAGGTAATGTTAAGGTGGTTGTTGCAATGTTAGTACTAGGTATAGTTCCAGCAGCTCTAGCTTATATATTCTATGTAGAAGGAATTGGTAAAGGTGTAGAGTTATCTGTAGCAGGTGTGATAGCATCAATTGAATTAGTTGTTTCTGCATTTATTGGATGGACGGTAATAGGAGAAGCGTCTTCAATAGTAAAACTATTAGGAGTAGGTTTAATGGTAATTTCATCTATAATAGCAATAAGAAGTATTTCTACTGAAAAAGAGGTTACAGAAGAAATTGTTGAACCTAAAATGGCATAAACAAAGCCTATAACATTAAAGTTATAGGCTTTTATTAATACTATTTATTATATTTTATTCCTTGGTATGAGTTACGCTTAGCCATAGTATCATCAATAGCATTTAACACTTCCCATTTTTTTAGACTCCAAAGAGGTCCAACAAGCTCATCTCTTTTTCCATCTCCTGTAAGTCTATGAACTATCATAGTATCAGGTAGTATTTCAAGCTGATCACATACTAAGTTTATATATTCATCTTGAGTCATAAGCTCTACCATATTTTTTTCTAACATTTTTTCCATTGGAGTATCTTTTATAATATGAAGAAGATGTATTTTTATACCATCTACACCCATATTAGCAACAGCTTTTGCTGTTTCCATCATCATATCATAGTCTTCACCAGGAAGACCGTTTATTATATGAACAATAACTTTTATATTCTTAGCTTTTAATTTTTCTAAACCATCTAAGAAAGTCTGATAATCATGACCTCTATTTATTTTTTTAGAAGTAGAATCGTGTATTGTTTGAAGTCCTAGTTCTACCCATAAGTTAGTTCTTTCATTAAGTTCACCAAGATACTCAACAACATCGTCAGCTAAACAATCTGGCCTAGTTGATATAGATAAACCTATAACGTCATCCATTTCTAATATTGTTTCATATTTTTCTTTTAATACTTCAAGTGGAGCGTAAGTATTTGTATAAGCTTGGAAATACCCAATATATTTAGCATTATTCCACTTTTTATGCATCATTAGCTTGATATCTTCAAATTGTTTTATTAAATCATCTTTAGGGTTACCTGCAAAATCTCCAGAACCTTCCTTACTACAATATGTGCAACCTCCGTAAGCAACAGTTCCATCTATATTAGGACATGTAAATCCTGCATTTATTGATACCTTAAATACTTTTTCACCAAAGGTATTTCTAAGGTAGTAATTCCATGTATGATATCTCTTGTTATCAAAAGCATATTTAAATTTACTCAATTGTATCACCTTTTTCTAATAGTATTGTATACATTAAAATATATTACCATAAAAAAATTATATATACAAATACAGTTGTAAATAGAAGTATTAATAATTACAACAATGTAATATATTAAGCTGAATATATAACTATCACAAACAATAATCTATATTAATGACTCAGATTAGGGGGGATGGTAAATATGGATGAAGAAAACAAAGATAAGCAATGTGAAAAAAGTAGTGATGATGTTATTAATAATTTAGATAATAGCAATAAGAATAAAGAAGATAAAGAAGATAAAGAGATAGTAAATAAGGAGATAGAAACTAACATAAATAATGATGGCGGCATTGAGAAGAATGAAGATTTAAATGAGATTGATAGTAATGATAAGCCTAGAAATAATAAAAAGATGTTATATATATTTAGCATAATATCTATAGCTATTACAATTTGTATACTATTATTAATTAGCACTACAATAAAAAAATATGAAAGTCTAGTATATCCAGGAGCTATGCTTTATGGAAAAGAGATATCTAAATTTACAGAAAAAGAAGTATTAAATGAACTTATGAACATTGAAGAAAAATTAGAAAGCCAAAATTTAAATATTAAAGCTAATGACAAAGAGTACAATTTAAAAGCTAATGAAATCATAAAAAAGAACAATAAAGAAGAGTTGTTAAATGAAATAATGGGTAAAGGTAAAAACGATAGCATAGTAAAAAAATATATCAATATTATTAAGGAAAAAGATATTGACTACAAATTAGATGTAGAAGTAGATAAAGATAAAGTAGAAGAAATGATAAATATTATAGAATTAGAGACTAAAATAAGCCCTAAAGAGCATGCTGTAGTAATAGATGGAGATAAAATAGAATATGTTGAGGGTATCAAAGGGAGTGTATTAGATACTGATGGTTTAGTAAAAAAAATAAATGAATCAATATTAAAATCTGATAATAATGACATATCAATTGTTGCCGATTATGAAAAATTATCACCAAACATTGATATCAATGAACTTAGAAAAGTAGATACTAAAATATCTCAGTTCTCAACTCATTATGGTGGTGGAAGTGGTAGAGGGAGTAATATAGAAATAGCAGCAAAAAAATTAGACAACATGGTACTTATGCCAGGGGAAGAGTTTTCTTATGAAAATGCAATAGGTCCAGTATCAGCAAGTAATGGATATAAAGAGGCATCGGTAATAATAAACGGCAAAATAGATAAGGGTATAGGGGGAGGGGTATGCCAAGTTTCATCAACACTATATAATACACAGTTAAAGGCAGGAATACTTCCAACTCAAAGAAGAAATCATTCAAAAGCTGTAGATTATGTACCTAGAGGATTGGATGCAACATTGGCAAGTGGTAGTATTGATTATAGATTTGTAAATACTTACAAATACCCAATAGTACTTAATACTTATACATCAAATGGAAATCTATATATAGAAATATGGTCAAATAAAGATGCTACAAATGGAATAACTTATGAACCTGTAAGCTATGTAAGCGGTAAGAAGGCAGACACTTATTTGTATGGATACGATAAAGATGGTAATAAGGTATATGAAAAATATATAGATTCTAGTGTTTACAAAAAGAAATTATTAATAAAAAGAAAAATATGGATCTTATGTATACAATGAACCATGTAAAAGTATTTTATATGGTTCATTTTTATATATAATGGAAAAATAATAAAAAGGGATTTTTCTTGCACCATAATTGTAATTATTATAAACTTATATATAATGTCAAAGTAGAATAGGAGATTACTTGTATGAAAAATACTAATTATATATCTTGGGATGAATACTTTATGGGAGTGGCTCTTCTTTCTGCGAAAAGAAGTAAAGACCCAAACACTCAGGTAGGAGCATGTATTGTAAGTGGACAAGACTCTAATGGCTTAAATGGCAATACTATATTAAGTGTTGGATATAATGGTTTACCAGCTGGTTGTTGTGATGATGAATTTCCTTGGGGAAGAGAAGGTGATTTTTTAGAAACTAAATATCCATTTGTAGTTCATGCAGAGCTAAATGCTATTTTAAATGCTCAAGGGAAATCTTTAGTTGGCTCTAAATTATATGTAGCACTATTCCCTTGCAATGAATGTGCAAAGGCGATAATTCAAAGTGGAATAAAGGAAATCGTGTATCTTAGTGATAAATATGCAGATACAGATATTGTAAAAGCATCTAAGAAAATGCTTAATGCGGCTGGTGTTAAGTTGACACAACTAGAACCTCAGTCATCTTCTTTAACAATATCATTTGATTTAGATAATATATAAATGGAAAAGATTAATTAAAAAATAGCCTCTTAAATGTTTAAGGGGCTATTATAATATATGGGATTAAAGACTATATAATAATTCACCATAAGTAGGATATGGCCAATATTTTTTACCTATAAAAAGTTCTAGTTCATCAGTAATTACTCTAATATCTTGCATAGTAGTAACTATATTTTCTTTATAATATTGAGAACATTTTTTAATATCTGTATATGATTTAGCATCTAGTAATAGATTGTCTAGGACTTCACATTTTCTATATAAATATGATGATAGATAAGAAATCTTAGATATTAAATTTATTTCTAAAGAGCAGTCAATATCAGCAATAAGTGATTTTTTAGATAAAGCAGTATCACTTAAATCATGGCTGTATGCACAAACACTTGGTATTATATCTTTTCTTAGCATATCAAGCATAGTGAGTGCTTCTATATTTATTGTTTTGCAGTAGTTTTCAAGTAGTATTTCACATCTTGATTTCATTTCACTTTCAGAAAAGACACCGTGCTTAGTAAATACTTTTATATTTTTCTCATCTATAAAATGAGGTAGAGCATCAACTGTTGATTTTAAATTTGATAAACCTCTGTTTTTTGCTTCAATTACCCATTCATCAGAATAGTTATTGCCATTAAATATTATTCTTTTATGCTTAATTATAGTGTATTTTATTAGCTCTATTACATCATTTTCAAAGTCGCTAGATTTTTCTAACACATCTGCTAGTTGGCACAGTGATTCAGAAACTATTGTATTTAATATAATATTTGGTCCAGCAATAGAAGCTGAAGACCCTAGCATTCTAAACTCGAACTTATTTCCAGTAAATGCAAATGGAGAGGTACGGTTTCTATCAGTATTATCCTTTTTAAATGAAGGAAGAGTATCCACTGCTATTTGCATATTATTATTTTCATTAGTATATACACTGCCAGTTTCTATAGAATTTAATACAGCTTCTAAATCACTACCGATAAACATTGAGACTATAGCTGGTGGAGCTTCATTGCCCCCTAATCTATGATCATTTCCGGCATTTGATACAGAGATTCTTAATAAATCTTGATATTCATCAACAGCTTTAATTATAGCTGATAAAAAAAGTAAAAACTGAGTATTATCTATTGGTGATTTTCCTGGATCCAATAAGTTTTTTCCTGTATTAGTTCCAAGAGACCAGTTATTATGTTTACCGCTACCATTAACTCCTGCAAAAGGCTTCTCATGTAATAAGCATACAAGACCATGTTTGTTTGCAATACTTTTCATAAGTTCCATTGTAAGTTGGTTATGGTCTGTAGCAATATTTGTGCTACTAAATATAGGAGCCAACTCATGTTGAGAAGGAGCTACCTCATTATGCTTTGTCTTTGCAAGGATACCTAATTTCCATAGTCCCTCATCTAGTTCTTTCATATATGATGATACTCTTGGCTTAATAGTACCAAAGTAGTGATCTTCAAGTTCTTGGCCTTTTGGAGGTTTAGCTCCAAATAATGTTCTGCCACAGAATATTAAGTCCTTTCTTTTTTCATATAAGGTTTTATCTACTAAAAAATACTCTTGTTCAGGGCCTACAGTTGTAATGACTCTGGTTGTGGAATTATCACCAAATAATCTTAATATTCTTAAGGCTTGGTCATTTAAAACCTTCATAGATTTAAGAAGAGGTGTCTTCTTATCTAAGACTTCACCTGAATAAGAGCAGAAAGCTGTTGGTATATATAATGTATGATCTCTGATAAATGCATATGATGTAGGGTCCCAAGCTGTATATCCTCTTGCCTCAAACGTAGCTCTAAGTCCCCCAGATGGAAAGCTTGATGCATCCGGCTCACCTTTTATAAGTTCTTTACCTGAAAACTCCATAATTACAGTTCCATCACTATTGGGAGAAATAAAGCTATCGTGTTTTTCTGCAGTAACACCAGTCATTGGTTGAAACCAGTGGGTAAAATGAGTTGCTCCTTTTTCAATTGCCCAATCTTTCATTGAGTTGGCAACAACATTAGCTATATTTATATCAAGTGGTTTACCTTCATCTATTGTATTTCTAAGCTTTTTATAAATCTCTTTAGGTAGTCTTTCTTTCATGACTTTATCATTAAAAACCATACTACCGAATAACTCTGGTATGTTTACCATATAAATACCTCCTAATAATTATATATAAAATTAATCTATGAAATCATAACTATAAAACTCAATAAAAAAGACGCAGTAGGTATAAACCTACAGCGCCTTTGCTGTTCTATATTTCAATTATATGTAATAGTAAGAAAAAACGTTCATAAAATTTATTATAAGTTGATAATAATTAGGGAGGTAAATATGAATTATACTAAAAATGAAGTTATTCAGTTTATTGAAGAAAATGATGTTAAGTTTGTTAAGCTTAATTTTTGTGATTTGTTCGGATTTCTAAAAAACATTACTATAACAGCAGAGGAAGTGTATCGTGCATTTGAAACTGGAATATCTTTTGATGCATCTGCAGTAGAAGGATTTATGAATGTAGAAGAATCAGATTTATTTTTACATCCGGACCCACAAACTTTATCGATATCTCCATGGAGGCTACAGCATGGAAGAGTAGTTAGATTTTTCTGTGATATCAAACATCCTGATGGAAGAAATTTTGAAGGTGATAGTAGGAATATATTAAAAAAAGTAATACAACAATTAGATGAAAATGGGTATAAGTGTAAAATAGGATCTGAGTGTGAATTTTATATTTTTGAGCAAGATGAAAAGGGATTGCCTACACAAATACCTCATGATTATGCAGGTTACTGTGATGTATCTCCTTTAGATAAGGGGGAGAATATACGAAGAGAAATATGTATGGCACTTCAAGAAATGGGTATACAACCAGAAAGCTCTCATCATGAGCAAGGACCAGGTCAAAATGAAATAGATTTTAGATACAGTGATGCTTTAAGTGCAGCAGATAATTTAATGAATTTTAAATCAATAGTTAAAACTGCGGCCTCAAGAAATGGTTTATTTGCATCTTTTATGCCAAAGCCCTTTGTTGATAAAAGCGGAAATGGACTTCACATTAACATATCTTTATTTAAAAATAATGAAAACTTATTTACTAAGGTAGAAGAGTCAAAGTATATGGAAAGTTTTATAGCAGGAATAATGAATAGAATAAAAGAAATTACAACATTTTTAAATCCACTTACTAATTCCTATAAAAGGTTTGGAAGTGATAAAGCTCCAAAATATATAACATGGTCTAATCAAAATAGATCTCAACTAATAAGAATACCGGCAGCAAGTGGAGAATTTAGTAGAATAGAGCTTAGATCACCGGACCCATCTTGTAATCCATACTTAGCATTTGCTTTAATAATAAGTGCAGGTATGGAAGGCATAGAAAAAAGTATGAAGCTTGTAAGTAGTAATGATTATAATTTATATGAATTAATAGAAGAAAGCTTAGATGATGTTGATACATTACCATTAAGTTTATCAGAAGCTATAGATTTAACCTATAATAGTGAATTTGTAAGGAATGTATTACCAAATATAACCATAGAAAAATATATACAATCCAAAATTGATGAAAATATTAAATATTTATCAACTGCAGACAAGGAAAGCTTCGAAAAAGAACTTTACTTTATGCATATATAGTATGCTAGATACGTTTTATAAGAAGGGATTGTGATTATATGAAAAGTGCACTAGTAGTATCTAGTAATGATAAAGCAAAAATATTTCTAGAAGAAGCTTTGAGTATTCATGAGTATACCAAAATAGTTACTGTGAGTAATGGATGTGAAGCAAGACGAACCTTAATGGAGATGCCATTTGATATTGTAATAATAAATACTCCTCTTAGTGATGAATTTGGTCATGACTTATCTTTAACTGTTACAGAAATGTATTCCTATGGAGTTATATTGATTATTAAAAGTGAGATGGCTGATGAAATAAGTTCTAAGGTTGAAGATTGTGGTGTTTTTGTTATTCCTAGGCCGATAAGTAAATCTTTTTTTTATCAGGCATTAAAATTTGTATCTGCTTCGAGGGTTAAGATTTTAGGATTAGAGATTGAAAATATTAAGTTACAAAATAAGATAGAAGAAATAAGACTTGTAAATAGAGCTAAATGTGTATTAATACAATACTTAAATATGACTGAGTCACAAGCTCACAGATATATAGAAAAGCAAGCAATGGATATGAGAAGTACAAAAAAAGAAGTTGCAAAGGAAATATTAAAAACATATGAAAGCTAAAAAGACTACATTGTTCACAATGTAGTCTTTATTTATTAAAAAATTATATATTTTAAAAACTAATTAAAATGATTTTAATCTATTACCAGTAGATATTAACTGGAATCCTATTAATACTATTATAAGTGAAATTATTGATACAATAAATCTTGATAAAAATAATGGAGACATTATTAAAGTTAAACCTATTAATAACATTAATAAACTTCCAAAGCCAAACCTGTAGTAGGGGTTGTTTTTATTACTTAACATTTTACTTATTTGTGAGAATATTATATAAGCACCACCTACAAAAGAAACCATACTCTGAATCTTTTCTGGGAATAAAAATAGTAATATAACAGCTATTAGAAGAATAAACTGCGAGCGAGTATAAGGTGATATTTCTTCTTTTGAAGCATATCTTTTTAACTCGTTAATATTTTTAAGATTTAAGTATGCAATAAATAATAATGCTATTGCTAAAGTCCATGATACTAATTTTATTCCAAGGCCTTTATAGATAAAAGAGAAAACACCTAATGCTATTAGTAAATATCCCATTATAAGAAATTTAGTGGCATTTTCCTTTTTATTTAAACTATCGAAATTGAAACTAAAAAATTGAAACATTTATTCACCTCTACGATATTAAACAATATTTTTTTTCATTATATCAGAAAAGCATATAGAAATCTATATGCCTTTCTGATTATTTAAGTGATCCATTTCTTAAACCTTTTCGCTCATTTCTTTGATTAGATCTTTGAATCGCCTTATATTTTTCACTTGTAGGAGAGCTATTGCTGGCATTAGTTTCTAAACAGTAAGCATTACTACATCCCAATAAAGATAGTATTAAAGTTAAAGATAATATTTTTTTCATTTTATCCTCCATAATAACAATAGAAATTATATGTATAATATTTTTTAGTTTTCCCTAAAAAGCAAAAAATATTGAGAATAAATAATTACTATGTTACATTTTACTTATATCCTTTAAATGTAATTAATAGACAGGTTGTATCATAATATTAATTAAGCGAACATTTAAAGGAGGTATATGTATGTCAAACTTATCTGCAATTTTATTTGCTATATTAGCCGGTGGTTCAACTGCCTTAGAGGCTTTTATAAATGGGGAATTGGGGAAAAATACTACAGCACTAATAGCAACATTTATTAGTTTACTTGTAGGTGCAGTCTTTTTTCTTATTAGTATATTATTAACTGGAGGATTTAAATCATTAGTAAATATAGGTGAAATAAGTCCAAAGCTACTACTGGGAGGTATATTTGGAGGCTTAATTATATATTTTACAGTTAAGGCAATACCAAACTTAGGTGTGTCTAATACCTTAACATTAATAGTAGTTTCGCAAATACTTTTAGGATTTTTTATTGATGGAGTTGTACTTCAAACACAGACTATGCACTTATACAAATACATAGGAGCGGCATTAGTAGTAATAGGAACTTTTTTTATAGTAAACTAAAATATATATTTTATTTGTGTACATATATTAAATCTTACAGATGATAAAATTGGGAGGACAAAAGTTGGAAAATAAAAAATTTGTTATGTCATTTAGCGGTGGTAAGGACAGTATACTTGCTTTATATAGAATGATAAGAAAAGGATATGAGCCTGTAGCACTTCTTACTACAGCGAAAAAGAATGAAGACAGATCATGGACACATGGTTTGAGCAAGGAGCTATTAAATAAAGTAAGTAAGAGTATTGATATTCCGTTACTTATAGTAGAGTGTGATGTTAATGAATATGAAAGTAAATTCGAAGAAAACTTACAGATAGCAAAAACTATGGGAGCTGAAATTTGTGCATTTGGAGATATAGACTTAGAGCCTCATAAAAAATGGGATGTAGATAGATGTGATAAAGTTGGATTACAACCAGAGTTTCCTTTATGGCAAGAAGATAGAGAAAAACTAGTATATGAATTTATAGATAGCGGTTTTAAAACTATTATTAAAACTGTAAACCTAAAACATATGTCTGAAGAATTTTTAGGTAAAAAGCTTACCAAAGAAGTTGTTGAGGATATAAAAGCTACTGGCTCTGATGCATGTGGTGAAAATGGAGAATATCACACATTCGTAGTTGATGGACCTATATTTAAGAACCCTATAGATTTTGAAAATAAAGGGATAATAATAGATAATGGTTATGGAAATTTAAACATTAAGTAAATATTAAAAAATAAAGCTATCTCAAATAATAGAGATAGCTTTATCTTTGTTGAATTTCCAAGAATATAATTTTATTATTTTAGACTCTAGCTTTAATTATATCTAACATTGAATTACCTTCATTGAGTGCTTCTATAGCGCTAAGCAATGATTCACTATTATTATTTTTATAATATATTTGTAGTTGTAATAGCGCAATTTGGTAAAAATTTAAAGTTGAAAGTAATGAATAATAAATTACTTTATCTTTATCTTCACTTCCTTCAATGCTATCTAATATATAATTTCTTTCCCTATCCAACTCAGATTGTATAAAATTCATTTCTTTTTCTACACTTTCCATATCATTATTTTGTAATACCGACAAAAAAAGTGTATTTGATGAATTTGAAATTTGATCAATATCTTTTATACTATTAGTATTTGCTTTTTTATTACATAAATACTTTAAATAGTAATTTATATAGTGAATATAAAAACTATGTGGTTTACTTATGAAAAGTACCTTATTATAAATATGTGGTGTCCTTTTCTATTGAAAAGATGATATACAAAGAAGCCAGAGATAGAGAAGTAATCTCTAATTATAATGGATTTAACCATAGAGAGTTGGATGTTAAATATAATATGTCTGAAAGTTACATAAGAGCTATTATAAATATAAATAAGAAAAGTGCTTAGCATAAGGAGAATATTGGTATTGACTTGATATATTTAAAAGATATGATGAAAACTTAGATACTTAAATTCTAGTTTTTTAAATTTAATTATTTAATTCGTTAATATTTGAACTCAAAGAGTTTATACTTGTACTTAAATTTTCTAATTTACCTTCGATACGTATCAAAAGATACACTGTAACTATAACAGGAAAGCCTAGATTAGCAACTAATTGCATCGAATCCAATTCCAAACTCTATTACACCTATTAATATTATAAGAAAGCCCCTCATTAAGTTAGAGGGACATTTCTTAATTATTAAAGGCTAAGCGACTACAAGATAATATCCTGTTGTTTCAGTTTGTACGACTTTTGCTTCTAATGGCATTTTTAGTTAGAAATAAACTTTTATTTTATTTAGCTAAGTTTTTCTTCTTTTTTCCAAGCTATTAACACGAAGTCTTTACCAGTTTCTTCTTTTATTAAATTTTCAGCTTTCTTTATTGCATCTTCTTCATTTTTGCTTATTTGTGCTAACTCATAACCATTGTAAGAAAAATTAGTATTCATAAATTGCCTCCTTAAATTAGACTCATATATATTTTGTCTTTTAATGACGAAAATATAATAAGAATTGATTGTATTTAAAGGAAACTATAATTATATTAATTTATGTTTATTTTTGATATTTTATTTTTTAAAAAAGCAAGAGATATAACAACACATATAGCTTCAGAAACTACTGAAGTTATCCATATTCCTTTTCCACCGAATAGTAAAATCATAAATAGTAAACTAATTGTAATAACCACAAGGCCTCTTCCTAAAGATATTATTGTTGAAAGAACAGGTTTTTCTATAGAAGCAAAAAATCCTGAAGCTAAAACATTAAATCCTAAGAATAAGAAGGAAACTGAGAAAGTTCTAAATACTTGCATTGATGATTCGAATAATAAGCCATCATCAGGACTAATGAATAAAGATACTATTGGAGCAGTAAATCCAATACAAATTAAAAATATTAGTAGAGATGCTATTGTAATAGCTTTTAGTCCCATTTTTAATAGTTCTTTAATTTTATCTATATCACCTTCGCCGTAGTAAAAACTACATAAAGGCTGCATACCTTGAGTAATACCAATCATCGTCATAAGAACTAAAGTATTAACGTAGCATATTACACTATATGATATAAGTGCATTTTCTCCTATAAATATCAATAAGCTTTGATTAAATAGAATTATTATAATACCACCACTCAACTCTGTAGTTGAATCTGGAAATCCTATAAAGAATATTCTCTTAATTGTATCAAAATTAAATTTAAACTTTGTGAATTTTAAAGTTCCTTTTTTTCTTAAAAAATGAGACAAGAAGAAAATAGTCGAGAAAACTTGAGATATACCTGTTGCTATAGCAGCACCTTTTACACCCCAACCAAATTCAATGACGAAGAAATAATCTAATATAACGTTACTTATTGCTGAAATTAATACTCCTAAAGTTGCAAGGACAGGAAATCCATCAGTTTTTACTATAACCTCAAATGAATATGAAACAATAAAAAATCCATTAAAAGCAATAATAATGCTTAAGTATTGTTTCACTAGTGGTAAGGTTGAAGATGTAGCACCTAAAAAGGAGGCAAGATTATCTAGATTTAATAATGCAAGTATAGTTATTAATATAGATAAGATAATTACTACAACAATATTCATAGAAAAAGTTTCGTTGGCAGACTTAATATCTTTTTGCCCTAGAAATATTGCGATTATTGTTGAAGCACCTGTTGAAAATAATACGGAGATAGCAAATATAAAGTTTATAAAAGGCATGGATATATTAACTGAAGCAAGGGCTATTTCACCTGCACCTTTACTTACAAATATTCCATCTACCATTGTATACAGTGAGAAAACCCACATAGCCATAACCGATGGTGCTAAATATTTTAAAAATTTTTTCCCTAAACTAATATCTTGATTTATTGATAGTCTAGATTCCATTTTTATCACTCCCTTAATAAAGATGTTAAACTATGGTATAATACCAAGGTCAACGAATAATTAGAAAAATTTTCAAATTATTTGCGTTAGGATGGTAAATAATATATTTAATTAAAATAATTAAAATATATGGGGGTAGGAATGAAAGATTATTATAAAATAGGAGAAATATCAAAAATATACGGAATAGGAAGAGATTCCTTAATGTATTATGAAGAGATTGGAATAATTAAGCCTTTAAGAGATACTAATGGATATCGAATGTATAGCATTTATGATATATGGAGATTAAACTTACTAAAAGAGTTAAGAAGTCTAAATTTCCCTATGAAAAAGATAAAGGAATATCTTGATGAAAGGACAGTAGAATCAACAACTAATTTATTAGAAGAAGAAATTGATTTAATTGACAAAAAAATAGAGGAATTAGTGAGACAAAAAGAAAATATTAATAAAAGAATTGATTCAATAAAAGAAGCAAGAAGTACAGAGCTTGGTAAGATGGAAATTAAGTATATTGACAAACGTAAAGCAATTAGAATAAATGAAGAGATTGAAAAAGATGAGGATTATGATTTTGTTGTTCAAAAACTTCTAAAAGAATATGAAAATAGATTTAATATACTTGGAAATAATAATATAGGGTCTGTATGGAGTTTAGATTCAATTAAAAGGGGAGCACTTAATGAATTTAAATCAGTATTTTGCTTTTTAGAAGATGAAGAAGAAATATATAATATCACTGTTGAAGAAGGATATTATTTAACTCTTACTTACAGTGGTACTTATAAACAAAATAAGATATTGGTAAATGATATGTTTAAATTTATGGAAGAATATAATTATATGCTTAATGGTGAACCTTTAGAAATATATAAAATAGATATTCATGAAACTGGTTCAACAGAAGAATTTATTACAGAGATTCAAATACCAATAACTAAGTAGTTTATTCAAATTATACATTGGATAAAATATTTGACACATGGGAAAACATTTTTTATAATTAAAAAAACATCTATTATAATTGAAAATAAGTATGGGCATACACTTGTTAAAATTAGGGGGTATTAGCATTTGATTTTAAAAATTGGAGACGATTTTAAAAAGAAGTTTTGGGAATATGTATCCTATGAAGAATGCATCAACCTTTATATAATAGCTGATGTTGAAAGCTATGGATTTGAAACAGATTTTCTAAATGTCTGGATGCAGGTAGATGATGAGAATAATACATGTTCTATAATATTAAGGTATTACTCAACATTAATAGTATATAGCCATAAAAATGATTTTGATGTCGATGAATTAATTCAGCACATAGAATCTTTAGATATCGATGCTATTAATGGAAAAAAGTCTGTTATAGATCGGCTATGCACAAAATTTAATAATTATAAGGACAAAAAAGAATGTTATTTTTGTAGTTTAACAAAGTTAAATGACTTGAATTTTGACGCTTTAAAAGATTATAAGATAGAAGAATCTGAGGTTAATGATTTAGAGAATATTTTTAAGTTACTTAGGAAAAATGAAGATTTTAAATTAGAAAATTACATTCAATCAAAGTCATACCAAATTAAAACGAAAAGTGGAAGAGTTTATTTTATTAGAAAAGATGATAAAGTAATTAGCACATGTGGAACAGGTATAGAAAATAGTTTCTTAGCTATGATTAACGGTGTAGCAACTGAAGAAAGTTATAGAAATAAAGGATTAGCGACTTATTTAGTATATACTTTGAGTAAGAAGCTTTTAGAAGAAGGAAAGTATCCTTGTTTGTTTTACCATAATGAAGAAGCAGGAAAAATATACTATAAAATTGGGTATAAGCCTGAAGACAACTGGATAATGTTGTTTAAGTAGTAAAAAATAGAAAAATGTATTTATTTGGCAAATAAAATAAAAAAATATAATTTTGTGTCAAAAATTATTGTTTTTTCATATTATATTATGTATAGGATGAATTCCTGTACATGATAGATGTGTGGCATACTCGGATAAATAAATATAAAGGAATTATTATTAAAAAATAGATTAGTTATAATCTAAATATATTACAATAATGGCGCTATTAAATTAAAGTGCCATTATTTTTTTGTATGTAGATTACTTACCATTATAAGATTCCTATAGATGCATATACTAAAAAAGACACAAAACTTCAGCAAAAGGAGAGTGTATATGGAAAATCCAAATAGGAATAACAAAATTATTAAGTTTTTGATGATTTTTTTATTAGTAGTATTATTTCCAAATTGCTCTTACTCAATACAAAAAAATGAAGAAATTCCTAAACAAGTTATAGTAGGTGGAGAACTATTACAATGTGATATTAAAACATCAAAATTAATGTTTTATACTCATGATAATGCTAGTTATTCATTAAAAAATTATGACTTGTTAGAAAGCTTATAAGGAAAAGTTATTGAAGATTTATATAATAAAGCTATTTTAAAAAAAATAACTAAGGAAGATATTTTAAAAATTAACCTTAGAATGAAAGAAAATGATAAAGTTAAAGTAAAAATAAAAAGAAATGGAGTTAGCAAAGATTTAGTTTTAACAAAAAAAGAAATTCATCATTCATTTTTTGTTGATAGAGTTCCTTTTTCAGCTACATTAACTTATATTAACCCTAAAGATAATACTTTTGGAGCAGTTGGTCATAATATGCATTTAAATAAAGACAAAGAAATTTTATCTAAAAGTGGTAATATATATTTATGTAATTTATCAGAATTAAAATCATCAAATAAAGATGATGTTGGATATATGCATGGAAATACAATATTTGAATCACAAGGTAATATAATAGATATAAGTGAATTTGGAGCTAGAGGAAAAATAAATGGAAAAGAAATTTTAACTAATAAAAATATATATGATGTTGGTAGTATTAAAGAAGTAAAGAATGGTCCGGCACAACTTTTAATTAAAGATAATTTTTATTCAGAAAAAATTTACTATGATATAGAAATTATAAATCCTGATAATAAAGGTATATCAGAGCCTTATAATTTTGAGTTTAAAGTTATTGATAAAGATTTGATAGATAATTATGGTGGTATTGTTCAAGGAATGAGTGGTAGTCCAATAATACAAAACGGTAAAATTATAGGAGCATTGTCTCATGTTACATGTAATGATACAACTAAAGGAATGGCAGTATATATACAAAGAATGATGGAAGATTAACTTCCATCATTTTTTTATCCATATTGGAGCTGTAACAGAAGTTTTATTATTTTCTTGTGTGACTTTTACATAATAAAATGTATTATCTTTAGGCTTTAGTGTAAATTCAAGCTTTGCTAAATTCGAATTAAAATCTTGGTTCTTTATCACCTCTGAGTTATTGCTTATTACCTCGATTGTTTTTATTTTATCTTTGTAATCATTGTCTACAGCACTTATGGAAAATCTAAGTTTAGATGGCTTATTTAACTCAGAACCCATTGGAGTATCATTTATGGTATAGTCTATTCTAATATTCTTGTCTTCTGTAGCATAGACCCTCATATTTCTTAGTGAATCATATATATTATCTCTATTTAAGCTTGTAGAAAGCACTACTGTTCTGAATTCATTAGCTACACCAAAATCAACACGATGGTTATCCTGACCGCAAGTAGGTGCCACATGCCATCCATTATCTAAAGCTAATTGATACATATCAAATGATTTAATATTTTTGTTCATATCCTTATTGTAGCCATTACAAACTTCTAAAAGGCACATTACTTTATCTCCTTGAGGTGAATATTTAAATTCTTTAAAATTTCCAAACTTGTCGCAAGGATGGTTAAATTGACCTATTAAATCTTCATTCTTTGAGATAAGTGAATAGAACTTTTCTAAGGTCATATCAGGTTTGTTAGCAGTTACAAAACCTTTTGAATTAAAAATATTAATATGACCAATTGGATCTACTACATTAAAATCATAGGTCATTTCAAATCCGTTTAACCCAATAAATTCACTGTTCTTAGTAAACTTATCTCTACAAGTGATCAATTCATTCCAACTGTTACAATTATTTGCATCATTAAGGTCACATGAGTCACAATTATCTAGTAAATTTGAGTGTTCTGTTATAGCAAAAAAATCTAAATTGGCTTTATCTCTAGCCATATAGTAGGCATCGTTAAAAGTTCCATGGCCATCACTTGCACTTGTATGTGAATGAAGTAGTCCACGATAATGATTATAAATAGGGGTGCCAACTGTGAAATACCATTCAAGTACAGTTGAATTTTTAAAATTATCACTTAGCTCCAATTTAACAATTTGATTACCTCTTTTAAATTTATTTTCAGTGTTATAAGATATTTTATCTTTAGTAATTTTACACTTATCAGTTACATCAATATAATTTACGTATAACTTGATAGAGCTTAAATCTACACCACTATCATCTTTAAATATGGCCTCTATTGATGGATTACCTATAATATATTCTTGGCATTTAGATGGAGATATACTTTCTATTATAGGACCATCTAAATCAATATTAGTATTAATAACAGATATTAAGTTTACACTTTCTGATTTTTTAGAGTCAGAATCTGAATAAGTATTAAAAAACAATAAAATAAGTATAGTTATAATAATAGAAGAAATTATTTTTTTTACTGTCATAATCATCAGTCCTTAGTTATATATTATTGTAATTTATTTTCCAGCTTTGATTAGTTAAGTAAGAGTTATCATCAATCATATTAGTTAATTCAGATATTGTTTTTTCATTATTAAGATATAGATATAGATTATCCATAAAGCTAATATAAAATTCCAAACTACTATTATAAATATCACTAAATGACTCAGAACTTTTCTTGTTCGTAAAAGGATCAATCCAAATAGAATTATTAATATTTAATAAATCATTAATACAAAGATTATGATTTAGATATATTTTACTATCAATATCACTTGATTTAGAAAGAATACTCTTAAACTTTAGATATGTTTTAGAATGTAGGGTATCCTTATTAAGCATTTTTTCAGCATTCTGAAACATATTTAAGCATTTACTAATATTGTTATATGATAAAGACTTACCGTAGATTTTTTTTATTAAGAATGAATACATATCACATATTATTATTAATTCTTTCTTATTTAGAGTAGTTTTTTTATACTCATTAAACTGTATAGGGCTAATATTTTTAAATTCTTTCAATAGTAGTTTATCAATATGAGTTTCTATACTTTTATGTAGAGCTTTAGAGCTTTTTCTTTTATATTGGTTGCATAAGCTAAACTGTAAACTATAAATTAATGGATGAGCATGTTTATCTAAAGCATAATGTGATATAAATCCATACAAATAAGATAGTGTAATATCTCTAAAATTAGAATCACTAAAAATATATCTAATAGTACTAGTATTATTACAATATAAAATCATGCTTTTAAAAAACTCATTTATATACTGTGTATGTATTTTGTCTCCTATTTCTGATAAGTTTTGATTGCTTAAAAATGGTAAATAGTTAGAATAAGAAAAAAAGTTAGGCCCCTGACAGCCTAATAAATATATTTCAAAATTATTATTTATTGTATTTTGCATATCAGCACTATTTATCTTTGATAAACAATCTTTAGCAAATAAACAGTGAGTTATTGAACCTGGCATATTATAACCTCCTAAATAAAAGCGTAAAAATTAATTTATAGGATATATGATGTGTATTTTTTTATTGTACATACATTATTTGTACCATTAGATTAATATAATTTATAAATATAGATAGAAAGTGTCAGGGGGATTAGGATGCTTGTAGAAGTAATAGAGGTAAAAACAAAGAAAAAAGATGCAATGAAATATATATTAAGTAAAACTCCTTTAATGAGTAGGGTAGCTCAATTTAATAAAGTTGCTCAAAATGTACATATAGAATATGTAGAATTTAAAATACTTAGTTATGAGATTATTAGCAAGGAAAAGAAAAATAAATTTTTTAGATATAATAAGAAAAAAAGAAAAATTACTATGCTTGTAAATACATATAATGGGTATACACAGTCTATTGAGATTGCACCCATAACTTCAAAAAGATATGTATCAAAAAGTTGTATAAAAAGATCAAAAGTTAAAGAAGATGATTTAATATTTGAAGTTAAAAACCAAATTGTAAACTTTCTTACGGATAGTTATAGGAATTTAAATGTAGATAAATTAAGTATTCACGACATAAAAATTACTGATATAAAAAGTATATATAAACCTTATTGGGTGGCAGATTATAATGGTAAGTCTATATTAATAGATGCATAAATTAAAAGCTATACCAAACTTATGGTATAGCTTTTAATTATTAGATTATTTTTTAGTTAAATAGTCTAAAGTTTTTAATGTATATCCTTCACTTTCCCAATGTGTTAATACTTCATCTAGTATTTCTGTATTAGTAGTTGAGTTTGGATGAAGAAGTACTATAGCGCCAGGATGAGTTCTTGTATATATTTTATCTTTTGCGTACTCATGCGTTGGCTGTTTGTCATTTAACCAATCTACATATGCAAAGCTCCAAAATATTGATGAATATCCTAAATCTTGAGTACTTTTTAAAGATTGCTCGCTAAATTTACCCATTGGTGGTCTGAAATATTTTGGCATATCTTTACCTATTACTTCTTTGTAAGCTTGTTCAACACTTAAGATTTCATTCTTGAACTTTTCAGGGTCTGTTACTGTAGCCATAGAAAGATGATTTTTAGAATGGTTACATACTAAATGACCCTCAGCCTCCATTCTTTTTATAAGATCAGGATTATTTCTTATATAGCTTTCGACTACAAAGAAATGCGCTGGAGCATTATGTTTCTTTAATGTGTCTAATATTTTTTCGGTGTTTCCACTTTCGTAACCTGCATCAAAAGATAAGTAAATCACCTTTTCATTTGGGTCACCAACATAATAAGAACTGTATCTCTTAAAAAAGCTTGCTTCCTGAATTGGTGATGGTTGTTTTCCATCATTACGAGGGTTAAAATACCAGTTATACTCTACGGTACTAAGTTCTGGATTTAAAATTTGTGTTTTGGATTTAGGCAAAACATCTAAATTTGTACCAACAATAAAAGCAAAAATTAATAAAAAAGCTCCTATTACGAAATAATTTCTAAAATTGTCTTTTTGCACATCCTCACCTCTTAATAAGATAATAATAACTATATTAGACTAGTTTTATTTTTCATATTTATAGTTAAAATTATTCACTAGACTTTTACTTTTTGGACAAACTTATCATATAATAATATTTAGATTGTTTTATGGTTATTGTAAAGCTGTTTGAAAGGAATAAAAAAATGAACAATAATTTAAAAACCATAGTTAAGAGTAATGACAATATATCAAGCATTCTAGATAATATTGTGTTTTTAGATATAGAAACAAGTGGAGTAGATCCATTAAAGTCAGAAATTTTAGAGATAGGAGCAATAAAATTTAAAGATTCTAAAATAGAAATATTTAATACTTTGATAAAGAATAAAAAGGAAATTCCTATAGAAATATTATCATCATGTAGTGGTATGAAAAATGATGATTTTAATAATGCTCCAGATTTTTATAAAGTAAAAGAAGCTCTGATAGAATTTTTAGGAAATGAGACTATAGTATGCCATAATACAGATGTTAAAAAAAGCTTTTTAAGTCATAATTTTTCCAGCATTAAAAATAAGATAATTGATTCTATGGAGTTGGCATTAATTCTAGAGCCATATCATAAAGAATATAACTTGGACTATTTAAAGAATACACTAATCAAAAATTCTGATGGTGAAAAACATAGAGCATTATCTGATGCAATAGATACTTTAAATGTGGTTAATGCATTACTTTTAAGACACATAAAAAGAGAAAGTAATACATTAGAACCTTTAAGCTTTAGAATAGATTCATTGTTAAGAAAACATAATCTACCTAGATGGGGTTGGAGCTATTATTTAGAAAATGCAAACTATGATACTGATATCAAGCAAGAAATTTTATATGAAGAAGATAAGAAAAAGAATATAAGAAACTTAGAAAAAGAAAAATATGTTTTTAAAAAAGTATATGAAAACTCTAAAAGTTATGAAGAGTTATTAAAAGATGGAGAAATATGGCTGAGTAAAGAAGGTTTTATGTACGAATATAGGCCAGGCCAATTCGAACTAACAAAAACTATTAGAGAAACATTTAAAGGTAATGGTGGCTCAGCAAAAATTGCATGCATAGAAGCACCTACTGGTATAGGTAAAAGTGTTGGTTATTTATTACCTGCAATTCTTGAAGCTAGGCTAAGTAGTAAAAGAATAATAATATCTACAGATACTAAAGAGCTTCAAATACAATTGATAAATAAAGATATACCTAATGTGTTAAACTCATTGGGATTGAATGGGAAGGTAAGTTATGGTTACATTAAAGGTAAAAATAATTATATATGTGTTGATAAATTAGAAGGATATAAGGCTGATTATAATCCTGAAAAAACAACTGTAAAAGATATAATATCTTTGTTTTATATTGAAAGATTAACGGAAGATGGAAAGTATGGAGATATAGAGGAAATAAACCATTGGGTATTAAATAATTATGAAGAAATAATATACCATTTAAGGCAAGTAAGTTGTGACCCTAATATTTGTAGACCTAAAAAATGCTACAGAGAATGTTTATACAAAAATAGAGTAGAAGAGCTTAAAGAGGAAGACATAACTGTTGTAAATCATTCATTACTTGCAAAGTGGCCATATAAAGATGAAAAGCCTATAGAAAATATAATAGTTGATGAGGCTCATAATTTAACTGAAAAGGGATATGATTTTTTCTCTTGTGGGATAGAATCGAGGAGCTTCAGATATTTACTTCAAGAAATATATCCCTATGAAAACATGCACAGCAGCCCTTTTATATTTAGTAAAAAGACAAGGAAAATAAAAATGTTTGATAAATTTTTCAACCATATAAGGCTTGAGAGAGATTCAAAAGATAAAATTAGTAGAAATATTAACTTAATAGTTGAGGAAATGAATAATATCTTAGACTATGGTAATTTTAGCGAATACAGTGATGCAAGTGATTTTAACTTAAGATGGGAATTGAATTTGCAACAAGACGAAGTTGCAGGGAAAAATCTTACTTACAAACTATATAGCGAGAAAATAAGAGCTAGTGTAGAGTTGATAATAAGAAATTTATCTTCAATTGTATTTTTAATAGATAGATGTATGGATGATGATAGTGTTGATAAAGAAGCTGATATTTATAAATTTGGGAAATCTAGGTTTAAGGATTTAGAAGATAGCAAAAATACACTACAAATATTTTTAGAATATAGTGAAGATGATCATATTGCAAGAATAGTTGAGATAGATAAAAATTTTAATCATTTTGAACTTAAAGTAACTCCACTTAAGCTAGCGGATTTATTTGAAGAAAATATATTAAGCCAATTAAATAGTGGGATATTTTTATCAGCAACCCTTACAATAGGAAACAAGATGTCCTATTTTAAGAACACATTAGGAATAAATAGAGTAGATAATATTGAAAAAGTTATTGAACCATTATATAACTATAAAAAAAGAGTATCTGTAATAAGAATAGATGATATATGTGATTATAAGAATAAAAACTTTCCTTTGGAAATGAGTGAAATAATATCAAAGACATCACAGCTAACAAATGGACATACCTTAGCTTTATTTAATAGTACAGATAGATTGAATAAGACTTATGATATTGTAAAAGAATATCTTCATGAAAAAGATACTGAAGTATACAAAAATAAAAAGGGAATTAAGTACTTAAAAGATATAAACAAAAAATGTGTTGTATTAGGTTCAAAAGGTTGCTTTGAGGGAGTAGATGTTCCTGGGGATGGACTTACATGTGTTACATTAGATAAAATTCCTAATCTAAATCCAAGTGACCCATTGTATTATACTATTATGAAAAAATACAATACACCATATCATCAAATAAATTATCCTCAAATGGCAATAAAAGTAAAACAAGCTATGGGAAGATTGCTTAGAAGCAAATATGATTATGGATGTTTTATAATTTTTAATACTGGTACAAACTACAACACACTAAAAAGATTAGAAAAAGATTTACATGGATGTAAAATAATATCTTTAAATAAACATAATATGTATAAGTATATTTACTCACACTTAGTTTATAACAGAGAAGTAGTGCTAGATAAAGCTTTAAGAGATATTTTTAAAGTTACTTCTATTGATGAAAGTACTAGTCTAAATAAAGTCAGGTATTTAGTTAATAGAGAAATGAAAAGTAGATATATTAACAGTAAGATATATGAAATAGACAACAAAGAGGAGGCTTTTAAAATAAAGTATTTCTCAAAAAAGTATTTAATAAAGAAAGGTCAATATATCGAAACGCTTAATAAATGAAAAAATAATGTAGTAAAAATGAAACTTTGTTTTTTTCATATGCAATAAATTGCTTTTTTAAAACAAACCTCAAAAATGATATAATAGCAAGTTTAAAAGTGCTAAGATGTGTAAAAACAGAAATATACACGTTTTAGCGCTTTTTATTATTGTATTTGGGTTTGATTCCTATAATATTAAGATATAAAACAAAGTTAAAAATATAGAATAAAAAAATATTAAATAGTCAAATGTTTAAATTTATTGAAAATTTTATACATTAATGTTGACAATTGTCAGAATGTTGTTATAATAAAAGTATATTAAAAAAGTTATATATAAATTTTAGGTATTATGTATAAAATTTTAGGGAGGGATACAAATGAGTAGTAAAGGTAAAGATACAAATGAAGTAAAAAAGAAGAACTTGTTCCAAAAGTGTCTAGATGGTATCGAGATAGTTGGTAATAAGCTACCTCATCCAATCGCATTATTCTCAATATTTTGTTTAGCAATCATGGTAATATCTGCTATAGCAGCAGCAACAGGATTATCTGCAACAGGGGAATTATACAATAGAACTACAGGAGTAGTTGAATTACAAACGATAACAGCAATAAGTTTATTCTCTAGAGAAGGTTTAGTATACATGTTAGAAAATGCTGTATCGAACTTTGTCAACTTTGCACCATTAGGAATGGTTTTAGTTGGTATGTTAGGTATAGGTACTGCAGAAGGTAGTGGATATATATCTGCTGCACTTAAGAAAACAGTTGCTATGACTCCCGCTCAATTAGTAACACCAATGGTAGTGTTCTTAGGGGTTATGTCAAATATAGCATCTGATGCAGGATATGTTGTTTTAGTTCCAATAGGAGCATTAATATTTATGTCATTTGGTAGACATCCACTTGCAGGTTTAGCTGCAGCATTCGCTGGGGTTTCTGGTGGATTCAGTGCAAACTTAATAGTTGGTACAATAGATCCAATGCTTGCTGGTATATCTACAGAAGCAGCAAAGATGATAGATCCAAACTATGTTGTAACTGCAACATCAAATATGTACTTCATGATGGTATCTACGGTATTAATAACTTTATTAGGTTGGTTCATAACTGATAAGATAGTTGAACCAAGACTTGGTGAGTTTAAAGGAAGCAGAAGCTTAACTAAAGAAGATGAAAACTTAAAGAACTTAACTGAAAAAGAAGCAAAAGCTTTAAAGATAACTAACTTAGTGGTATTAGGATTAATAGTTTTAGTAGTAGCTTTAGTAGTTCCAGAAAATGGATTATTAAGAAATGCTGAAACAGGAAGTATAATAGATCACTCTCCATTAATGAATGGATTCGTTCCAATAATGGCAATAATATTCTTTGTAGCAGCGACGGTATACGGAAGATTATCAGGACAATTTAAAGATACAAAAGATGTATGTAATGAAATGGGTAAAGCTATGAGTTCAATGGGTGGATATATAGCACTTGCTTTCATAATGGCTCAATTCGTTAACTACTTCTCATTCACTAACTTAGGTACAATATTAGCAGTAAATGGAGCTAATTTCTTACAATCTTTAGGATTAAGTTCATTAGTTCTTATAGTAACATTCGTATTATTCGCAGGGTTCATAAACTTATTTATGGGATCTGCATCTGCTAAATGGGCTATAATGGCACCAGTATTCTTACCAATGTTCATGAAACTTGGTATATCTCCAGAGTTAACTCAGGTTGCATACAGAATAGGTGACTCTACAACAAATATAATATCACCTCTTATGAGTTACTTTGCAATGATAGTTATATTTGCTCAAAAGCATGATAAAAAAGCTGGTATAGGTACATTAATATCTACAATGATACCTTACTCTATAATATTCTTAATAGGATGGATAATATTATTAGGAATATGGATGATGTTAGGTTTACCATTAGGACCAGGAGCTGGATTAGTTTATCCAATGTAATTTAAACAATAAAATAATTTATATTTAAATATAATAAAAAGGATATCTTTTAAAAGATATCCTTTTTTTAATGTATTATTTAGCTATAACTTTTCCTAATAAACCTTTTACAAAGTCATTATTAACTATTTCTATATCCTTAATAACGCCATCTTTAGTATGAACTAATACAGCTGTTTTAGCATAGTCACCTAGTTTTTTATTGTCAGTTTGACTTACATTACTTATATTATTGTTTACAGGGTTTACTATACTATCCTTAGTTACATTATTTGAAGAATAATGAGGATGTTGTTTATTTGGATGAATATCATGTGGAACTAATGGATAGAAATATAATTTATCATTGTTATTAACTGAACTTGCAACAAAGTTGGCAGAATTAACTTCATAAGCTTTATTAAAATTAGCTATATTGGCACCTACAAAATCTTTTTTTGAATTTTCGATAGTAAAGTCTTTCTCACAAATTAAACCTTTATTTTGGAAAAACTCTATTTTGTAGTCAGCATTTGAAGTTGCTACATTTTTAGTAAATTCTTCAGAATTATACATATCATAATTTCCAGTTAGTGCATTTTTTACTTTTCCATTTTCATAATAAACGTGAAGGTATGAATCCTTGTTTTTGTCAACTTCATAAGCAGATTGAACATTTACGCTATTACGTATATCTTCCATAGTAATTGTGTTAAAATCTTTTCCTTTAAGATTATCGGTATTAATATAATAAACAGAGGAATGAGGCATACCGAAAGATTTTTCTACATCTCTAAATGCTGCGTTCATCATTTTTTCTGTGTTAACGCTAGCTTTATGGATGTATTCATTAGCTTTTGTGTTTTTAGTGTTCATTGAACAAGCAGTTGCAAGTAAAGACACAAAAACTAATAGTATGATTAAATTCTTTTTCATTATTTTTCTCCTTTCATTAATAAATCATTTAATATTAGTATTTAAAAATATATAAAAAATATACTAATATTAAGGTATTAGTTAGTGTTGTTTTTGAATAATTTAATATTTGAATAAGTTAATATTTTTTAGAAAAACTAAAATATAACGCTATTTAATAATTAAAAAATAGAAGGAGAAAGATTATGAGTTATATTTTATTGTTAGTTGGTTTTATACTTCTAATCAAAGGTGCAGATATATTTGTTTCAGGATCTTCAGCAATAGCTAAAGCTTTGAAAATTCCTACATTAATAATAGGGCTTACTATTGTTGCATTTGGTACTAGTGCACCTGAGGCAGCTGTAAGTATAACGGCGGCCATAAAAGGAAATAATGACATGGCTATTGCAAACGTAGTAGGTTCTAACATATTTAATCTGTTGGGTGTTGTAGGTGTTGCGGCAATGATTAAACCTATAAAGGTACAAAAAAGCACTATTTTAAAAGAATTTCCATTTGCATTATTAGGTACGGTAGTGCTTTTAATATTAGCCCATGATACAAAGTTTCAAGGTTATAGTACTAACTCACTGACTAGGGCTGATGGACTTATGCTTTTAGCCTTATTTTCTATATTCATGTACTATTTAATAGAAATGGCAATTACATCTAAGGAGGAAATGGATTTAGATGAAGCTGAAGAAAAAACATCTATGGGTAAAAGTATATTATTAAGCATATTAGGAGTAGTTGGTATAATAATTGGTTCCCAAATTGTTGTAGATTCAGCAACAAACATAGCAGTTTCATGGGGGATGAGTCAGAACCTAGTAGGACTTACGATAGTGTCAATAGGTACGTCTTTACCAGAGTTTGTTACAAGTGTTGTGGCTGCTAGAAAAGGAGAAAGTGATATTGCAATTGGAAATGTAGTTGGCTCTAATATATTTAATATATTCTTTGTACTTGGTATTTCTTCTACAATACATCAAATTCAAGTTCATCCAATTGTATTTATTGATATGTTAGCTATGATTTTTGTGACATTAATAATTTATATACTAGCAACTACAAAAAGAACTATTAATAGAGGGGAAGGTATATGTGCAATACTTCTTTATGCAGCATACATGGCATTTATAATAATTAGACAATAAATATTCTACTGATAATTAAGGAGATGTTAACATGGGATTATTCGATTTTTTCAAAAAAGACAACGGTGATAAAAATTCACTAAAAATAGTTTCTCCAACAAATGGTGAACTGCTTGAATTGTCAAGTGTTCCTGATGAAGTTTTTTCACAAAAAATGATGGGAGATGGATTCGCAATTAAGTCTAATGATGGAATAATTGTATCTCCTGTTGATGGCGTTATTGAGATGATATTTGAAACTAAGCATGCTGTAGGATTAAAAACTGAAAGTGGATTAGAAATATTGATACATTTAGGAATAGATACAGTAAACTTAAAAGGTAAAGGCTTCGAAGTTTTTGTAAAAGAAAAGCAGAAAGTAAATGCTGGTGAAAAACTTATAAATATGGATTTAGAGTATATAAAAAGTAATGCTCCATCAGATATTAGTCCAATAATTTTTACTAACTTAAAAGAAGGTCAATCAGTAAAAGTAGTAACCGGAAATGTAAAGATAGGTGAAGCTGATAGAATTAAAATACTTAATTAAGAAATATATTATAAATTCATGGGTAAGCATATGCTTTCTCATGAATTTATTTATTTTATAAAAATTTATTTGCTTATACCTCTAACCTTTGATTTATAAGTTCATAATCTATTATGTAAAATAAATAGTGTATCACTTTTAAAAATAATGTAGCACTTATATTTTTATTATCTTAAAAATATAGTATAATATATATATAATAAAGATCTTGGATAAAAATGGAGGCGATCCTATTGAGTAATAAAATATTAAATATATGTGAAGAAGAATTAGAAGATAAGCTTAAATACCTTAAACTTCTTTCTAAACAATATCCAAATATATCAAAAACTTGTACGGAAATTATTAATCTAGAAGCAATTCAAAACTTACCAAAGGGTACTGAGCACTTCTTAACTGATATTCATGGAGAACATGAACCTTTTGTACATGTACTAAGAAATGGGTCAGGGGTAATTAAAAGAAAAATAGAAGAGTTATTTGGGAACTCTCTGAGAGAAAGTGAAAAAAGAAGTTTGGCAACATTGGTTTATTATCCAGAACAAAAAATAGAAATAATTTTAAAAGAAGAAGATAATATTAGCGATTGGTATAGAATTAATTTGTATAGATTAATACAGCTATGTAGATATGCATCACTAAAATACACAAGATCTAAAGTGAGAAAATTACTTCCAGAGGATTTTAGATACATTATTGAAGAATTATTACATGAAGATATAAATAGTCAACATAAGCAAGAATACTATGAAAGTATTATTAATACAATTATAGAAATTGATAGAGGAAAAGAGTTTATTATTGCTATTTCAAAAGTTATACAAAAACTAGTAGTAGATAAACTGCATATAGTAGGAGATATTTATGATAGAGGTCCAAGACCAGATATTATAATTGATACCCTTATGGATTATCATTCTGTTGATATACAATGGGGAAATCATGATATTTTATGGATGGGAGCAGCAGCTGGAGAAAAAACATGTATTGCTAATGCTTTAAGAATTTCAGCTAGGTATTCAAATTTAGATATAATAGAAGATATCTACGGAATTAACTTGTTGCCATTAGCTACATTTGCTTTAAATGTATACAAAGGTGATCCATGTGAAGCTTTTATTCCTAAAAACTTTAATGAAGATTCTCCTATTACTGAAAAAACATTAGTTGCTAAAATGCATAAAGCAATAAGTATTATTCAATTTAAACTCGAAAGTGAAATAATTGCTAGAAATCCAGAGTTTAATATGGAACATAGAGTTATGTTAAACAAAATTAATTATGATGATAAAACAATAATTATAAAAGGTCAAAAGTATAGTTTAAAAGATAATTACTTCCCAACTATAGATCCGAAAGATCCAAATAAGCTAACAGAGGAAGAGCAAATATTAATAGATAAATTGGCATTTTCATTTATTAATAGCGAAAAACTACAAAAACATGTTACTTTCTTATTTTCAAAAGGAAGTATGTATTTAAAATGTAATTCTAATTTATTATTCCATGGATGCATACCTTTAAATGAAGATGGTTCATTTATGAAGATGAAAATTAAAAATAAGGAATACAGCGGAAGAAAACTATTAGAAAAAATGGAATCAGTAGCTAGAGAGGGGTACTTCTTTAAGTCTAAAACCCCTGAAAAATTGTATGGAATGGATATGATGTGGTATTTATGGACTGGATCAGTATCATCACTTTTTGGAAAAGATGATATGACAACTTTTGAGAGATATTTTATAGAAGATACTAAAACTCATAAAGAAAATAAAAATCCATATTTTAAGTTAAGAGATAGTGAAGATATGTGTGATAGGGTATTTGAAGAATTTGGATTAGATCCAAGGGAGTCTCATATTATCAATGGACATGTACCTGTTGAAAAGAAAAAAGGTGAGAGTCCAATTAAGGCTGGAGGAAAGTTATTAGTAATTGATGGAGGTTTTTCTAGGGCTTATCAAAAGAAAACTGGAACCGCTGGATATACATTAATATATAATTCTTATAGTTTACAATTAGTGTCTCATCAGCCATTTACTAGTGCAGAAGAAGCTATAGTTCAAGAAAGTGATATATTATCAACTAATGATGTTGTAGAGCATAAGATAAATAGAAAACGTGTTAAAGATACAGATATAGGAGTAGATATAAAAAATCAAATAGATGACTTGAAATTATTGCTTTTAGCTTATAGAAAAGGGCTTATAAAAGAATCTTAAAATATATAAGTAATAGTAAACAAATTGGAAATAAATGCTACGTATTGTGATATAATAAATATTGTAATAGTATTAACATAAAAATCTTACTGGGCTGTATGTTCAGTAAGTTTTTTACTGTGCTAATAATCATAAAGGGCGTGGGGGATATGAGTATAGTTAGTACGAAAAGAAAGTTTAATAAAAATATATATCTATTTTTAGTTATTAACATTTTAGCATCTTTTTCAATGGGAATTTTCAATATGTTTGTAGGAATATATCTCAAAGAAATTGGATATCAAGAAAATTTTGTAGGGAATATATTATCAATAAACACATTTGCAATAGCAATTGCATCTATCCCAAGTGCGTATTTGATAGAAAAAATAGGTAGAAAAAGAAGTTTCAAATTAGGATTTATAGCAATTGCAGTGGGGAGCAGCTCTATAGTACTATTTAATAATTCAATACTAATAATACTTATGGCAATATTAAATGGATGTGGAATGAGCATTAAATCTACAGCAGAAGGTATGTATTTAACAGAGAATACTAGTGAAGAAGAAAGAGTTTCTGTTTTTAGTATAAATTTTATTGCATCAAATATTGGGATGATGAGTGCATCTTTCTTAGGAGGATTATTATCATCATATATGAGTGGTTATATTACATCTACACAGGCAATAAAATATATATTCATAATGTCATCTATATTATCTCTAATTGCATTACTTCCAATTCTTTTTATGAAGGAGCCTAGTAATCATAAGCCTAGAAGTTTTAAACAATGTGTTAAAGGCTACTTAAATATTTCTAATAAGAAAGTAATCGTTTTTATGATATATAACTTTTGTATTGGTGCAGGAGCAGGTATGGTTGTACCGTTTTTTAGTGTCTACTTAAAATACTCAATGAATATATCTGATGGAATAGTAGGTACAATTTTATCAATATCTCAATTTGGTTGTATATTAGGTGGAGCTGTAATTCCATTTATAGCAGGGAAAATAGGGAAGCCGCGCACTGTTATATTATCTCAACTTTTATCAATACCATTTTTAATTTCTATAGCTTTTCCTCAAGGAATAGGACTCATAACGTTATCATTTTTTATGAGAAATGGTCTTATGAATATGGCAATGCCACTAATTCAAAACTTATCTATGGAAATGGTTGATGAAAAAGATAGAACAAATTTAAGTAGTATAATGTCTTTATCAAGCAATGTAAGTAGGGCTATTGGCATAGCAATAGGTGGATTTATGATGGAGTCTATTTCTTATAATTCACCATACTATCTAACTATAGTAATTTACCTAGGGGCAATATTTATGTTTGCTTATATTTATAGAGAGCAATTAAAGCATAAGTCAAAGCAATCATTATATCCTAAAGAATCAATATAGTGTGATAAGTAAAAATACTTACTTTATAAAAAATTAAAAAAATTATTATTATTTTGTTTAAGGCTATTTATACCGGGTATATATTTATTATCTTAATAAAGAAGATAAATTAAATTATATAAATATAAATAAAAATCACAGTGGAGGAAAATAATCATGAAAAAATTTGTTTGTACAGTATGTGGATATATACATGAAGGAGAAACTGCACCAGAATTATGTCCAGTATGTAAAGTGGGAGCTGAAAAGTTCGAAGAAATGAGTGGAGAAATGGTTTGGGCTGACGAACACAGAATAGGTGTTGCTCAAGGTGTTGACGAAGAAATATTAGAAGGATTAAGAGCTAACTTCGTTGGAGAATGTACAGAAGTAGGAATGTACTTAGCTATGAGCCGTCAAGCTGATAGAGAAGGATTCCCAGAAGTTGCTGAAGCATATAAGAGAATAGCATTCGAAGAAGCAGAACACGCTGCTAAGTTTGCTGAATTATTAGGAGAAGTAGTTGTTGCAGATACTAAAGCTAACTTACAAGCTAGAGTAGAAGCTGAATACGGAGCTACTGAAGGAAAATTAAAAATAGCTAAAAAAGCTAAGCAATTAGGATTAGATGCTATACATGATACAGTTCATGAAATGTGTAAAGATGAAGCTAGACATGGTAAAGCATTCCAAGGATTATTAGAAAGACATTTTACAAAGTAAGTTTTTAATATTATAAATAAGAAGAGCTATAGATAATTAATCTATAGCTCTTTTTTCGTATCAGGAATTTATTATAGTATTTATGTTTAAAGAACCACTGCAAAAATAACTTTTGCTTCAAAATCATAAGAATTCTGCCATTTGTGATTAGTACCTACAGGAACTTTTATACTATCACCTTTATCTAAGGTGAATTTTTCACCATCTAAAAATAAATCAACCTTACCTTCTAATATAAAAGCTATTTCATATCCATTATGACTAATACCTTCTTCACAAGAAGATGTTTTTGTAGGAAGATTCATTATAGCAAATTCTAAGTTATCAGTTAATCCTGGTGAAAGCATTTCATATATAACATTGTTACTTTCAGGCAGAATTACTTTTTTTCTATTATTAGCTCTTACTATAAGATCTTTTTTTTCAACTTCTGTGATAAAGAAGGTAAAAAGTGGTACGTTTAGAGCTGAGGCAATAGACTTTAACGAATTTACTGAAGGGTTAGCAAGCCCTCTTTCTATTTGGCTTAATAGGGATGGAGTAACATTTGACAGTTTAGCTAAATCTCTAATGCTTAGCCCATTTTTTTTTCTATAAAATGATATTTTTTCACCAATATTAATTTCACTCATAATTAGTCTCCTAAGTAATTATTTATAAAGGTATTATAGCATAAATTAATAATAATATCATAAAAGTGTTAAATTATATTTAATTAAGTTATAAATATTTGACACTTCCCCTATTCATGAATATAATAAAATTAAATAATATTTAATTAGTTAAAAATAATTTAACGGATTGGGGGAGTCATGATAGTAACGACATTTGGAGCATTATTTGGATTATCTGTTGCAATTATACTTATAATAAAAAAGTTTCAACCAGTATATAGTCTAATGTTTGGTGCATTAATAGGTGGATTAGTAGGTGGTGTAGATTTACCTACTACAGTTGAGTATATGGTTATGGGAGCTAAAGACATATCGCCATCAATAATTAGAGTATTAGCATCAGGGGTATTAGCTGGATGTTTAATAAAAACAGGTTCGGTAGATAGAATTGCAGAAGAAATTATAAAAGTTTTAGGAAATAAAAAAGCAATATTAGGAATAGCACTTTCTACAATGGCACTAGCTGGAGTTGGAGTAAATCTTGATGTAGCAATAATTACAGTGGCACCTATTGGTTTGGCAATAGGGCAAAAATTAGGATATTCTAAAATGGCAATATTATTAGCACTAGCTGGCGGAGGTAAAGCTGGGAATATAATATCACCAAATCCAAATACTTTAGCCGTAGCCGATAACTTTAATGTTGAGTTATCAACAGTTATGATTGCAAATGTAATACCAGCTATATTTGGTTTGATAATAACTGTTATGATTGCAAAATATTTAACTCATAAAGGAAATAAAGTTAATATTGATGAGGTGGTAAGTGATAATAAGAAGCTTCCTACATTGTTTAGTTCTATAGTTGGTCCGTTAGTATCAATAGGTTTATTATTCTTAGGAAATGTAACTTCTATAGTTGTAGATCCTCTTATAGCGCTACCAATAGGAGGTATTGTTACATTAATAGCTACTAAAAGTACTAAGCATATTAATGAATATTTAACTTATGGAATCATAAGTATGCAAGGTGTATGTATACTTTTACTTGGAACAGGAACTTTAGCAGGAATTATTCAAATGTCTAACCTTCAACAAAGTACAATACAATTACTTGGAATGTTAAGTATGCCTCAGTTTTTATTAGCTCCTATATCAGGAATATTAATGTCAATGGCTACCGCATCATCTACGGCAGGTGCAACTATTGCATCATCAACATTCTCAGATGCAATACTGGGTTCAGGATTATCTAATTTATCAGGTGCTTGTATAGTAAATGCAGGAGCAAGTGTATTTGAACAACTTCCACATGGGTCATTGTTCCATACTAGTGCTAAAAGTGTAAATATGGATATTACTGAAAGATTTAAATTAATACCATACGAGGATTTTGTAGGAATAGTAATGACTACAGTTTCTACAGTTATTCAGTTAGTATTATTTTAATAAAATTACAATACACCCATAAAATAAATAAAAAATATCAGCATGACTGCTGGTATTTTTTTTCGTATTAAGGAATTATTATAGCTTATAATTAATGTAGAAATAATGGTGTAATTACTTTAGACAAGATATATAATTATAGTTATAATAAGTAGTGGAATTAAATTAATTAAACTATAAAAAATAATTATTTAAATAAATGAAATATAGAGGAGAAAAAATGATAAGAGGCAAAGAATTTAATGGAGAAAGACTTAAAAGTGCCAGATTATATAGAAACAAAACAATTGAGCAATTAAGTAAGGAAACAAAAATATTTATTGATAGAATTACAGAATTTGAGGAAATTAAAGCAGTACCTTCACCTGAAAATATCTTAAGTTTAAGTAATAAGTTAAACTTTCCAAAAGATTATTTTTTTCAAAAAGATAGTTTGGATGTATTAGTCGAAGGTTCATTTTTTAATGTACATTCATCAAATTATAGGAAAGAAGAGAAATCTTATATAGAAAAAATATTAATCACTCACAAGATATTTGCTTTTATTGAAAGATATATTACATTTCCAAAGATAAATGTAATACACTTAAGCGCAGATGAGCTTGATATAGATGATATAGCTAATAAATTAAGAGCACATTATAAATTATCAAATGATCCAGTTATTAATATGGTTAACCTTTTAGAGCGAAATGGATTTATTATTTCAACAATAAATTCTTCTAAAAATAGTGTAGGACCATTTTTACAAAAGCATTCATTATACAATAACACTAGATACTTTATGGCATTGGGAAATGATAAAAAATCAGTACCAAAAAGAAATTATGATTTAGGTGTTTTACTAGGACATGTAGTACTTCATGATCCATTAATAAATATAGAAATATCAAAAGAAAAGTTTAATGGTATAAAAGAAGAAGCAAATAGTTTTTCTAGGGCTTTCTTACTTCCAAAAGAAGAGTTTTTAAGTGATTTAGCATATCCAGCTGATTTAGATTATTATGTTGCACTTAAAAGAAAATATATTGTTCCTATAGATATGATGATTTTGAGAGCATATGATCTTGGAGCTATAAGTTATAGAAAATATGATTATTTATTAAAGGAAATGGCTAAAAAAGGATGGGATAAGAAGGAGCCTTTAGAGGAAATTAAGGGAGCTAATCCAGCTTTAAGTAAACAAGCACTAGAAATTATGGAAGAAAATAATCTTATAAAGAATGAGAAAATAGTAGAGGCCTTATCTAAAGGAGGATTAAGTTTATATCCAGAAGATGTAGAAGAACTTTTAGGACTAAAGAAGGGAAAGCTAAAACCTAAAGTTATAAAAGATGAAAAAATTGATAATGTAAAAGTAGTAGATTTTAGAAGGTAATGTTTTATAGATAAACTTAGGGGGAAATATAATGAAAACTTTAGTATTAGGAAATGTACTTGTTGATGTAATGATAAATGTAGACTATCTTCCTAAAACTGGTGATGATTTAGTTTGTAATAAGCATGTAATATCAATGGGGGGATGTGCTTATAATATTGCAACTGTATTAAAGAATTTTGGATCAGACCATAGCTTATTTTCACCGGTTGGAAAGGGTATATATGCTAGTATAATTAGGGAAGAATTAGAAAAAAATAATTACCAGATTCATATTAGTGATGAAAGTAAAGACAATGGATATTGTTTATGCTTAGTTGAAAAGGATGGAGAAAGAAGTTTTATTACAGTTCCAGGAATAGAGCATGAATTTAAGAAAGAATGGGTAGAGCAGATAGATGGTAGCAATTATGAGAATATTTATGTTTCTGGGTACGAAATGGAAGGACGAACATCTATCGTAATAACAGATTGGCTAATGAAACAAAAAAATAAAAATATATTCTTTGGACCAGGTCCTAGAATAAATTTCATAGAAAAAAATATTATGGATAAGATGTTTTCATTAAAACCAATATTACATCTTAATGATGATGAGGCATTAAAATTCACAAATGAGACTGATGTGTTAAATGCAGCGAAAGAAATTTATAAAAAAACTAATAATGCAGTATTCATTACTTTAGGAAAAGACGGAGTACTATATTATGAAGACGGTGAATATAGCCATATAAAAGGAGAAGATGCAATAGTTGAAAATACAGTGGGTGCTGGGGATTGCCATATAGGTGCCATAATTGCATGTTTTTCGAAAGGATATAGCTTTGAAGAAAGTTGTTATATTGCAAATAAGGCAGCTGCAACAGTAGTAAGTAGCGAAGGAAGTAGATTAGATGATAAACTATTTAATGGAAAATAACTCCTTAAAAATAAGAAGTATGAATTACAATTACATTAATATATAAGAGTAGATAGTAATAAAAAAGCAAGGTGAATATACACCTTGCTTTTTTATAATCGATTTAGTAAAAGCTATTATTATATTAAGTAATTAAGTTAAACTGATTATTTAACTAAATAAATCAACAATTTCTTTTTCAGATAAGCTTTTTAATATATTACCACTAGCCAAATCTCCATTAATAAACTCATCAATTAATTCTTTTTTAGTTTCTTGTAACTTAATAATTTTTTCTTCTATTGTGCCTTTAGCAATAAGTTTGATAACTTCAACAACATTTTTTTGACCATATCTATGAGCTCTATCACTAGCTTGATTTTCGACTGAAGGATTCCACCATGGGTCAAAATGTATAACTACATCAGCACTTGTTAAATTAAGTCCAGTACCTCCGGCTTTAAGAGATATTAAGAATATTTTATTTTCATCAGTATTATTAAATTGGTCTACAAGTTTTATTCTTTCCTTAGCATTTGTTTGGCCATCTATATAAGAATAAGATATATCATTTTCAGTTAGATGGTTACCTATATTCTTTAATACTGAAGTAAACTGAGAGAATAATAATATTTTATGGCCACCGTCTATACTCTCTTGAACAAGATCTAAGCAAGCTTCTATTTTTGAACTTTTTATATTGTAGTTTTCTACCAATACACTTGGATCTAAGCATAATTGTCTTAGTTTTGTTAAATAAGATAATATTGTTATTTTATCTTTATTAAAATCATGGCTTTCCATTTTCTTTTGAATGTCATCAACATACGCACTATAAATTTTTCTTTGTTCCACATTTAAGTCTACAAAGAATTTCTTTTCTATTTTTTCAGGAAGTTCAGTCATTACTTCTTGTTTAGTTCTTCTAAGAACAAATGGTTTTATAAGTCTTTTTAAGTTTTCTACATTACCATCTTTACCAATAAATAGCTCTTGGAATCTACTTCTATTATATAAATAACCAGGCATTACAAAGTCAAATATTGACCAAAGTTCAAATAGGTTATTTTCAATAGGTGTACCAGTAAGTGCAAATTTAGACTTAGCTTTAATATTTTTAACTGCTGCAGTACTAAGTGCTGTAGGGTTTTTAATATTTTGAGCTTCATCTATTACGCAATAATCAAATATTTTTTTATCATATTGTTCTAAATCATTTCTTAATGTTCCATAAGTAGTTATTATTACATCATAATCATCCATACTTTCTAAAGCTTTTTCTCTATCGGATTTATTACCATGAACTAATAATACATTCATAGTAGGAGCGAAAGTATCAAATTCATTTTTCCAGTTATAGATTAGAGATGTTGGTGTTATAATTAGAGACTTTGATCCTTTTTTAGAAGCTAAAAAAGCAATAGTTTGCAGTGTTTTACCAAGACCCATTTCATCTGCTAGTATTCCACCAAATTCATAGTAATTAAGAGTATTAAACCACTGTAGTCCACTAATTTGATAATCACGTAAGGTTGCAGTTATCTCTTTAGGTACATCTATATTAATATTTTCTATATTTTTAAACTTAGTGCAAATGTTTTTAACAATCTCCTTACCTTGTATAAAGTCAAGGCTGTTAGCTTCAATCATTTCATTAATATATAACATTTTATTGTTGTGTATTTTATTATCAAGAGTATTTACAAAGTCTAGATTTTCTACAAGCTCTAAAAAATTCTTAGTTTTTACTTCATTTAGATCTATAAAACTACCATTTTTTAATTTGTAGAAAGTTCTTTTTTCTTTAAATGCATTTAATATATTTTTATATTCTTTTTTATCAATATCAGATATATTAAAGTCAAATTCTAAGTAGCCATTAATTCCTTCGCCAACAGAAGCTACAATAGAAGAGGATTTATATATTTTTCTATTCTTAAATTTATCAGAGTAATAAATATCACCAATATTTTTTAAGTTATCTAATTCCTCATTTAGGAAATTAAATAGCTCTTCATCATTTCCTTTAAAGGTATAGTGAGCATTTTCTTTAACGAATTTATTATTTAAAAGAATACTTTTATAATATTTTTCTTTCTTTGTATCAGGCAATATGTATTTCTCACCATTATTATCATCGTAATTAAATTTTAATTCGCAAATAACATTAGTTTTTTTTAAGTCAAAATAAAATCCAGCATTAAAATCACTTACAATGTTATTTTTAATTTCATTATCAAGATCAACAGTTTGAGAAAATTCTTCTATCTTAGGAACAAAAGAGCCTAAAATACTTTTTATATCGTCTTTATCAAATGATAATTCTTTGCCTTCATTTAATAAATCATAAACTTTTTTATAATAGATAGCATTGTCATTTGATAACAAATATATATCATCCTCAAATAAAATAACATCTCCTTTAGATGTTAAAGGTATTGGTAGGTTTTCCTTAGCGTTAAATAGAATTTTATCATCAGCTTTTTTTAGCTCAAAGTTTATAGGAATATTATCTTTTATTACACGAGGGCAATATATATCATCATAATAATTTAAAGTAAATTCTTTATCTCCTAATATTTCTAAAAATTGTCTTAAACCACTTGCACCAATATCCATAAATTTAGGGTTGTAAGTGCTACTATTAAGTTGAGAAACACTTGAACCAAAGTATTCAATTAAATTCACAAGTTTTTCATCATTCTCGTCAAAATAATGAGTAGCAGGATTATATATAAAGTTTTTACCATACTCTAATGATGAACCTGTAAGCCTTGAATTTGCAAAGATTTTAATGTTCTTAAGTACATACATTTTGTCAGTACCAATTTTAAAATCTGCAAAAATATTTCTAGAATCTATATTAATATTTACATCTATATTAACTTTTTCTTTGTTAGAACTATCAAAATAGTGTAATAGTTGTTTGACTGGAGAGAGTATAAGGTTTTGTACATCTTCAGGTGGAGGACTAGAAATATTACCACTGGCATCTCTCTCAGCTAATCTAAGTCCATATATAGAAGTAGCAACAATATGCTTACATATAAATAACCTATCAGGGCTACTTTTTGTTCTACAGTCTTCACAACTACATTTTCCACCTAGTATTTTATAATTATGGCCATCTACAATTATTGCATTTTGATATACTTCATTATTATATTCAGATTCAACCATACCTTGTAAGGTTAAAGTATTTCCGTCTATATTATAGCTAACATGGTCAACTAATCTTCTATTGTAATATATAACACCTCTGTTCCATCTAGAGGAGTTAGTATTTATTTTAATTAATGTTTTTATTTTACTAAAGTCCAATCATTCTCACCTTACCTTACTTTGTATATACAATCATATAGCCTATATTAAGTGACTATACTATAGATTAACATCTTAAATTGTGATAAAAGGTAATCTATAAATTAGTATATAAATTTTTACACTTTCCATACAAAATTATTAGATATCCTAATAAATAGATGTCTAATAAAATAGAAAATAATTTTTACTATTTAAGTAAACCTATAGTAAAAATTAGCAATAGGAATATTATAGCATACTTGAAATGTAAAAAATAATAAAATCTTGGAGATATTCAGATTAAAAATAAATTTGAACAAAAGAAATTTATGGTATTAACTCCTAGAAAATTTAATAAATTATAAGGAATACCTATGTAACACATTAATGCTATAGGAGGAGAGAGTATGATTGATTTTGATTTAGAGTACTTAGAAGAGGAACTAGATGATATAAGCTTAGTATTGGCGTTAAAGATGATAGAATTAAGAATATATAATGATATAAGTTATGCAGAGGAAGAAATGAATAACCTAGAAGATATAAGTGATATAGATGATAAGAGTAAAGTGTTTTTAAGTAAAATAAGATGGTTTAGAGATTGGATAAATGTGAAAAATTTAAGCTTACTAGAAGCAGGTTTGACAGACTTAGACAATATGGAAATCGATGATATATTGAATGTAGTTTTTGTTAATGATATTGGAGGATTTAAAAGGAGAAGAATTTTTAAAGAAGCATCTACTACGCCTATATATATGGTGAATGATGAGTGTATATGTAGTGAAGATCAGTATGCAAATGAATATTATATTGAAGAAATGAGGAGTAAACTGATGATGTTATAAATTTATTTGCATTAAATAAAAAAAGCTATTATTATATTAAATTGGTGAAACAATAGAAATATACAAAATAGGAAATATGAGAAATTCATCTTTTGGAGGAATCAGAATTGAAATTAGGGAGATATAAGCATATAATAATTATAACTATATTAATTTTACTTTGGTCATTTGTAATTTTTACGATGCCTAAATAAAGCCTAGCAGAAGCTAGGTTTTTTTGTATTCAATTATAAAATTTAATTTTTACATAATAAAATATATTTATAGTGTATTTTAGTTGATTATCAATCAAAATGTGCAATATAATTAAATAAAGTATGTTATAACATACAAAAGTTAATGGATATATTAGTATAAAAATTAATGATATTAGGGGGATATAAATGAATACTACAGATAGAATAGAAGCGTTTAGAAAGGAATATATAAATTCTAAACCTAAAATTTGCTATGAAAGAGCTAGAATTTTTACAGAGTCTCATAAAAAAAGTGAAGGAGAAGCGATTTGCATAAGAAGAGCAAAAGCATTTTTAGATGTATGTAGGGAGTTACCTATAGAAATATATAACAATGAGTTAATAGTAGGTACAGCTGGTAACTTTAGAAGAACCGGAATATTAACTCCTGAGTTCTCTTGGAAATGGGTAGACAAGGAGATGGATACATTTGACACTAGAAAACAAGATCCATATTTTATGAATGATGAACAAAGAGAATTTGTTAGAGAAAATATATTTCCATATTGGGAAGGAAAATCATTAGAAGAAGTATTTTTAGCTAGAATTCCTAAAGATACAGGTAAAATTTTAATAGATACAGGTATAATAGATAACGACTCTAAATGGAGACAAGCAGTTGGTGAAATAACACCAGATTATGAAGATATTCTTTTTAAAAAAGGTTATATGAAAATAAAAGAAGAAGCAGACGAAAAAATTAAATCTTTAGATATATCAAATCCAGACAATATAGAAAAAATAGATTTCTATAAATCGATATCTATAGTAGCAGATGGTATAATGACATTTGCAAATAGATATTCCAAATTAGCAGAAGAAATGGGCAAAGAAGAAAAAGATGAAAAGAGAAAAATTGAACTTATGAAAATATCTAAGGTATGTAAAAACGTACCAGCTAGACCACCTAGTAATTTTTATGAAGCAATTCAATTTGTTTGGTTTGTTCAATTGGGAGGAATAATATCGGAAAATCCGTTAGCTTTAAACTTAGGTCGATTTGACCAGTATATGTTCCCTTATTATAAAAAGGATTTAGAAAAAGAAATTATTAAAGAGTATGAAGCTCAAGAATTAATTGAAGCCCTGTGGATCAAATTATCAGAATGGGTATGGACAATATCATCAAATACAGCAAACTACTTTGCAGGATACAATCAATTTCAAAATTTAACGGTTGGTGGAAGAAAAAGGGATGGTAGTGATGCAACAAATGATATTTCATATATGTGTTTAAAAGCTACTGAAAATGTAAAAACTCACCAACCAGGACTAAGTGTTAGGATACATCAAAATGCACCTGATGATTTTACAATGGCTGTAGCAAATTTAGTTAAGACAGGAACGGGATTCCCTGCAATTCACAATGATAATTGTGGATCACAAATGCTGCTTCAAGTAGGATATGATCCAGAGGATGCTAGAGATTGGAGTAATTGTGGCTGTGTAGTACCACACTTTAGAAAGACTTGTCAGTGGACTTCAGCAGTAAATGTTAACTTTGGTGCAGCCCTAGAATATGCAATAAATAGCGGTAAAAGTAGGCTAACAGGGGAAACTATGGGGCTTATCGAAAGGAATATATGTGAATTCAAAACATTTGAAGAAATCAAAGAAGCATTTTTTAAGCAACTTGCTTATTTAATAAAAAATTCAGTGATTGGAAGCGTTGTTGCACAACAAATTCATAAAGAAATAGTGCCAAGACCATTTCTATCTACATGTGTAGATGGTTGTACTGAAAAAGGAATAGATTTAAGTAAGGGCGGAGCAAAATATAATGTTGGGCCTGTGTTAACAGGAATTGGATTAGGAGTTGTGGCAAATTCTTTAGCAGCAATTAAAAAGTTAGTATTTAATGATAAAATAACTTCATTAGACGAGTTATCTAATGCTTTAGATAATAATTGGGAAGGATATAGCCAACTTAGAAAGCTTGCGCTTGATTGTCCTAAATACGGAAATGACAATGATTTTGTGGATAGATTAGCAGTAGAAATATCAGATTTTTATTATAGAGAGACCAAAAAATATAAGGATATATTTGGTTCACAGTTTAATAGTGCATTTATGGGAATATCAAATTATGTACCAACAGGAAAAATTGTTGGAGCTACACCTTGTGGAAGAGAAGCCACAAAACCACTAACAGAGGGAGTTTCACCATATGCTGGAAGTGACGTTAGTAGTCCTCTATCGGCCATGAAATCTTCAGCTAAAATAAATCATGATGTTCACACAGGAGGCACTTTACTTAATATGAGATTAAATCAAGATATTATTTCAACAGAAAGAGGTCTTAGAAACCTTAACGCTATGATTAAATCATATTTCTCATTAGGAGCATTCCATGTACAATTTAATACTATAGACAATGAATTATTATTGAAGGCACAAGAAACACCAGAAGATTATAAAGACCTTTTGGTTAGAGTAGCAGGATACAGTACTCAATTTGTTAATTTATCAAAAGAAATGCAAGATGCAATAATAGCAAGAAATGCACATGCTAACTTTTAGTTAGGAGATTAATATGAGTTATATTGGTAGGGTAGTAAATATTCAGCACTTTTCAGTGAATGATGGAGAGGGATTAAGGACTACGGTTTTTTTAGAAGGATGTCCACTAAAGTGTAAATGGTGTTCAAATCCTGATTCATGGAATAATATTGTTAAGCTTGGAGTTATAAAAGATAAATGTAAATCATGTAACAAATGCATAGAAGTATGTGATAAAAATATTACTTCATTACTTAATAGAAAAGAAGTAAACAGCAAGTGTAATTTATGTGGAAAATGTGTAAGTAACTGTGTAAATAATGCTATTTCTATTATGACCAAAGAGATGACCGTAGATGAGGTAGTAAGAGAGGTAGAGAAGGACAGAATATTTTATATTAATTCAGGTGGAGGGGTAACATTTTCAGGAGGAGAAGCTACACTTCAAAGTGATTTTTTAACAAAATTAGTAAATAAATGTTATGATAAAGGTATCAATATGGCCATTGAAACTTGTGGATATTTTGATTTTGATAAGGTAAAAAATATTATAGAAAAGCTAGACTATATTTTTGTAGACATAAAGTCAATGGATGATAATATTCATAAAAAATACACTGGAGTTTCTAATAAATTAATATTTGAAAATATATGTAAAATGGCTAGAATGAATATTCCCATGACGGTGAGAATACCTGTTATTTCAGGGGTAAATGATAGTATAGAAAATATAAGAAATACTGCTATATTTGTAAAAGAAAATACAATAAATGGTAGTATTGAGCTATTACCATATCATAAGTTTGGAATAGAAAAATATAAGGCACTTGGTCTTGAAGATTTTATATATGAATTTAAAACACCAGAGGACAGTTTAATGTTAAAATTAAAAAAGACAATAGAAGATATTGGAGTAAAAGTTGTTAAATATTAGCAAGTACTAATGTTTTTAGAAAGGATTACAATATGGAAGATAATATACCTGATGTAGGACGAAATTTAAGAAAGCTAAGACAGGATATGGGGATAAGCTTAGATAAAGCATCAGTTATGACTGGTGTTAGTAAAGCTATGCTTGGGCAAATTGAAAGAGGGGAATCTAGCCCTACTATATCTACATTATGGAAGATTTCAACAGGGTTTAAAATAAACTTTACTAGTTTATTAGGTGAGAACAGTGAAGAATGTGAAGTAGTAAAAAAAGAAGAGATAGAACCCATAATAGAAGAAGATGGAGACATGAGATTATATTCACTATTTCCTTTTGATCCGCAAAGTAGGTTTGAGTTATTTTTAATTGAACTTTATCCAAACTGTGAACATATTTCCGCGACACATAATAACGTCCAAGAAGAGTATGTATTAGTTATAGAAGGAAAATTAGAGATGTGTATAAATGGAAAAAATTATAAACTAGAAAAAGGCCATTCAATTAAATTTGACGGAACATATAGTCATACCTATAGAAATATAGGTGCAAAAAAAGCTGTATTTTATAATATTGAACTTTATAGATAAATAACTATGATAAAAAGATGATTTCTAAATGAATAGAAATCATCTTTTTTATATACTAAGATATAACTTACTTGGTTTGTGGATAGTTATAATAGCTACTGCTTTCAACTTGAGCAACTATAAACTTACTGTTTCTAATTCATTAATAAATGGATTTATTCGTATTGCATTGTTATATAAGAATGGATAATTTTTTTGAAGATATTTTAAATAGTTTATCCATTGTATATTTAGGCTTTTATATACTCTGATTATATCTCCTTCTAGATGTGTATAATCGATATCATTGTAGCCATGTTTTTCAATAAAAAGTATTTCATCTCTTAAATGAACTACAGCCATAAGTAAATCTGTAAAAGTTTCATGAAGATGAAGATTTTCATTGCTTATTAAGTTTATAAACAAGTCATTATTTTTTAATAGAAGCTCTTTTAATGATTTTAGATTAATAATATTTATATTAATATTACAATCATGATTTAATATATTTTTCTCAAGTGTCTTTAGGTTATCATATTGTAAAAGTGCTTCTTTAGCACCTTCATCAGCAATGATAATATGCTTCATTAAATCACAACCTACCTCATTGAAAAAAATTCCTACTAACATATTTAACTTGTTTATTCTGTCAGTCTTTTCCTTATAATTAATTAATCTTTCAAAAACTATTGTTACTATTAAACTGTTTATAGGAATAAAACACAAGTTCATAGTAGAGTAATAGGCAGTATTTTCTGCTTGTCCAAATGCCAAATAATGTATATAAAACATTATTGCAGAGCTGGCAACTAAAATTAATGATATAGTTGCGTAATAATTAAATTTTTTCATAGTATCACCTTTATGCTTATTATTTTTAGATATCTTAGTATTTTAGTTTTACATAAGATTTCAAATCTATTATATAATTTTTCACGAAAATTTAGTATATTTTATGACAAATTATATAATCAAATATGCTAATATAGTATTATTAAATTTAAGAAATAGAGCAAAAGTTCATAAATAATATAGAGTAGATTAAATAATAATTTATTGTAAAAAATAAATATTATTTGCATCATCAATAAGAACTAAGGAGGAAAACATGAGAGAAATACAATTTACAGATATAGAAGGAATAAAATTAGGGCATATGGAAGATGAAACAGCAGGAACCGGATGTAGTGTAATAGTTTGTGAAAAAGGTGCAACAGCAGGTGTAGACGTAAGGGGTGGCTCACCAGCAACTAGAGAAACGGATTTATTAGACCCTGTAAATATGGTAAATCAAGTACATGCAGTAGTACTATCAGGTGGAAGTGCATTTGGATTAGATTCTTGTAGTGGAGTAATGAAGTGTTTAGAAGAGAAAGGCATAGGATTTGATGTTCAAGTTACAAAGGTACCTATAGTTACGGGAGCTTGTTTATTTGATTTAGTTGTTGGAAAATTTGACGTAAGACCGGATAAAGAAATGGGATATGAAGCTTGCAAAAAAGCGTCGAATAAGGAATGTCCTAATGGAAATGTTGGAGCAGGCTGTGGAGCAGCAGTAGGAAAATACAAAGGATTAGAAGGTGCAATGAAAGGCGGTCTTGGTACATATGCTCTTCAAATCGGAGATTTACAAGTAGGAGCAATAGTTGCAGTAAATTGTTTAGGAGACGTAATAGACCCGGAAGATAACAATAAAGTATTAGCAGGATTAGTAGATAATAATAGCAATACTTTTTTAGATACAGAAAAAGAAATGATTAATAATTATTATGACAAAACTAATTTATTCTCTGGAAATACAACAATAGGAGCAATAGTTACAAATGCAAAGTTTAATAAAGCAGAAATAACAAAAATAGCTTCAATGGCACACAACGGATATGGTAGAACAATGAGACCAGCACATTCAATATATGATGGAGATACAATATTTGCATTATCAACAGGAGAAGTAGAAGCAGATCAAAGTGTAGTTGGATTACTATCAGCAAGAGTTATGGAAAGAGCAGTAGTTAATGCAGTAAAATCAGCAAAATCAGCATACGGATTAAAATCACATAGTGAAGTATGCAAATAATTAATGTAGTAAATTAGAATGTAATCATTAGGAGAATTATTTATGTTAGATATAATAAGAGACAGAAGGTCAATAAGGACTTATACAGAAGTGCAAGTAGAAGAATATAAAATAACAGAAATATTAAGGGCTGCTATGCAAGCCCCATCTTCAAAGAATAGTTGTCCATGGGAATTTGTTGTAGTTGATGATAAAGAAATTCTAGAAAAACTATCAAAAACTCATCATAGAGCTAAGCATATAAATAAAGCACCTTTATGTATAGTAGTTTTAGGAAATTCAGATAGATTTATTAAAGCTGGTAAGTGGATTCAAGACTTAGGAGCATGTACACAAAATATTTTATTAGAAGTTATAAATCAAGGACTTGCTGCTTGTTGGGTAGGAGTATTTCCAAAGTTAAAAAGAGTGGAATATGTTAGAGAAGTACTTCATTTACCACAAAATCTTGTGCCATATAATATAGTGCCTATAGGCTATAGTGATAATAAAAATGAATTTATAGATAAGTATGACTTAAATAAAATTCATAAAAATAGATATAGTAAATAAGGTGGTGCTATGTACAATATAGATATCTTAAAAGATACAAAAATTGAAACAAAAGAATATATAAAAAAGATTTCTAAAATTAAAAAACTTAGTAAAAAAGAAATTCTATTTCATGAAAGAGACATTGTTCAAAAAGTATATTTTGTAATAGAAGGAAAAGTATCAATTTTTAAGATAAATGAGAGCGGAGAGAGAAAGATAATATTTATTTTAAGACCTGGCGAAATGATAAACTACTTATTAATTGATGAGGTTAAGCCATCAGCAGCAGGATGTGAAGCATTTGAAAATGCCACTATTTTAGAATGTGAAATGGTAGAATTTATTAACTTAATGGAAAAAGACTTTAATTTATGTAAAAATGTTATCAATGCAATGCAAAATAGAAGTAGAAGATTGTACAGACAACTAAAAAATACTATATCAATTAGGTTAGATAAAAAATTAGCTGCAAAGTTATATAGATTAGGAAAAGAATTCGGTATAGATAAGGGAGAATGGACCTTATTAAATGTAAATATAACTATAACCTATCTAGCCGATATGCTAGGATGTAAGAGAGAAAGTTTATCAAGGGCAATGAAAGTTCTTCAAGATGAGGATTTAGTAAAATTAGACAATAAAAAATTTTATATAAAAAAATATGAATTAGCTGAGTATTTTAAAAGTACGTAAAATATTCTGTAATTTGACTATTAAACTGAAAGGTTGAAATTGTTAAATTACAGAATATTTTTTTGTTATTGTGATATATATCACAGACCATTCCCGAATGAGAATGTTAATATTTAATTAACAATGTTGAGGGAGGATAATTCTTATGAAAATTAAATTAGATAAAATGAGTTTTAATAAAGGATTAGAGATTTTAAAAAAAGATTATAAGATACTTGCACCAGTATTGATACCATATAAAGGTGTATTTTCAGATACAGACTTAGTGAAATATGAAGAAATAAATAGCATTGAAGAAATTGAATTTAATAAAAAATCAAATTTTTCAGCTAAAGAAACTATTCTTCCAATAACTCAAACTTTATTTTATTTCACAGAGAAAGAGTATAAAGAAAGTGACATTGATGATAAAAAATTATTAGTATTTTTAAGAGCTTGTGATTTAAATGGAGTTAGGAGAATTGATGAGATATATCTTAACAATGGAATAGAAAAAGACTATTACTATGAAAGACTTAGACAAAAAGTTAAATTTGTATTAATAGCCTGCAAAGAGAGTTTTAGAAACTGCTTTTGTGTAAGCATGGGAAGTAATAAATGTGATAGTTATGATATGGGATTAAATATAATTGATAATGATGTTTACTTAGATATAAAAGATGATGAATTGAAAGTTTTTGATGGAGTAAGTGCAAGTTTTGACTTAGATTACGTTAAAGAAAATTTAGTATCAGTACAAATACCACAAAATATAGAACCAGTAGCTATAGCTAAAGATCCAATTTGGGATGAGTATGATGAAAGATGTATAGCGTGTGGAAGATGTAATTTTGTATGTCCTACATGTACATGTTTTACAATGCAGGATATTTATTATAAAGAGAATGAAAACGTTGGCGAGAGAAGAAGAGTTTGGGCTTCATGTCAAGTAGATGGATATACAGATATGGCGGGAGGTCATTCTTTCAGAAAGAAGCAAGGAGAAAGAATGAGATTTAAAGTAATGCACAAAATACACGACTTTAATAAGAGATATGGATACCACATGTGTGTAGGATGTGGAAGATGTGATGATGCTTGTCCACAGTATATATCTTTATCAGAATGCATAGACAAAGTAAATGATTTAGTAAATAAGGAGGAAAAATAGATGAATCCATATATACCAGTAAGTGCACAAATAAGAGAAATTACAAAACATACAGAATTAGAGTGGACTTTTAGAGTAAACTGTAACACTAAAGATGTTTTACCAGGTAAGTTTTATGAAATATCAGTACCTAAGCATGGAGAAAGTCCTATATCTGTTTCTGGATATGGAGATGATTATGTTGACTTTACAATAAGAAATGTTGGTAAGGTTACTAGTGAATTATTTAATTATAAGGTAGGAGATAGCTTCTTTTTAAGAGGACCTTATGGAAATGGATTTGATGTTAGCTTATACGAAGGAAGAGAAGTTGTTGTTGTTGCTGGTGGGAGCGGATTAGCGCCAGTAAGAGGTATAGTAGAACACTTCTATAACACCCCAGAGAAATGTAAGAGCTTTAAATTAATTGTAGGATTTAGAACTCCAAATGATGTCTTATTTAGATCAGATATTGAAAGATGGAGTAAAAAGTTAGATATATTAGTTACAGTAGATAGTGCAGATGAAGATTATGATGGACCTGTAGGATTAGTAACAAAATATATACCTGAGTTAAACATAGAAAATGTTGATGATATGTCTGCTATAGTAGTAGGTCCTCCTATGATGATGAAATTTACAGTAGCAGAATTTTTAAAAAGGGATTTAGCAGAAAATAATATATGGGTTTCATATGAAAGAAAAATGTGTTGTGGAGTAGGTAAATGTGGCCACTGCAAAATGGATGATACTTATATATGTATTGATGGACCTGTATTTGATTATTCATATGCAAAAAATCTTATAGATTAGGGGGAATATAATATGATAAGAGACTTAAATACTAAAAAAGTAATGAAAAATGCTTTTAGAATAACTAAAAATAAGTATGAAACTTCACTTAGAGTTAGAATACCTGGAGGACTTGCAGACCCTGAAAGTTTAATGATAATATCAAAAATTGCTAATGAATATGGAAATGGTCAAATTCATATTACAACTAGACAAGGATTTGAGATCCTTGGAATTAGTATGGAAGATATGGATGAGGTAAATAAAATTATTCAGCCAGTAATAGAAAAAATGGAAATAAATCAGCCTGAAAAAGATAAAGGATACTCAGCTGCTGGTACTAGAAATATATCAGCGTGTATAGGAAATAAAGTTTGTCCAAAAGCTCAATATAGTACTACTGAATTTGCAAAAAGAATAGAGAAGGCAGTATTTCCTCATGATTTACACTTTAAGATTGCATTAACTGGATGTCCAAATGACTGTATAAAAGTAAGAATGCATGACTTTGGGATTATTGGTATGACTCTACCATTATATGATAAAGATAGATGTATATCTTGTGGAGCTTGCGTAAAGAAATGTAAAAAACTTTCTACAGGTGCACTAAAAATGGAAAGTTATAAAATAGTAAGAGACCATGATAAATGTATAGGCTGTGGAGAATGTACACTAAACTGTCCAACAAGTGCATGGGCAAGAGATTCTAAGAAATACTATAGACTGGCTATAATGGGTAGAAGTGGAAAGAAAAATCCTAGACTAGCAGAAGACTTTTTAGTATGGGTTGATGAAGAATCAATAACAAAAATAATATTAAATACTTATAAATATGTTGAAAAATATATAGCAAAAGATGCACCAAATAGAAAAGAGCATATAGGATATATTGTTGATAGAACTGGATTTATGGAGTTTAAAAAGTGGGCTCTTGAAGGTGTTGAGTTAGATTCTATAGTAAAGATAAATGAAAACATATATTGGAGTGGAATTAGATATTAAACTAATATTAAAGGAGAATTAATATGCATAGAGAAACATTAGATAAGTTAACTAATGCAGCGAAGAATAAAGTTAACCTTTTAAATAATAGCAAACTTAAATATTTAGTATCATCTGCATATGCAGGACTTTATGTAGGACTTGGAATATTATTAATATTTACAATTGGAGGACTTCTTACATCAGCAGGATCACCATCTACTAAAATAATGATGGGAGTTTCATTTGCAATTGCACTTAGTCTTGTAATATTTACAGGTTCAGAACTATTTACTGGAAATAATATGATAATGACCGCTGGTACTTTAAATAAAGGAGTATCATTTAAAGATACTTCAAGGATATGGATTTATAGTTATATAGGTAATCTAATAGGTTCAATACTTGTAGCAGCTTTATTTGTTGGGGCAGGTCTTGCAAAACAAGGGCCAGTAAATGAGTTTTTTGCAACTACTTCTATAGCAAAAGCATCTATACCTTTTATGGAGTTATTCTTTAGAGGTGTACTTTGTAACATATTAGTTTGTGTATCGATATTATGTTCATTCAGAACAGAAAATGATGTAGCAAAATTAATAATAATATTCATGTGTCTATTTGCATTTATAACAAGTGGATATGAGCATAGCGTTGCCAATATGACAATATTCTCTGTTGCAATATTATCACCTACAATACAAGGAGCTACTTTAGCAGGGGCAGTATATAATCTAGTAGGAGCTACTCTTGGAAATATGGTAGGTGGAGCTATATTTATGGGAGTTGGAAGTTATATATTAGGAAAAGAAAAAAAATAGCAAAATATTACCTAGAGAAAATTTTTCTCTAGGTTTTTTATTATTTATAATTATTTAAAGGGCAGCTTTTTTATTATTTATTAAACTTGATATATAAATTAATGTTTATATCAACAAAGGAAAATGTATAAAAATGTAGAAATTATTAATAAGAAAAAATATACTGGAGCAGAAGATTATGGATATAGTAAAAAAATATTATATAAGTAAATATGATAAAGAGAATATAGAAAAAGAAGTAGATACCGTAATAGTAGAATATCTATTTACAATATTTTTAGATGGCGAAGAATATATAACTTTAATATGTACGCCAGAATCTTTAGAGGAATTAGCGATAGGTTTTTTACATTCGGAAAGTATAATTGAAGGTTTAGACGATATTGAAAATATATCAATATTTGAAGAAAAAGGATATATAAATATTGATTTAAAGAGTAGAGAATTATTAAATAAAAAAGCGAATGTAAAAAGAACGATTACGTCAGGTTGTGGAAAAGGTAGCATTTATTACAATGAAATCGACAATTTAAAGCTAAATCCTTACAGTAGTAACAAGGAATTGCCTTTTGAAGCTATTTCTAAAATAATGAGTGAATTTAATAAACAATCAAAGCTCTTTAAGGATACAGGAGGGGTTCATAGTGTTGCGTTAAGTAACTTCAAAGAAATTATTTACTTTGAAGAGGACATAGGGAGACATAATGCTCTTGATAAAATAATTGGAAAATGTTTAAAGAATAAAATTGATGTAAAAGAAAAAGCAGTTTTGACTAGTGGTAGAATAACTTCAGAAATTGTATTAAAATGTGCAAAACTTAATATTAATTATATTGTTTCTAGGTCAGCACCTACAAATGTTGCAATAGATCTAGCTAATATTGTAAATATTAAAATAATAGGATTTGCAAGAGGAACAAGAATGAATATATATACATATTAACTAAGTAGTACAATAGCTGTCTTAATAAATACTTCGTGAGACGGCTTTTATTGTGTTTAAATAGAATTTTAAAATATGATATAATACAATATATGTTAAACAACAGATAAATAAGGTGGAAAGTTGATGAATAAAATATTTAAAGTAATATTTGAAAGCCTGCCTTTTCCAATGTGGGTTAGAGATTTAGAATTTAAATACATTTTTGTAAATGATAGATATACAAAAATGCTTAATAAATCAAAAGAAAAGTTATTAATGGAAGAGAGTGATGATATATATATATTACACTGTCAAGATGTATTAGACAGCTCAGAAGCTAGATTAGTTAGTGTTAATATAGATGGTATTTTAAAGCACTGTTTTATATTTCCAATAGTAAATGATAACAAGGATTTAGTAGCTATAGCAGGTATGTTTATTGAAGAAAATCCTGAAAAAGAAAAAAATTTAGCTGAGAAAATTATGGATATTTTGCCAGGGGTAATTTTTTATAAAGATATAGACAGTAAATATGTATATGCTAATAAAGATTGTAGGGATTTTTATGAGCAAAAAGGAATTGATAATATACTTGGAAAAACTGATGTAGAAATCAATGAAAATATTAAATTAGCACAAAAATTTTTAGAAGATGATAAAAAAGTCATTGAAAGTAAATCAGCTATATATAATGAGGCAGTATTTGAAGATGAAAGTGGAGAAAAACAATATAAGGAAGTAGTTAAAATACCATTAATTGATAGTGAGGGGAATGTATCTGGCATAGTTGGAAGGTCTATGGATGTAACAGATAAAAGAGTAGCCCAAGAAAAATTAAGGTATTTAAGTTATACAGATGTATTGACTGAAGTTGGTAATAGAGCTTGCTTTGAAGCTAGATTAACGGAACTTTCAAAAGAAGACTTTTTGCCACTAGGAATAATAATGGGAGATACAAATGGTTTAAAAGAAGTAAATGATTCATTTGGACACCAAGAAGGTGATAACTTGCTAAGAGAAACGGCAAATATTTTAAAATATGTTTGTAATAATATTGGTGAAGTTTTTAGAATTGGTGGAGATGAATTTGTAATATTACTTCCAAATACAAATAAGGAAAAATGTGAAGAAATAATTAAGTTAATAAATGATAAATGTGAAGCTTATGATAATGAAATATTTAATATTAGTATAGCTTTAGGAAGCTCTGTTAGAGAAAGTAAAGATAATAACATATTAAACCTTTTAAAGGAAGCAGATGATAAAGTTTATAAGCAAAAACTGTCGAATAAGAAAAGTTTAAAAAAAGGAATAGTCAATAGTAAATATAATAAAACTCTGAGTAATTAATAATTGCTTAGAGTTTTATTATGCTTAAATTTATATTAAAAAAATAATTATACATAATATATAAAAAACATAAATAAATAATATTAAAATGTTGAAAAAATAATAGTAACAAATTAAACTTATTTTTAATAAACATATAACTATAATATTTAATAAAAATTAATTATAAATTTAGGAGGATAATATGAAAAACTTAGGAAAGGATTTATGCGTACAATTTTATAGCTTTTTCTTTAGCTGGGGCTTTTATTATTTTAGCGCTGGAAAATTGTATTGCAAAACTTTATATAAATCCTTATCCTTAATGAGTTGTTTATATTATATTTAATTTTGTATTCATTCTACAAAATTGAATTATTATATATTTAGAAAAGAGCTCTATTGAGAGCTCTTTTTTTATTTTTTTGTTACAAAGACATAGGAGGGATAATATGGATAGTGACTTTGACTATTGCTTTAAAAGAACTATAAAAAGTAAAAAATTAAAACTAAAATTAAGGGGGAATTTAAATGAGAGTGATTGAAAAATTAGGGGATTTAGTATCTAAATACATGGCAGTACTTATAGTTTTGATGGCAGGATATTGTTTTATAAAGCCTGAAACTTTTAGTTGGGCAATGCCTAAGATGAGTACATTTTTAACAATGATGATGTTTGGTGTAGGGATGACAATAAGAACAGATCAATTTAAGTTAGTTTTAGAAAGACCGAAAGATGTTTTTATCGGAGCTCTAGGTCAATTTACGATAATGCCATTAGTAGCATATTTATTATCAAGTTTATTAAATTTATCACCAGAGCTTACTTTAGGGTTAATATTAGTAGGCTGTTGTCCAGGAGGTATATCTTCAAATGTTATGACTTTTATAGCAAAAGGCGATGTAGCATTGTCTGTTAGTTTAACTACAGTATCAACGCTAATTGCACCGATAGCAACTCCTATGATTACTTTAATACTGGCCAATAGTCAAATAGAAGTTGCAGCTGGTAGCATGTTTGTATCGATTATAAAAACTGTTATTTTACCAATTATTATGGCTGTAATTATAACTAAGATTCTTCCAAAGGTTAGTGAAGTTATGAATAAAATACTTCCATTGTTATCAAGTATTTTATTAATGCTACTAGTTGCAGGATCTATAAGTGGTAATATAAGTAATCTAAAATCATCAGGGCTAATAATATTTTTGGCAGTATTACTTCATCATACAATAGGTCATATTTTAGGATACTATATGGCATATAAATGTGGATGTAATAAAACTAAAAGAAGAGCAATATGCTTAGAAGTAGGCATGCAAAATTCAGGTTTAGCAAATACATTAGCTATAGCGCATTTTACACCAGTGGTTTCAGTAGCAGCGGCTATATCAGGACCGCTTCAAACTGTACTAGATGCTATACTTGCTAATTACTGGAGTAATAGAAGTGAGGATGATATTGTAATAGGGGAAATATTAGAAGTTTAGTTTATATATAATTAGTATCCCTTGAGAATTTTTAAAAACTTAAGGGATACAGTATATGATACAGAAAATTCAGAAATATATAAGTGGGAATCAAAAGATAGTGCTGTACTGAAATTAAAACTTAATTGGGGTGAAGAGAAAATGAGAAAAATAGGATTAAAATATGGTAGAGATAAGTTGTATGCTAATATAGATGAAAAACATATAATTCATACTTTAATGCCAAAAGATGCAGATTATATAAAAGATATTAAAGAGGAATTAACTAAGGTATTAAATAATCCAAATGGAAGTAAGGCATTAAAAGATATTGTTGTTCCAGGGGAAAAAATTGCAATAATAGTTAGTGATATTACTAGAGCATGGATGAAAAGTGATGAATTTGTTATTCACATTGTAAATTACTTAAGTGATTTAGGAGTGAAGGATGAGGAAATATTTATTGTAATAGCACTAGGTGGTCATAGGAAAAGTACAGAAGAAGAAATGATCGCAGTGGTAGGGGAAGAGGTTTACAAAAGGATAAAGGTATATGATCACGAGTGTGAGGATGAAAATGAGTTAGTTTACTTAGGGGAATCTAGTAGAAAAACTCCTATATATTTAAATAAGAGGGTACATGAAGCTGATAGAGTTATATTAACTGGTGGAATAGTATTTCATCTAATGGCTGGATTTGGTGGAGGTGCTAAAAGTATACTTCCTGGAGTTGTTGGTATAAAAACAATTCAAGCAAACCATAGCCTATGTTTTAATGAAGGTAAAAGTAGTGGTTTAAATTTAGAAGTTAAATCAAATAATGTAGATGGAAATCCTCTAAGAGATGATATGAATGAAGTTTGTGGTATTGTAAAACCTGACTTTTTATTTAATGTAGTATTAGATACCTCAGGGAATTTTATAAAGTTTGTTGCTGGTGATTATAAGAAAGCTTGGCTTGAAGGATGCGACTACATAAGAAGTTTGTACGGAGTACCTATCCAAAGTGAAGCAGATATAGTAATAGGATCTGCGGGAGGTTTCCCAAAAGATATAAACTTATATCAAACTGTAAAAACCGTTGATAATGGGTTATATGGAGGTAAAGAAGGAAGCGTACTTATTTTATTAAGTGAGTGTAGTGACGGTCTCGGTGCAGATGACTTTGCTGATTGGTTTAAATTTACTTCATTAGAAAATATGGAAAATGAGCTAAAAAATAAATTCACAGTTCCAGGATATATTGCTTATAAAATGGTCTATACAATACAAAATAGAAACGTAATATTGGTTTCATCTTTAGATAATGAGTTGGTAAAATCATTTAATATGGTACCATGTAAGGGTTTAGAAGAGGCAGTAAAGATTGCATATGAAATTTGTGAATGTGAAAAACCTAAAATTACCTTAATGCCTCATGGAGGAAATACACTGCCGATATCGTTATAAGTAAATCGTATAGAAAGCAACAGGATTAATATAAGAGTAATAATAGGTCTAGATATATTTTATCTAGGCCTAATTATATTACAAAAATATATGGCTAGCTATAGAAAAAAACTATATCAATTAAAAAGTAAATAGAAAATAACGATTGTACAAAGAAATGCGCCATTAGTATAATACTTAATGAAAACGATAATTTACAAAAATTAACAATTTTAGATAATAATAGCGGGGGGATAATAAAATGAAAGTAGCTTATATATTTAATAGTACTAATGTACACAAAATATTAGACAAGATGATAATACCTCAATTAGAAACTGATACACATGTAGCAGAAGTGCTTGGGATGTTTTTCTTTATGGATAATACAATGTTTTTGGCAAAAGGAAACCCAATAGGAGAAAAATTAAGTCAATTACATAAGAGCACGGGTATGATAATAATGGCATGTGATCAATGTGCTATAGAAAGAGGAATAGAAAATAATTTAGTTGAGGGAGCGACAATAGGATGTTTCCCTAACTTATATACATGCTTAGGAAGTGCGGGGATAGATCAAGTAATAACTTTATAATACATAAGCCCATATATATTGTGGGCTATTTTAGATAATAAAAAAGATGGGAGTTCAATGAAGGGGAGTATGGCAAAAATATTAGTCGAATTTATTAATACATGACCAACATGTGATGAGCATGGAAGGCTTATTAAGAGTATTTGTGAACAACACAGTGATAAAGTAGATATAAAGTTATATCAAGCAGGCAGAGATTTTTCTTATGTTAGAAAATATGGAATGATAACAAAAGGTACTATGATTATTAATCAACAAAAGAAATACGATAGGTTATCAAAAGAAAACATCGAAAAAGCTATTTTAGAAGCTATAAAAGGATAAGGTGACTTTATGGTTATTATAGATTTTATAAAAGATATTTTATTATCATCACTAAATATTTTAAATGGAGCATCTGGATGGTTGATAATTAGTTTTATTATAGCAGGACTTTTACATAATTTAATAACGCCACAAAGATTTCAACAACATTTAGGAAATAATAAGATATCATCAATATTTAAAAGTACAGTATCTGGGATGTTACTACCAATTTGTAGCTGTGGTGTAATTCCTATTGGTATTAGTATGTACTATTCTGGTGCATATTTAGGGCCGGTACTAGCATTTATGACTTCTACACCAGTAATTAATCCTATTGCAATAATATTAAGTTTAGGACTTCTTGGGCCTGGAATTACTATTATTTATGTATTATCTGGATTTATTGTACCTATGCTTGTTGGAGTTTTAGGTAATACCTTTGGTAAAGAAGAAGTATGTTTACACATAGAGAGTGATGATGTAGCGATAGAATTAGAAGAAGAGAAAAGAAGCTTTATTGAAAATATAGTTGATGGACTTAAGTGGGCATTTGGTGAGTTAGCATTGACTATTAGTAAATATGTAATAATAGGAATGGTTGTGGCTGGATTTATAACTACAGTATTTCCAACTAGTATCATACAAAAATACTTAGGAAACCCTGGAGTATTATCATTAGGAAGTATAGCTATAATTGCTTGTATTATGTATGTTTGTGCAGTTGGTCATATTCCTTTTATTGCAGCATTAGTAGCTAGTGGAGCATCTCCAGGGGTTGCGATTACTTTTTTAATAGCAGGGGCTGCTACTAATTTACCAGAGTTAATAAGTATTTATAATGTTATTGGTAAAAGAGCAGTAATCATATACTCAGCTACTTTATCAATATGTGCTTTAGTAATTGGATATGCTACAAACAAAATACTTCTAGGTTCTAGCGTAATAGTTAATTCACAAAGTTCACAAGCTTATATCTCAGTAGCTAATAAAATTATGCTTAACATACCAGATTATATGAAATATTTATGTTCTTTCATTATAATTTTATTCGCTATTAAAGCAGTATTACCAAACATTAGAAAGGTTGTTAAATATGAAGCGAAATAAATTATTTATAATATTAGCCATAATAGTATTTTTAATAGGATTGGTAATTTATTCTGGGGATAAAAGTAGAGAAGTAGATGGAATTAAGAATGTAAGCAAGGAACTATTAGCTTATTTTGAAGATAATATTGAATTTAATGAAATAGTTACTTATGCTGAGGAAGACATTAATAATGATAATAAAGCGGATCTTATTGTAATTTACAGTGATAATAGCAAAAACAATAAGATGGTTGCAATAATAAATGATAAAGAAATGTATATTACAGAACCTGTAGCAGCGCCTAGAGAAAACGTGGTAATAACATTTAAAGATATTGACAGCAAAGATGAAATGGAAGTTATGGTATCTGGATCGAAAAATGGAAGCGTAGGTTATGCAATATTTAGATTAGAAGAAGGAAAATTAGTAGATTTATTTGGTGAGGGAATGGAAGCTTGTTGTTAACAAGTTACATATAGAAACAATATAATAGGGGGATTTAATATGAAATTTTCAAAAAAGCTAAAATCATTAATTTTAATTGGAACAATGAGTGTTAGTGTATTAACAGGCTGTAGTAGTTCATCTAATGATGATAAGAAAGATACAGCATCTAATGATTACACAATTAAATTAGGTTATTACAAGTGTGATCATATGACTGCTGGACCAGTTGCTGTTGAAGCAGGAATATATGATGATTTAGGTTTAAAGGTAGAAGCAGTAGGAAATGGTAAAGTTCCTGAAGCTATGGCTGCAGGACAAATGGATGCAGGATATATTGGTACAAAAGGATTAGTAGGTGCTATACCTAAAGGATCTCCAATAATAGTTGCAGCAAATAACCATAGAGGCGGTTCTGAATATTTAGTAGTAGCTAATGATATTGAAAAGCCTGAAGATTTATTAGGACAACCAATTGCATCAGATCCAGATGGAGACTTATTATGGACGACTGATTATGGCCCACAAACAGGATTACCAGTTGATTCATCAAAATACCAAGTAGTAAATATGGATTCAAGTAAAGATGCATATTTAGCTTTTAAAACAGGGCAAATTAAAGCATTTTCAGCATGTGACCCATGGGGATCTATTGCAGAATATGAAGGTACTGGAAAAATTATAGCAAGTACTAAATATAAAGAAGAAGCTACAGGTAAAGAATATAACTGTTGCTCATTCTCATTAAATACTAAGTTTATAGAGGAACATAAAGATTTAGCAGAAAAAATGGTACTAGCTCATACTAAAGCAATAGAGTACATATACACTAATCCAGTTCAGGCGGCTCAAATATTTGCAAAAGCATATGACGTTGAGGAAGAAGTTGCACTTATGACTATTTATAAAAAGACTGTAGGAGAAGGAAGAACTCTTACATGGAAAATAACTGGAGAAGAATATAAAAATAACTTAGCTATGTATAAAGAATATAAAGCTTTTGAAAATGTACCTTCTTATGAAGAGGTTGTTAATGATGAATTATTAAAATCTTGTGGTGCTAATGATTTTGATACATTTATAAAAGATAAGGTAGACAGTGTATTCCCTATAGGAATGAGCTATGAAGATTGGAAAGCAAAGGCAATGGAGATAGATGGACAAAATTAAAAACATACTTATTAGTACTTTTATTGTAATTGGCGTAATCGGATTATTATTCACAAATTTTGAAGAAAACAAAACAATAGAAGAAAAAATAAGAGTAGGGGTATCTGATGATACCTCTGGTTTTGTCATAAACTATATGAAGAACAAAGAATATTTAAGTAGTGCAGAAGTAGAAACACTATTAGAACCATATGCAATTAATGATTGCTGAGCTAGTACTATGCAGTGGGCTCTGAGTTCAGAGGAAATAGATATGGCAATAATATGTAAAGAGGCAGCAAAAAAATTTATTCAATATGATGATAATTTTGAAATAGTATGTCCTGTAGTAAAAAATTCAGATGTATTTATTCTCAAAAATGAAAATCCTGAAAGTATAGGTATAACACAAAATAGAAATTATCAAATAGATTTAGTTAATAAATATTACAAAAAATCAAAACCCATACCACTAATAAATAGTGCACTAATATATGCTCTTGAAAATAATAATGTTGAAGGCGTATTAGTAGATGCAATAAGAGCATTGAATTTAGAGGGTGAAAAATATTCAACTACTGAAAATGGAGATTATGATACATATGTAATAGTAGTTAACAAAAGTTTTAAGGATACAAGTTTATATGAAAAATTCGTAGATTTATATAATGAAAGCGTAAAAGAAATAAGCAATAACAAAATATTGAAAAAAGAGTTAGAAAGATACACAGATAAAAAGCTAACAAATAGAGATATGGGGGATATAGAAAAGTGGAAGTTGGAGTTTCTTCAAATAAAACAATAAAAAAGCCAAAGACTAGTTCCATGGACTTTATCTATAGAATAATATTGTTGGTAGGAATATTAGGCTTATGGCAGGTTAGTGCAGTAAAGATAGGGAGTTCTTTATTACTACCTTTACCGATGGATGTATTTAAAGGATTTATTACATGTATTACAGACCCTGAAATAGTTAAGAACGTGTTTATTACTTTACAAAGGGTATTAAAAGGATTTAGTTATGCTTTAATATTTGGATTGCCTATTGGTTTAACAATGGGATTTTCTAATAAATTCGAGAAGATATTTTCTCCAGTAGTAGATTCAGCTAGACAAGTGCCTATCATGGCATGGGTGCCATTGACAATAGTATGGTTTGGTATAGGAGATGGACCAACAATATTTCTTATTGCATTTGCTGGTGTTTTCCCTATTATACTAAACACAATTCAAGGTGTAAGGTCTATATCTAAGGACTATTATAATGCAGCTAGAAGTATGGGAGCTTCTCCATTTGTAATTTTCACAAATGTAATGTTACCAGCAGCACTACCAGATATATTAACTGGGGCAAGATTAGCAATTAGTACAGGTTGGATGTCAGTTATATGAGCGGAGTTTATAGCAACGAGTGCCGGTCTCGGTTACTCCATGGTTAGAGCTCAGAGTATGATGCAAACTGAGTTACTTATTGGTCTTATGATATTTGCAGCAATTATAGGATTCATGATAGATAGAGTATTAAAATTTGTAAACAAAAGTCTATGTAAATGGAGGTTTGATGCATAATGAAGTTAAAAATTAACAATATTAACAAAACCTTTATTAACAATAAAATAGAGCAAAAAGTATTAGAAAATATAAATATTGATATAAATGAGGGCGAATTTGTCTCTTTATTAGGTCCATCTGGGTGCGGTAAAACTACATTATTAACAATAATAGGTGGATTTCAAAATGCTGATGAGGGACAGGTATTAATAAACAATAATCAAGTTAGTAAGCCTGGTGTTGATAGAGCCTTTGTGTTTCAAAATTATGCATTATTTCCGTGGAAAACAGTAAGAGAAAATGTTTTATTTCCAATGAAGCAACAAAAGGTAGGCAAGGAAGAAAGAGAAAGAAGACTAGAAGAATTATTAAAGATGTCTGATTTAAAAGGAAAAGAGAAGATGTATCCACATCAACTATCCGGTGGTATGAAGCAAAGGGTTGCAGTAATTAGAGCTCTTGCTTGTAATCCAGAGGTGTTACTAATGGATGAACCATTAGGGGCAGTTGACTTTAAAATGAGGCAAAATTTACAAGAACAATTAGAAAATATATGGATGAAAAATAAAATAACAGCCATTATGGTTACTCATGATGTAGATGAAGCAGTATATATGAGCGATAGAGTTATTGTCATGTCTAGAGACAAGGGTAAAATATTAGAAGATATGACTATAAATTTAGAAAGACCTAGAAATAGAGTAGATGAAGAGTATGAAGCTTATAAGAATAAGCTAACTAGAATTTTATCAGAGTGTTATGATAGCATGGAGTTATGTGACGTATAGGGGAGAAAGCATGAAAAACATAAATAAGTATAAAAGCTTAGAAAAAATAGAAAAAGATATAAGATTAGAAATCATGAATACTATTATCGAAAGGCAATCTGTAGTAAATGTAGATGAGATAATAAAAATATTAAGTGAAAGTAAAAATATTGAGAAATCTTATCTAAAAGAAATTCTAAATAAATTTATAGAAAATAATATTATGGTTGTTGATGATAATGGCGATATTAATTTCATATACCCAGTGTCAGCACATCCTACTATGCATAAAGTAAAACTACAAGATGGTAGAGAAATTAATGCTATGTGTGCAATAGATGCACTTGGAGTTGGATGTACTTTTAATCAAGACATAGAAGTAAATTCTATGTGTTGTGTTACATCTAAAGAGATTAAAATAAATCTTAAAAACAATAAAATAGATTATATTAATAATCAAGATTTACGTGTTTTACATATTGACCTGGAGAAATATGAAAACTGGGCGGCAAGCTGCTGAAACATTATGAATTTCTTCTGGACGAAGAATGAGTTTGATGTTTGGTCACATGAAAATGGGTTTGATAATGATGAAAACATATATTGCCTAAATATAAATGAAGCACTTAACGCATCTATAGAAATATTTAGTGTATATTAAAAATTAAGTAGATTATCTTAGATATATTTTTAGGATAATCTACTTTTTTATGTAGAAGGAAATTATGATGGCTCAGAATCTGTGTATAACTTATGTAGCAAAGTGAATTTTTTTATGTATTATGATAAAATACTATTAATAATCATCTTAAAGGAGCAGCAGATGGACTTAAAAGATAAAATAAATTCATTCCCAAAAACTCCAGGAATATATTTAATGAAAGACAAGGATGGAGAAATAATATATGTTGGGAAATCAAAAAAATTACAGGAAAGAATAAAAAGTTATTTCGTAAACTCTAAGTCCCATTCTAGAAAAACACAAAGAATGGTAAATGGAATAGCAGATATTGAAATCATAAATACGGATACAGAGCTAGATGCCTTATTATTAGAATGTAAAATGATAAAAAAGATCAAACCATTATATAATAAGCTAATGAGAAATCCTGAGAATTATGTATATTTAAAAATAGATAAAAATCAAGATTATCCTTACTTAGAAGTAGCAAAGGATATAGAAGATGATAACTTATATTTTGGAGCATATACCCTTGGTAAAAAATTAGAAGATATTAAAGATATCATAAATGAAGCATATAAGATTAGAAGCTGTAAAAAGATGAGTAAGTGCTTTAATTATGATTTAGGTAAGTGTATGGGCCCTTGTAGAGATGAAACAACTGTTGAAGAATATAATAATATTATTGAAATTTTAATCAAGGATTTAAAGCAAGAAGGAAGTTATATATTAAGCCTTTTACAAGAGGAAATGAATGATGAAATAGGTAAGTTGAACTTTGAAAAGGCATCTATGATTAATCAAAAAATGGATAGATTAAAAAGCTTATTTAATAGACAAAACATGATTAATAATAGTTTCGAAAATGATAGCATAATTGCATGGGTAAACTTAGATAATGAAAATTACAAAATATATATAATAAAAAATGCAATGTTAATAAAATCTGAGATTATTTCAAAAGATAAGTTTGATGGTATAGATAAAATTAAATATTTCAAAAATGAATTTAAAAATACTAAGAATCATTTAGAGGAAACTAAAACATTAATTGATAAATTTGATATTGATTATGTAAATATTATATATTCTTATATAAAATATAGTGATGAGATTGAGCATATGATTATCAAATAATTTTAAAATCATAAAATTAATCATATTCATATTTACAATTTTTATATAAATAGTTGTCAAAATAAAGCAATTACTAGATTGAGGATATTATAAGTATAAATACATAAAATACAACTAAATGTATAGTAAATCAATACAAGGAGATTGTATTTATGTCTAATAAAAATAGATTTTTAATCTTAGGAATAATAATATTAATTTTAAGCTTTATTTTAGATAAGCAAATCTCTTATGGTGAAAATGAACTGCCAAGTAAAAAGATATTAATATTAGGGTCCTATAATAGTGAAAATAGATGGGAAGCTTCAATAGTTAGAGGAATTAAAAAAAGTGTAGGAGAAAATATTTCTGTAAAAGTAGATTACTTAGATTCTAAATCAGCAGATAATGATATCTATAATGAAAGCTTTATGGAACTACTAAATCTTAAATATATGAACGATTCTATTGATTGTATATTAACTATAGATGATGAGGCATTAGATTTAGTCAGAAAAAACTTATTTAATGAGCAATCATTTATTTATAAAAAGCCTGTAGTTTTTGTTGGAGTCAATAGTAGAACTGTTTTGTCTGAAGAGGAAAGTGAATATATTACAGGAATTATTCAGCAGCAAGATAATTTGCTAGATTTAGATTTAATACTGAATTCATCTAAAAATGTAGAGGATATATATTTAGTTCTAGATAATAGTGTATATTCAGAAACCTTAAAAGAGAATATAAAAAGCTTACAACGATTTACCTTAAGACCTTTTAATATGTATGTTATAGAAGAATACAAATTTGAAAAAGTTAAGGAGCAACTAAAATATATAGATGATAGTAAATCAGCAATAATTTTATGCGGTAGTTATGAAGACGGCATAAATGGAGATCAGATTCCATCAAATAAGGTAGTAAGTGAAATAAAGGAAATAACTAAAGCACCAATATATACTAAAATGAAATTTTATGTTGAGTCAGGTGCAATAGGTGGAATTATTAACGATGGATATAGATTGGGTAAGATGGCGTTTAATTTTTTGACTACAGTTTTATATGAAGAAAATAAACATATACTTACACCATCTCATAGTAGCATAAATAGACCATTATATAATTATGATGCATTGATGTATTACAATATTAATCCATTGACATTACCTAAAAACAGTGAATTTATTAATAAGGGACCATTTGATTTATTAGTGCCAAAGCAATTTAAATGTATAATATGGGCATTCTTAATTTTGATTTTACTTTCAGTAATATTATTTATTTATTTATACATTGATAATAAGAGGAAAGTAAAAGTAAATAATAAACTTTTAAGTGAATCCCTTGAAAGACATGAGATAAAGACCGATTTTATCTTAACTGTTTCACATGAATTAAGAACTCCGTTAAACATTATAATAAATGCAACTAAATTACTTAAATATAAAATAGATGGTGAACAATATACTAAAGAATTTGCACTTAAACAATTAGAATTAATAAATAAAAACTCTAACAGATTACTAAGACTAATAAATAATATAATAGATGTAAGTAAAATTGAAACAGGGTATATTGACACAACATTTAATAATGAAAATATTGTTGATGTAGTTGAAGATGCAACTTTATCTGTAGTTGATTTAGCTAGTAGCAATAATATTAATATTATATTCGACACGGAAAAAGAAGAAATAATAACATCAATTGATAGATCAAAAATCGAAAGAATAATGCTTAACTTACTTTCAAATTCCATTAAGTTTACAAAAGATGGTGGAGAGATATTTGTATCTGTAAGTAAAGATGAAAATAACGTAATTATAAAAGTAAGAGATAATGGTATTGGAATGAATGAAGAACTACAAAATCACTTATTTGAAAAGTTTAGGAGAGCAACTTTTCACCCTTCCTTGGAGCGTGAGCATGAAGGTAGTGGTTTAGGATTATTTATAGTAAAAGGGCTTGTAGAAGTTCATAAAGGTACCATCAGTGTGGAAAGTGCTATAAATCATGGAACAACATTTATTATAACTCTTCCTATAGCCATAGTAGACAAAGAAAATAAACATGCTAATTTTATGAAAATGCCAATTGAATATACAAGTCAAATAGAATTAGCAGATATATATGATAAGGATGAAGAAGAAATTTAAAAAATGTAGCTCATTATATGAGCTACATTTTTATTTGTCAAATTTTAGCTATATGCAAGATGTTTAATCTTTAATATGAATTTTTCCCAAACAAGAGAAATCGTAATTACTTGAACTGGAATCATTACTATACTTTTTACTGCTCTTGTAGGAAGAAGTGCAAGGTATCCTTTACCTAATATTATAGTTAGCCAGTATGTATTTAGCAATAAGTTAAGTACTATACAAATGATTGTGACTGGAATTAAAATTCTTGTCCAAGTTTTTGATTTATTGTGCAGGAAATATCCAAAAACAAATCCTGTAAGGAACTCTGTAAGAGTAAAGCCAGGGAAGTATGCCCCAGTTGGGAATATCATCAGCCCTATAATATCTGCAATTACAGCACCAGTACCAGCAGTCCAGGAACCATAAAGTATACCCATTATTGCTAAAGGTAAAAATCCAAATCCTATTTTAACTATAGGCGTATTAATTGAAATAAATTGAGAAAATACTATTTGTAATGCTATTAATAGACCTAAATTTGAAAGCTTACGAGTGTTAATTTTTTTTCTATTTGCTTGGCTCATAATTCCTCCTAGGTAAAATACAGATGTTTATTATTTCATACTAAGATTATATCATAAATAATTTGTAACCTATAATCTTATCACATTTCTTATTTCAGCAAATGGTGACAAAACTTAAAATATATTGGAAAAAAGACAATAAAATTCAAAGAATAAAGGAGTTTCAAAGAAAATAAAGAATTAATTTTAAGAAGGATGTTAGCTTAGTTATGGGGGGGATTATATTATGCAATCACTACTTAATAAACTTAGTGAATACATTTTAGTATATGACAAAATAGGAAATATAAAATTTTGTAATAACAATTTATTAACAAAATTAGGATATAAACTAGAAGAAGTTTGTGCTCTTCATTTAAAGAAATTATTAACAGACAGTGAAATTAGTATAGATAATTTTTATAATAGTCTATGTGAATTTAAAATTAGTACCTGTTTGAATTCAAAGGACAATAATAAAGTAAGTATTTCATGCGAAATAAGCAAGGGTAAATTCAATGGTGAAGAAGTATATTTTCTAATAGCAAAAGAAGAGAAAATATATAAACTAGAAGAATTAGAAATGTTATTAGAAAATATTAATATGGGTGTACTTATTAAAGATAAGTTTGGTAAGTATATTTATGGAAATAAAACTTGTGCAGAACTTGCAGGCGTTGATCAAAATGAGTTTATAGGAAGTTATGATAAACAATATTTTTGTGAAGGCTATGAGGATGAGTATATTAGTGACGACAATATTAAGAAGAAACCAAAATTGTTTGAAGAGCTGATAGATGTTGATGGAGAAAAACTATGGTATGAAACATATAGAGCTCCAATTTACAATGGTGATAATCTTGAATATATTATTACAACGACTAAGAATATAAATGTAGAGAAGAGACTAAGGGATGAACTTAGTAAAAATTATAATTTAATAGCTAATATAAAAGATAATAATAAAGCTAATTCATTTAGTCTATACGATACATTAAATCTAATTGGTAATGATATAGTAAATTGTTTTGATGCAAGTGGATTGTCAATAACGCTATATGATAAAGATGAGAAGGCACTTATTCCTTTTGTAAATGTAGGAGAAGCAAAAAAGAATCTTAAAAATATTAAATCAGTGCCTATAAGTGATGAAGCAGTTAAAGATGTTCTTAATAATAATACCTATAGTGGATTAAAATCAAGAGAAGAAATTGCTAGAGAATGTAGCGAAATCATGAAGTATTTAAAAAATGTGAATTATTTGGGTATATACAGTATTAAATTAGACAATGAATATTTGGGAACCCTTAATATATCTTATGGACACGAAAAAATTCCTAAATATGACCAAGATGATTTTATGGGGGTATTATGCGATAAAATAGCTATGATAATAAAAAACCATAGGCTTTCGGCAGAGCTAAAAAGAGAAAATGAAATGAGAACTGCTACAGAAAAAGAATTAGAGCAATATCTAAACACAGCTGTAGATTTAGTTGGGATAATAGGAAGAGATGGTTACTTTAAATCAGTAAATTCCAATTGGAGTAAAGTACTTGGATGGGAGGCTAGTGAACTATTAAATATCAATATGTCAGAGTTATTTCATCCGGATGAATTATCTTTCGTAACTGAATGTATATCATTAGAAGATATTCCAACAGATATAAAGCGTAGTACACTTAGAGTTTTATGCAAAAATAATGAATATGTACATCTGGATTGGAGTAGTAAATATATTATTGAAAAAGAAGAATTTATAGTTACGGTAAAAGATATCACAAATCAAAAGAAAATGGAAGAAGAGAAGAGAAAACTTGAAGAAGCTATAAAACTTGAGAGTGTTAAAAATGAATTCTTTGCAAATATAAGTCATGAATTTAAAACACCATTAAACATAATTCTTGGTACAATGCAATTGATTAAAAAGAATATTGAACAAGATAATATAAATGCAGAAATATTAAACAAACACACTAATATTATTAGACAAAATTCTTACAGATTACTTAGATTAGTAAATAATCTTATAGACATTAGTAGAATAGATATAGGATATTATAAATTAAACTTGAGTAATCAAAATATTGTAAAAATAATAGAAGATATAACCTTATCTGTAGCTGACTATGTAGAAAACAGAGATATTGATTTAGTGTTTGATACGAATATAGAAGAAGTAATAACAGCTTGTGATCCTGATAAGATAGAGAGAGTAATATTAAACATATTGTCTAATGCAATAAAATATACACCTAAAGGTGGGTGCATTGATGTTAAATTAGGAACAGAATCTGAGAAGGTAGTTGTATCAATTAAAGATAATGGTATAGGGATACCGAAAGAAAAGCTAAACGTAATATTTGATAGGTTTGGTCAAGTAAACAGTACTCTGTCGAGAATGTGTGAAGGTAGTGGAATAGGCTTGTCTTTAGTTAAATCAATATTAAATTTACATGATGGAGATATAAAAGTATTCAGCAAGGTAGGGCAAGGCTCTGAGTTTATATTCGAAATACCAATAAAAGTCTTGGAGGAAAGTCCTATAATTAATGAAATAAGTAATAGTGATTATCACATAGAAAAATGTAATATAGAATTTTCAGATATATATAGTTAGATTTTAATGATTACAAAAATAAATATTTTATTTAAGAAATACAATTAGAAAATTTCGTCATTATATTTATTTATTTTCGAATAATATTATAGGAGCAATTATGATATCCTATAGATATACATATTTATAATATCTATTTATCTTAAGAATATGGCAAAATGAGTAAAAAAGTTAGGAGATTTAGAATGGCAGGCATAAAGTTTGAAATCATAGAAGAAATAGGAGTAATAGCAGATACATCTAAGGGATGGAAGAAAGAAATAAATCTTGTTAGCTGGAATGATAATGCACCTAAGTTTGATATAAGAGATTGGTCACCTGACCACGATAAAATGGGAAAAGGGATCACTCTAAGTAATGAAGAACTAAAGGTACTTAAAGTAATATTAAATGAAATGAATATATAACCAGTAAAGGGCTCTATATTATAGAGTTCTTTCTTTTAGTTTAAATATATAATAATTAAATTTTATATTATAAGAAAATGGTATTAATTACAAAAATCCTACCGTATATATTATAATATAATTGTATTTGTTAAAAATAGGAGGCGCTTTATGGGGATAATAGGGGATTTGAGTATTCTTGACAATAGCCCAATACCATGTTTATGGTTTAGTTTTGATAAAATTGACGGAAATTTATCTGGAGAAATAAAAATTATAGGGCGAAATAAAAAACTTAGGGATATTATAGGGAATAGTGAATTTGAATATATTTATACTTTAGATAAAGAAGATACTATGAAGTTTACTAAAACAAACTTTATAGAAGAAAATAGTGTAAGAATAATAAAGTTTGTAAGTCAATTGAATTCATTTTATGAAATGGATATATATAAAATAGATGATAATTTATACTTAGTATGGTTTAGTAAAAAAATTTATAATGATGAGGTAATTCAAAAAATATCAGACAATACATTATTAAACTTAATAAGTGATACTATTCCAGATAGTATATTTGTAAAAGATAAAGATGGGATATTTATACATTGCAATAAGGTTTTTGCGAATAATCGAAACCTGAGTAAAGAACAAGTTATTGGAAAAAGCGAAGAAGATATAAACACTCCAAAGGAGAAAATAGAGAAGTATAAAAAAGAAGAAAAAGAAATAGAAATTCAAAAAGAATCAAAGATCTCAATGCATTCTTTTGTAGATAAAAATGGTAAAACTAGATATTATGAGACTATAAAGGTACCTCTTTTAGACAATAATATGGTGATGGGAGGAGTATTAGGTATATCTAGAGATATTACCCTCCGAAAAGAATCTGAGTTTGAGTACGAAAATTTAAAAATGCAGTTTTTCTCTAATTTATCTCATGAATTTAAAACACCATTAAATCTTATATTTAGTTCAACTCAACTAATTGAATACATGATTGATAAAGGAGAGGATGTAAGTAAGTATAAAAAATACACCAATATTATTAAGCAAAATGGTTATAGACTATTGAAGATGGCAAATAATTTAATTGATGATACAAGGCTAAGTATTGGCTGTTTAGAATTTTGGCCAGAAAACTACGATATAGTTAAGTTTATAGAAAATATTTGTGATTCATTACAGTGCTATGCAAAGGAAGAAAAGGTAGAATTAGTTTTTGATACAGAATTAGAAGAAAAGATAATGGCCTTTGATTTAGAAAAGATGGACAGAATAATGCTAAATTTATTATCAAATGCAATAAAGTATAGCAAAGAGAAGGGTAAAATTGAGGTAGTATTAAAATTCACAGAAACAGAATTATTTATAAATATAAAAGATAATGGAAGTGGTATCAAGAAAGAAATATTAGATGATGTATTTGTATTATTCAATCAGGAACATAATCATAACACCAAAACAATAGAGGGTAGGGGGATAGGATTATCTATTGTTAAGTCATTGGTTGATTTACATAAAGGAAAAATAGAGGCAAAAAGCGAAAAAGGAATAGGTAGTGAGTTTGTAGTAAGGTTACCAATAAGTTTGTGTGAAAATGATGTATATGAGAAAAAGTATATTAAATATAATAAATATGTAGAAAATGTTGATATTGAGCTTTCTGATATATATGCTATATCAAAATAATTGTAAAAGCCATATAAAAGAATATCTTTTATATGGCTTTTTTACGTATATTATTTTAATATTAAAATATCCATGTTTTTAACACCAAATTTTACACAATTATCTTCTGAGTCCATAAAAATATCTATTCTATTTCCTTTTATAGCGCTCCCACAGTCTTCTGCCGTAAAGACCATATCAAATTGTGGTATATAAACTTTAGTTCCGTAAGGTATTACTTTTGGATCTACTGCGATAGTTCCCCATCTAGGCGTAGTACCTGTAGATGTTATTGTATCACCAGCATAAGCAGTAGCTTTAACGTTAAGAGTTGTTTTTATGCTCATATTTTCAGATGCTACCATACTTACTTTTTCGCTATTTTCATTAGCAAATGTATTTACATACGTATTAGAGAATAGTGTGGCACAGGCTATAGCAACTATTAATATTTTTTTCATAATTTAACTCCTTCGTTATTAGTTTTGTCATGCAAATATATTTAACTTCCTTTTGTTGATAGATAATATTATACACAAAAAGTAACAAGTTTGTAACTTTTTATGGAGAATTACATAGAATTGCTATTTTTGTAAAAAGTTAAAATATATACTGTGGACAATAGATTTATTATTATTTATGATTAAAATATAGGGGCTATAGGGAAGCTAATTGGAATAGTAAATGATTTTAATTAATGATGTATAGAATTGTTCTATAAAAATTTAAAACAAATTTAGGGGGTAAAAATGAAAAATCCAATAGCAACAATACTAATGAAAAGTGGAAATAGAATAACAATAGAGTTATTTCCAAAGGAAGCACCAAATACAGTTAATAGTTTTATATCTCTTGCAAAAAAAGGAAGTTTTAATAATAGAGAAATAAAAAGAATAGTGCCTGGCTTTGTAATTCAACCAACTTTTACAGCCTTTGATAAAGATCCAGCTTGCGATTTTCTAATAGATGGTGAATTTAGAGAAAATGGATATGATAATAATGTAAAAGTAGCAAAATGGACAGTAGCTATGGGTGGAGATGGGAAATCTGTAGCATCTGGAAGTTGTTTCTTTATAACTGTAGGTGATTGTGAAGAAAAACTTGATGGTAAATATGCAGGATTTGGAAAAGTAATCGATGGATTTGAAGAAATAGAAAGATTAGAATGTGTAGAAACTAAATCTGTTGATATTGGAGTAAGTGGAGTAATTGTCAACGAGCCAATAAATCCTGAAATAATAGAAGAAATAAAGGTTGAGACTTTTGGAATAACTTATGATGAACCAATAAAATTAGAACAAAAAGAAATCTAATATAAAGGACTGCATGTAAATATGCAGTCTTATTTATATTAAATAGCTAAATAATATTAAACCAAAGTATTATAATCATTAATTGATGGCTCAAACATACGTTGATTATTTCTTTTATGCCTAAATATAGACATATCCTTATATATAATACACCTTGCTTTATTTAAGCCACCAATAGGCTTATGCTGCATCAAGGAGTGAGCTGGAGAATAGGATAGTTTTTCAGCGAAGTCATATCTGTTGAGACTTATAAAATCCTGTTTATCTATTCTTATTTCAGCCACCTTGATATATGGAGAAATTTTCTCGTCCCACTCTACAGATGCATCATCTAATGGCATATTATTTTTTCTAAATTGAATCATAAAATCAAAAGTAGCAATATTATTTTTAAGATGAGTTTGCATATTATTTGTAAGATAAGAAGATGTTAATTTTTTAGGAAATTTACTTTTATAATTAGAAGTAGGTACTATACTATATTTAACGTATTTGTTTCCAAATGAATAGGGGGTAGTGCTATAGTAAGAAATATCTAAAGGACTTGTATGATGCTTTCTTAGTTTTGCGACTTCCTTTAATTTATTCAAATTACCTTGTGATATTGTTTTATAAAGATAAACTAATGGATTAACTTTAAGATTATAATAAATAGCATCATAAAATAATTTAACTGTTCCTAAGGGCATTGTTTTTGCACTTACAAGTAAGAAGTCTTGAGTATTTTTTTCATCACTAATAAATCTTGCTCCATCAACATCTAATAATTTAATTGCAAATCCTCTAACATCTTTTTTATTATCTCCATTTATTTTAGGACTAGAATTAGATATTCTAATAAGGGTTGGATAAGTGCTGCCTTCCTTAAATATTCCCACTTTTAATTTATCATCTAGGTTAGGGCTCACAACAAAAGTTGCTTTTAATAATCCTAAACATTTGGGATGAGCATCCCTTTTTACACTTCCGGGTTTATAATCTTTTTTTAATTTCTCTTTTAGAATTTGAATCATTTCTTCTATATATTGGTCTTCAGATTTATTTATCATATGTTACCTCCAGTAAATATTATATTCATATATTAGTCTAGTTTTTAGGATTCTATAACTTTATATTTCAAAATAAATATTTATATATAAGCAGATTAACAATGTATAAATTTGTATATTTTACTAATATTTTTCGTTAATTTGGAAAACATAAAAGTGATAACATATACGAATTTTTAGGAGGCTTTATAAATGAAAAAAATAATGATTTACTGTTTGCTTGCTTGTAGTATTATTTTAGGGACTTTATCCCTTGGAAACATGGTAAGTGTAGATGGGGAAAAGGATGTATATACTAGTAATATGACTAGTAATAAGGAATTTCCTACTCCAAAGCTAATAGCGGCTAAGCAAATATCATCAAATCAAATTGAAATTACATATGATAGAGATGTAGATACAAAACTAGCTACTAAGCCCATGAATTATTGGGTTCAAAGTACTATAAATGCTGAAAACCAGGGTATTACAACCCTAGGAAAAAATGATCAAGTTTCACCAGAAAATTCATTAACTGATGATAAGGTGAAAATTGAGGCAGTAGATGGATCTAAAAGAATTTTTACATTAACTTTTAATAATGATATTATAAAAGATGAAGAATTTAAAATAATTATATATAATGTAACTGTACCTGGAGCACCTGTTAACAATGGTGAAAATGGAACTGTGGTACTTATAGGTAAATAATATATTATAGTTTTATAAATAAAAAAGAGTATCCTAATATTTGTGTATTAGGATACTCTTATATATTTGAGTTAATTATTTTTATAAAATATTATATTAGCAAATATATTATCTTACTATAGTATATGACATGTACATAATATATAAAGCTAAGAATACAAAACCGTGGCTCTTAACAATAGATTTTTTTTGCTTCATAAATACATATAAAAGAACTGTTATTAAAACCATGAACATTATATCTATTAAAGCTAAGCTACTTATTGCTATTGGGTTTATTGAAGTAGATAAACCTAAAACTAAAAGTATGTTAAATAAGTTTGATCCTATAACATTTCCTATTGCTATCTCAGTCTCACCTTTTTTTATTGCAACTATAGAAGTAACAAACTCAGGTAAAGATGTACCGATGGCAACTATTGTTAAACCAACTAAGTTAGCACTCATACCAAAAGATGTAGCTATACTTGTTGCAGAGTCAACAACCATATCCCCACCTATAACTATACCTATTATACCAATTATGCTGAATAGTATAGTCTTTGGCATAGCAACTTCTTCAACCCCTTCTATTTCTATAGCTATGGCACTTTCATCAGCAGATGATGAAGATTCGTTAGAAGAAGCTTTTTTAGCAGACTTAACAGTGTTTATTAAGAAGTATGCAAATACTACTAATAACATTAATCCTTCAATTCTAGTTATTTTTAAATCGAATCCAAATAATAATAATATACAGCTTACTAATATTAAGAAAGGTGTTTCTTTTTTGATTGTATCTTTTTGAACAGGTAATGTTGCTATAATTGATGATACACCTAGAACTACTAGTATGTTAAAGAAGTTTGATCCTATAACGTTAGCAACAGCCATGTCGTTTTGACCAGCTAATGAAGATGTTAAACTTACTGCAGCCTCTGGAGCTGACGTACCCATGGCAACTATAGTAAGTCCGATAACCATTGATGGAACATTAAATTTCTTAGCGATAGACGCAGCACCATCAACAAATATATCTGCCCCTTTTATTAGGAATATGAATCCTATAATAAGAACTAAAAATGACATATTATTCCTCCCAATATTTAATTTATACGATAGGATATAGTATACTATTTTATCTTAAAATAATCAAATGAAATCAATTAATGTGAATAAAAATTCATATATGAATACATCTTATTACCTGGTAATAGTTAAATAGTCTAAATCAAAGTTTATAATTTAAAATAATGTCGAGTAAATATTCTCAATTATCAATATTATCCATATTATATTGTGTGCTAATGTAATATAATAGAGTAATAATGGTCAAAACGAGGGGGAATTTGATGAAAAAGGAAATGTTTTTTAAAATTGTAGAACATAGTCCAGTACCATGTATTTGGTTTAGTTGCAATGACCTTAAAGACGTGTCCAGTGGGATAAAAATAATAGGATATAATAAAGTATTTAAAAAATTAAGTAAAGAGAGATTAAATGTTAATGATACATATGACCTAAGTTTATTATTTGATAGAGAAAAACTCTTAAATCTGAAAAATTATGATAAAGAAATAGTTAAAACTACGGCTTATATAAGCTTGTTAAATGATTTTTATGAAATTGAAATTATAGAAATTGAGTCAGATGTTTTTGCAGTTTGGCTTAGTAATAAAATAGAGTTAGATAAGGGTATGAAAACAATATTAGATACTGTCGGAGTTTATACTTGGCTAAAAGATGTTGATGGGAGATATATATACATAAGTAGAGGTTTTGATGAGTTTGTAGAGATTAAGCCAGATAGCATAAAAGGCAAAACTGACTTTGATATCTACCCCAAATCAGTTGCAGAAATTATTACAGAGCAAGACCAAGAGCTATTAAAAGGCAAATCGGAATATAGAGAATATATATCATGCTTTGGTAAAAGATGTATAAATAGGTTAATACATCTAGTTAGAGATGGTAAAGGCGAAATAATTGGAATAGCAGGTCTTGCTATTGATACAAATGAAATTAGTAAATTTATGGACACTAAAATATCAGACGGTGTAATGCTTAATTTAATTAGTGATACAATACCAGATAGTATATTTGTTAAAGATATTTTTGGTGTTTTTAGGCATTGTAATGATGCTTTTGCAATTCAAAATAACTTATCAAAAGAAGATATTATAGGAAAGACTGAAGATGAAATAAATACGAGTAAAGAGAAAATTGCTAAGTATAAACAAGAAGAAAAGGAAATAATTAGAACAAAAAAATCAATAATGACAAGTCATTCTAAGGTTGGAATTGATGGAAGAAGAAGGCATTATGAAACAATAAAGGTACCATTTTTAGATGAAAATCAATATGTTGGAGGGGTACTAGGCATATCTAGAGATATTTCTCATAGAAAAGAAGCAGAGCTAGAATTCGAAAGACTTAGAATGGAGTTTTTTGCAAATTTATCACATGAATTTAGAACACCTTTAAATTTAATATTCAGCTCTATACAACTGCTAGAGCTTATGATTGAAAAAAATCAAGATAGTCAAAGTTATATTATGTACACGAATATTATAAAGCAGAATGGTTATAGGCTATTAAAAATGGTTAATAACTTAATAGATAGTACTAGGCTAAATGTAGGTTGCCTTGATTACAATCCTTCAAACTATAACATTGTTGAGTTTATTGAAAACATATGTGACTCAGTTCAAAATTATGTAAAGGCTGAAGGGATTAGTCTTATTTTTGATACTGAATTAGAAGAACAAATTATGGCATTTGATTTTGAAAAAATAGAAAGAATAATGTTAAATATTCTTTCTAATGCAATAAAGTATAATAAAGAGAATGGAAAAATTTTTGTTAACCTTTCTTTTAAAGAAGGAAATGTGTATATAAGTGTGAAAGATTGTGGAATAGGAATACCGGAGGACAAGCTAGAAGATATTTTTGAGCTGTTTAAGCAAGTTAACAATAGAATTACTAAAATCAGTGAAGGTAGTGGAATAGGATTATCCATCGTAAAATCATTGGTTGATCTTCACAATGGGACAATAGGTGTAAAGAGTGAGAAAGGAAAAGGTAGTGAGTTTATTATTAAAATTCCTATAAATATTTGTAAAGATAGTGAACAACATAGAAACACACTAAAATATAACAAATATGTAGAGAATATAGATATTGAATTTTCAGATATATATTCCTCCATTAAATAATTATATTAGTTATTAGTTGGATAAAATGTTTAATAGATATTATTATATAAGTGGTAAGAAAGATTTGAAAATCTTTTTTACTACTTTATTTATTTAACATTAAATTATATAGAAACAACTAGATATTTTAAAGTTAACAATAAAAAATAGATTTTATTGTTGACATAAATAGAAAACAGATATATTATTAAAATATAATCAGTTGAGTTAAATTAAATTTATATAAATTAAAATGGTCGCTATTTAAAAATAAAAACATTAGAGAGGGAACTAAAATGAAATTTTACGATTTTACAGCTAGAAAAATGAATGGACAAGAGATAAAGATGGAACAGTATAAAGGAAAGGCTATATTAGTCGTAAATACTGCAAGTAAATGTGGATTAACACCTCAATTTAAAGAACTAGAAGAATTATACTTAAAATATAAAGATAGTGGATTTGAAATATTAGGTTTTCCATGCAATCAATTTGCAAAACAAGAATCAGGTAGTAATGAAGAAATAAATAGCTTTTGTCAGTTAAATTATGGTGTAACATTTACAATGTTTGAAAAAATAGATGTAAATGGAAAGAATGCACATCCATTATATAAGTACTTAAAAAATAATTCTAAAGCATTAATAACTAAAGATATTAAGTGGAATTTTACAAAGTTCTTGATTGATATGGAAGGAAATGTTATAAAAAGATATGCACCTACTATATCTCCATTAAAGATAAAAGATGATATAGAAAAGTTATTAAAATAAATAAATTTACAGATGATATAACAAAGGAGGAAGTTTTTATGAATGAAAGATATGATATAGCAATAATAGGTAGTGGTCCAGCAGGACTTTCAGCAGCGCTAAATGCAAGTATAAGAAATAAGAAGTTTATATTATTTGGAAGTAAAGAAATTAGTAATAAATTAGTTAGAGCACATAAGGTAAATAATTACTTAGGTTTTTATGGTAAAAGTGGAGCAGAAATAAGAGATGAGTTTGCAAAACATTTAGAAACTATGAATATAGAGATAACAGAAGAAAAAATAAATAACATATATTCAATGGGTGACTATTTTGCACTAATGGGAACAAAAAACAACTTTGAAGCTACATCAATAATATTAGCTACAGGAGTAAACTTTGGAAAGCCATTTAAGGGTGAAGAAGAATACTTAGGTAGAGGTGTTGGATACTGTGCAACATGTGATGCACCACTTTATAAGGATAAAGTAGTAACAATTATATCTTATAATAAGCATGAAGAAGCAGAAGCTAATTTTATAGGAACAATTGCATCAAAAGTTTATTATATACCAATGTATAAAGAAGAGGTTGAAGTTGACAGTAATATAGAAATAGTTCGTGATATTCCTGTTGAAATACAAGGTGAGAACTTAGTAAATAAGCTTGTATTAAAAAAATCTGAAATAGTAACTGATGGAATATTCATTTTAAGAGATAGTATATCTCCAGGGCAACTAGTTCCAGGATTAGAAATAGTTGATAACCATGTTGGTGTTAATAGATTAATGAAGACAAATTTAGATGGATGTTTTGCAGCAGGAGATATAGTTGGAACTCCATATCAATATATTAAAGCGGCTGGAGAAGGTAATATAGCAGCATTATCAGCTGTAGCATATATAGATGAACTTAAGAAGAAGGAAAGCCAAAAAGACAAAACTGAAATATTGACTAAATAAAAGAATTTATATATAAAGAAGAACCTATTAATTTAAAATTAATAGGTTCTTCTTCTTTAATTAGTATATTTATTCATAGCGCTTAAATAGTATTATTAAATAATTAATTAATTTCCATAATATCTATAGCTTCAATAATATCTTTTTCATTGTAGTGGATAGTGATAACATCACCATTACCATTCTGGAACGTAGAATAAGATTCTTTGTCATCGATTACTTCCCAAAAACTTGCTTCTAACTCATTAATAAATTTACTTGCTGACAAACCTATAAAGTTTTCATAATACTCACTATTAGGAGAAAAAACTTCAATAGAATTTTTATCTTCGGTTTCATCTAATTGGGAAGCAATATATTGTTCAAAGTTTATATTCTCTATTATTTTAAGCGTAAGTAAAGTACCTAAGCAAAGGATAAATATTAGAGCCCCAATAATATAATCTTTAAACTTGCTTTTATTAATTTTTTGTACTATTTTCATTAACTAATCTTAACCCCTTTATAATAATTATATCTATGTAATAAATATAACACATATTTATATTAAAATATGTGGATATATGTTAATATTCAAAATTTTTATAACTATTAAAAAAAGTTATATATGATCAAGAGGTGCTAATATCTTTTACATTGATATAAATGTTAATTTTGAATATGGGAAAATATATTTAATAATTGGAAAGTCTGGAGCAGGAAAGACTACTTTCTTATCTCTAGTTTCTGGATTAGACTCTTGTAAAGAAGGTTTTAGCTGATAGAACTATTTTAAAGCTTTCAGGTGGAGAGAACAAAGAGTTGCTATAACAAGAGCTCTTTCACATAATCCAGATATTATTATAGTTACACATTCAAAGGAAGTATCAGCTTTTGCGGACAGTGTATGAGCTCTAAATCAAGGTAAAATGTTGTTTGTAAAATAAAATCATATATGTATATGAGCATCTGTATTAAAGTTATAGGTGCTTATTTTATTTGGGATATGGAAAAATTAAGGAAAACTAGATTAGTTGATTAATGTTATAGTTATGATATAATTTTAGAATGAAATATATACTTTTAGGATATGAGGTAGATATATGATAAATACAAGTGAAGATAAAAATTTTAATAGTTTGTTTGAAGATTTAAAAATAGATTGCAAGAGTTGTTTTGGTTTTTGTTGTGTAGCTCTTTTTTTCTCTAAGACAGATGGTTTTCCAAATGATAAAGAGGCAGGAACTCCTTGTAAAAACTTAAATAATGATTTTAGTTGCTCGATACATAGTAACTTAATGGGCAAGGGACTTAAAGGGTGCACTATTTATGACTGTTTTGGTGCAGGGCAAAAAGTCGCTCAAATAACATATAATGGTAAAGACTGGAGAGAACAGAAAAATTTATCAAAAGAAATGTTTGAAGTATTTTTAATTGTTAGAAGTTTGCATGAAATGCTATGGTACCTTAATAGTGCTTTAAAAAATAAAGCTATTAGAAGTATTCATGATGATATAGTGAAAATAATTAAAGAAACAAATGCACTTACTAGGTTAGATGCAAAAGAGCTAATGAAATTGGATGTTATTAGGCATAGGCAAAAGGTAAATGGATGTTTATTAAAAGCAAGTGAATTAATAGATAAAGACGTAAGCAAAAATAATAAAAATAAAGTAAAAGGTTTTGACTTTATAGGGAAAGATTTAAGAAAACATAATCTTAAGGGAGCTGACTTTAAAGGTGCCCTTCTTATAGCTTCAAATCTAAGCAATACAGACTTAAGCTATGCAAACTTTATAGGTGCAGACTTAAGGGATACAGATATAAGAGGTGCAAACTTAAGTGAAAGTTCATTTATTACTCAAATTCAAATTAATTCGGCAAAAGGAAATAGTAAAACAAAATTGCCGAAGCATATAAATGTGCCCTCACACTGGGAAAAATAACATTTATCCTCCTTAATATTTAAGGGGGATATTTTATTTTCTTAAAATGTTAAGGGAAAGTTGTATAATTATGAAACTATATTACCATTTAAATCGTCTAATACATATAAGGGTGATTTGGGGGTGATTAGTTGGATTATTATATATTAATAAAAGAAGCAAAAAATGGATGTAGTGACAGCTTTGAAAAGCTGATTAAAATAAATGGAGAAAAGATTTATAAAATTGCTTATTGTTATGTGAAAAATGAAGCTATGGCCTTGGATGTTGTTTCTGAAGCGACTTATAAAGCCTATAGAGATATTGAAAAGCTTAAAGATATTAGATATTTTGATACTTGGCTAGTTAAAATAGTTATTAATGAAGCTATTAATTTATTAAGAAAAAGTAAGAAAATTATACATATAGAAGATTGTAACAGAGAGATAACTGTAAATACGTATGATGATATTGAAGAAAAAACAGATTTATATATTGCCCTAGATAAATTAAAAAAAGATGAAAAAAAAATTTTAGTATTAAAGTATTTTGCAGACTTAACATTTTCTGATATATCAAAGGCTATGAAAAAACCTGAAAGTTCTGTGAAAACTAGTCATTATAGAGCATTAAATAAAATTAAAAACATATTGCAAGGAGGCAAAGTATGAACTTTAGCGAATACGACGATATAAACATTCCAGATAATTTAAATGAATATATTGATAAAGGAATAAAAAAGGGGCAGAAAAATAAGAAGAGCCAAAAGAAAAAAATCATAGAGAAGTTTACACTAGCAGCATTAATAAGTATTTTTATTCTTACAACAATGTCAAATATTCCATCCTTTGCAAATGAATTAATAAGAGTTCCTATAATTGGTCAAATAGTTAAAGTATTAGAAATTAGAGGAAACAGTAGTTTTGGTGGAGTTATAACTGATGGAAATAATATTATTTTTGACTCACTTGAAAATGACTGTATAAATATTTACTTTACAAAAAATGGTGATTATGTTGATTATACTCCGAGTTATGATATAGAATATAGAGAATATCCATATACTATTGTATTTACGTTCAATGGAGTTAGAGGATTTGAAAATACAAATATAGAAGATAGATTAATGAAATTACCATTTATAAAGGATGTATATAGTATTATGATATTAGATGATTCCAGCAGAAAAATAGCAGTAGAATTTGATAAAGATATATACTTTGATATCACTGAACTTAAGAAGCCAGGAATGATACAATTAAAATTGAGAGAGAATAAGGAAGATGTTATAAATAAAATAGGCTATTATGTAGTTAGTGAAGATTTTGAATATGGTGAAGAACTAGCAATAGCAGAAGAAAATTTATTTTATTATTCTGGTCTTGAGGTACAGAAGAAATCTAATGGAAAATTTATAATTCAATTTGGACCTTTTGATATGGAAGAAGATGCAAAATCATTTTTGAATAACTTACAAAGTAATGAAAGTTTGAACGTGGATTTTTCTACAGAATATAGAAACTTAGGGGAAGGTCCTAAAATAAAATAATAAGTTGGATGGCAAGTAAGTGTTAGTTATTATTTATAAATGGATATATATAAGTGCATAGAAAAATAAAAGAATATTCAGAAAATTCTAATTATTATATTGACATTTATGCCCAGAATAAATACAATAAATATTAAATTTAAAAATATTTAAAAAAAGGTGGGTGTTATGTCTATGGAAAATAATTTAGGATTTAATAATGGTGATAGATATATTGAAGAGGTGGCTTGTGCTATTAATAATTCATATAAGATGGAGTGCACAAATCCTTATGAAAGTAATATGAATTACTTTGGTAACTGTAGTTATATCTCATATAATGATGAAGAAGATAATTGCTATGAGGTGTTTTGATATAAGATAGTTGCATATATGCATTGATTAGGACTATAATGAGGCTTAGAAGTGAGTCTTGATATAGTCCTTTAAATGTTTAATTGATAAAAAGGATTTAAATAGGTAATATTATTTTAGTTAAAAAAGCAGAGTTATTAAGAATAAAAAAGGGTAAATTACTGTATTTCAGATAGGTTTTTGTATAACCTATTTATGTAAAGTAGTTTTACTTAGGAGGACAACAAGAATGAATAAAGTAAAAATAGCTGTACTTTCTAAGGATTCAAAGGAAATTATTGAAATATTACATGAGATTAGTAAGGTTAATAGAATAAGTAATGAAGATATAAGCTTATATTACTACACAAATGTAAATGATATCTTAGATGACAGAGTAGATTTATTATTAATAGATACAGCTATGGGACATGAAGAAACATTAGAAGCAATAAAAAAAATTAAAAGTAATGGCTATAAATATGATACAAATATTATTACTTGTTTAGATTCAGCAGATATTAATAGTCTTCAAGAATATATCGATTTAGGTGTTAATGATTATATATTAAAGCCATATACAATTGAAGTTATGGCAATAAGAATTTATAATCAAATATTAATAATCAAATCTGTTAAGGATTCAAAAATGAAGAATATGCAATTTGATGCTCTTTTGAATAATACTCCGTATATGGTATGGTTTAAGGATAAGGATAGTAACTATATAAAGGTAAACGATGAGTTTCGACAACATTGTGGAAAAACATTTGAACAAATACAAGGAAGAAATGATTATTATGTTTGGGACGGAAAAAAAGATGAGAAATGTAGAGAATACGACCTAGAGGTAATGAACAAAAGAGAAAGAGTAGCATTCAATGAAATAATTCCAGGCAAAAGAGGATATAGACAGTTTAACGTATACAAAGCTCCTGTAATTAATGAATACGATGAGGTAGTAGGAACTATAGGAATAGCGAGGGATATTACAGATTTAAAAGATAAGGATGCGAGAATACAAATACTTATGGATAACATACCATTTGCAGTGTGGTTAAATGATAAAAATGGTATGTTACTAAATGCTAATAAAAAGTTTGCAGAACATCATAATACTATTTTAGATAAAATAATAGGAAAAAATACGGATACTTTTTGCAGTGAAGAAGAGTATCTTATAATTAAAAATGAAGATAATGAAGTAATGGAGAAGAAAGAGCCTATTAAGGTTGTAAAAACAATTGAAACAATAAAAGGAAAAAGACATATTGAGGTGTATAAAACGCCTGTTTTTGCAATGATAAATGAAGTAATAGGGGTTAGTGGCGTAATTATTGATGTAACGGATTTAAAAGAAGCAAAGAGACAAATTAAGCATCAGGCTCTTACAGATCCACTAACAGGTAGTTATAATAGAAGGGCTTTATATGAACTAATTAATGAAAAACTAAATATAGAAAAGCTTGGTATTATGGTAATTGACATAGATAATTTTAAAGACATTAATGATATTTATGGACATAACATAGGAGATGAAGCATTAGTATGGTTGACAAAGAGAATAAAAGAAGTATGCACTAATGGTGACTTGTTTAGATTAGGTGGAGATGAATTTGTAGTAATATTTAATGACAATATAGATGAAGAGAGTATGTGTAAAAAAGCTGATGAAATTTTAAAAAAAATTTCAGAAGGAGTTACTTACAAAAACCATCATGAGCAAATTCACGTAAGTATTGGGGCTGTCATTTGTAAATACAGTAACAATATTGATAGATTACTTAATAAAGGCGATATAGCTCTTTACAAAGCAAAAGAAAACGGAAAAAATCAATATGTTTTATACACTAAAGAATTAGAAGCAGAAAAAAACTTATATACAAATATAGAAAGAGACTTAAAGAATGCAATAGAGAATGATGAAATTAATATATATTATCAACCTCAATATACAAAAGATAAAGTGATAAAGGGATTTGAAGCATTATTTAGATGGAATAACGAAAAGTATTCTAATATACCAACTATAAAGATTATAGAAATTATGGAAAAGAGCAAATTGATAATAGCAATTGGAAAGCATATTGTTTATAAGGCATTTGACTTTGCAAAAAGGATAAATGAAAATAGAGAAGATAAGATTGTAATATCAGTAAATATATCTGCTACTCAAATTATGGATGATGACTTTATTTTAAGCATTAAAGATACAATTGAAAAATTAAAGGTAGATATATCTTGTATTGGAATAGAAATTACAGAAACCGTTCTATTAGAAAATATAGATGAAAACATTAAAAAGATTGAGGAATTGAAAAATATGGGTCTAGAAATATCTCTAGATGACTTTGGAACAGGATATTCATCATTTAATTATTTAGTACAGTTGCCTTTATCTGTAGTTAAAGTTGATCAAAGTTTTATTAAGGGAATGGATTTAAGAAATGAGTACATAAAATTAGTAAAGCTAATGATAGATTCTTCTCATTCACTAAATTTACCTATTGTTGCAGAAGGTGTAGAAACTAAAGAACAATTTAAAAGACTTAAAGATATGGATATTGATTACGTCGAAGGATATTATTTTTCAAAACCGTTACCAGAAGAAGAGGCATTGAAATTAATAAAAAGATAGCTAAGTTAAGCTATCTTTTTTTGTGAAAAATATCATTTTTGATTAAATGATTATAAATTTCATTTATCCAATGTTTAATTTAACATATACTTTTGATTTTAATTTTAAACCTAGGATAAAAAATAATACTAATCTAATATTTTTTAATCAACTGTATTTACTATAGTTTTTATACATTATCAATAACGTATTTTGTGTTTATTTTAACACCATTAGCTATACTATCTCCAACTGGACAAAACTTCTCAATAGTATCAATAAGCTTATTTACCTTAACATCAGAATCGTTAGATTTTACATGGAAAGTTGCTCTAATTTCTTGATATCCAGGTCTAATACCTTGTACGCCACTTAATCCTCTTAAATCTAGATCACCTTCTAATTCAACATAAAAATCATCTAAATTAACTTTCATTTTATTAGCAATCATTCTAGCCATTATACATTGACAAGAACCTAAAGTACATAACAAAGCTTCTACAGGATTCATAGCTTCATCATTTCCCCCAAGCTCTTTTGGTTCATCTAATATTAATTTGAAATTTCTTGATGATGATTCGACTGTTACCCCTTCTTTTAAATGAGATATTGCTTTGAAAGTTTCCATAGTTTTTCCCCCTAAAATTTATTTATTATATATTTCTACAAAAAAAAACAAATTCCTCTAAAGAGAGATATAATTTTTATGAAAAATTTATGTATAAATAATACTTAAATATATTTTATTACTTAAATTGACTCATCTAAATAATAAAATTAACAAATAAAGAAAAACTAATAGCTATGTATAATGCTTGAAATATGATATACGTGGCTTAATGGATGAATAGGTAGAGTATGTACGGTGAACTGGAAAACTATTTTCTAAAAAGTGGTTGACTTATTTAATTAAGAGGACTATTATCTAATTAAGTAAATACTTAAGTAGATGGAAGGGTATATTAGATTTAATGGAAGAACTAGTAAAGTTGTTTAAAGCTTTAAGTGATGAAACTAGACTTAATATTTTATTATTGGTTTCAAATAGAAATATATGTCAGAAAGGAATTTCTAGACATCTAAATATTTCAGATTCAGCAGTATCTCAACATATAAAGATATTGAAGGATGCAAATATTATTAGTGGATACAAAGAAGGATACTATGTAATATATCATATCAATAAAGATGTTTTTGGGAGCTGTGTTGAGTTTATTAAAAATCTGGGAGAAGGGTCTAGTGAATGTATGAAAAAAATCAATATTTTCAAAGATGTTAATATTGATTGTTCTACTAATTGTAAATCTAAAAAAAATTGTTGTATGAGAAGGGAGTTTTAACTATGAAAATTTGCGTACCAGTAGAAAACTATGAAGGATTAAATAGTAAGCCATTTAATCATTTTGGATCAGCACCTATGTTTGTAGTATGTGATACAGAAAGTGGAGATGTTTCTAAACTTCAAAATGGTGATTTAGGTCATGAACATGGAAAGTGCCAACCAATAAAAGCATTATCAGGAACAGAAGTAGACTGTGTTATAGCTGGTGGAATTGGTCAAGGTGCAATATCTAAATTAAATAGTATGGGTATTAAAGTATATAAAGCAAATGGAAGTACTGTAGAAGAAAATATAGCACAATTAAAAGAAAACAAACTTGAAGAATTTGCATCAACTCATACATGTTCTCATGATGGATGTAGTCATCACTAAGATATAATAACAAGAAATTAAAACAAGCATTTAAAAAGATTTATTGGTTTATTAGAAGTTTTTCTAATAATAAACTGATAAATCTTTTTACGTATAAGTTAAAATTTTATTGTACATGAGTATTAATGGTTATTATAACAAATAATAATAGCAAAACATTTTATCGTGGAGGAACAATAATGAAAAAACTACTTATTTTTATGCTTATATCAACCATAACATTTATTAATTTAAATTTTAATTCTAGAAATGTTTATTGCTATAATACGGTGTTTGCAACTACGAGTAATGACAAAGTAGATATTGAGAAAAATTATGTTAAGGAGTTAGAAAGTATTTCAAATCAATTAAATATACTTAGCTCAAATTCACTAGACACAATTAGTACTAAGAAAGATAATTCATCTCTTTTAAAAGATGTTGCATTTATTAAATCACAAATAAGAAATCTTAGAGACGAATTAGGTGTATATCATAAAACTGAAAGTGGTGATATAGAGAAAAATCCTCTTTCACTATCTTTATTAAATACATTAAATTATTACAGTATGTCATTATCATATATACAAGGATTCTTAGAATCAACTAACACTTCAGATGCAAGTAAGTACTTAGAACGTTATTATACTAGTAAAGGTTCTGGGGATGAATCATTGCTGATAATAAAAGAGCAACTAAGTGAGTAATTTATAAGTTTTAACATGAATAAGATATTTAATTATTGTAAGCTTATCTTACCTGTTGTTAAATATAGATGAGGTAAGCTTATAAAAAAATATGACATTTATGTAGAAAAGTTAAAATATAATATGATATAATAAATGAGTTATAAAAACATTATAGAAATCTAGATGTGCTATATCTAGTACTTGTTCGGGAGCCTCCAAGTATAAAAAACTAAGGTATTTATATAGTGGCAGTATATAAGTTTTACCCTTAGATATTGCTTTTTTTGTGCGCAAAAAAAGTGGTAAGGTTCTCCTTATTATTAATTTTTGAGGAGGAGATTGTTATGGAAAAAAGAAAAGTAATAATCGATTGTGACCCAGGGATAGATGATTCTCTGGCAATTCTTCTAGCATTAAATTCACCTGAGCTAGAAGTACTAGGGATTACTACATGTAGTGGTAATGTACCCGCTAAATTAGGAGCAAAAAATGCTCTTAAAGCACTTCAAATGTGTTCTTCGTTAGAAGTACCAGTATATTATGGAGAAGAATACCCATTAAAAAGAGAGCTTGTAACAGCACAAGATACCCATGGAGAAGATGGTGTTGGAGAAAACTTCTATGAAGAAATTGAGGGAGTCGGTTTTTCAGACGGGGGAGTAGATTTTATTATTGATACACTAAAGAAACATGAAAAAGTATCTATAATAGCACTTGGACCATTAACTAACATTGCAAAAGCCCTTATGAAAGATAAAGAAGCTTTTGAAAACCTAGATGAGTGTATATCTATGGGAGGAGCTTTTAAGATTCATGGAAATTGTTCACCAGTAGCAGAATTTAACTATTGGGTGGATCCTCATGGTGCTGATTATGTTTACAAGAACTTACCTAAAAAAATTCATATGGTAGGATTAGATGTAACAAGAAAGATAGTACTTACACCAAATATTATTGAGTTTATAAATAGGCTTGATAAAGATATGGCTAAGTACATTACAGAAATAACAAGATTTTATATTGATTTCCATTGGGAGCAAGAGGGAATAATAGGATGTGTTATTAATGACCCATTAGCAGTTGCATATTTTATAGATAGAAAGATGTGCAGTGGATTTGAGTCTTTTGTTGAAGTAGTAGAAGAAGGCAAAGCTATGGGCCAATCAATAGTTGATAGCTTTGATTTTTACAAGAAAGAAAAAAATGCTATTGTCTTAACTGATGTTGATGAGAAGAGATTTATGGAAATGTTCCTTAAAAGGTTATTTAGGGGATATGAAGATGTTATAGACTCTGTGAAAGGAGTGATATAATATGAATAAAAACGTAAATGTAAGGAATATCAGCTTAATAGGACTTGGAATAGCTTTAAATATAATAGGTGCATTTATAGCTTTAACACTAAGATTACCAATATACTTAGATTCTATAGGAACAATACTTATAGCATGTTTACTTGGACCAAAGTATGCAGTAATAACTGGTGTTTGTGGAAGTTTAGTAAGTGGTATGACTTTTGATATATACTCACTTTACTTTGCTCCAGTACAAATATCTACAGGATTACTGGCAGGGATTATGTATAACAAAGGATTCCTAGAAGGTAAAAAGACACCTCTGGGAGTGTTAATATTTACAATACCAACTTCAATAATAAGTGCAATAATAGCTGCATACTTATTTGGCGGAGTAACATCTTCAGGTTCATCATATATTGTACAGATTATGAGAGCACTAGGAATGCCGGATGTTTTAAGTGTTTTTGTAATACAGGTATTTACAGATTATATAGATAAATTTGTAGGAGTTGCGCTTGTTGCTCTTTCGGTAAATGCACTTCCTAAAAGTATAAAGGTGTCTATGACAGGCAAGTAGAGAAGGAGATATTATGGACAGATATAGTGAAGTTACAAATAAGAATGTTAGAGAAATAGTTCTTCTTAAAGGGTTTCCTTGTGTATGGGGAAAGTGTAGTTTTTGTGATTATATATTAGATAATTCTAATTCTGAGGAAGAAATAAATAAATTAAATTTTGAGGTATTAGAAAATGTAACTGGTAAGTATAAGGTACTTGAGGTTATAAATTCTGGTAGCTGTTTTGAATTACCAAAATCTACACTAGAAAAAATTAAAGAAATAGTAGAAGATAAAAATATAGAGCATTTATTCTTGGAAAGTCACTGGTGCTATAGAAATAGAGTACAAGAAATGAGAGATTATTTTGGTATTCCAATTACTTTTAAAATTGGAGTTGAGAGCTTTGATTATGATTTTAGAAATGTATATCTAAATAAAAATGCTAAGTTTAAAGATCATGTAGAGTTAAAGAAATATTTTGATTCTCCTTGTATGATGGTAGGAATTAAGGGTCAAACAAGAGATATGATTGATAAAGATATGGATATTGTTTTAAATAATTTTGATCATGCTACTATAAATGTATTTGTTAATAATACTTCAGAGATTAAAAGAGATGATGAAATAGTTTCTTGGTTTGTAGATAAATATAAATTCTTGGATAACAACCCAAAGGTTGAGGTATTATATAACAATACTGACTTTGGAGTAGGAGATTAATTAATATTAATAAATTAATAGTTTTTGGAAATTAAAAAGACTTAGGTAATATATATTTTAAGAAAACTAAATATATATTTACTTAAGTCTTTTATTAATTTATAAGAACATACTTTAAAATATAGTAAATAAGGTAGTCATTTTAATAATAATTATTAGGTTTAAAAAATCTTTGAAAATTATCTATCTGAGCCAATCTGGATTTCCAGGTACAAAAGGTCTATTTTTATATTTTCTCTTATATTCATCCAAAGCATCTTTAATAGCTTGTGGATTATTTTTAAAGGAGGCAGTATTTTTTATAGTTTCTAAGTCTTGGCTAAATGGACATACCGATATACACATACCACAGTCTGTACCAATATATCTCCATTTTGTATAACAACTTTCTGCATTTATTGTCCAGTTATATTCCCCTCGATTATTATGCTTAGTATCATTAGTAAGAGATTGAGAAGGGCAGAAAAAAGAACATTTTTTACATTCATTACAAAAATCTTCTAAGCCAAAGTCAGTTGGTTCATCTATCTCAAGTTCTAAATCAGTAGTAACAACACCAAGCCTTAATCTAGAGCCATAGTCTTTATTTGTGAGTATTGTATTTCTTCCTATATCACCTATACCTGCATCTTTAGCCACAAGTACAGGCATTAATAAATAGTTTTTATCCATATGGTTTCTAGCATCATAACCAAGACTTCTTATAAAGTAACTAAGTACCATACCTATTACTGATACACCTACATAGCATTTACTTGTTTCAATAACTTCTGATAGCATTGGTGATCTATTTATTAAATCTCTATCCATTTCATATCCAAAAACTATTGCAAATTTATGATTTAAATTAATTTCTTCTCCGTAGTTTTCCTCTAATCTTCCCCTATGAGTGTAGACATGATAATCTTTGAGCTTTGTAATACCAACTACACAAGCTCCATAATGTTTTGCAAATCCTTTTATTCTTTTAGTTATTATTTTAGTGTTAGTTTGGACTTTTTCATTTGCTATAGGACCTTCACAAAGATGGGTTATATCTGATAAAAACTCAAAGGCAGTGCTTGCCATTTTTGAGTTTATTTCATTATAGGTCATAGTACCTTCTTCACAAAGATTTGGTCTAGTTCTTAAACTATCATCTATAGACTTCTTTTCTGGATGACGAGCATAGTAGTCATCATAACTATCAGTTCCTTTTTTATAGTTTGCTCTAGAAAACATTATATCTCTTTCGTCTATTCTTTTCATGATTTCCCCCTGTTTATGATAAAAGAATTTATTTATATATGATAATTATAGTTCTTAGTAATAAGCATGTCTATGTAGTATAAACTTATAATACCAACTACTTTAAGTTTGAGCAACGGGATGTGAAGTGGTTCGAAGACGTAGTCGCTCAAAGCTTGCCGAGCAGACGTTGGCGACATGAAGTAGCTCGCAGACATAGTCGCTCAAGCGAAGCGAATTTTTTATATAAAGTTCGTTGAATAAAAACCATAAGATATATATACTTAAAAAGAGAGTAAAAATTGTGAAAATAAACAATAAGGTGGTAATATGACTAAAGTTATTAACGTAATTGGAAGTAGTTCAAATGTTGGAAAAACAACACTTATAGAAAATTTAATAAAAGAACTCAAATACAGAGGACATAATGTAGGAACAATAAAACACAGTTGTCATGGATTTGATATAGATAAAAAAGGCAAGGATACATATAGGCATAGTGAAGCAGGTGCTACTACAGTAGTATTATCCTCAAAAAACAGACTGGCAATAATAAAAGAAGTTGAGGAAGAGCTAAGTTTAGATAAAATAATAGAAATGATGAAAGACAAAGATATTATTTTAGTTGAAGGCTATAAAAAAAGTAATTTAAGAAAAATAGAGGTTTTTAGAAGTGATGTTTGTAGTGAAATAATAAGCAAAAAAGATTTGTTAATAGCTGTAGCAAGTGATCTAGAATTACAAATTGAAGATGTAACTGTATTAAGACATGATGACTATAAAAGCTTAGCAGATCTAATAGAGATAGAAGAAAGTTATGAGGGAGAATGTTAAATTGATAGACAAAATTAATATTGAAGATGCAGTAGAAATTCTAAATAAAAATATTAGTTCATTGGAATATGAGACTGTTGATTTGTTATATTCACTTGGAAGAGTTTTAGTTAATGATATTTATTCAAATATTAATAATCCTCCATTTGATAAATCTGCGATGGATGGATATGCAGTAAAAGTAAGCAATAACAATAAATTAAAAGTAGTTGGATGTATATATGCAGGTGAATCATACAAAGGTGAAATAAAAGAAAATGAAGCGATAAAAATCATGACAGGTGCTCCTATTCCAAATGGGGCAGAGGCTGTAATAAAAAAAGAAGATGTAACTAGTTATGAAGAAGAAATTATACTAAATAAGAAATTAATAGAGAATGAAAATATATGTTTAATAGGTGAAGACATAAAAATAAATGATAAGATATTAGAAAAAAATAAAACACTGGATTATGCTGATATTGGACTAATAGCAAGCTCGGGAATAGATAAGGTTTTAGTATATAAAAAGCCAAGGATAGGACTAATAACAACAGGGGATGAGCTATATGAAATTGGACAACCACTAGTAGATGCTAAGGTTTTTAATAGTAACAAATATAGTATAATTTCTAGGCTTAAAGAACTCGGTTATGAAGTGTCATTTTATAACCATGCAAAGGATAATATAGAAGGTATTGCTAAGGTTATAGCTAATATAAAAGATGATGTAGATGTTATTCTTACAACAGGTGGGGTATCTGTTGGGGATAAAGACTATATGAATAAGGTTATTGAAGCTTTAGGTGGAAATATTTTATTTTGGAAAATAAATATGAAACCAGGTTCAGCTATAATGTGTAGTTTATACGAAAATAAATTAATTATTAGTTTATCAGGAAACCCTACAGCTGCTCTTACAACCTTTGAATTATTAGCTAGGCCATCATTAGATAAGCTTAGTGGAAAAGGTGATATATATATTAATTATGAAAAAGCCATATTGTTAAATGACTACAATAAAAAAAGTTTTCAAAGAAGATATTTAAGAGGAAAGTTAATGGCAGATGAAAATGGTCAATATGTAGAGATAGTCCAAAAGAAAAGTGGAAATGGAATGCTAAGTTCAGCTATAAACTCAAACTGCTTAATAGAAATAATGGGAGATACTGATGGTCTTAAGGCTGGCAGTGTAGTAAAGGTAATTAGGTTATAGTAAATAGATTTTAAATTGGGGGGATTGTATCATGAAATTATGGGAAAATATGAATATTGATGGAATAAACAGGTTAGATGCTAGAGCAAACTTTTTAAGCTTTCCATCAAAAAAGCTAGCATTAATGGGGGATAAAAAATACACACATAATTATAAAAACTTAAATGGAAGCTGGAAGTTTTTATTTTTAGACGCTCCAGAGTATTCACCAGAAGGATTTTATAAAGAAGAATTTAACATTGAAAACTGGGATAATATTATAGTTCCTGGTAACTGGCAGTTGCAAGGCTATGGTAAGATGCATTATTCAGACTTATGGTACAACTTTCCTATAAACCCACCATATGTACCAACAGAAAATCCAACAGGTATATACAAGAGAGAATTTGTTATTGATGATTCATGGACTAGTGAAAGAATTATATTAAGATTTAATGGAGTAGACTCATCATATAATATTTGGATAAATGGGAAGGAAGTAGGATATAGCAAAGGTGCAAGAATACAAGGAGAGTTTGATATAAGTGATTATGTTAGAGTGGGGAAAAATCAAATTTGTGTTAGAGTTTATCAATGGAGCGATGGTACATATTTAGAAGACCAAGATATGTGGTGGTTAAGTGGAATATTTAGAGATGTAGAACTGTATAGTGAGCCAATAAGTGGAATAGATGATATTACTGTAATTACAGACTTAGATGAATATTATAAAGATGCAACATTAAGTATAGAATTAAAATTAAGAAATATTGGCAATGAAAATATTAAGTTTGAGTTATTTGACAAAAATAATAATTGTATTGCGTGTGAAGAAGATAAATTTACAAGTTACGATATAGAAGAGCTACAAAATGGTACTAATGAAGATGAAAACAAAATTAAAAATGAAAAAAATCAAGATAAATCTTTTAAGTTATATAAAGCAAATATAAAAGTCAATAGTCCTCTAAAATGGACTGCTGAAGAGCCAAACTTATATACATTATTAATAAGCTTAATGAAAGATGGAGAAGTCATCCAAGTAATACCACAAAGGGTCGGATTTAGAAAGATAGAACTTAAAGGAGAAACGTTTACTGTAAATGGTGTAGCTATTAAATTTAAGGGTGTTAATAGACATGATTATAACCCTAAAAATGGAAGGGTAGTAGCGAAGGAAGAAATATTAAATGATATTATAATGATGAAAATGCATAATATTAATGCTATAAGAACTGCTCACTATCCAAACTCTAGTTATTTATATGAGCTTTGTGATGAATATGGAATGTATGTAATAGATGAAACTGATTTAGAATGCCATGGATTTGAATTAACTGGTGACTATAAATGGATAAGTGATAATAAAGATTGGGAATTAGCTTATGTAAGTAGGTTAGAGAGAATGGTTCAAAGAGATAAAAATCATCCATGTATAATTATGTGGTCACTAGGAAATGAATCATCTTTTGGATGTAACTTTAAAGCAATGGCAAAAAAATGCAATGAGTTAGATCCTACAAGAATAATTCATTATGAAGGTGACTTTAGGGTATCTAATGAAGATGGTCCTGTTTCAGAGGTTTATAGCACTATGTATACTTGGATAGAAAATAATAAAAAGTTTAACATGGACTATATTATAAAAAATATTAATAAGCCTCACATATTATGTGAATATGGTCATGCAATGGGAAATGGTCCAGGAAACCTTAAAGAATATCAAGATTTATTTTATAAGTATGATAAATTACAAGGTGGATTCATATGGGAGTGGTTTGACCATGGTATACATAGCATAAGTGATGATGGCAGAGTTTATTATAAATATGGTGGAGACTTTGGCGATGACCCAAGTAATACAAACTTCTGTATAGATGGATTAATAATGCCTGACAGGACACCTTCACCGGCACTTATAGAATATAAAAAAGTTATAGAACCTGTAAATACCAAAGCTATAGATTTAGAAAAAGGTATTATAGAAGTAATTAATAGATATGATTTTAAAAATCTAGATATATTGGATTTAATATATACAATAATGGAAGATGATAAAATAATCCAAAGTAAAAGAGTGAGTATGCCAAGTTTAGAGGGGAGAGGAACTTGCCAAATAGTCTTACCTTATAATTTGGATTTTCCTAAGGTAGATGGTACAACATATTATCTAAATATATCTTATGTATTATCAGAGGATTGTAATTTTGCTAAAGCTGGTCATGAACTTGCAAATGCACAATTCGAGTTGCCAATAAAAACAGATAAGATATTAATAAAGCCTAAAGGTAGCTTAGAAGTTATTAAGGATAATTATAAGTTGATTGCAAAGGGAGAGAATTTTGAGGTTATCTTTGATTTAGTTAGAGGTAATATTATTGAAATAACTAGAGACAATTACAAAATAGTTGAAGAAGGACCTAAGTTAAACTTCTGGAGAGCTCCAATCGACAATGATATGTATTTACTTGAAGACTATAAAAAGAATTACTTTATACATCTTATGCATGAAGTAATAAGAAATATAGAATATAAAACTGAAGATAATATACTTACATTTAAGGTTGAAACAATAAACGGAAGTACAAACTCATCATGGCATTATAAATCTAATTACGAATATAAAGTATTTGGCAGTGGAGATATAATGATAAATGTAAGTGGAGTACCATCTGGAAAAATAGAAAATGCACCAGAAATGTTACCTAAAATAGGCCTTAAGATGAAAGTAAATAAAGACTTAGAGTTTGTTAAGTATAAAGGAAGAGGTCCTTATGAGTCATACTCAGATAGTAAAGAAGCTAACTTATTTGGAATATATGAAAATAGTGTTGATGGACTATTTACAAACTATATAAAACCTCAAGAAAATGGAAACAGAAGTGACTGCTCTTGGGTAAGTTTAAGAAACGATAGAGGAATGTCAATTATGGCTATAGCTAAGGATAAATTTGATTTTAGCGCTTCTTACTATGAAGACATAGACTTAGAATCTGCAAAACATACTATAGACTTAGTTAAGAGAGATTATATAGTACTTAATATTGATTATAAGCAAAATGGGCTTGGAAGTAATTCTTGTGGACAAAGTCAGTTAGATAAATATAGATGTAAGTTTGAAGAATTTAATTTATGCTTTAGGATATCAATATTTAATAATAAAGAAGTATCAGAACTACATTTAGGAAGAGAAGAACTATTATAAAAAATCTATATAAAGGGGATAAGGTTATGTGGGGAATAATTGCAACATGGAGAATGGCAATAGAGGGAGTAGAGGAAGGTAGTATTAAGCTTTCTAATGGTGTAAGTTGTTTAGATGCAATAGAAGGTGCTATAAAAATAGTAGAAGATAACCCTCATTATAGATCAGTTGGATATGGTGGACTTCCAAATGAAAACTGCGAAGTTGAACTAGACGCTGCATTCATGGATGGAGATAGTTTATCAATAGGTGCAGTTGGAGGAATAAAGGATTTTAAAAATCCAATATCTATTGCGAGAAAACTAAGTAATGAAAACTATAACAATTTTTTAGTAGGAACTGGAGCAGAAGAATATGCTCATAAAAATGGATTTGAAAGAAGAAATAATCTCACAGATATCTCAAAAGAATACTATGAAAATAAAAGAAAAGAAAATCTAGAAAAAGAATTAGTTCCTTATGATGGTCATGATACTGTAGGTATGGTCTGCCTAGATAATAGTGGTAAAATGTCTTCAGCTACATCAACTAGTGGATTATTTATGAAGAAAAGAGGAAGGGTTGGAGATTCTCCAATATCTGGTTCAGGTTTTTATGTAGATAGTAAAATAGGTGGAGCTTCAGCCACAGGACTTGGTGAAGACTTAATGAAAGGATGTATATCTTATGAGGTAGTAAGACTTATGGGAGAAGGACTACATCCACAAGAAGCCGTACAAAAAGCCGTAAGTAAGCTAAATAATGACTTAATAGAAAGAAGAGGAAAAGCTGGAGATATATCTGTAATATGTATGAACAACAAAGGTGAATTTGGAGTGGCTACAAATATTAAGAAATTTGCATTTTGTGTAAGTACAAAAGATCATGAACCAACAGTATATCTTACTAAACTTATTGATGGAAAAACTACCTATGAAAAAGCATCTAAAGAATGGTTAGACAACTATGCAAAGATGATAGTAACAGGGTTAGAATAATATTTTTTGATTAAAAATATATAATTAAAGAAATAATAGTTATGAATATTATCATACTTAAAAGTTTTAGCATTTGTTAGATGAAATAGATATATGTGATATAATATATGTAAAATAATGCTAAAATATTAGGTTTGATAATAGTAAATGAATTTAACGAATATCACAAAGGGGGATTAAATAATGTTTGAAGCTAATAGAAAAAGACTTGTAGAAAAAATGAAGGAAAATTCACTACTGATAATGTTTGCAGGAAATGCACCATATAGAAGTAGAGATCAATTATACAAGTTTACGCCACACAGAAACTTCTACTATTTAACAGGAGTAGCTGCACCAAAAGTAATACTTACTATACTTAAGACATCTAACGACGTTGTGGAAACAATTTTCGTTGAAAGAGAAGATGAAGTAATGGCTAAGTGGATAGGAAGAGCATTAAGTAAGGATGAAGCAAGTGAAGCTTCTAAAATACAATCAACTAAATATTTAGATGAGTTTGATGCTACATTATCTTCTTACATAAACAGAATGGGAATAGAAAAAATATATCTTGATTTAGAAAGACAATCAGTTGAAATACCAAGTACACCAGCACAAGATATGGCAAATATATTAAGAGTTAAATACCCATATATTAAAATAAAAAATGCTCATGGTATGATATCTAAATTAAGAAAGACTAAATCTGAAGAAGAATTAGAAATAATGAAAGACGCTATAGATATAACTAAAGAAGGTATAATAGCTATGGCTAAAAATATTAAGCCAGGAATGAAGGAAAATGAAGTTGAAGCTTACTTTGATTTTGAGATAAAGAGAAGAGGAGCATCTGGACACGCTTTCCATACAATCTGTGCAGCTGGTAAAAATGCAACAGTTCTTCATTATGAAGATAATAACCAAGAAGCTAAAGATGGTGATTTAATATTATTTGACTTAGGTTCTGAGTACAAATACTATTGTTCTGATATATCAAGAACAATACCTGTAAATGGTAAATTTACTGAGAGACAAAAGCAAATCTATTCAATAGTAAGAAATACTATGAAGGAAGTAGAAAAAGCAACTAAGCCAGGCCTTACTTTAGTAGAACTAAACAATGTAGCTAAGAAAGAGCTTGCAAAAGGATGTATAGAAATAGGATTAATAAAAAATGAAGATGAAATAGGAAAATACTATTTCCACTCAGTAGGCCACTCTTTAGGTCTTGATACTCATGATGTATGGTCTTCAGACTGGAAGTTAGAAGAAGGAGTTGTTATAACTAACGAACCTGGTTTATATATAGAAGAAGAAGGTATAGGAATAAGACTAGAGGATGATTTATTAGTAACTAAAGATGGTTGTATAAATCTATCTAAACATATTCCAGTAGAAATAGAAGAAATAGAAGAGTTAATGAAAAAATAATAAAATAGAGAATAGCCCCTATGCTTTTGGTATAGGGGTTTATTATTTAGGCGAGAATTAAATGTCTTAAAAGATGAAGAATTATAGAATTTTTTTATGTTATAATAGTTTTTATATGAAATAAAAGAAAAAGAGGTAAAGTATGAATTCAATAATTTATTTTATGGTTGGAATAATTTCAACAACAGTAGGGGCTCTTTCTGGTTTAGGTGGAGGAGTAATAATAAAACCTGTATTAGATGCCTTTGGACACTATGACCTAGGAACCATAGGTATATTATCTGCTTTTACGGTTTTTGCTATGTCTATAGTATCACTGGGGAGAAGTTTAGTAAAAGGAGTTAAACTTGAAGGTCAAAAAACTATTGCATTAGCAATTGGTTCTATTCTAGGAGGCACTATAGGTAAGAACTTATTTAGTATATTTGTTAATGCACTAAACAATGATTTATTTGCTCAAAGAATTCAATCTGCTACTTTGTGCTTGCTAATGATAATGGTATTAGTTCTATATAATATGGAAGAGAAGATAAAATCAAAAAACTCTAATAAATCAAATAACCTAGATGGTTCTAGTGTAAAAGTGCTATTAAGCTGTTTAACAGTTGGAGTATTACTAGGTACGGTATCAGCATTTTTAGGAATAGGTGGAGGTCCACTGAATGTAATAGTATTAATGTACATATTAAAAATGGATGTTAAATCATCAGCAATTCATTCAATATTTATAATATTCTTCTCTCAAGGCTCTAAGATACTGACAGTACTTATGAATGAAGGGTTAAGTCCTTATAACTTAGAAGTACTTCCATTTATGGTAATAGGTGGAATATCAGGCGGATTTTTAGGGAGTTATTTATCAAGTAAATTAGATAAAAAATCTGTTAAAACATCTTTCAAAGTTTGTATGGTGTTAATTATCTTAATTAACTTTGTAAATCTATTTTAGTCAAAAATTTTAGTATTTAAAGCTGTTTTTTTGGTATTTGTAATGTATACAATATTAATCTTTTAAAAATAAAATAATCAGTAATTTTACATTAATCCTGCAAATATACATATAGTGAATAAATTAATAAAGGAGCTTGTGTATGAGATGGATTGATGTAAATTCTGTTGATGAGTTGAAAGCTTTAGGTAATTTTAGGGAAGTTACAAAAGAGATAAAATCCGATGTAGGAGATAATATAAAAATAAACGGAAGAAGTTGGAAAGATGTTTTCATTTCGATAGTTAAATTTAGGGCCATCATGGAGAATTTAGGTTATACAAATAAGAGCGCCAGTGACAATAAGACTTATTTTACAAGTAAATCTAGTGAATACATTTTCTATCTTACAGAACTAGACGGAGAAACTGGAATGAAAAAACTTGGTGTAACTAAAGCTCATTTTAAAAATGAGAAAAGAGCTACGAACTGGAGAGATAAAATATTAAAAGAAATAGACCCAGAGGTTTTACATCATCCAAAAGCTGATGATGCTATAAAAAAACTAAATAAAATTTATGGTTCTATGGTTGTTAAAGAATAATTTGTAGAGGGCATTAGTGCCCTCTTTTTTTATTATAAGAAGAGTAGGATATTTCTCATAATGATAGTTGTTTTATGGAAGAAGATATTAAATAAAGGGAGAAGCTTTATATAGCTAAGAAAAAAAGTCTGTATTCTAATTAATATCATGTTATAATTTAGCATATATAGGGGGAATTTGTATGCAAAATAATAAAAAGATATTAAGGTTAGCAATTAGCTTAACAATATTACTTAGCAGTAATCCACTAAATATTTTAGCTTATGAAAAAGATAATAATATTTTAAATGTGAATAAATCTATACCTAATGATTTATTTATTAATGAACAATGGTCTTTTAATAATACCAATACATTTGGTGCTTGGGGAGAAATTCAAAAAGCATCTAGTGATATAGTAATAGCGATACTTGATACTGGAGTAGATTCTAATCATCCAGATTTAAAAGATAGTATGGTAAAAGGATATAATACATTAGAAGATACATATGATACAGAAGACTTAAATGGACACGGAACACATGTGGCTGGAATAGCAGCTGCTATAAGAAACAATGGCATAGGTATAGCTGGAGTAGCATCAGGAGCAAAGATAATGCCTATAAAGGTATTAGGAAATACTGGACTTGGCTCATCCAACAGTGTAGCAAAAGGAATAAGATATGCAGTAGACCACTATAAAGAAGTGGGAGGAAAAAGACTTATTATAAATATGAGTATACAGATAAAAGGATATAATGATCCTGCAGTTCAAGAAGCGTTAAACTATGCTTATGATAATAATGCAGTATTAGTAGCATCAATGGGTAATTCTGGAGATAATACTATATTTTATCCTGCAGCCGTAGATAAGGTAATTGCAGTTGGAAATGTAGATGAATATGATAATAAAAATTATATGTCAAGCTATGGAGAACATATTGATGTATCAGCACCAGGAACAAACATACTAAGCACCCTTCCAGGTGGAGAATATGGATATGATTCAGGAACATCAATGTCAGCTCCATTTGTAAGTGGACAGGCCGCGCTTATATTATCTAAAAGTCCTGAATTATCTGTAGATCAGGTTGCAAGTATAATAAAGAAAACAGCAAAAGATATTGATGCGCCAGGATTTGATATTTATACAGGTTATGGAATAGTAGATGTTTATAACTCCATTTCTTATAAGGGCGATACTGCAGAAATAAATAAAGAAGTTATTGAAGAAAAAGAAAAGAGTGAAGAAATAAACAATGAATTTAAAGAAGAGGATATGCTAAATGAATCAAAAGATGTAGAGCAAAATGCATATATTGAGAATGTAGCACCACATATAGAAAATAATAAAATATCTATGGAAAATAGAAATGTAAAAGAAACTGATTATAATGATGAGAAAATAGAAATTTTAGATAAAGAAAAAGATAATATTGAAAATGTAGAAAATACTGATGATGATAGTCACATTGAGATAAAAGAAAAGGAAAAAGAAAATAATAATAAAGACTTAGCATCTAGTGATGATAAATTAAAAGATAATAAAAATAATAGTGATGAATTAAAAGATATTTCAGTAGATGATGAATATAAAATAGGATTATTATACAAAGCTAAAAATAGTGGTTATATAATAATTCCTCTTATAATATTATTATGTATATTTATAATTTATAAGCTAAGAAAGTAATATTCAGCCCCTCCAAATCATATACATATAATAGTGATTTGTGTGTGTTTGGAAGGGGGGCTTGAGTATGAAAAAGATTAATGGGGATAATGAAAAAGTAAAAGTATTCAGTAGCTTTATTAAAAAAGGTAAACATATTTTTAGGCACTCTACATATTTACAATTTGGAGAAAATGAAAAGATAATAGGAGCGTGCGTGTTATCTAATCCGGGAAGTGCAAACCTTAAAGATGAAAAAAAGTTTAAGGAATTAGTTGATGGAGAAGAGGTAGTAGGTCAAGGTAATTTAGACCCAACTATGAAGCAGTTAGTTAAAATAATTGAGAAAACTCATGGAATAAATGTGAGTGGAAGATTTTATATTTATAATATTTTTACCTTAAGGAACGGCGGAATAAACGAAGCTAACAATTATTATAAAAAATTAAGTAGAGACTGTGAGTTCGAGACTTTACTACATTTAGATTTTGAAGATTTTAAAGAAAATATTAATAAAATACCTTGGGTTTTACTTGGTTGGGGATGTTCGGGAACAAAGGCTTTAAATGAAAAAAAAGAGGAGTTGAATGAGTATATAACTGAAAATAATATGAAAATTGTTGGGGTTAGAAGTATACAAAATCCAGTTTTATATAAGCATCCATGTCCACCTACTAAAAAGCCAATGGAAGAAATTGAAAATGAACTTCTTAAGCAAATTAATGAATTATTAGTTAACAAAAACACACAGTAGAAGCAATATTTATAATAAAAATATAAAATAATTATTATTTTATGTATTGACAGTTTTTTATATTGTGGATATAATAAATCTCAAATATATAAATTTTCTAAAAATTATTAATATAAGTAAAAATTAAACTAATAAAATAAATATACGAGGAGTTTTTAAAATGATAAACAATATGAATCTAACTATCCAGTTAAAATTAAATAATTATTACTTTAGCTATTATAGATAGGTTTGTATTTATGAGATAGAATTGTCATCATAGATACAAACGTTGAAAGTTTGTATCTATGATGGTTAAAGTTATTTATTATGCTTAAGCCACATAGATAATCACTATGTGGCTTTTGTTATCCTAGGCCCAATTGCCACATAGTGAAAAATACTATGTGGCTTTTTTATATATATTGATAAATTTTAAGAATATAAAAAAAATTAAGAAAAATTGAGGTGTAGTTATGAATAAAAAAAATAAAGATATATTAATTATAGGTTTTGCATTGTTTTCAATATTCTTTGGTGCTGGAAATCTTATATTCCCACCATACATAGGAGTTACATCAGGAAGTAGCTGGTTAGTTAGTTTCTTAGGATTTGTAATTGCCGATGTAGGAATAATACTATTATCACTAAATGCAGTAGCAAGAGCTGGATCATTCCAAGGTGTAGTAGGAAGAGCTGGTAAGAAGTTTGGTATAGGTCTTGAAGTAATTATGATGTTATGTTTAGGACCAATACTAGTAATACCAAGAACAGCAGCAACAACATTTGAAATGAGTATAATGCCATTATTTGGATCGTTCAATCCAGTATTATTCTCAGTATTATTCTTTGGATTAACGCTTATGTTAACATTAAGACCAACAAAGGTTATGGATATTATAGGTAAATTCTTAACGCCAGTTTTATTAATAGCTTTAGCATTTTTAATAGGTAAGGGAATATTCTCACCAATAGGAGAGATAAGTACTGAAATAAAATCAGATAACTTATTTGTAAATGGAATAACTCAAGGATACCAAACAATGGATGCCTTAGGTATAGGTGGTGTAGCAGCATTAATAATGACTTCATTAGTTAGCAAAGGATACACTAACAAAAAAGAAAATGCTAAATTAGCAGTTAAAGCAGCTACAATAGCAGGAGTTGGTCTCGTACTAGTTTACGGAGGACTTGCATACTTAGGAGCAACAGTATCAACAATTTACGATGGAAATATTTCTCAAACAGCTTTATTAGTTAATATAGTAAGAGATTTATTAGGAAGAACAGGAATAATGTTATTAGGTTTAATAGTTGCATTTGCTTGTTTAACTACTGCAATAGGTTTAACATCAGTTACAGCCAAATACTTTGAAGATGTTACAAATAAAAAACTAAAATACACTCATATAGTTACATTCATTTGTGTTTTCAGTGCAGCAGCTTCTAACTTAGGAGTGGATAAAATAATTTCTATAGCAGCTCCAATACTTACAGTAATATACCCTGTTTCAATATTATTAGTAGTTATGAGCACATTCAATAAAATATTTACAAGAAACTCTGTATTCGTAGGTGCAGCATATGCTACTCTTGCAGTAAGTTTACTTACAGTTGTAGATAGTTTAGGTATAAAAATAGGTTTCGTAAATAGTTTACCATTTGCAAGTATAGGTTTTAACTGGGTAATACCAGCTATAGTAGGTGGATTATTAGGTATGATTTTAATAAAAGATAAAACGCAAATAGGAAGTATGTCTAAAGTATCATAGAAATAAAAAGTTAATCATTAAAACAACTTTTAATTATTAAATATTTATGACAACTTAAGATATTTATTTGAAAGATTGTATCAAGTTAATTTGATACAATCTTTTTCTAATTATAAGAAAATATAGAGGGAAATAAGCGAAAATGTAGAAATATATATAATCTAAATATAAAATAAAAAATAATGTAGCAAAATACTTTGGGGGATGGAATGAAGGTTAATGACATATACAAAGATATTATTAAAAATAGCAGATTTGCTTATTTTTATGGGGAATTCATTTATAATGAAAATGGGGAAATTTTTGATGCAATAATAATTGATACAAATGAAGCTTTTGCAAAAAAACTAGGGCTTGAAGAAGATGATATTACTGGTAAAAACATGAGTCAAATATTATTTAATAGCAGATTGGATTGGCTAAAAATTATAAATGATGGAATGAAAAAAAACGACCCTTGTATTTTAAATTATATAGAAAATGTTAATCATCTTTTCGAGGTAAAATTTAATAAAGTTGATGATAATGGATTTTATATGACTTTTGTCGAAGTTCCAAGAAATAATATTACAAAGGAATACGATGATGTAGTGCTACCATCTATATTATGGTATAAGGATAAGAACGGTAGATATGTAACAAATGAAAAAATACAAAATGATTTATTACATAGGAAAAATATTCAATTTGATGAAATATTAAATGCTATAAATGATACTATTATACTATTAAATAGTGAGAATATTATATATGTAAATGATTCTTTTGAAAGAATGTTTGGAGTGAAAAATCATGAATTACTCAAAAATCCAAATATTTTATATGATTTATTTGATAATGAATGCAAATCAAAGCTTGGAGAATATGATTTTGATAAAACTTATGATATAGAAATAAAAGTAAACACAAGAAACGATGAGGGTAAGTGGGTAAGGTATAAAGATTATCATATAGATAATAAGGCTGATGATACAGAGAAAATAACAATAATAAGTGATATTACTGATAAAAAAGAATCAGAGATGGAGCTAGAAAGACTTAGAATGGAGTTTTTCTCAAATATTACTCATGAATTAAAAACACCTTTAAACTTAATATTTAGCTCTTTACAGCTGTTAGAATTAAAATCTAAACAAAATATTAATAATGAGAGAAATGATGATAAGTATATTAAAATAATTAGGCAAAATTCACTAAGGTTATTAAAGTTAGTTAACAACTTGATCGATTCTACTAAAATAGACTCTGAATATCTAGATTTGGTTTATGAAAATGGAGATATTGTTTATTTCGTAGAGCAGGTCTTTAATTCAATAGAAGAATATTCCACTTCTAAAAATATTGATATTATTTTTGATACAGAGATGGAAGAAAAGATAATAGCTTTTGATATGGATAAGATGGAAAGAATTATTTTAAACCTATTATCTAATGCTATAAAATTTAATAAAGAAAATGGAAAGATATACTTAAATATTAATAATAAAGATGAATATATAGAGATCTGTATTAAAGATACGGGTATAGGTATACCTGAAGATAAGCTAAATAATGTCTTTGATAGATTTATTCAAGTTAATGATAGGATGACAAAAATCAGTGAAGGAAGTGGAATTGGGTTGTCCCTAACGAAATCTTTAGTTGAAATGCATGGTGGAACTATTGATGTTATAAGTACTCTAGGAGAAGGAACAGAATTTATTGTAAAAATACCAAACAAGTTAATTGATGAAAGAGTAGATGAGAAAATCAATAAAAGTTTAAATGCTGAATATAATTCTTTTGTAAAGAAATTTGAAATAGAGTTTTCTGATATATATTAATAAAAATGAAAATTATAGTTAAAAAATTAATAATGAGTTAAATATATAATAATTAATTGAATATATAAAAATCTAATAATAAAAAATAAGCGCTGGTTAGAATGACCAGCGCTTTACTATTCTATAGCTTCTATATATTTACTCCCAGTATAGTAAATATCTTTCTTTTTGTACATCAAATACCCTATTATCCACCTTACACACACATCAAATCCCATAGCTACCCAAACCCAATGTATTTCTAAGTTAGTTAAGTATACTATTAATACAGTCATAGGAACTCTAATCCCCCAAATACCAATAGCAGATATCATCATAGGAAGTTTAGTAGAACCAGAACCTCTTAGAGCACCATTAATTACTCCACCTAAATTACCAGCAATCTGAATAACTCCCATTACAAACAAATACTTAACTGCTATATCTATAAGCTGAGGATCGTTAGTTAGAAGTAACATAAGCTTTCCTGGGAAAAATAACAGTGGAATAGAGCAAAATATAGTAATCATTATAGTAGATTTAAATAATTCTTTCATATATGCGTTGCCTAGTTCTTCATTTTTAGCACCTACACATTGACCAACAAAAGCAGTAGCAGCTATAGCAAATGCATTTGCTGGCATAAATGATATAGATTCAGCTTGTAAACCTAATTGATAAGCTGCAAGTGTTACTTCACCATAATTTAAAATTGCCCTAGTTAATATTATTGTTGATAATTGCCAGAAGGAATTTTCTAATGATATAGGAAGACCAATAAGATAGACACTTTTTATTTGTTCAAAGTCTGGTTTTAAGCCTTGTATAAATACTTTTAAGTTAAACTTAATTTTCTCGATTTTTTCACCGAAATATACATATCCTCTACGTCTATTAAATAGAAGATATGCTCCATAGAAAGATGCTACAAAATAACCACTAAAGGTTCCTATAGCTGCACCTTGAACACCAAGTTCTGGCATAGCAAAATTTCCAAATATAAACAAATAGCCAACCATTATGCTTATTATATTCATTAGCATTGCTATTTGCATAGATATCTTAGCTTTATTCATTGATTGTAATGATGATGTACAAATTAGCATTATGCTCATAAAATATAAAGACCAAGATGAGGTTTTTAAACATTGAGATGCTATTGTCATTAATTCAGTTCTAGGTTTAAAGATTGATAAAACAAATTCTGTGTTATGGAAAATAAATTGTTGAATTATAAAAATAAAAACACTTAGACCTAAGATAGTCTGTTTTATAATGTATTTTATCCTTTGAGTGTTTTTAGAACCATATGCTTGTGCAACGAAAACTGCACTTCCCATAGTTATACCTCTAAGAACTGCCCATGTGATGTTAATTATTCTATTGCTTAAACTGAAAGCACTTATTGAGATAGGATCAAGTCTTCCCATCATACCTGTCAAAACAAAGCCTGATGTCATTTGAAGAATACTTTCGATTACTATAGGAAGGACCATTATCTGTATGGTTTTTCTTATTTCTGCTTGAGAAATTGTGCTGTTAGACTCCATACTCTCCCTCCGATATAAAATTTTGCCTACAATTTATATTATAGCAATAAGGATATAAGTGTGTCACTATATACATTAGGTAATAAAAAGATTTTAAACAAATAAAGTTTTTATTGCTATACTAGAAAATATATTAACTAAAGAAAAGAATATATATAAAAGGAACAAAATCAATATAATATGGAGATGTAAACATAGATTATTAATGAATAATATATTGTATACATTTGAAAAAATCCGAAAAAATTGTTATTGCTATGAAATTAATTTCATCAATAACATAAAAAATGCAGAGGAATCAAAGAAAGTGTTGGAAGAAATGAAAAAAAACTGAAATTTCTTTCTAAACTTTCATAATTGTTGCGCTATACTAAATAAGTAAATACAATTAAGGTATAAATGAAGTAAAAAAGAACAAAAGAACAAATACCTTGACGATAAATTGAAAAGGAGCAAATAGTATGCAATACTCAGATAATACTGTTTTAAAGAATCTAAAGTCAAGATATGATAGTTTAACTAATATAGAAAAAACAATAGCAGAATTCTTTATTAATAATAGGGAAGAACAAAAACTTTCATCAAAATTAGTTTCAGAAAAATTATTTGTTTCAGAAGCATCTTTATCAAGATTTGCAAAAAAATGTGGGTATAAGGGCTTTAGGGAATTTATATTTGAATATGAAAAAAATATAAGCAGATACAACAGAGAAGAGATTTCTAATTTAGTTGTAAATACATATCAAGATTTATTAGATAGCTGTCATATGATGACAAATAAAGATCAAATAAAAAAAGTAGCTCATCTATTGTCGACATCAAAAAAGGTTTGTGTATTCGGAATGGGAAGCTCTGGAATAGCAGCCGAGGAAGTTCAATTAAGATTTATGAGATTAGGATTAAATATTGAAGCTGTACACGATTCACATAGAATTAAGATGTTAGCATCATTAGCTGATAACGATACAGTTATTATAGCAATAAGTTTAAGTGGAAAAACAAAGGAAATACTTCAAGGGTTAGGAATAGCAAAAGCTAATGGAGCAAAGGTTGTAATGATAACATCAAACAACTCTTTCCAGCTATCAGGATTTTGCGATGAGATAATCTTAATTCCAACAATAAACTCTCTTGAAGCTGGTGATTGTATATCACCACAGTTCCCTGTACTAGTAATGGTTGATATATTGTACACGTATTTTATCAATATTGAAAGCTATTACCAGAAAAAAATGAATACTTTGAATGCACTTTTTGAGCAGGATTATGAAAGCGTTTCCATATAATTAATATGATTTATTAGGTTTTATACCTTATAAAATAAATTGCTTTAAGAAGTTATATGATAAGAAAGCTAAAATTTTCTTATAACAAAACAAGAGGGGAATGATTTTATGAAGAATAAGAGGTTAGTAAGTTTACTTGTAACATCAATGCTTGCACTAAACTTAGTTGGATGTTCATCTTCATCTGATAAGCCAGAAGGTGAAGATACTCCTAAAAAGGAACAAACAGCAGCAAATACTCTTTACGCTAATGGTGGACCAGAAGAATTTTTCGAAACACCATGGCTAAATCCAGGATCTTTCGTATATAACAAAGTTTTATATGACAGATTAATATTTGCAGATGAAAACTTAGATCCAATACCAGGGGAAGGGCAATTAGCTAAATCTTACGAAATGTCAGAAGATGGTATGAACTTAAAGTTTGTATTAAGAGATGGAATAACTTGGCATGATGGTGAGCCAATAAAAGCAGAAGATATAAAATGGAGTATAGAATACAGTTTAAAAACTACAGTTTTAAACAACGTATTTGGAAATACATTTAAATCTATAGAAGGTGCTACAGAATATTTAGATGGAAAAGCTGATAATATATCAGGAATAGTAATAGATGGAAATAATATAGAAATAAAGTTTGCTAAGTTTGCACCAGATGCATTACTTACATTCACTCAATTTGCTCCACTTCCACAAAAACATTTAAAAGATGTGGATCCAATAAAGTTCCAACAAGCAGAGTTCTTTAGAAATCCAGTTGGTTCTGGACCTTTCAAAGTTGAAGAAGTAAAAATGGGTAACTACACTACATTAGCAGGATTTGATAAGTACTGGGATGGAGCACCATCATACAAGATGCACTTAAATCCAAGCCCAGGGGATAGTGATCCAAACTTAGTAACTAATGCAAAAGCTGGACTTTTAGATTATACATACACTAAGAATATAGCTGATGTTAAAGCACTTGAAGGTAATGAAGGAATAGATATTGAAAAAGTTGATGTTAGATATACAAGATTATTCTTCGCTAACAAATTCAATAAAAAAGATGGTACTCCATCACCTTTAGCTGATAAGAAAGTTCGTCAAGCAATAATGTATGCTCTTGATATGAACTCTATATTAGATGGTATATTTGAAGGTGCTGCAATACCAGCAAATAGTTTAACTCCAAACGGAGCTGATAAAGTTGATGGATTAAATGATTATGCTTACGATGTAGAAAAGGCTAAGTCATTATTAGCAGAAGCTAAATGGGATCCTAACACTGTATTAAAAGTTGGATACTACTATAATGATCAACAAACAGTTGATTTAATGTCTATAATACAAAATTACTTAGCACAAGTTGGTATAAAAATGGAATTCAGCTTAGTTGAAGGCGATTTAGCTACATTGTTATGGTCATTACCAGCAGATCCTGTAAATGGACCATCTGCAATAGATTATGACTTAATATATGGAGCAACTGCTGCACTTTCAATGCATGAATACTATGATAGATATCAAACTGGAGCATCATTAAACTCTCATACTCCAGGTAAAGCAGAGTTAGATGCATTAATAGAAAAAACTAATTCAACACTAGATCCAGAAGAAACAAGAAAAGCATTCTTCGAATTACAAAAATATGAAAATGAAGAATTATTTGTTTTACCTTTATATTATCAACCAATATTTGTTATGAAGAGTGATAAGATAAAAGGTATGCCAGAAGCACTTGGTAACCCACAATTCAACTACAAGTGGGATATCCATAAGTGGACATTAGCAGAATAAAATAATCCTAGTAGATTTATATAAACGATTTTAAAATAATGCTCAGGAAAGACTTATCATGTATACATTACTTAAAGTAAAATAAATAGAAATTTAAATTTCTAAAAGTCGGGTTGTATAATTTAAGGTTGTGCAACCCGATTTAAATATAAGAGAGTAAAGCGAAGTAAATTAATTTGCATGGACAGTCACTCAAGGGCGCAAATTTCGAGTTATAAGATATGTTGGTGCCGAGTAGATTGTCACTGAATGAGAGAATTAAATTTTAAGGGGTGAGAAAATGTTTAAATATACATTAAAGAAAATACTTGGTATGATTCCAATGTTATTTATTATAACTTTTATTATTTATTTTTTACTAGATTTAACTCCAGGAGATACAATATCTCACTTAATGGACCCAGAGTCATTAGCTAGATTATCTCCTGACCAATTAGCTGCTTTAAAAGATGCATATGGTTTAAATGACGGCTTTGTTGTTAGATATTTTAAGTGGCTTGCACAGTTATTACAAGGGAATTTTGGATATAGTGCAAGTAGTGGTGTGGCAGTTATAGATATTATAAAAGACACATTACCGGCAACTTTAGAGCTATCAGCAGCAGCTTTATTAATATCTACTGTACTAGGTAGTATATTAGGTGTTGTTGGTGCTATAAGAAGAGGAACAATAGAAGATAATGTTTTAACAGTTGCAGGTATGATAGGTGTTTCAATACCTCAATTCTTCTTTGGTATGGTTACCATACTAATATTTGCACTAGAGCTAAAATGGCTTCCAGCAGGAGGTAGAACAGCCCCAGGCCTTGTAAGTTTTATGGATAGAATGCAGTACCTAATATTACCTGCTACTGTACTTGGTCTATCGATGACTGCAGGGGTAATGAGATATGCAAGAACAAGTATGTTAAATACTATGAATAAAGAATACATAAAAACAGCTAGAAGTAAGGGATTACCAGAGTGGAGAGTAAACTTAGTACATGGATTTAGAGTATCATTAACACCGGTTATAGTACTTATAGGATTTAGATTACCGACACTTATAGCAGGGTCAGTAGTAATAGAATCTATATTCCAGTGGCCAGGAGTAGGAAATGTATTTAATACAGCAATAAGATCAGCAAACTATAACGTAGTAATGGTTATTGCACTGATGTTTGTAGCTATGGTTTTAATAGCATCTACACTTGTAGATATACTAACAGCTATTCTAGACCCTAGAGTAAAACTTGAGAAGTAGGGAGGTTAAGTATGATTAGTTTATCACCTAAAAAAAGATTAAATGCAAAGTTTGATAGAATAAAGGCATTAGAAGAGAATAAAGCTTTCAGCAAACCTAAAAATAGAGCAGTTAGTAAATTGCTTGCCAATAAGCTTACAGTAGCAGGGATTGCAATATTTATGATAATATTATTAGCTTGTATATTTGCACCGCTTTTAACAAAGTATGATCCATTACAAGTTGATATGAAAAATATATTAAAACCACCATCAAGTGAACATTTATTAGGAACAGATAAAATAGGAAGAGATATATTTACAAGAATTTTATATGGTGGAAGATTATCTATATTAATAGGATTTGGTAGTGCTATGGGTTGCGCCTTAATAGGTGTTACACTAGGATGCTACAGCGGATATAAAGGGGGATTATTAGATAAGTTTTTAGTTAGATTATCTGAAGTATTTATGTCATTCCCTCAATTAATATTAGTTTTAATGTTAGTTTCAATAATAGGTCAGAGTGCTTCTAATATAGTAATTATATTTATCATCTGCGGATGGGGAAGTGTCTTCAGAATGGCCAGATCTCAAATATTATCTATAAGAGAAGAAGAATATGTACAGTCTCTTAAGGTATTTGGACTTAGTGATTTTATAATATGCTACAAGCATATGTTACCAAATATAATAGGACCAGTATCAGTAAATATAACATTAAGTACGGCGATGTTTATATTAGAAGAAGCAGCACTAAGTTTCTTAGGTCTTGGGGTACCTCTTGAAATAGCAACATGGGGAAATATTTTAAATGCTTCTCAAGATTTATTTACACTTCAAAATAACTGGTGGATGTGGTTACCTGTTGGTATTGTTATTTCATTATTTGTTATGAGTATAAACTTCGTAGGAGATGGACTTCGTGACTCTACGGATCCAACAAGTGTTGAATAGGGGGAAAATTCATGGATAAGATTATTACAGTAAACAACTTAAAAACATATTTTTATGCTAATAATAGATGCAATAAAGCCTTAAATGGAGTATCTATGGAAATAAAGAGAGGAAAAACTCTATGTATTGTTGGAGAAAGTGGTTGTGGAAAAAGTGTTACAGCATCTTCAATAATGCAGCTTCTTCCTAAGTTTTCAAGGATAGAAGAAGGCGAAATAATTTACCATGATGAAAGCGGTAAAGATATTGAAATACATAAGTTAGAAAAAAACTCTAAGGAAATGAGAAACCTTAGAGGAAAAGATATAGCAATGATCTTCCAAGATCCAATGACAGCTCTAAATCCTGTTTATACAATAGGATGGCAAATAGTTGAGATGATTAGAAGTCATGAAAATATATCTAAAAAAGAAGCTAAAGAAAGAGCGTTACAGTTATTAAAGGATATGGGAATACCTTTAGCTGAGAAAAGAATAGATCAATATCCTCATGAGTTTTCTGGTGGGATGAGACAAAGAGCGATGATAGCAATGGCTATGAGTTGTAATCCAAGAGTTTTAATAGCAGATGAGCCTACTACTGCACTTGACGTTACAATCCAAGCTCAAATATTTGAACTTATGGATAAATTAAAAAGAGAGTATAACACAGCTATAATGCTAATAACACACGACATGGGTGTTGTATGTGAATTAGCAGATGATGTTGCTGTAATGTACATGGGAAATATTATAGAAAGTGGAACTGCAAAGGAAGTGCTAGAGTCACCTAGCCATCCATATACTAAAGCATTACTTAAGTCTATACCAGTATTAGGAAAGGGTGCAGACCAAGAAATAAATCCAATAAAAGGTTCAACACCAGATCCACTTGATAGACCACCTGGATGTCAGTTTGCTCCAAGATGTGATTATTACTCTAAAGAGTGTGATGAGCAAATGCCAGATGAAGTAATACTTAGTGGTACTCATATGGCAAGATGTTTAAAATGCAGGGAGGTGGCTTTAAATGGATAAGGAAGTATTATTAACACTAAAAGGTGTAAAAAATTATTTCCCAGTAAAAGGTGGAATGTTTAATAAAAATAAAACTTATGTAAAAGCAGTTAATGATATTAACTTAGAGATATATAAAGGTGAAACTTTAGGTCTTGTTGGAGAAAGTGGTTGTGGTAAAACAACTTTAGGAAAAACAATTCTTCAATTATACAAAGCAACAGCCGGAGAAATGATATACAACTTTGAAGAAGGACCTAAAGATTTAGTTAAGCTTAAAAAAGAAGAGATGGACTTAGCTAGAAAGAAAATACAAATAGTATTCCAAGATCCACATTCTTCATTAAACCCATCATTTACAATATATCAATCATTATCAGATCCTCTAAAAAAGTTTGGTGTAAATTCTAAAGAGGAAAGAAGAAAGATAATAGGAGATTTACTTGAAGCAGTAAATATGAGAAGAGAATATATGGATAGATATCCTCATGAGTTCTCTGGAGGTCAACGTCAAAGAATAGGTATAGCAAGAGCTTTATCTATAAATCCAGAGCTTGTTATATGTGATGAAGCAGTATCAGCTCTTGACGTTTCGATCCAAGCACAGGTACTAAATTTATTAAAAGAATTAAAAGAAAAGCATAATTTAACTTACATATTTATAACACACGACTTAAGTGTTGTTGAATATATAAGTGATAGAATTGCTGTTATGTATTTAGGAAAAATAGTGGAACTTGCAGATGCAAAGTCTTTATATAAAAATACACTACATCCATACACAAAGGCATTACTTTCTGCAATACCAGTAGCAGATATAAACCATAAGAAAGATAGAATAGTACTTGAAGGAGATGTTCCAAGTCCTATGAATCCTCCAAGTGGGTGTTTCTTCCACCCAAGATGTAAACATTGTATGGAAATATGTAAAACAGAAGTTCCAGAAATGAAATCATACATGATAGAAGATAAAGAACATTTTGTGGCATGTCATGTTGCAGCTATGGAGATGGAAGAAGGTGTTTCAAATGAATAGAGAAGAAATATTAGAATTAATAAAAGATAACGTAATAATATCTTGTCAGGCATTACCTGATGAGCCTCTATATGTAGAAGAAAAATCTATAATGTACTTAATGGCAAGGGCAGCAAAAATGGCAGGAAGTCCAGCTATAAGAACTAGTGGTGTAAGAGATGTTATTGATATTAAAGAAGAAACAGAACTACCAGTAATAGGGTTAATAAAAAAGCAATATGAAAACAGTGAAGTATATATAACTCCTACAATGAAGGAAGTAGATGAGCTAGTTGAAGCTGGAAGTGATATTGTAGCACTTGACTGTACATTCTCTAAAAGACCAACTGATGAAACTATAAATGAATTTATAGCAAGAATTAAGGAAAAGTATCCAGATATAATGCTTATGGCTGATATTTCAACTTATGAAGAAGGAATAAACGCCTATAAGTGTGGTGTTGATATAGTAGGAACTACTATGAATGGATATACAGAACAAAGTAAGAAAGTAAATATAGGTAATTTAGAACTTGTAAAACTACTTGTAAAAGATATAGATATACCAGTAATAGCAGAAGGTAAGGTACATTATCCTCACCAAGTTAAAGAAATGTTAGATGCAGGAGCTTATGCTGTTGTTGTTGGAGGAGCCATAACTAGACCTTTAGAAATAGCACAAAGATTTTTGAGTGCTGCTAAGGGAGAAGCTTAAATATAGTCAAAATATTATTACTTAAAAGGGAGAGAATAAAATGAATAACATGGAAAGATTTAAAAATATTACAGTAGCTCTTAATACACCATTTAAAGGAAATGGAGAAGTTGATTTATTAAAAACTAGAGAGTTAGTAAACTATTTATATAATAAAGGAATAAAAAGCTTATATGTATGTGGAAGTACAGGAGAAGGCTTCTTACTTGACAATGAAGAAAGAAAATCGGTAGTTGAAGCAGTTTGTGATGAAGTAAAAGATAAGATGACTATAATAGTTCATGTTGGTTGTGCAAGTACTAAGCACTCTTGTGAACTTGCAAAACATGCTGAAGAATGTGGAGCACATGCTACATCAGCAGTTCCAAGTGTATATTATAGATTAGGAGAAGAAAGCGTATATACTCATTGGACTGAGATCACTAAAGCAAGTAATTTACCATTCTTTATATACAATATACCTCAATTAACAGGATTTAACTTATCAGATAAGTTACTTAAGAGAATGTGTGAAAATGATAGAGTAAAAGGAGTTAAATGTTCTTCAGAACCAGCTCATGATATCGCAAGATTTAAGGCTATAGGAGGAGATGACTTCCTAGTATTCACTGGTCCAGATGAGCAATACTTAGCAGGAAGAATGATGGGTGCTGATGCTGGTATAGGTGGAACTTATGCTGGTATGCCAGAATTATACTTAAAGCTTGAAGATTTAATAAGCAGAAATGAATTTGATAAAGCTAAAAAGCTTCAATTTATAATGTTAGATTATGTATACAGAATGTGTGGCTTTGCTTCATTATATGGATGTGTTAAGTCATTAATAAAATTAGACGGTTTAGATATAGGAGTGCCTAGACTTCCATTCTTACCAGTAAGCAGTGAAGATGAAAATCTAATAAGCTTATACAATGATATTAAGAAAACTATAGAAGAAACTAAAGCTTGGTAAAATCAAGATATTTATTAAACTATTGAGATTCCATATAAATGGATATGACCCAAAATTATAAATGTTTAAATAGGCTTTATATAACTTAAAGTAGTATACTTTATACAAAAATATAGCTTATTTAAACATGTTCTAAATTAGTTAATTAAAGTTGAACTTTTAATTAAAATATTTTAGTAAATTTAGGGGGATAAAATGAGAAAAAGAACAAAAGCAATGGCAATAGCCATATCTACATCATTTTTATTGGGGATTACTAGTATAGGGTATACGAATATAGTAAATGGAGACAAGAGAAGTAACTTAGATGTAGAAAGAATACTTTGGGAACATGCAGGGGACTTAGAAGCACAGTTTGGTTATGATAAAAATATAGGAACTGCTGGATTACTTGTAGGTATGTCTGGCGACTATATAATAGCTGGAGGAGGAGCAAACTTCCCTGATAAGCCAGTAGCAGAAGGAGGAGCTAAAAAACTTTATCCAGATGTTTATGTTTTAAAACAAGATAATGGAAGACTAAAGCAAGTTAACCATACAAAATTAAAATATGAAATAGGATACGGAAGCTCTATAACTACAGATGAAGGAGTTTATTATATAGGTGGAAGTACTGATAGTAAAGAAGCAAACAACGTAACTTTATTTACTGTTGATAAAAAAGGAAACCTTAAAGAAAAGTTAATAGGTGATTTACCTTTTACATTTAGCGATGGAATAGCTGTAAAAGAAGGAAATTCTATATATGTAGGTCTTGGAAAGCAAAATGGTAAGGCAAGCAACAAAATGTATAAGTTTGATATAAAAACAGGTAAGACTACAGAAATAGCAGCTATGCCAGGAGCTGAAACTAGAAATCAAGCTGTAGCTCAAATATTAGGCGATGATTTATATGTATTTAGTGGTGGAGATAAAGTAGCTTACACAGATGGATACAAGTATGATATAGAAGATAATAAATGGGAAAAAGTGTCAGGTGTAAAAATAGATAATAAAGAAATATCTTTACTTGGAGCTAGCTCAGTAAAGCTTAATGAAGATGAAATGTTAGTTATAGGTGGATTTGATAAAACTGTATATGATTATGCAGTAGAACAAATGAACACTTTAAAAGGTGATGAATTATATGCCTTTAAGCAAAAGTACTTTGGTGCAGATCCATCAGAGTTAAGATGGAATAAGAAGGTATTAATATTCAATGCTGAGGAAAATAAGTGGACTACAATTGGTGAAGTACCATTTGATGCACCTTGTGGAGCAGGATTAGTTACTGATGGAAGCAAGGTATATTCTATAAATGGTGAAATAAAGCCAGGAACGAGAACTAATAGAACATATGTAGGAACTATGTTTAATTAATGAATCAATAAACTAATAGATATATTAAATAATTATAGAAAACAAGTTATTATAAAGTGAAATAAGCTAAATAACAAATTTAGGTAAAAGTAATTTGTTACAAATTTAAAAGGTGGTAGGAAGACAATGAATATTTTATGCTTTGGAGACTCTAACACACATGGATATAATCCAGAAAATGGTGGTAGATATAATAGAAATGAGAGATGGACTGGTATTTTACAAAATCTTTTAGGGGAAGAACATTATGTTATAGAGGAAGGTTTAAGTGGAAGAACTACAGTTTTTAGAGATCCACTATTTGAAGGCTTAAGTGGACTTGATTATATAGTTCCGTGCCTTATGACTCATGAACCTCTTGATTTAATTATAATAATGCTTGGAACTAATGATACAAAAGATAGATTTGGGGCTAGTGCTCAGGCTATAACACTAGGATTAGAGAGATTAATAAAAAAGGTTAAATCTTGTGATATAGCTTTTAGAAATAACCAGCCAAAAATATTGGTAGTATCACCGCTACCAATAAGAGAAGAAATAAAAACAGTAGAGTGTTACCATACTATGGGTAAAGATTGTTCTAAGAAGTCTTATGAATTAATACCTCTTTATGAAAAGTCTGCAAAAACACTTGGATGTTATTATTTTAATCCATCGCCTTATGCGATATGCAGTGATTACGACTATATGCATCTTTCAAAAGAAGCTCATGAAACATTAGGAAAGAAGCTATATGAAGTTGTTACTGATATTATAAAGTATTAAACATAAACAGCCCTCGAAAATGGCTATCCTAAACAACAATAAGTTGTTATGGATAGCCATTTTTACTATAATACTATTTTATAAATCTAATTATAAAAGGATACTGATAATCTTCATTTAATCCGTATTTTATCATGCCTATTATTGTAAGAACTAAGTATGCAATGCTAACTATTGGGAGTAAAAATGCTCCAATAACAACAATTATTGAAAGACCTGCTAAAAATTCATAGATTATAAAAGAAATGTGAAAGTTTAGTAAGTTTCTTCCATTTCTATATATATAATTAGAGTCTTTTGATAGTTCTCTCCAAACAAAATAGCATACGATAAATCCAACTACATTAAATAATATTATTGCAGCTGCCATAATAAGCATTAATAGATGTTCTCTTTCTATAGCCTTTGAGTCCATTTTTGCTTGCCTCCATAATTTATATTTGTACACACTATATTATATTTGTATTTGTTTTAGTGGTGAATGATTACAAAAATATAAATTATATTAGAAAAATAGTAATCTCAAAACTGATAGTTTTTTTAGTTAATTTGAGCAACGGACGAAGTCGCTCAAGGGTCGCGAATTTTTTATTTATTATAAAACTAATCCCATAGTTACAATATCAAAATACTCTCCATCTATTAGAGTTTCGTTAACTAATATTCCTTCAGTAACAAAACCACATTTCTCATAAAGATGAATTGCTCTTGGATTATCTTTTCTTACAGATAAGCTGATTTTTGTTGTTATATTATTGTTTTTACACCAATCTATTAGATAGTCCATCATTATTTTTCCTAAACCAATATTACAATATTCTTTGGCTATTACTATTCCTAGAATTCCTACATGCTTTCCTTTTTTCTTTTGATTAGATGATATAGTCCCTATTCCTATTAATTTTGAATCAATTGTAGCTAATACCATTGTATTGTTGTCAGATTGATTAGCAGAGTTTATACTACTTACTTGTTGTTCTTCTGTTACTTGATATTCAGCTTCTCCAAATGAAAGATAAGTTGTTTCTTTGGCAACTTGTTGGTAAAATTCTATTACTTCTTTTGCATCAGATTCATTTGGAAGTCTTAGCGTTATTACTTTTCCATCTTTTGTTTCGTAGTTTATCATTTAATCTCAACCCCTTAATATTTTGATTATTTATATTATACAATTTTTAGTTAAATTTGGAAATTTAATACTCCTTTATTCTTTTGAAGAATGTAATATAGGGTCTTTAAGTAGGTCATAGGTCGTGTATTCACCTGAGAAAATTTGATCTAGGTAATCTATGATTATTGGATTTAGGGTTATATATAAGGTGTTAATTAGTATGTAAACACTTTCTATAGGAGCGAGTTTTATGTGAAATCCGTTGTCTACTAGACTTAGCTTTATTTTTCCTAAATTATTTATTGCTGATTTTGTTTGAGATTTTATATCTTCAAAATCTATTGTTGTGTTGTTTAAATTATTTAAAAGTTGATTTATATCTATTTCTAAGTCTGAAGATTGATTTTTATCAAGTTGTGATTTAAAGGCTTCATCAATTATATAGTAAAGAATTACTTTTTCTAAAAAAGGAAGCTTTGTAGGTGAATTTGCTATTATATTTGGTATATAAAATTTCATATTTATATTAATCTCCTGGTTAAAATTTATTTGATATTTTAGGTTCTAATGTATAGATTATAAAAAATATAATAAATAATTACAAGGTTTGGCCTTATTAATACTTAAGATATATAAATGGAGTATATAGAAAAAAGACTTATATATTAAAAAAAATAATTATTAGCACTCTATACTTGACACTGCTAACAAAATTATTATAATAATAAATATAAGGGAAAAAAGAAACACAGGAGGAGATATTATGTTAAATCAAAAAGGTAGTATATCAATACATACGGAGAATATTTTTCCAATAATAAAGAAATGGTTATACTCTGATAAGGATATCTTCATCAGAGAGCTAATAAGTAATGGGTGTGATGCTGTTAATAAACACAAAAAACTTATTGCACTTGGAGAAATACAGGGGCAAGGAAATCAAGATTATAAAGTGACTGTAAAAATAGATAAAGAAAATGGTACGCTTATATTTGAAGATAATGGTATAGGTATGAGCGCTGATGAAGTTAATAAATATATAAATCAAGTTGCATTTTCTGGTGCAGAAGATTTCTTCAATAAATACAAGGATAAGATGAATGAAGAAAATGATATAATAGGTCACTTTGGATTAGGATTCTATTCTTCTTTCATGGTATCTAAAAAAGTTCAAATAGATACTTTATCTTATAAAGAAGATTCTAAACCTGTAAGATGGGTAAGTGAAGGTGGACTAGAATATGAAATAAGTGAAAGTGACACTAGAGACACTAGAGGTACTACAATTACTTTATACTTAGAAGATGATAGCAAGGAATTTTTAGAAGAATATACAGTAAGAAGTATAGTAGATAAGTATTGTTCATTCTTACCTGTAGATATATATTTAGAAACAATTAAAGAAAAATCAGATGAAGTTAAGGATGAAAACAAAGAGGAAGTAGTAGAACCAAAACCAATAAACGATACACATCCATTATGGTTAAAATCACCTAAGGATTGTACTGATGAAGAATACAAAGAGTTTTATAGAAAAGTATTTAGAACTTTTGACGAGCCATTATTCTGGATACATCTAAATGTTGATTATCCATTTAACTTAAAAGGTATATTATACTTCCCTAAATTAAAGAACGAGTTTGAACTTATAGAAGGTAAGGTTAAGCTATACAACAACCAAGTATTTGTTGCTGATAATATAAAAGAAGTAATACCTGAGTTTTTATTACTATTAAAAGGTGTAATAGATTGTCCAGACTTACCTCTAAATGTATCTAGAAGTTTCTTACAAAATGATAAAGATGTAAGTAAAATATCTAAGCATATTGTTAAGAAAGTTGCTGACAAACTTAAATCATTACACAAAAATGAAAAAGAAAATTACGAAAAATTCTGGGATGATATACAAGTATTTATCAAGTTTGGGTGCTTAAAAGATGAAGGATTCTATGATAAGGTAAAAGATAGTATATTATTTAAAACTATAAACTCTGAGTATGTAACGTTAAATGAATACTTAGAAAAAGCTAAAGAAAAACATGAAAATAAAGTATTCTATGTAAGTAATGAACAGCAGCAAGCTCAATATATAAAATTATTTAAGGATTATGAATTAGATGCTGTAATACTTGATTCTACAATAGATAATCACTTTATTTCATTTGCAGAATATAAAAATCAAGGTGTTAGTTTCAATAGAATAGATGCAGATTTATCTGATATTCTAAAAAATGGTGAAGAAGCTAGCAGTGAAACAAAAGAAACTATAGAAAACTTATTTAAGGATGCTGTAGGAGAAAGAATAAAAACTTATACAGTAGAAAGCTTAAAGAGTGAAGATACACCAGCTATAATACTAGTTTCAGAACACTCTAGAAGAATGGCTGAGATGAAGTCTCAATTTGCTGGTATGGATTTTGGCATGTCTTTTGAAGAAGAAAAGACATTAGTTATAAATAACAACAGTCCAATTGTTAAGAAGATTGTTGAGCTAAAAGATGATGAAAGTAAGAAAGAGCAGGTAGAGTTAATTTGTAATCAAATAGTTGATGTAGCATTACTTTCTAATAAAGAATTAGACTCTAAAGAGTTAGATGAATTTATAAAGAGAAATAACAAACTTATGAATATGATAATATCATTATAGTTTATAAAAAACCCCTCTAGTCATTTTTTGCGACGGAGGGGTTTTTATTATGATTATAAAATATAAAATAAAAATTTTCAGAAAATTTAAAAATGTAGTTGAAATATTATAAAACTTCGTATACTATTTAAATTAATAAAAACCTGATATAATTGGCAAACTTAGAGAAATCTGAGGACGCAAAGCTAAAGGGGCTAAGTATATTTATATAAGCCAGCCAGTTGCACTATAAACTTGAGTATTTTTGTGAAAATATTTAAGTTTATTTATAACGCAACTACCTTTAAAAATAAAAGGTAGTTTTTTTATTATCTAAGAAATATATACTACAAGTCCGCCAAATACGTTATAAATAGTTAAATTACAGTGCCACATTATGTATGGTTTTATAACTAATAATGGAGGTGATTAAATAAAAAATTATTTAGCAATTACTGATATCTTATGGAAAGAGATTTAATTAGGTTGAAAATTTTAAAGAGTAATCAGGGGGATGAGTATGAAAAATAAAAAAATATATGCAATAGCAGCATCAGCTATAATAGCGGCACCTATTATATTTACAACACCAGCATTTGCAGGAGCCAATGCAAGTGGATTATGGTCTAAATTAGAGAGACAATTAAGTGTTAATAGAATAATTAAAGACATAGAAAGATTATCTATGGATGAGTTATTAGAAAATAATAAAGATAATGCAAGGGTAACTGGATTTGAAGGGGAGCATGAGGCAGCGGATTATATATTAGGTCAGTTTAATAAACTTGGTCTTAACACAGAGTTAAGAACTATTGATGGTATAGATGGATTTATAGATGAAGGGTCAGCTTGTATTGTAGATGGGACAAATCTTTCTGTAAAAACTATGACATATTCTCAACCTACAAATGGAGAATTAAAAGGAGAATTAGCCTATGCTGGAATAGGAACTGAAGATGAATGTAGGGAAGTGAACTTAGAAGGTAAAATAGCACTTATACAAAGGGGTAGCATATCTTTTGCAGAAAAAGCAAAAAATGCTTATGCTAATGGTGCAGTAGGTGTAATTATATATAACAATACAAATGGAACATTAAGTGGGACATTGGGTTCTTTAGCTGATAGTAAAGGGCCAACTGTTGGTATGAGTAAAGCAGATGGAGAAGCATTATTATCGAAGATAAATTCGGGACAAACTGTAGAAGCTTCTCTTGAAGTAAATACTTTAGTAAAAAAAGATAGTTATTCTTACAATGTAATAGGAGAAATACCAGCTCACAAAAATGCTAAAAACCCTCAAACTATAGTAATAGGAGCACATTTTGATAGTGTAAGTTGTCCAGGAGCAAATGATAATGCAAGTGGTACTGCTACTATATTAGAAGTTGCTAAATTATTATCTCAACCAGAATTTAAAAATAAATTACAATATAATGTAAGATTTGTGGCATTTGGAGCAGAAGAAATAGGGTTAATAGGTTCTGATGAATATGTTGCCCAACTTGTAGACTCAGGAGAGGCTAAAGATATAGCAGGTATGATAAATCTTGACATGGTTGGAGTTGGAGAGAGTCTAGTAACATATAATATAAATAATAATGCAGATCATAAGATGACTGATATTGCAGAGGCAAGTATAAAAGAATTAGGATATGAATATGGTGGACATTATAACTCAGGTTCAAGTGATCATGCACCATTTGAATATGCAGGAATACCGGCAGTATTTATACAATTCTCGCCGGACCCATACTATCATACAGATGAAGATACTGTAGATAAAATAGATCCAAATAACATATATGAAACATCTACTGTAGTATTAGATATGATTATGGATATGAATAATAAGAAACCAGGAAATTCTAATAAAAAGATAGTAAAAACAGATATGGAATATGAGAATCAACAGATGCCAAGAAAATAGGTAACAAAATAGTATAATTAGCTCAATATTTGAGATAGTTGTTTTAAGCCAAGATGATTTAATATATTAAATTATCTTGGCTTATTTATATAGTTATCTAAAGTTAACTATATAAATATAGTTGAATCATTTATGATTTTTTTATGTTTTATTTTAAAATAATTAAATTTATTTTTTTAGCTTGAGTTATTAAAATAAACGATTTCTTCAATTTTAATTTAATAAATAAAGAATATATGTCGAAAAAAATGTAAAAAAATTGTTTATTTTTGGGTAAAGATGTATTACAATAAGTTTAATTAATTTAGGGAATTTTCTAAAAATTATAATGTATTACAAAAAGGAGGACAACATGAGCAATCAGAAAAACTTAAAAAAGAGCATCGGATTATTTGCAGCTTTATCAACAGTTATTGGTATAGTAATAGGATCTGGTGTATTCTTTAAGGCTAATGCAGTATTCGCAGCAACAGGAGCACCAGGACTTGGAATCATAGCGTGGGGATTAGCAGGACTTATAACAATAGCAGCAGGACTTACATCTGCAGAGCTTGCAGCAGCAATACCTGAAACGGGTGGTATGGTAATATACCTAAAAAGAATATATGGAAATAAAATTGGATTTTTAACAGGGTGGATGTTATCTATATTATATTATCCTGGTCTTATGGCAGCACTAGGATTTATATTTGCTAGTAATTTTGCATCACTTGTAGGACTTGATGCTTCAGCAGTACCTGTGATAGCTATTGGAGTAATAGTACTACTTGCATTTGCTAACAGTTTAGGTTCAAAAGCAGGTGGTGCTATACAAACTGTATCTACATTATGTAAATTAGTACCATTATTTTTAATAATGATATTAGGATTTGTAAAAGGTGATGGAAGTGCTTCTACAAGCTTATACCCAATAACAAATCCAGATATAAATATAGCAACAGGATTAGGTGCAGCACTACTTGGGACATTATTCGCTTATGAAGGTTGGTTAAGTGCAGGTAACTTAGCTGGTGAAATGAAAAATCCTAAAAAAGATTTACCAAAAGCAATAGTTATAGGTATAACAGCTGTTACTTTAATATATGTAGCAATAAATATGGCTTACCTTTGGGTATTACCGGCAGATGTTTTAGCTGGATCAGAATCACCAGCATCAGATGTTGCTAACGTAATATTTGGACCAACAGGTGCAAGATTTATTACTGCAGGTATAGCAATTTCAATATTTGGTACATTAAATGCATTAATACTTACAGGGCCAAGAACTCTATATGCTGTTGCAGTAGAGAACAATATACCTTTTGTTTCTAAGATAAATAAAGCTGGGGCACCGGGTAATGCAATATGGGTAATGAGTGTATTAGGAGCGTTATATTCTTTAACTCAAAACTTTGGATTATTAACAGATGTTCCAATATTTATAGTTTGGGTATTCTACATACTTACATTTGTTGGAGTTATAATCTTAAGAAAGAGAGAACCAAACTTAGAAAGACCTTATAAAGTACCTCTATATCCGATTGTTCCTTTAATCGCTATAATAGGTGGTGGGTATGTTGTTGTTAATACTTTAATGACTCAAACTCAAAATGCTTTACTTGGTTTAGGAATAGCTTTAATTGGTTTACCAATATACTTTGTAATAAATAAATCAAATTGTAGTAAAAATGAAACAGAAACTTTTAAGAAAGCAGTATAAAAATAGATAGTTAAAGCCTTGCTTCCTATATTTATGGAGGCAAGGCTTTTTTTATTATAAGGAAATTGTGATACTTCAAAATCTATGGAAAACTTGTGTACTAAAGTGATGCTAATATATTAAAAAAAGTAAAAAGTGACAAAAGGTTATAAAAATAAGTATTCATGAAAACATCTGTTTTAGTGTACATATTTTCAAACTCTAAATTCTGCTATAATTTAATTAACAATTGTTATATATTATGAATCATTAAAAAGGGGGAAAAGATGTATTATAATAAACTGATTAAATGTTTAGTTATATCTATGAGTTGCATAGTTGTTATTATATCGATATTATCTGGAATGGGAGTTATTCGTAATTTTGAATTGCTAGGTTTTTGTATTAAGTTTATGGCATTAGAATTATTAGTACTAGCATATAATTCTTATAAATTAGGAAGAAAAAAGTTAGAAGTTATTGCTCTTAGCATAACAGGAGTGTTCATTTTTATTACTACTTCAATATAGTAAGTTCACAATCTTAATATATTGGGAATTAAATAAAGTGATAGAACTGAAAACTGTTACTCTATTTTGTGTTCATAAAAACATCTGTTTTAGTGGGCACTTTTTTACTATAAGTTTTGATACAATTTAAATATGAGTTTCTATAAATTTCAAGTTAAAGGGGAAGTAACTTATGAAAAGTAAAAACAGAAGTATATTTATTATAGGTGATAGTATATCTATACATTATGGACCATATTTAAAAGAAATTATAAAAGATAGATTTAACTATGATAGAAAAAGTGGAATTAAAGAAGCGTTAAACGATTTAGATAGACCAATAGGAGCCAATGCAGGTGATAGTAATATGGTTTTAGAATATCTTACTGAAGAAAATAAGAAAAATATTAAATATGATATTTTACTTATAAATTGTGCAATGCATGATATTAGGATTGATAGAAACTCGTTAGAGAAACAAGTAAAACCAATTGAATACAAAATAAATTTAAGTAAAATAATCGATATAGCAATGGATATGTCTAATCAAGTAATATGGATTACTACAACACCTTTTAATGAAGTTATTCATAATTCAAGAAAAGGTGGATTTTTAAGATATATTAAAGATTTAGAATCTTACAATAGAATAGCAAAAGAAGTAATAATTAATAAGAATATTGAAGCCATAGATTTATATAGTTTTACAAAAAACTTGGGAGAGGATATATACTGTGACCATGTTCATTTTACAGAAGAAGTTAGAAAGTTACAGGCTGAATTTATATCAGTCTTCTTAGATAGTTTAAAATAGTGATAATTAAACTGAAATATATGTTCAATAAAACATATGATTTCGCAAACAGATTTGACTTAGCTAAAGATATATGTTGAAGTATTGATAATATAATTGAAACTGTTCATAAAATTAAAGCAACCTTTTTATGAACAGTTTTTTTGTTTTTAAGATGACCTATTTTAGGTCATTTTTTATATCCTGAATTATATAATTAAATCAAATAAATATATAAATAAAAAAAGACACTTATGATACACTTAGTCAACCGACTAAGATCAACAAAAGGAGTATCAAAAATGTCTTTTAATTATATTAACATAAATCAGCTATAGTAACATTAGTAGAGAAGAAATCAAAATATATTGTTTTTTTAAAGCTAGTAGAAAAAGCGAGGATGTTAAAGAGGCAACTTGTAAATGACTATCTTCTATAGATAATAATTGTGTAACTACAATTACTTTTGACAGAGGTAAGGAGTTTTCAAAGTGGTCTGAAATCGAAAATGATAGTTTAATTAATGTTGAAATTTACTTTGGAGATCCTGGTTCCCCAGGACAACGAGGTCTAAATGAAAATTCAAATGGGATAATTAGGAAAGAATTACCTAAATATACAGATTTATCTGTTTGTTCTCAAGAAGAGTTAAATAATATTGCTTCTAAGTGGAATTCTATTCCAAGAAAATCTCTAGACTATCAAACACCAGATGAAGTTATGAAAAAAGTAACTGGATTTAAAAGATTACTTCCAGTTTCTTAGTGAATCATAAGTAATTTGTCTGATTTAAATTGACAATTTAGGTATGAAAAAAATGAACTTCGATTAAAAATAGTTATGTTTGATATCTTAAATAGGGGTACAATTTATTGCACAAAAATATTGACTTATTTTAATCTTTTGTGCAATATAAAAAAGAAGTATATTAATATTAGAGAAGGGCAAACAAATGTACATAAACAAAAGACTAGAAGAAATACTAAAAACTTTAATAGAAAAAGATTGTATAACAATACAAGAAATTTCAAAAAAGTTTAAGATGTCAAAGAGAACAGTTTATTATGACATGCAAAAACTAGAAGATTATTTACGAAAAAGTTCAGTTCAGCTACAAAATAAAAGAGGTCTTGGGTATTTCCTAACAGATCAAGATAAGAAAGAAGCAAGTAAGTTATTAAAATATGCAAGTAAGGATTACATACTTTCTCCAAAAGAAAGATATTTAAAAATAATAATTTCTATCCTTACGAATAAAGAAAAACTTACGATCGAAAAACTATGTAATCTGTTAGATGTAAGTCGAAACACTATACTAAATGACTTAAAAGAATCAAGAGACCATATTAGTAGATATAAGCTTAGAATAGAATCAGACTATGGCTATGAAATTAAAGGCGAGTCTAAAGACATAAGATATTTAATTTTAAACTTGTATAATAATTATGGTTATCTGTTTAGTGAACTTGACTTTGTAGAAGAGTACATTAAAGTAAAAGAAAATCTTACTAGGTATAATAAGGATTTAGCTAATACAAAAGAATTTGAATATAGCATTAAGTATTTAACTATGATGTATAAATATTGCTATAGAAACTTTGAAAATATAAGCTTTGATAAAGAAGAAATAGAAACTTTAAAAGCTCTTAATAGTAATGAATTTGCAAACGATATCCTTTTGGAAATAAAAAGTGTATTAGGCAAAGACATTAAAGATGAAGAAGTATTTTATATACAAGCTTTTTTCATTAAAGATAGTAATATTAGACAATTCTTTATTAAGCAGCCAATTAGCAAAATATATAAAAATGAAATAATGATTATGGTTAAAGAGTTTGAAAAAATATCTTGCATATTTATAGATGATTATGAAGAGTTAGCAAAAAATATATTCAATCATTTGATGCCATCACTATTTAAGCTAAGGTATGGTGTATATTTTGTTAACCAAATTAAATATGAAGTTATGAACAACTATAAATCAATATACCAATTCACTAAACAAATAGTGAAAAATGTTGAAGAAATACTTGGATGCTTCTTCAATGAAGATGAATTATCCTACATAGCAATGTACTTTGGAGGATATGCAGTAAAAATGGGTGTGGAGATAAAGATACCTCAAATAGTTATAGTATGTAATCATGGTATGGCCACATCACAACTATTAAAAAATCAGATAAAAGGTTTATTTGACTTAATAGAAATAAACGATATTTTATCATTAAAAGAGTTTGAAAAATATGAAAAGAGTTATGACTTTGCAATAACTACTGTTGATATTTCTAAAGACAAAGGAAAAGTAATAAAGGTTAATCCAGTACTAAATAACCTAGACAAGCAAAATTTAATATCTCAGATTTCTAGTACTCAATCAAAGTTCAATTTAAGTCAAAAGATTGTAAATAGAATTTTAAATAGTGTTGAGAGATACGCAACTATTAATAACAAAGATAAACTAAGAGAAGAAATTGAAAATATAATTCTTTCAAGTAAAGAAAAAACAGAAATTTATAAGGTGTCATTATCAGACCTTTTAAATAAAAATACCATTAGCTTAAATCAAGAAGCAAAAGATTGGAAAGATGCAATTAAGGTAAGTTCACAAAGTTTACTTAACTTAGGGGTTATAGAAGAGTCTTATGTGAAGGCTATGATTAGAAACATTGAAACATTAGGGCCTTACATAATTATTTTAGAAAATGTAGCTCTTCCTCATTCTAAACCAGAAAATGGTGTAAATAGGTTAGGAATAAGTCTTACAACTTTTAAAGAAACAGTATGTTTTTCAGAAAGTGAAAGACATAGAGCAAGAATCCTTATAGTATTAGCACCAAAAGATAAAGAATCACACTTAAATGCATTGATTTCAATAAACAAAATGTTATCGAAAAAAGAAAATGTAGATAAAATTTTAAGTGCAACTTGTGAAAGTGAAGTTTTGGAAATGGTAAGACAGTATTCGTAAAGACAGGGGGAGAAGACTTGATAGTAAAGGTATTAGATGAAGTAAATAGCTTTGAGGAAGCTATTAAAATATCTTGCGATATATTGAAGGAAAGAGAATCTGTTTCTGATAACTACTATGATGCAATCATGGATAAGATAGATCAGTTTGGTCCATATTTCTGTATGGCTCCAAAGTTAGCCATGCCTCATGCAAGACCAGAAGATGGAGCACTAAAAAATGACTTTTGCCTACTTAAGTTAAATAAGGCGGTAGATTTCCTAGGAAAAGATATAGAAATATTTATAACTTTAAGTGCTAAGGATAGCAGCTCACACTTGGATATTATGCAAAAAATTGCAAGTATATGTATGGATGAAAACAAATTAAATAAAATATTAAATTCAAATAATGAAGATGAAATTATGGAGGTAATATAGTATGAAAAGAATAATGGCAGTATGTGGATCAGGATTAGGATCAAGCTTTATGGTAGAAATGAATGTAAATGAAATATTAAGTGAATTAGGATTAAGTGGATATGAAGTATCTCATAGTTCTTTAGCAGATGCAACAGCAGATCAAGCAGATATATTTATAACTGCAATGGATTTAGAATCAAGTGCTTCTCATTTACCAAACTTAATAGCTTTAGAAGCTTTATTTGATAAAGAAGAATTAAAGGTTAAGTTAGTAGAAAAATTAGGATGTTAATCAAAAAATAGATTACTTAAAGTTTACAGTACTGGCAAGTATAATAAAATCTTGCCAGTAAATTTGGAATAATATTATTGAATTTATTAAGACAAAAATGGCGGGGGAGTTAAAATGAACGAATTTTTAAAAGTATTAATAGATTTTGTTTCTGAACCAGCAGTTCTTATAGGTATAATGGTTATAGTTGGATTAGTACTTCAAAAGAAACCTATTGAAGATATTATAAAAGGTTCATTAAAGGCGATGGTAGGGTTTGTTGTAATATCATCAGCTGCAGGTATAATAGTTGGAGCACTTGAACCATTTGGTAAAATGTTTGAATTCGGGTTTAATGTACAAGGAGTAATACCAAATAATGAAGTAGTAGTTGCTATGGCACTAGATGAATATGGTACAGCTACAGCTCTAATAATGACATTTGGTATGATCGCAAATATATTAATAGCAAGATTCACTAAGTTTAAGTACATATTCTTAACTGGTCATCATACATTATTTATGTCTTGTATGATAGCTGTTATATTAGTTTCAGGTGGAATGAGTGGATTTAATTTAATATTTACAGGTTCATTAGCACTTGGATTAATAATGGTGTTATCACCAGCAATGTGTCAACCATTTATGAAGGCAATAACTAAAAATGATTCAGTGGCTATGGGACATTTCTCATCTATAGGGTATGCAGTAGCAGCTTTAATAGGTAAATTAGTAGGTAAGGGATCTAAATCTACTGAAGAAATGAAGGTTCCTAAATCACTAAGTTTCTTAAGAGATTCTGCAGTATCAATATCTATAACAATGTTAGTATTATACTTAATAGTAGCAATGGTTGCAGGAAGTGAATTTGTTGAGACTACACTATCAGGTGGTAAAAACTTTATAGTTTATTCAATGATGCAAGCATTAACATTTGCAGCAGGATTTATATTAATACAAAATGGTGTTAGACTTGTATTAAATGAAATAGTACCAGCATTTAAAGGAATAGCTACTAAGGTAGTTCCAAACTCTAAGCCAGCACTTGATTGTCCTATAGTATTCCCATATGCACCAAATGCAGTGCTTATAGGATTCTTAAGTTCATTTGTAGGTGGAGTAGTATCTATGTTTGCTCTAGGGGCAATGGGACTAACAATTATAATACCAGGTGTTGTTCCTCACTTCTTTACAGGAGCAGCTGCTGCAGTATTTGGTAACTCTACAGGTGGTAGAAGAGGTGCGATAGTTGGTTCATTCGTTAATGGTATAATAATATCTATGTTACCAGTAGCGTTAATACCAGTACTTGGAAACTTAGGAATAGCTAACTCTACTTTCTCAGATGCTGACTTTGGTATAATGGGAATATTCTTAGGTAAAGTACAAGAAATATTTGGTCAAATAGGACTTACAGGAGTGTTAGTAGGTATAGTTATTTTACTTGTAGTAATAAGTAAGGTACCATCAAAAGCACAATTAAATAAAGAAGCTGATGCAGCTTAGTATAAAAATCCCTCGACTATGTCGGGGGATTTTGTATACTTAAAATAATATATATTGTTGAGTCTATATTTGCAATAATAATATTTTGCGTTATAATTATATAAGGAAGGTATATTCTTGAGCAAAAATAGGGCCTATATGGGCTCTATTTTACGTGAATTCTTTAAATGAAAGGAGATGTTTTTTTGCGTAGTAGCAAAGATAGAGTTTACAATTTACTAGAAAGGTCTCAAAATTCTAAGTATACACTAATAAAAGATTCTCTTTTAGTAGGGATAGCTGTTGGTGTAATAATAGTAATATATAGAATACTAGGATCACAGTTAGGCCACATATTTATAAACATATACTCAAAAGGAAAAGAAAATATATTACTAATACCATTAATATTTGCATTATTAATTTTATTAGGATACATTGTAGCAAAACAAGTAAAAAGAGAACCAATGATAAGTGGAAGTGGAATACCTCAAGTAGAAGGAATTTTAACAAGACGATTAAAGGTGAACTGGTTTAGAGTTTTATTTCATAAGTTTGTAGGTGGACTTATCTGCTTAGGTGTAGGATTATCAGTAGGAAGAGAAGGACCTTCTGTACAAATGGGTGCTTGTGTAGGAGAAGGTGTATCGAAAAAATTAAATAAGCTAGAGAATGAAGAAAAATATTTAATAACAAGTGGAGCAAGTGCAGGTTTATCAGCGGCATTTAATGCACCATTATCAGGTGTAATGTTTGCCCTAGAGGAGGCCCACAAAAACTTCTCACCTATCGTTTTATTATCAGCCATGATAGCATCTTTATCAGCAGATTTCATATCTAAACAATTTTTCGGATTAGTTCCAGCACTACATTTTGAAAAACTAACATCATTGCCTTTAAAATATTATTGGGCACTTATATTTTTAGGAATAGCAATAGGAATTAGTGGAGTTATATTTAATAAAGGTGTTTTAAAAACTCAAAGTATTTTTAAGCAAAGTAAATTAAGCACAGAAATTAAAATAATAATACCATTTATAATGACAGGACTTGTAGGGTTAATGTCACCTATATTATTAGGTGGAGGTCATGAGCTTATAATGAGTCTACAAGAAAGTAATTTTACTATAACTATACTATTAACATTCATAATAATTAAATTTTTATTTACATTTATAAGTTTTGGTTCTGGAGTTCCAGGAGGTATATTTTTCCCTCTATTAACTTTAGGAGCATTGGTTGGAAATGTAGTTGGACTTATATCAATATTATATTTTGGGATTCCAAGTAACTATTTAATGAACTTTATAGTATTAGCTATGGCTGGACATTTTGCTGCAATAGTAAAAGCTCCAATTACAGCTATTATATTAATATCAGAAATGACAGGTTCACTACAGCATTTATTAGCACTTTGTATAGTAGTATTAGTTGCTCAATTAACATCTGATTTATTTAAATCACATCCTATATATGAAAGTTTATTAGAAAGATTGTTAAGTAAAGGTACTAATAAATATGATGGTAGTAGCAAGAAGACTCTTTTAGAGGCTGCAGTTCATATGAACAGTGAAATAGATGGTAAGTGTATAAAAGATATTTCATGGCCTAAAAACTGCCTAGTTGTTGCTATTATTAGAGGTAATAAAGAGATATTACCAAAAGGATCAACAGAGATAATAGCAGGAGATTATTTGACTGTTATGACAGATCAAAGCAGTTCTTCTGAAATATTAGAAAAGGTAAGTAGGTTGGCAGAGAGTTAAATAACTTGATTATAGATATATGTATATAAAATATATGTATATTAAAAGGAGTAGAAAAATCTACTCCTTTTTGTTATCTATATTATTTGTAATTTATATTATTTATTATCTAAGAAATGGAATGAATATAAGCTAAAGTTGTTATAACCACTTTCATATATAACATCTACTGAGCCCATACCACTTACTAAATCTGCATCTATCTTTATCTTTCCATCAACTAATATATCTTCTAATTTTAACTCTTGTGGATTTTGATTTGGATATAATACTACTTTTGAAGGCTTTATTATATTCCCATCTAAATCTATAGCTGTATAGTCTAATTCAAAGAAGTTATCTTTGCTAGGTTTAGCTACCTCTTTAGCCATAACATAATTTTCAAGTCCAGTTACATCCTTTAAGTTAGTTAAGTTCTTTAGTGGAGATAGATCTGTTACCTCATTGTAGTTTATATTTAAACTTTCTAAGTTTGTTGCAGATTCTATACCACTTAAGTTTTGTAGGTACATATCATCTTCAAAGTTTAACGACTTAACTTTTTTCATATCTCCTACAGTTATAAGATCACTTTTTAATCCTAAAGAATTTTTTATTGCATTTCTTAAAGATTCATCTTCTATATTTACTACTTCATCTAGTTTTTCTATTTTTTCTAATTTATCTATAGCATCAGCTAATTTATTTATCATCTCCTTAACTTCCGCTTGACCAGGGTTACTTGAGTATGCAATTCTAGTTGCTTCTCTTATAGTTCTTTGGAAATTAACATAACTTTCTTGAGTATACTCATTTAAAGTTACATCTGGAGCATTTTTTATCATATTTTTTAATTTATCTAAGTCAGATTGATTTACATCTGATTTAATGTCTAATTTAACCATCATTGGTACGTTAGAGTTTGTTGCATCTCCTTCTATTCTGAATTCTAATGCATCTCTATAATATGGAACACCATTTGATGCTTTTATAAAGAATTTTATTTTGTAAGGTGATATAGAATCACAGTACGGTAATACTTCTAAGTACATATTTGCTGTTTTTATAATACTTACTCTTGGTGCATATGCAGTACAAGATGTATTAAATCTAGCTCCAGCAGTAGTTTCTAAAGTTAAATCAAATCCATTTAGTAATTCATCTTTAGTTACACTTGTTCTACTAGCTACTATCTTAGGTGTTTCAGCTACACCTAAATCATTTACAACTGGTATTTTTACAGTTAAATCATGGTCTATATCAAGTACAGACGAGTCTATTGTTATTTCCCAAGTATCAATATATTCTATACCTGGATTTGGCTCATATACTCCAAACTCAAAATTAACTCCATCAGAAGGTGCTATTAATTGAGTCTGTACATCATAGTTTTGAGTTATTGCAGGTCCTAGCTTAGAATAATCTTTAGTAGTAAATTTAGCACCTTTAAGTTCTAAATTTACCCATTGCCATCCTCCACCATCTTTTAAGAAGTCAGAGTATTTAACGCTACTTTGCTTTGATACTAAACTAGCTCCTGATTTTTGTTCACTAGATACCTCTAACGTTGGTACTTCTACATTACCATCAACTCCATTTGCAGACGATATTGATACATTAGTAACAATCAATGCTGCAGCTACTGCTAAACTAAAAAATCTTTTGTTCATTTTAACTTTCTCCTTTAATATTAATTTTATTAAAGAAACGTACAGTTATAAAACAAATTTAAAGCCTCTAATTTCAACTCTTTTAGGTATCATAAATATTTCTTTGATATAATTATAATTGCTATAAAATTAAAGTCAGTTAAAAGAGTATTAAATTTTTACAAAGAATATGTATATTCTTTGGCAACTGGCTAACATAGTTTATAAAACCTTAGTCCCTTTAGCTTTGTGCCCCTAGGTTTCCCTAGGTTTACCATTGAATCAAATTTTACCTCGATTTAAAAAATAGAATAACATATATTTTATAATAAATCTATAATTTACCAGAAATTATATTTGAATATTTAATAATTTTAAAACTAAATCATTAATATGATTATGAGTTTGTTATTAAAAATGTAGAAAAGTTTAAAAATAAGAAGCTGATAATAAAGAGCAGTATAAAGGAATTAAATAAAATAATACTAAAAGCTCCTAGCATATGTCTAGGAGCTAATTTTATTTTATATATAAATATAACTAATAAAATAGTAATAAAAATACAATTTTCTACAAAAAATGTCGATAATGTACAAGAAAAGGTATAGATATTAAAAGAATTCATATCAATATTTTTATACAATAAACTTGTAAGAATAAAATAATAATAAGGAGGTACCCCTATGAGAGATGCACTAGGAATGATAGAAACTAGAGGGTTAGTAGCGGCTGTAGAAGCAGCAGATGCTATGGTTAAGTCTGCAAACGTTTCGTTGATTGGATACGAGACTATAGGTTCAGGTATGGTAACAGTAATGATACGAGGAGATGTAGGAGCTGTAAAAGCTGCAATAGATGCAGGAACAAGTGCAGCTACAAGAGTTGGCGAGGTAATATCTTCACACGTAATAGCTCGTCCTCATGATGAAATAGAAAAAATTGAATGTATGAAATCTTCATTAGATAAACACTTATTATAATATACAAGCTGATTAGGAAGTAAAAGAATTAAGGAGGCAAAAATGAGACAAGAAGCATTAGGTATGATAGAAACAGTAGGCTTAGTAACTGCTATAGAAGCAGCAGATGCTATGGCTAAGGCTGCTGATGTTACATTAGTAGGGTACGAAAACGTTGGCTCAGGTATGATAACAGTACTTGTTAGAGGAGATGTAGGAGCTGTTAAAGTAGCTGTAGACACAGGTGTTGATGCAGCTAAGAGAATCGGAACAATAATATCTACTCACGTAATAGCAAGACCACACAATGAAATTGATTCAATAATAACTCAATATAACGTTTAATTAATAATAGACAATAAAGTTAAGTACGCCATGCATAATTAGTAAAGTCCATTGAGTAAATGATATATATAGTTAGAAAACTGATTGAATTATATAAATAGACATAGGAATATAAGTTGAAATATATATTGAAATATATGAAATAATATAAGCCAGAAATAGATGAATCAAAATATAAATAAGTCATGCATCAAATAGAGTGATATTTAGATATAACACGAGATAAAATCGGGAGGATATAAAATGAGACACGAAGCATTAGGAATGATAGAAACTAAAGGTTTAGTAACTGCTATAGAGGCAGCAGATGCTATGGTTAAATCTGCTAACGTTATGTTAATAGGATACGAAAACATAGGATCAGGAATGGTTACAGTAATGATAAGAGGAGATGTTGGAGCTGTAAAAGCTGCTGTTGATTCAGGTCTTGCTGCTGGTGAAAACGTTGGAGAGGTAATAACTTCTCATGTTATAGCTAGACCACACACTGATATAGAAAGAATATTATCACAACACAACTTAACAATAGAAGATATAGCTAACTAATATAAAGATTTATACAATAAAATATAAAAATTACTAATCAATACATAAATTAAGATAGTGAAATCTGCAGCACTTATACCCAAAACAAGTAGATGGTTTGGGTATAAGTGTGAGATTTTATAAGAGATAAAAATCTTATATGGTGAGTTATATAAGATTATAGACAAGAATGAAGCAACTTTAAAGAAAGAGGTATAACTAATGGAATTATTAGATAAAGACTTACGTTCAATACAAGAAGTAAGAGACTTACTAAGAAAAGCTAAAAAAGCACAACAAACTTTAGCTAAGTTAGATCAAGAACAAATAGATAAGATAGTAAAAAGTATAGCAGATGCAGGATATAATAACGCTAAAAGACTTGGAATACTTGCAAATGAAGAAACAGGATTTGGTAAGCCAGAAGATAAAGAAATAAAAAATATATTTGCTTCTAAAGTAGTATACGAAAGCTTAAAAGATACTAAAACTGTTGGAATAATAGGAGAAGACAAAGAAGCTAAAACAATAGATGTTGCAACTCCAGTAGGAGTAGTAGCAGCACTTATACCATCTACTAACCCAACTTCAACAGTAATATACAAGGTTATGATATCTATAAAATCTCAAAATGCAGTAATCTTATCTCCACACCCAGGTGCTAAAAATTCAATACTTGAAACAGTAAAAATATTAAAAGAAGCAGCAGTTATGGCTGGATGTCCAGAGGATGCTATAGGAGTAATAACGACACCTACATTACAAGCTACTAACGAATTAATGAAAAATAAAGATACAGCATTAATACTTGCTACTGGTGGAGAAGCAATGGTTAGAGCAGCGTATTCTTCAGGTACTCCTGCAATAGGTGTTGGACCAGGAAACGGACCATCGTTTATAGATAAGAGTGCAGATGTTAAAAAAGCTGTAAAGAGAATAATAGATTCTAAAACATTTGATAACGGCGTTATATGTGCATCTGAGCAATCTGTAATAGTAGAAAGATGTATGGAAAATATAGTTGTTGAGGAATTAAAAGCACAAGGTGCTTGCATATTAAATGAAGAACAAGCTGAGAAGTTATCTAAATTCATAATGAGAGATAACGGAACAATGAACCCTCAAATAGTAGGAAAGAGTGTAGAGCATATATGTAACTTAGCTGGATTACATGATGCAAATAAAAACGCGAAGGTCCTAGTAGTAAGAGAATGTAGAGTAGGTAAAAAGGTTCCTTATTCAAGAGAAAAGTTAACTCCAATACTTACATTCTACGTAGAAGAAAGTGTTGATGCAGTACTTGAAAAGTCTAAGGAAATATTACTTAATGAAGGAGCTGGACATACTTTCTCAATGCATGCAAATGATGATAACTTAGTAAGACGTTTTGCTGTTGAAATACCAGCATCTAGAATACTAGTAAACACACCTTCAGCACTTGGTGGTATAGGTGGATCAACAAACTTAGTACCAGCATTAACGCTTGGATGTGGAGCTATAGGAAAGAGTTCAACTTCAAACAACATAGGACCACTTGATTTAATAAACATCAAAAAGGTTGCTTATGGAGTAAGAGAAATAGAAGACTTAAGACCAAATAACAACTGCTGTGCTTCAAATAATGATATAAGATTTGCAAGTATACCAGTAGCAAATACATGCTCAAGTGAAGATATAAAGTTTACAAATGTAGATAATAGTTTTGGTTCAGTATGTGCTAATTCTAATGACAATAGATTCAATAATACAGTTCCAACTTCTAACAATGCATCAAATGCTAATGAAGAGATAACAGAAGAAAAGGTAGCAATGCTATTAAGACAAGTACTTGCTGAAATAAAGAACTAATGATACTGGCAAAGGTCATAGGAAGAGTTGTTTCAAATCAGAAAACACCAGAACTTACAGGAGCAAAGTTATTAATAGTAAGTCAGGTAGATAAAGAACAAAATGAAATAAATGATTGTATATATGTGGCTATAGATAAGGTAGGAGCTGGTCAAGGAGATATTGTCTTAGTCGGAGATTGCTACCTAGCAAATCCAGATAGTAAGATAACAGAAGCCAGACAAGATATGTCAATAGTAGCAATAGTTGAAAATATGCAAATCTAATAATATAGAAAAATTAAATAGGGGGTGATACTATGACACAAGAGTTCTCGCTACAACCCAAAATACTTTTTAATGAAAATAGTATAGAAAGTATAAAAGATATAGATTGTAAAAACGTATTCATAGTTACTGATTCTATAATGAAGCAATTAGGTTTTGTAGATAAGATCATAGGTATCCTTAATGAAAAAGAAATAAAAAATACTGTAGTGTTTAGCGATGTTAAGCCAGATCCAGACATAGCTATGATAACACAAGGTATGAATGAAATGGACAAATTTGAATTTGATGCAGTTATAGCTGTAGGTGGAGGATCTGTAATAGATGCTTGTAAAGCTATAATGTACTGTTTAGATAAACTAAAAAAATCAAAAGGTCAAGATTTTAAAAAGCCTACATTTGTAGCTGTTCCATCAACAAGTGGAACAGGTTCTGAAGTTACTGCATTCTCAGTTATAAAAATAGGAAGCGAAAAGCTAGTTTTAGTTGATGAGTGGATGCTACCAGACATAGCTATACTTGATCCTATATTTGTAAAATCTGTACCAAACTTTATAACAGCAGATACTGGAATGGACGTATTATGTCATGCACTAGAAGCCTACGTTTCAACTAATGCAAGTGATTTTACAGATGCATTAAGCGAAAAAGCTGTTAAGTTAGTATTTAAGTATTTAGTAGAAGCTTATAAAGATGGAAACAACAAAGAAGCAAGAGAAAAAATGCATAGTGCATCTTGTATGGCAGGTATAGCATTTACTAATGCATCTTTAGGAATAAACCACTCTTTAGCGCATTCTTTAGGTGGAATATTTAAAATAGCACATGGAAGAGCAAATGCATTACTTCTTCCACACATAGTAGAATACAATTCTTCAATGAATAAAAATAATAAAAATGAAGTTATGAAAAAGTATGCAAACTTAGCTAGAGAACTAAACTTACCTGCAGTCACGGATAAGCAAGGTGTTCAAAGCTTAATAAGAGCTATAAAGCTATTAAAAGATAAAATGAATATGCCAAAGTCTATAAAAGATTTAAACATAGATATAAACGACTTTAAAAATGAGCTAGATACATTATCAACATTAGCTATAAACGATAGCTGTACACCAACAAATCCAATAGAGCCAACTCTTGAGGATATAAAAGACATTTATATGAAAGCATACGAAGGAAAATAAAAAGGAGGCAAAGTACATGAATTTTAACGAAATGATGCCAAGAACTAAAGTATTAAAAGATAGATTACTTAATAACCCAACTGGCGTTTGTACACAAAGAGGAGAAATAGTGTCAAATGCATTAAATGAGTTTGGAAATGAACCTGCTTTAACAAAAAAAGCTAAGGTATTAAATAGATTATTAAATGAAGTTTCTATAAACATAGAATTAGATGAATTGATAGTAGGAAGTCATTCATCTAAGGCAAGATATGCATTATTATTCCCTGATTTAAATAATAACGATGGGTTATCTGCATTTTCATTTATTTCAGAAGAAGTAGAAGTAAATGGACAAAGAAAATACAGCCCAAATTATGAAATAGTAATATCAAAAGGATTTAATAACATAAAAAAGCAAGCTCTTAAGCAATTAGAACAATTAGCATCAAATAGTGATGAAAACTCTAAGCAACAAAGAGGATTTTTAGAAGCAGCTGTAATAGCTTGTGATTCAGCTATAAACTTTGCAAGTAGATATGCAAAGAGAGCTTACGAAATGGCTCAAAATGAAAGTAATCAATATAGAAAAGCTGAGCTTTTAAACATAGCAAACATGCTAAATAAAGTTCCAGCTAACCCTTGTGATACTTTTGAAGAAGCTATACAAGTATTCTTCTTATTCCAATTAATGATGCAATTAGAGTGTGATGCATATTCAGTAGCACCAGCTGGACTTGATAAGTGTTTATATCCATACTTTGAAAGAGATATGAAAAACAATAGATTAAATGAAGCTAAGGCTTTTGAAATAGTAGAATCACTAATGCTTAAGTTAGCTCAAGTTAGTGAAGAAAGAGCTACAAGAGATATAGATGGTTATCCATTATTTGACCACTTATTAAATGGTGGAAAGCTAACTGACTCAAAGATAATAATAAACAAATTATCAGAGATGTTCTTATGTGCACTTAAAAACTTATTACAAGCAGACAATAATTTAAATGTTAAGTTATTCAATGCTTCAGTAAACAACACAGCTTGTAGCACTACTGATACTTCTACAGATAGTTTAGAAGGTAGACTAAAGAGATTAAAAGAAAACTACTTAAAAGCAAAGCCGAGCGTTTCTATAAATAGAGCACTAGCTTTCACTAAGGTAGCAAAAGAAAACCCAGGACTTCCAAAGATAATGTTAAGAGCAAAATCTTTCAAGGAAGCTTGTGAAACTGCACCACTATTAATACAAGCTGATGAATTAGTAGTAGGGCATCCATGTGGAAAGCCAAGAGCAGGAACAATCTCTCCAGACATATCATGGAGATGGGTAAGAGACGAACTTGATACTATGCACGCTCGTCCTCAAGATCCATTCATAATAGATGAAGCTGATAAGAAAGTATTAACAGAAGAAATATTCCCATTCTGGGAAGGCAAATCTGTAGATGAGTACTGTGAGACTCAATACAGAGAAGCTGGACTTTGGGAATTATCTGGAGAAACTTTCGTAAGTGATTTATCATATCACCAAATAAACGGTGGTGGAGATACTTGTCCAGGGTTTGACGTTATATTAGTTAAAAAAGGTATGAACGGAATAAAGGAAGAAGCTTTAGCTAACTTAGAAAATTTATCTATGGATAACCCTGGGGATATAGACAAGATATATTTCTACAAAGCTGCAATAGATACTTGTGATGGTGTTATAGCTTATGCAAATAGATTAGCAAACCACGCATTAGAACTTGCAGGAAAAGAAACAAATGCAAATAGAAGAGAAGAATTAGTAAAGATAGCAGATATGCTAAAGCATACTCCAGCTAATCCTCCAAGAACATTCCATGAAGGATTACAATGTATCTGGACTCTAGATTCATTATTCGTAGTAGAAGAAAACCAAACAGGATTATCATTTGGTAGACTTGACCAATACTTATATCCATTATATGAAGCAGATATAAGAGAAGGTAGAATGACTAGAGATGAAGCATTCGAGATGTTAGGATGTTTCGTTATAAAGTGTTCTGAGATGATGTGGTTACAAAGTGAATTAGGAGCTAAGTACTTCGCTGGATACCAACCATTTGTTAACGTAACAATAGGTGGACAAACAAGAGAAGGTAGAGATGCTACTAACGATTTAACATACTTAATAATGGATGTTATAAAAGAAGTTAAGATGTATCAACCAACACTTGCATGTCGTATACACAACCAATCTCCACAAGAGTACTTAAAGAAGATTGTTGAAGTTGTAAAAGCTGGACTTGGATTCCCTGCTTGTCACTTTGATGATTCTCATATAAAGATGATGCTTATGAAAGGTTTCTCAATAGAAGATGCGAGAGACTACTGTATGATGGGATGCGTTGAGCCACAAAAGTCTGGACGTATATACCAATGGACATCAACAGGATACACTCAATGGCCAATAGCTATAGAGTTTGTATTTAACCGTGGAGTAATGAAGTTATATGATTCTAAGCAAGGTGTAGATACTGGAGATTTAGGTAACTTCAAGACTTATGAAGAATTTGATGCAGCAGTTAAAGAGCAAATAGCTCACATAACAAAATTATCTGCAATAGGAACAGTAATAAGTCAAAGAGTTCATAGGGATTTAGCACCAAAGCCATTAATGTCATTATTAGTTGAAGGATGTATGGAATCTGGAAAAGACGTAATGGGTGGAGGCGCTATGGTAAATGCAGGACCTGGACTTATATGGTCAGGACTTGGAACATACGTAGACTCTATGGCTGCTATAAAGAAATTAGTATTCGATGAAAAGAAATATACATTAAAGCAATTAAAAGTAGCAATGGACAACAACTTTGTTGGATATGACGGAATAAGAAATGATTGTCTAAATGCTCCAAAGTACGGAAACGACGATGATTATGCAGATAGTATAGCATCAGATTTAATAAGCTTTACAGAAAATACTCATAAGCAATACAAGATGTTATATTCAAACTTTAGTCATGGAACATTATCAATTTCAAATAATACTCCAATAGGAGAATTAACAGGAGCAAGTGCAAATGGTAGACTTGACTGGACTCCATTATCAGATGGTATAAGTCCAACACAAGGTGCTGACTTAAAAGGTCCTACAGCTATTATAAAATCTGTAAGTAAGATGAGTGTTGAAAGTATGAACATAGGCATGGTTCATAACTTCAAATTATTAAAGGGAATCCTTGAAACTCCAGAAGGAGAAAATGGATTAATAACTTTACTTCGTACGGCATCTATCCTTGGAAATGGTCAAATGCAGTTCAGTTATACAGATAACGAAATACTAAAGGATGCTCAAAATGATCCAGACAACTACAGAGATTTAATAATACGTGTTGCTGGTTATAGTGCATACTTCGTTGAGTTATGTAAAGAAGTACAAGATGAGATAATAAGCCGTACAGTGCTTGACAGGTTTTAATTAGAGTAGGAGGGAAATTATATGCAAGAATTACAATATGGTAGTAATGAAGCAATACTTGAACAAAAAAAGTTACAGGCAAGTTTTGCAAAGAAAGGGTCATTAATAGGCGTCTTTTCAGGACTTACATTTGGACTACAAAGTGCAGTAATAGGTATAGCTTTAGTTATGGCGCCTTTTACTGATGGGGTAAGCTTATTGCTTGCTCCATTAGTTGCGGCTGCTGTCAATGACAGCTTAGCTGCAATATGGTTATTCATATACAATACAGCACAAGGAAAGCAAAAGGAAATATGGAGAAGTTTAAGAACTAAGCCAGGTATGATGATATGTTTAGCTGCAATAATTGGGGGTCCTATAGCAAATGGAGCTTATTTATTAGGAATACAATTTGCAGGGCCAGCTTACGCAATACCAATATCAGCACTTTTCCCAATGGTAGGTGCAATACTTGCTAAGATATTCTTAAAGCAAGATGTAACTAAGCGTGTAATGATAGGTATGGCTATATGTATAGTAGGTGCTATAGTTATAGGATATATTCCTCCTTCAGGGGATATGCCAAACTTTACATTAGGTTTAGTATGTGCATTAGTAGCTGCAATAGGATGGGGAGCAGAAGGTACGCTATCGGCATTTGGTACATCTGTAATAGACCCTAATATTGCAATAAATATAAGACAAGCTTTCTCCGGATTATTCTTCATAGTTATAGTATTACCTATAATGGGAGGATTAGGAGTATTATCTAAGGTCATAGCTACACCTATGACTATGATGGTGATAGCTGTAGCTGCAATAGCAGCAGCTGCATCATTCTTAGCATGGTATAAGTGTAATAGTATGTCAGGTGTTGCAGTTGGTATGGCCCTAAATAGTACTTATGTAATGTTTGGAATAATGTTTAGTATATTATTAGGACAAGCTGAAATTACTCCAACATTAGTAGCTGGTGCATCACTTGTAACAATAGGTGCAATACTTGTTGCTATAGATCCAAGAGATATGTTTAAGAAAAAGGAGGCATAATCATGAAAAAAATATTACCAATGAGATTTCGTATGCTTCACTTTTTCTCAAAAGTAAATGAAGCATCAACTACAGATGTTATGTCAGGATTACATAGCGAATATGGACAAGAGAAATACTTTAAATTTAAAGCTATAGATGAAGATTTAATATCTATGAAGGAAAACGGACTAATAGATATACATAGACTAGAAATAGAAAATGATGTATTAGTAACGTACTACAAGATAAATGAAGAAGGAAAAAACTTACTTAAAAACTATCTACCAAAAGAGTGGAGATAAGAAAATGCAAAGTAAAGAAACAGGTATAATATTTAACACACAAAAGTACTCAATATATGATGGACCGGGAGTTAGAACAATAATATTTTTTAAAGGATGCCCTTTAAATTGTAAATGGTGCTCTAATCCAGAAGGAATATCTAGAAATTATGACATAATGTACACAGACAGTAGATGTACAAAATGTGGATTATGTATGTCAAACTGTGAAAAAGGAATACACACAATACAGAGAAGTTATGATGGAAATATAATTCATCAAATAGATAGAAGTACAAAGTGTATAGGTTGTAAAAACTGTGAAAGTAAGTGTCCTACCAAAGCTATAAGAATAGCAGGTGAGGAAAAAACAGTGGATGAAATAATAAGTATCATAGAAGAAGACAGTATATTTTACATGACTTCAGGAGGGGGAGTCACATTAAGTGGAGGAGAAGTTGCATCTCAACCAGAATTTGCACTAAAGATCCTAAAGGCATGTAAAGAAAAAGGAATACATACAGCAATAGAAACATGTGGATTTGCTGATTGGAAAGTATATGAACAACTAGCACAATATGTAGACTTATTCTTATATGATATAAAACAAATCAACCCAAAGATTCATAAAGAGTTAGTAGGAGTAGATAACATAAGAATAATAACAAACCTATACAAACTATTTGATATAGGAGCAAAAATTATAATACGTATGCCTATGATAAAAGGACTTAATGACTCAGAGGAGCAACTAAAAGGTGCAATGAAGGTTATAGAAATAATAAGTAGAAATAAGAACTTATTAGGAATAGAAGTACTTCCATACCATAAGCTAGGTATAAATAAATTTGAGCAATTAGACAGAGAGTACACAATAAAAGATGATTTATCTTACTTAGAAAATGAGTTAATAGAGAAAGAAGAATTCTTTAAACTATTTAACTTACCAATACAACTAATAAGACATTAGTAAATTTAATATAGACGAAAAATCTTTAAATATATTTATGAAAAGATTTTTCGTCTTTTGAATAGGGAGGAATATATATATGAAAATTCAATCAATAGGATTTATAGAAACTAAAGGACTAATAGCTGCAATAGTAGGTGCTGATGCTATGACTAAAGCTGCTAATGTTGAGATAATAGGAAACAAATACTTCAAAGTAAAATCAGGTATCGTAGCTGTAATAGTAACAGGAGATGTTGGTGCGGTAAAAGCAGCAGTTGAAGTGGGAGCAGAAGCTGCAAGTAAAGCAGGGACACTAATAACTAGCCATGCTATAGCAAGACCAGATGAATTTGTTATGAAGATGTTAATTCCTAATTCTTATGAAGAAGTTATGGAAGAATTAAAAAAAAAAGATAAAATAGAAGCTAAAGAAAATAACAAGCAAACTGAAGCTACAAAAAAAGATAAAAACGAAGAACAAGAAAAAGAATCTGTAAAAATTGAAACAACTTCAGTAAAAAATGAAGAAGTAAATATAAAATTAGAAAACAAAGAAGTAGAAGCAAAAATAAAAGAAGAAGTAAAACAAGAAGAAATAACTATAAAATCAAATGAAGAAAAAGTAAAAGAATTACAAAATATAGTGGAAAAAAATCAATCAATCAATCAAGAATCAAATAAAAACAACAAAAAAGCAAAGAAAGAAGAAAAAAAGAACAATAAAAAATAATTATTGTAAGTGGGAGCAAAAAGTATGAATAATAATGAAATATTAAAATCAATAGAGTTTGTATTAAATCAAAACAATACTCAAACTAAAGAAGCTAGCGTATCTAGTAATGCTAATAATGCTAATAATACAGATAGTATTCCAGTTGGAATATCTAACCGTCACATACATTTAAGTCAAGAAGACTTAAACACACTATTTGGTGCAGGATATGAGTTAAATAAAATAAAGGATTTAAAACAACCTGGTCAATATGCAGCTAAAGAAGTAGTAACAATAGCAGGTCCAAAAGGAAGCATACAAAATGTACGTATACTAGGACCAGTAAGAGGAGCTACACAAGTCGAAATATCTCAAACTGATAGTTTTTCTTTAGGTATAAAGTGTCCAGTTAGAGAATCAGGAGACATAAAAGGCTCAGGCAGTGTATGTGTAATAGGACCTAAAGGTAGTGTAATATTAAAAGAAAATGTAATAATAGCTAAAAGACACATCCATATGAATGAAAATGATGCAAAGACATTAAACGTACAAAATGGACAACTAGTAAATGTAATTACATCAGGTGAGAGAAGAGCAATATTTACAGATGTATTAGTAAGAGTAGATAAAAACTTTGAATTAGAGTGTCACCTTGATACTGATGAAGCTAATGCATGTTGTTTAGGAAGAGAAGCTACTGTAAAGATTGTAAACGTAAGTTTATAAATGAGGTAGAGCATGGAAGAATATAGAATAAAACAGATAATAGAAAAGTTATTAAAAAGCCAATTTAATAAGAAGGTACTCTTAATATTAGATAAGAGTGATATTTATATTGATGAGGTTTATAAGATATTAAGTAGATTTGATAATATAGAGTTTGAATATATAGAGTCTGAAGCTTGTAGTGGATACAGCAAGCTTGAAAAAATAAAGAGTATTGCGAGTAAGGGAAATTTGGGGGGAGATATAGAGGATTATTTAGAGAAATTTGATTTAGTTTTAGTACCTTTTCTAAGTAGGAATATGTTAGCGAAAGTTTCTTTGGGAGTTGCTGATGATATAGTTTCTGAGTATATTCAGATTGCTATTATGAGAAATATGGATATAGTGGCACTTGATTTGGCTTGGAATCCTAATTCTGAAAGTAGCAGGATAAAGAAGATTAACTTGAATAGTGCTTATAACAGCATGCTTTTGGGGTATAGTGATAAATTGAAAAACTTTGGGGTAAAATCTGCTTCTTTATTTGAGTTAGAATATGAGATTAAGAGAAGTTTGTTTAATGAGCTAGGGTCTAAAAATGCTACTAAGGGGTGTAGGGAAAAAGAGGATGATGCTTTTAGTGAGGTTATTGACAAGAAGTATATAACTATGAAGGATGTTGAGGGGAAGGATGTGCTTCATATAAGTAAAAGAAGTAAGCTTACTAATTTGGTCCAAGATTATGTTTTGGAAAAGAATATTGATGTAGTAGAAAGATAAATAAGTTGGTGAATAGGGGTTCTGTGAGGCTCGTCTCCACCATTGAAATCCACGAAAAGATATTATCATGTGATTATGATAATATCTTTTTTATTTACATAGTTATTTAATAATCTTAGTATCAAATTTCTATATTAATATGAAATACGTATAGAAATAACTTTTAGTATAAGGAGATATTTATACATATTATTAGTTTTATGTAAAATATGGTAATTTAATGAATGTAGATGTATAATTAACTTATAAAAATAAGTAAATATATGATGAATTAAATCAGAGGGGATATATTTATTCAAGGAGGACTTTATGGGGACAGAATTAATATCATTATCTAGAAATATAGAAAATGTTTTTAAATCATTAATGCAAAGTGGGAGGCCAGATGTATATGATGAAAATGATAAAATAATAACATCAGAAATATATGTTGATTTATTTGAAAATGACTATATGCTAAGGCAAGTATTAGATAATAATCATATTATTTTGAAAGGTAGAAGAGGTACTGGAAAATCTACTATATTTGTTAAAGCAGAAGATTATATTAATAAAAATAAAAAAAATACATTGCCTATATATATAAATTTACAATCTTGTTATGAAGAAATAAAAACATATGGGTCAGAGCAAGAACATGACGAATTAGTGAAAATGAGAACATATAGGAATTTTTTAAATGAGATTTTTAAATCAATAAAACTACGTATTAGTCATTATGATATAAATGATAAAGAGATGGACTCATTATTTTCAAAAATTGAAAATGGAGAATATATGGATGTTGATTTTAAAAAGGAGTATGAAATAGAAGAACTTAAAAATATAAATAACAAAAAGGATCTAGGTGGAAAATTAGCACTTAAAGAAATGGCAATGACAGGTAGTTATAATAAAGGAGATAGTACGGAATATAAAACAAAAAAAATACAAAAAGAGATTCGTATATATTCAGTTAGTTCAATATTAAATAATATAAAGGAAATATTAAAGAAGAATGGTATAAATAAAGTATACTTATTCTTAGATGATTTTAGTGAACTAAGCAAAGATAAGCAAAAGGTAATTGTAGACTCAGTAATATCACCTATTATAGCTTCCTATAATGATTACTTTAATGTCAAAATAGCAGCATACCCTGGAAGAATATATGTAGGAAATTCAGATTCGACAAAGTTAATACCTGTTTCTTTAGATTTTTATGATGCATTTGAAAGAAATACTAAAAACTATACGGGTATAGAAAAAGACTCAATGGATTATATAAAAAGAACTTTAGATAAAAGATTAGAGGTATATACTGACAATCAAATAGCAATAGAAGATATATTTGATTTATCAAAAGCAAATCTAGGTACATATTTGAAGTTATTATTTGAGTGTACTGCAGCTATACCTAGAACTTTAGGGTTTATATTGAATTACTGTTATTTGGGTTCAATAAATAATGGTAACCCAATCACTATTGATAATATTAAGAATGCAGCATTAAAATATTATGATGATAATATATACCCTGATTTTATAAATGATATAAGGTTTAAGCAGTCATTTTATGATGATAAAAACTTATTAGATCAAGTTGCACAAAAAAACTTAATAGATGAAATTGTTAAATATTTATATGGTGTAAAGAGAACTATTATAAAAAATTACCAAGACGGTAAGCTTGATAATGATTTGTATAAAGAAACAATAGAAAATAATAAGTCTGGGAATAGTTTCTGGTTTCCTACATCTTATTTCTATATAAGTAAAGAGTATGAATATCTTTTAAAAACATTAGAATTATCGTACTTAGTAAATAAAGTTAATGAAGGTAGCATAAGAGGAGCAGAGGAAAAGGGATCATATTATAGTTTAAATTATGGGTTATGTATATCGAAGAAAATAGATTTTGGAAGACCAGAACTCAGAAGAAAGTATGATTATTGGAGACAACCGGAATTTGATTTAACAGATTTTATACCTAAAGTACTAAGTAATATAGAAATTATAGAGTGTATGAGTTGTGGTAAGGTATATAGCGAATTGGAATATAATATTTATCAAGAAAATAAAAATTGTTTTAAATGTACTAGTAAAAATTCAGTAATTAAGAAAAATAAGTTTGAAAGTAAACTACAAGAAAAAATAGATGAATGGAAAGATAAAAGTTTACCAGATGTTCACATAGAAATACTTAGGATATTATATAATAACAAAGATAAAAAACTATCAGCACAAGAAATAGGTACATTGATTGATAAACATAATTTAACTATTACAAATGCTGCAAAAACATTAAAAAACAAAGAGAATGTAGATTACATCAATAAAGACAAGCGTTATTATTTTATAACTGAGAAGTCAATAGTGGAATTTTTCTCAGAGTCAATAGAGGATATACTTTAAATAAAAAATATTTATACATTCTATAATAGTGGGTATGATTCCTGTGAATCGTCTCCACCATTGAAATCTATAAAAGGGGCTGTCTCAAATAGAGATAAGCCTCTTTCATATTATTAAAATAAGGCTATGTTAGCTTACTTCGTGATAATTATAGTAAAAAATAGCCACACTTTAGTATTTCCAATGGATTTAAAGCTAAAGTGTGGTTATTTATATAATTTGAGATATTTAGTGCATAATATATTAATATTGTTCATCAAATCTGTTTTATAAATTATAGTTTAATTTATAGTCACTCCAAATTCAAAAGTTAAAAATACATCACCTATTTATTACCAATTAATACATTTTTCTTTTATAAACTTTATATTTTTCTTACTAAAATCTATACTTCCAGAAACTGAAATTACTCTATCTTCATATTTAAGCAAATATCCACCATTCAATTTATCTGATTTGTATACAGTTAAGGCACCCCAATTATCATCTTTAACTTCCTCATATTCAAAGTACTTGTACCTCTTTAAATAGGTTTCAAAAGTTTTATCAATTATCCACTGATATTTACTTTTACATATTTCATAATCAAAATATGCTTCACTTCCCACCTTATCTACAGCTTCTGTATCATTATAATATCCTTCATAAGAATAAGTATAAGAACTTGCTAAAAAAGACTTCGAACTATCAAAATATAAATATTCTTTTTTTGTATTCATATCTATAAAGTCACTTATGCTCATTATAGGTGTTTGACTCTCATTTCTTACATAATTAATCATTTCTCTTCCTGATACTATAATATAAGTAGATATAAACATTCCAACAACACAAATAAGAACAGATAGTAATTTACATGCGTTTTTATACTTTTTAAGTAGTATATTTATAAGTCTACTTATACAAACAGCACATATAACTACGAAAACAGCTAAAAATATATGACCTTTATCACTACCTATATTTCCAAATAAATTAATAATCATTAAAAGTAAAATATACATATACATGGAAACACAAACATTTTTTACTTTTAGTAATTTTAAACTAGGATAATTTATATTTTCATTGAGCTTAAAAGCTCTATTAGATTTAAAATACCATAATCCATCTTTAATTGTATCAATTACAGCACCTACAATTATTATAATTAGTAACGCCATTACAAGTAAAGCTCCATTATCAGCTATTTCACTAAAAAAACCATAACCATTTTTTTCACCTGTAAATAAATTAGATATCATTAATCCTATAAGAAAAATATTGTTTAATAAACTTCTAAAAATAGATTTTCTCACTTTTTTCAATACTATTTCTTCATCAGTTTGTATAGGTGTAATAATTTTATCCTCAGTATAAAAAATTAAAAACTTATTATGTTGAAATAAATACTTCCATCCTCCAGCTTCACAATATTCTATATATTCATCCTCATTGTTATCTGTAAATATATCTACTGCAAACTTACATTTTTGTGGCTTATCCTTTTTAAATATTAAAAATCCGCATATTATATCCTCTAGCATCCACCCCTGCAATGATTTTTCTTCTAAATACTCCTCCAATGCTTTGCACTCATGTTCTTTAATTCGTATTAATTTAATAAATTTATTTTTACTTATCCTCATAATGCCCCCCTATATATTCTGCTCCTTCATTCACCATGGATTTAAGTCGTATATATTCTTGATTTAGTGCTTCATATCCCTGTTTTGTTATTATGTAACTTCTTTTTCTTCCCTGAACTTCTGTTTCTCTTATCAAATCAGAACTTTCAAATTTCCCAAGTAATGTGTATAGTGTTCCTGGCCCTACAGATATTCTTCCTTTTGATATTTCTTCAACTTTTTTCATAATATCTACGCCACAACATTCACTTGTTAAGGCTAATAATATATAATACATCGGTTCTGACAATGTCTGAAATTGTTTTCTAGCCATTTTAACACTCCTAATTTTATATTCTAAAATTATCACTATATTAGACAATATCGATACACGATATTTGTAATTAAATATTAACATCGTGTATCGATATTGTCAATATATAACAATTGCGAACTTGACTATATTAAACATTATATACTATATTCAATTATTTTCCAATTTCAAAATGGTCTCATCAATTTGGAGTATAGTTCCTTATTTTAAGTTAATTCAATAAATCTATTTCTAATAGTAGCTCTAGTTACATAGGTATCTTTAGTAGCTACATCTACTAACATATCTTTGATTCTATCACTCTTCTTATTCTTCTTGCTTAGTTGCAAAAATTTAAACCAAGCTAAATAGTTGTTGATATATTTGCTAGACACTCCATTAAATGGCATTAACCATCTCTTGAATCCACTGTGAAGAGCATTCACATGTTGAAGATGGTAAACACTATCTAGCATAGATTTCCCTCTAGGAACTTGCTTTAATTCTACATCCAAGTCTTTCTTTATACCTTCGTATGACCTATGACTATCAACTACAAAAGTAACATCTTCCCCTAATTTGCCATCGAAAAAGCTAACTATTTTGTTAGTTGTGATTCTACCTTTGCAAACTGCTCCCATAACTATATTTCCTTTACGGTCAATCCCAGTTTCTATACATAGTTGGTCGCTAGAAATACCTCTTTTTTTCTTATCTTTTTTACCTTTACCTCTTTTTCTAGGTTCTCTAGGCATTACAAAATTTGGATTCTTTGAATGATTACCTTTATACGAACACCTTACAAAAACTTCATCAACTTCTACAATACCTTCAACTATATCTTCTTTAAGCGATAAATTAATAACATCTAAAATTCTATGTCTCATATAAAAAGATGTTTTAACACCTACACCAACTTCTTGTGCACATTGTCTTATGGAAAGTCCTAATATCATTAATTCACAGTACTTAAGCCATTTATCTAAACTTAATTTTGTATTAGAAAATGGAGAACAAGTGAACTCATCAAAGCTTGTGCGACAACGCTTGCAGATGTATCTTTGCCTACCATTAGATTTTCCATTTTTATTTACATTCTTGCATTGGCATTTAGGGCATTCATATCCCTTAGAGAATCTACTTTCCTTAACATTATCTCTAATTTCAGATGAGTTAAATAAACCACTTAATACTTCTTGTGCTACTGAAATTAACTCTCTAAGTTCATTCTTTTTTAAATCTTTTATCATATCTTTTATCTCTGTTTTCGGCATAATATTAGGTATCCTTTCTAAAATAAGTTGAAATATAGGTAATATCTATATTATAACCTATTTTAGATATAATTAATCACTAAGATAGCTAACATAGCCTAAAATAAATGTACTTATAAAAAGTACAGAATATCAAATGTTTGAATTAAAAACATTATAAATAACTCAGGTGTATTTGATGAAATCATGCCACTATCCCCGAAGCGCCGATTTTGCGACCCACACCTACCTAAGGAAGCTTTTTCTGTATTCAGATGGAGTCAAATTAACATGCTTAGTAAATACCCTACTAAAATAAGCAGAATCGCTAAATCCAGCATCACAAGCAATCCTATAAGCAGGATAACTAGTCTCAACAAGCATCTCACGAGCCTGATTAACCCTAAGAAGATTTATATAATCAGTACACCCCATACCTATTTCTTTCTTAAAAACCCTACTCAAATACTGAGGATTAACATGAATCTCATTAGCAATAGAATTTAAATCTATCTTATTCTTATAATTATTATTCATATAAACTATAGTATTTCTAATAATATCAGACTTAGATCTATTCAGATATAAAAACTCCTCAGCATGGTTATTATTAGCCTTTAATTCACCTAAAATCTTTTTAATAGAAGATTTTAAATCATTAGTCCTAACTGGCTTTAACAAATAGTCCTTAGCCTTAAGCCTCATAGCTTTTTGGACATAGTCAAAGCTTGAATGAGCAGTAAGCATAATCGTACTAGTATTAGGTAGTATAGAAATTATCTTTTCTTGTGCACTAAAGCCATCTATCTCAGGAAGTGAAATATCCATTAAAATAATGTCAGGCTTATGTTGCTTAGCTTTTAAAATGGCATCTTTTCCGTTACTTGCAGTTATTATATTTTTAAAGATGCTAAACTCCTTAGAAATTATCATTTCCAAAGCCTCTACTTCTAATATCTCATCATCAACAATCATAATCGTATACATATTAACTCTCCCTTTTATTTCTTACATATATATTTTTTTAACCAAGTGACAACTGAGTAAAAGCAGGAATATTTATCTCTACAGTAGTCTCAACGTTTTTGATACTGTCAATATTTAGCCCGAAATTATCCCCAAAATAATGTTTTATTCTTTGATGAGGGTTTGAAATACCCATACCAAAGTCTTTGAAATTATTATCTTTTATCTTATTAAGTCTTTCGTCGTCAATTCCGACACCAGAATCTTTAATTATGATTTGAATTTGGTTATCTTTTATTCTCCCAGTGATATCTATAGTTGAATGTGTAGATTTTGGTTCGATGCCATGTACTATTGCATTTTCAACTATTGGTTGTAGTATCATAGCCGGTATTCTATATTTTAAAATTTCATTATCAATATCTATATTAAAGTCCAATTTATTTTTATATCTTATACTTTGGATAAATAAATACTTTTCAATATTACTTATTTCACTTTCGATAGTTGGAAACTCTTCATATTTATCTATAGTGTATCTAAGTAAATCAGATAAACAATAAACCATTTCTAAAGTATTTGGTGAATCTTCTAAAAGTGCCATTCTAGAAATTGAGTTTAATGTGTTAAATAAAAAATGAGGATTTATTTGGCTTTGTAGAGTTTTAAGCTTCTCTATTTTTATTTCTTCTTTTAAAGTATTAATCTCATTGTGATATATCGTTTTCATACATGCTTCTTTTAGGTAGTTAACAATAAAATCAACGTACTGTAAATAAGTGTATAAAGTTTTTTCACATATAATAGGAACATGAAGTAGAGCATTCTCTATATTAGATTTATCTATATCAAGTTTAGTAGCTATCTTATCAGTATCTAATAACTTATAATCATCTTTAGTAATAAATTGACCGATAATAACATTTCCTACTAATTGACCGTCTATAACTATGGATTTTGCTATGTTTTTTACCCCCATATGACAAGAACAGATACACTCATTTTTACTAGATGAATATACTTTGTGAAATCTCGACTTAGATTTTTTACAAAGATTTGCTCCCTTTTGAGTAGAGTTTATTAATCTGCAAAACTCGGTACAGTCTTTCATATGACCGATTTGATCCCCTATAAAGTTTGATATTACTACAGAAATACCGAGTCTATCAGATATTTTATTTTGAAATTCAGATATATAATTAGGACTTAAAAGTTCTATTAAATTATTCATAATATATTTTTCCCCTTTGCAAAACACTATATATAACTAAATAGCAATATTCATGCCAAGTTTAAAAAATAACAATGTATATATAAACGTTGGTATTACTAGTATTAAAAAATATAATTATAATAAAGTTAGTATATAAAAAACAAAATGCATGCAATATATTATTGCATGCATTTTGTTTTTGCATAGTTTTAGTTGTATTCACTTTCATCAATTTCGTATTTTTTTATTCTATACTGTAAAGCTTGTCTAAAGACTCCTAAATCGTTTGCCGTTTGGCTTATGTTACCCTTATTTTTAGTAAGTCTACTAAGGATAACGGATCTTTCAACATCTTCTAGAATCTCTTTTAAGGTTTTATCTTCACTAAAAGTTATAGTATCATTACTTGAATTATTGCTTTTAGTAGTTTGTTTAGAAGAAGATATTCTGTTTTTTTGATAAGGAGATAGATGATCTAGAGACAAATATACTTCCTCAGGCTCTACCATGTTCATTGCACTTTCAATTAAGTGCTCTAGCTCACGTATATTTCCTGGCCAGCTATAATGCATAAGTTTTGACTCTAGTGCGTCGTCTATTCCTACGATGTTAGTATCAAACTCTTTATTATATTTATGTATAAAGAAATTACTAAGTACAGGAATATCATCTATTCTATCAACTAAAGGTGGCAAGTTAATAGTTATAGTCGATAAACGATAATATAAATCTTCCCTTATTTTATTTTCTTTTATTTCATTTTCTATATTTTTATTTACAGCACAAATAACTCTACAATTAATTTTCTTTTGAGTTTTACCTCCAATGCTTCTTATAGTCTTATTTTGTAAAAAGCGTAAAAGCTTAGCCTGTGCATCAAGGTTCATAGAATTAATTTCATCTAAAAAGATTGTGCCATTATTAGCTTGAAAAAGTAAACCTTCAGTATTTTTAGCTCCTGTAAAGGCACCTTCAACAGTACCAAATAAGGTACTCTCTACTAAGGAATCGGGTATAGCAGCACAGTTTAGAGCAATAAAAGGTCCATTTACAAATTTGCTTTCATTATGTATACTTTGGGCGAATAGTTCTTTCCCTGTTCCAGTATCACCAAGTGTTAAAACTGAAGAATTTCTAGATGCAATTTTTCTTGAATAATTTATAGTTTCTTTAATGTTAATGTTATTTCCAATAATATTTCCAAAGGTGTACATGGTTCCATTATTATTTGTTGACATATTTATAACTCCTCCATAAAAAATTACAAAAGACTATAAGTCTCTAGAAATTATCCAATAGTTTATATATATTACAAAGGATAATATGAATAAACCTACAAAGAAGATGACTTTAAAGTACACATTAAAGTTATTAAAAATATTACTAAAAGGAATAACGCTAATATATCTCCAAACTTGATCACAATCATCTAGGGTGATAGGGCTACTTACCATTAAGTATTTTTCTTTAGATTCGGGGTCAATATAAACATTGCTAATATCACCATCACCTTGATATAAAAGGGGATCTATATTATAAGATGATATAGGCTTTAAAATTTTGTCAGAGTCATTACCGCTGGCAATATATAAACCATCAGAAGACACAACCTCACTAAAGCCTCCAAAAGGTTTATCATCAGATATTTGGCTTTGTAAATAATCTAGTGAAGCATCAATACTTACAACTCCAACAAATTCATTGTCTCTAATTATGGGAATAGTTACAGATACCATTGCAATAGATTTGTCCTTGACCTTATACACTGTAGGCTCAGTAAGATATACTTTTTTTTTCTCTTTAGTCTCTTTATACCACTTATTCTGCGTAGGTGTATCATCATCAGAAAATGCAGACTGAACCCAATACATTTCGTTTTCTCCACGAGTAACATATGGTGAAAATTCACCACTAGCACCGCTACCTTCTATACCGATACTATTTGAGTCATTATTGTCAAACTTATTTGGCTCATATGCAACTGTAGCACCAAAAATATAATCGTCATATGTAGCTAGAGTATTTTTTAAAGTGGATATAACCAATTCTCTGGATGGGTTTTCATTTTCTATTAGTGTTTCACATTGGCTAGCAATACTTTCTCCTATAGTTTTTATCTTATCGAAGTAATTTTCAAATACTTTACTATTATATTTGCTTGTAAAAACTGCTGCCGAATTTCCTTGCTCTTTGCTGTATGCATGCATTTTTTTTAGCGTTACTGAATTTATGCCTGCAAAGCATAGAAAAAGGAATATGCATGAAGAAAGAATAATCTTTTGTCCAAGGGACATTTTATTTAGCATGAATTAGCCTCCTGATATTAAAAATATGTTATAAAATGTAAAAATATGAATTATTACACATTATTATATTATATATTAAAAAGGCAAATTATAAGTAAATTTTTTATCTCAATATTATTAGCAAGGAGGTACTTAGATATTTAGGATAGAATTAATTTCCTTTCATATTACAGTTTGTAACTGTTAGTGAAGGGCAAGGGTGTCCACCGTGAGGTGGAATCTGAAGGAAGCCTAAGGCAAAGTTCAACACTCCCCGAATTCCTAAGAGTAAATGTAGCAGATATATGAGATGAAGGCTGTTGTTCTTACCCAGGGAGGTCTGATAGATATACCATTAATGGTAACTTATTTAGCTCCTATTTGATTTCATATTATTTTAGTGATTGGTTCTATGATGATATTACAAATCATATAATATTTGACATGATTACAACAGATAATAGGGACAATTATTTTTCACATAAGTATCTAATTTAGGAAAATGAAGGTGAGGTCGTGTTTCACGACGGGGGAGAGTGCTAAATGATTGATATTGAAGAATTTAAAAGTGAGATAATAGGTAAAGTCAAATCTAGGTTTATAGTAAACCAATCAAGCATAAACTTTCAAAAACAATTTTACTACCCAAAGCTTATACATCTTTTAAAGTTTAATATAGAAAAATATGAGGTAAAAGATTTAGGAAACATGGCAATACTTCAGGGTAGAGGCTTTGGACTTATGAAAATGATAACAGTAGTATTTACACCAAGTTTCAAAAAAGATATACCTTTAGTAATTATAGATTTTATAAAAATGGCAAATAAAAGAACCGTGTTCATAGAGTTTTACTCAAATCATATAGTAGAAAAAAATCACACAATAACCTTAGACAGCAGATTGAAAAAAATACATAAGAAATATAGTAACATTGAAAACTACATTGAGAATCCAAATTGGTACACTCCCCTTAGAAATGAGTTTTCACCTTTAAAGAAAGGCACAAAAAATGATGATAGTTTACTTTGTCAGATGGTACTAGAATCATTAGATGCATATTTGGATTGTGCTAGTGAAGATGAATCAGAGATGGATATAAAAAATAAACATCTTGAATATTTTATAAATGATTTAATAAATAAAGGAAACCCATCAACTTCAGTTCTAGAAAAGGCATTGGGAAAAGAAGAAACAAGGAGATTCTTTGAAGATGTAGTATTTTATTATGATGGGAGGTGATTTTATGCTAATGTTATATTTTTCGGGAACAGGTAACTCAAAGTATATAGCAAATTTATTTAGTAAAAAAGTAGGCGCAAAGTGTTACTCTATTGAAGAAAAAATAGATTTTGAAAAAGAGATAGAAAAACATGATACAGTTGCATTTTGTTATCCTATATATGGGTCTTATGTTCCACGTATAATGAGGGAGTTTGTTACTAAAAATGTAGAAAAGTTAAAAAATAAGAAGCTGATAATATTTTGCACTCAGCTAATGTTTTCTGGTGATGGTGCGAGAGCTTTTACAGATCTTTTACCTGAAGGCTATGGTGAAGTTATTTATGCAGAGCACTTTAATATGCCTAACAACATATGTAACATTAACATATTTCCAATAAAAAATGGTGAAAAAACTAAAAAGTATATCACAGCTGCTAATAAAAAGATGAATCGTATTTGTAAGGATTTAGAAAAGGGGAAAGTAAAAAAACGTGGATTTAATAAAGTTTCTAATATGGTTGGAAAAAGCCAAAGTGCACACTGGCCTGATATTGAAGCTAAGAATAAGTCTTCTGTAAAAGTTGATGAGGATTGTGTTAAGTGTGGTTTATGTGTGAAGCTTTGCCCTATGAAAAACCTTAATTTAACTAGTAAAGAGATTTTGCAAAATGATGATTGTATTTTATGTTATAGATGTGTTAATGCTTGTCCTAAAAAAGCTATTACTGTTTTAATACATAAAAAACCTAAAGAGCAGTATAAAGGAATTTATTAGAGTATATATATGATTCTTGTTCTAATAATTTTTACTTTGAAATTTGATGAAATAATAATACCCCATGTCTAATTACCTTGACATGGGGTATTATTTATTTGTATAGATTATTTATAAATATAGTCCATATGCTTAGTCTACATTTAGTGTTTGTAATATAGCTAAGCCTGTTAATTTAATTGTTCTTTCTAATCTTTCAGTACTTACATTACCTGTATGGTCATCTGGTTTATGATAGTATGGCTCTATAGCACTTCTTGGGTCATCTTTTTTAGAAGGGTCAACATTTATAAATAGAGCTGCGGGTATACCTTTGTTAGTAAAAGGTACGTGATCTGAAGAGCCCATAGGTCCATCATACTCACCATTATATTCTACAGTATCAGTAGATAAATTAGAAAGTATTTCACCAGCTTGTTTCATTGCATCAGTAACTACATTTTCACGCCCATCAGAAGTATAAACTGCTAACTCGCTAGCAGGTGCATAAGCAGTAGCAACCATATCTAAATTGAAGCATCCAACACTTCTTTCTATTTCATCTTCAGTTAAGCTATTTACATATGCAGAAGAACCTCTAAGTCCAACTTCTTCAGCTCCAGTAGCTATAAATCTAACTTCTTTATCTATATCAATGTTATTCATAGCCTTAGCTATTTCAAGCAAAGATGCAGTACCAGATGAATTATCATTTGCCCCAGGAGCATTTTTTACACTATCATGATGGGCAGTTACATGGACTATTTCATTAGAGTCGTTTTTATCTATTTTATTTCCTTTAGTCCATGGTTTTAAACTAGCAACTACATTCCAAGACGTATAGTCAACTCCACCTCTGTTATATGTAAATGGCTGTATATTTACATCATAGCCTAACTTTTTAAATTCACTGGCAACGTATAAAGCACCTTGATATTCTTCATCAGTAGCTGCTATTCTAGGTCCTATATCTTCTGATAACACCTTGATGTGTTCCATTGATCTCACTGAATCAACTCTGTTTAGAAATATCTTCTCATATTTTGCAGAGTCATTAGGTACTGCAAATGACAAGCTTGTAGTTAGCATAAGAGATGCTATTGTAGCTAACGGTAATAATTTTTTCTTTAGTTTCATAATAAATCCCCCTTGTTAAAAATAGAATGAATATTCAGATAATGAAAAGTGTGACGTAGCACATTTACATACCAATATTCATAATTAATACTTTCTATAGTTATCGGCCTATATATATTTATGTTTAGGGTTTTAAATTGTAAATGTTTATTTTTATATATAATTATTTTTTGTAAAATATTAATATAGGATCAGGAACGGTTAGAGTAAAAATAGATAACATATTTATTTTCTTAAGAGTATGTTTTGGAGAGTGAGATGATTGTAATAGAGAAATAATTGAAAGTAGTTTGGAGGGGAGCGATGAGATTCGTCGCAATCATTGTAATCCATGAAAAAGATATTGGCTAAATAGTCAATATCTTTTTTTATTTATTATAGTAAAAGTAGTGAATAGTGTATATTGATTAATATTGCATAGATATAAATTTTATGAACAAATATAAAAATAATGTATAAATAATATATATCACACGTTATTTATAAAAATTTGATATAATAAAAATTGAGTAAATAATAGGAGATTGATGTAGGTTTATAAGAATGCAAAATAATATAATTAATATAGATGAAATAATTAGAGTTTTTATTGAGAAGTATGGAGAAGAAACTTATTATACTAGGGGGATAAAAGAAAAACTATTAAATTGGATAAATAATACTGAAGACATCGAGATAAAAAATATTTTATTAGAACTTTTTAATGAGTTCAAATTATTTAATAAATTAGAAATTAAACAAATAATGGAAGAACAACTTATAGAATGCTTGAAATGTGTAGATATTGATTATGCAAATATATGCCATTTTCCATCTGTTGGAAATGTGTATAATAGCTCAAGTGAAATGATTCCTTTGATAAGAGAAATAGATAGAGAAAGAGGTAATATATATTTATATAAAGATACAATAGTTCATGGAATAGAAGAAATATCAGATGATATTGAATCTGTGATATTTTTTGATGATATATCTGGAACTGGAGGGACTATAATAAAATTTCTTGAAAAAAATATAGATTTTATTAGAGAGAAAGAAATATATATAAATTTAGTTGCAATTACTAAAGTTGCTAAGATTGAAATAGATAAATTTAAACAAGAAAATAATGATTTAAAAATATATTTAAAATATAAATATGAATTTGATAAAGTATTTGTATATCTAGATAGGCTAGAATGTGGACATAAGGATAAACTACATAAATTTGAAGCAGATGTTTGGGGTCAGAATAATAAGAATATATTAGGATATGAAGATAGTCAACTACTAGTTGGATTTGAACATAATATTCCCAATAATACAATCAGCAGTTTTTGGCTTTCTAGTGAGATGTTGCGAGAAGAAAAAAAATGGAATCCTTTATTTCATAGATATACACCAAGAAGAAGACCTAAAAAGAATAGAAAAAATCAAAATAGAAATGCAAAGAAATTAGGAGGATAAATGGAATATAAATATATTTTAATATTAAGCTACCTAAATACTATGAAATCTAGTTACTCATATAATGAGATATCTAATTTATTTGGATTAACATTTAAGCAAATAGAAACTATATTGAATGATATGGAAGAATATGGTGCTTTAGTTTTAGATAAATATTATAAACTAACAGAAATTGGAATTAAAGTTTTAGATCAATATAATTTAAAAGATATAGATTTTTTTGACACAATGAGTGAAGATGAAGAACTTTTTACTGATGAAAAAATGAACATTGAAGAAGTTTATATTCCAGATGAATTTATGAAAAAAATAAGGTAAAATATGGTATAATATAAAAAGTCAATAATCTCTAGCAATTAATAGCGAGTCGCTATTTAAGATGAAATGTTTCTTTATAGATACAGGACTAATATAAAATCATTATTAGTCCTGCGTTGAATTAAATAAAAAGCAATTTAATTCAACAGTTTTATCGGATTAAATAAAAACCAATTTAATCCAATAAAACTATTTTCAAAAGAGCTGATTTAATTAGTTTATTAGGTATATGATATATTATTTATTTTAAGTAGAGATTATTGACAATATACAATTGGTGAGGGTAATGGACTATTTAAATAGGCTAGAAAAAAAATTAAATGAATTAGAATATGATGATTATTATAAAAGTGCATGTATTACATATGCAGAGAAATTAATTGATAATGAAGTTCCAGTAGTTTTTGATAAAAAACATTTAAGTTTGCTTATGGGAATTAACTTAGCAACTTTAAATTACTACTTAGTAAATACTGATGAATTTTATAATGAAATTAAAATACCTAAAAAGAATGGAAGGTATAGAGTAATATCAATGCCGAGTTATAATTTAAAAAAAATACAAAGATGGGTATTAGATAATATATTATATAATATAAAAGTTCATAATAAAGCAACAGGGTTTGTAAGAAATAGGAGTATTGTAGATAATGCTAAATATCATGTTAAAAAAGATGTAGTAGTTAATATAGATATAAGTAACTTTTTTCCAAGTATAGATTTTAATAAGGTTTTTTATATGTTTTATAATCTAGGCTATACAAAAGAGTTATGTTATGTACTATCAAAGTTGCTAACTTACAAAGATACTTTACCTCAAGGTGCACCATCAAGCCCATATATAGCAAATATAATAATGATGAATATAGATTTAAGATTAGATGGTTTAGCTAAAAAAATAAATAGTGATTATACTAGATACGCTGATGATATAACTATATCAGGAAATAGAGATATAGTTGTACATGTGCCATTTATTAAATCAATAATAGAAAGCCAAGGATTTAAAGTAAATCTAGACAAACTTAAAATACAGTATAGAAAATCCAGGCAAGAGGTTACAGGTCTAGTTGTTAATGACAGACTTAGTGTAAAAAAAGAACTAAAAAAGAGTTTAAGACAACATATTTACTTTTGTAAGAAATTTGGGGTATATGGGCATTTAAAATATACAGGTAATGAAGGGAAATCTTTTTACAAAGAATATCTTTATGGACATGCATATTTTATAAAGATGGTTGAATACGAATGTGGAAAAAGATTTATAAATGAATTAGATAGTATAAATTGGAACAGTTAAAACATTATTAGAATTGATATATTAATATTATAGAAGATTTATAATGTAAGAATAATTATATAAGTTGTGGATTTGATTGTTGAGAATCGTATCCAACAATTAATCGAAAAAACATTGGAATTTAAACGGTTTATGACTGCTAAATTCCTTTTTTTATACATAGATAACACAATTATAAAAACTCAATATCAAATAGCATTTATTTAGGTATACAAGGGGGACAAGTAAAAGTGAGTGAGTTAAATCAGATACAAACGGAAGGATTAGCATATAAAGATAGAGATAAAGTTATTTTATCTGTACAAAGTGCAAATTCATTATTTAATTTTATGAGACAAACTGAGTATTTAAAATTGATATTAAGAAATAAGGCTTTTATACCTAGATATTATGAAGAGGTAATAGATTATTTAGGATTAGATGGAGTTAATAGAATAGCCTTTCCTATGACCTGTTTTTGTGATATACATGTTCAAAAAATCAAATTTCATTGCTCTAATTATGGAAATATAGGAATAGGGATGAACAAATCATGGGGAATTAAAAATGGAATACAACCAATACATTATATAAATGATAAATCAAGAATATTTAAGGAATTGATAGATTTATTTAAGATAGAAGATGAAGATGTGAATGAGCAAATATTAGAACCGTATAAGAATTATTTATTAGAACATTTGATATTTATAAAACCTTTACAAGGTGAAATGTATAGAAAAGATAAATATGAATCTACAAATTTTCATGATGAAAAAGAATGGAGATATATACCCAATATAGCTAATGATATTGATTTACCAGAAGTTATATCTGATGAAATTTATATGAATCAGACTGCATATAATACATTTTCTAAAGGTATATTAAGTTATGAAGAATTATGGTTAAAATTTGAATATAGTGATATCAAGTATCTATTGTTAGAAAATGAAGCAGATAGATATGATATTATACAATATATTAATAATGAGATTGATATATCGATAGAAGAAAAATTTATTTTAGCATCAAAAATAATTATATTAGATTCAATAGGGGAGGATTTATAATATATGTGCGCAAGTTTTAAAAAAGCATTTCAAAAAAGAGAAACTAGTATCCCAAACTCAATACTTAAGCAACTTGAAAAAGATTTACCTAAAGGATTTTATTATAAGCCTAATAATGATGGAGCTTGTATAATGATACCAGATGATATTAATAAAATAATTAAGAAAGAATCTTTCATAATATCAAAAGAATTAAAAGATAAGAGCATTGATGAAATATTACAATATACATATAGCTCCCAACAACCATTAAAATTTAAAAATAGCATAGAAATAGATTCGAAAATAATTAAAGTAGAGGATATGGTTAAATTTCCGTTCAGCGCAGAAAAAATATCTACTAGTGAACTTGCATTATTACCTATTCCATTTGAAGTATTTACTCTACAATTAGAATGTGATAATGTAAAAAAAATAATAAATGTAAAGAGACAAGCATCAGAAGATATAAATAAGATAAATATTAAGAGCGTAGACTCAAGTGATTTAGAGTTTTCATATATGATGGATTTAAAAGAGCAAAAAATAGATTTTAATATAGATATAAATTTTGAAAGTTGTAATTCGCTAGAACAACTGATAGAAAATTTTAAATTATATAAAGCGTTTGGAGAAGGTAAACTTAAAGTTGCGGGAATAGATTTAGGAGATAGAGCTCATAAATTTAAAACCAATATAAATAATGAAGCAGTGTCCGACATGATTGACTTCTATCAAAAGTTGCTAGAAGTAACTAGCCTAATAGATATAAAAGTTATACCAAAAGAAAATATAAGTAGAGAAGATATATATTCACTAGAGGAGTTATATACAACTCTAGTTAAACAAAAACCATATAAAGAAAATATAAATATAAATAAATTGAATCTTAAGTCGAGTAAAGAATTAGACGAAGATATATTTCTTGGTAAAAAAGGTGCAGCTTTTCAATCATCTGGAAACTTTGAATGTAATATTTTAGGCTCAACTATAGTATTACCTACGATAGTTGTTATCTACAATATTATAGTCACTAAGGTAAATAAAGAGAAGAGTGAAAATATAATCGATTATGATTTAGATATAACAAATATGGAGGGAAAGAAAATCTATAAATCGTGTATACACTTTAAGAATAAAGAAGAACACGACAATTATATAAGTACGGTAGACAACATTGTAGAAGAATTAAGTGGAGCACAAGAATTAAAAATAGAAGTATAGATTTTAATAATACACCAACTTTTACCTATTATTAGTTAAATAAGAATAGGTGTGTAAAATTATTATCAACAAGGACTTTATCCTTGTATGACTCATGGGGGCAAAATCTATGTAGAAAAGTGCAAAACTAAATTGTGGGTATTATTGTTGTGAATCGTCTCCACCACTGAAATTTGCGAAAAATACATTGATAATTTTGTAGTTGTGTTTTTAATTGTATATAGTCATTTTTATGTATTAAAATATATACTGAATGAAATATAGAAGAAAAATAAAATAACAAAGTGTATAATGAACGATTTTAATTATATATTTTTTATCAAGTGTGAGACGCTTATTTTACACACTAAGAAGTTAATCTTATAAAATTAATAAGAGTTAATGTATAATAAAACTAAGTATATATAGAACAACTCTACCGATATTTATGGTAGGGTCTATTTTTTTGTATAAAAAAATTAAAAAAGTTGCAACCAAATATATAATATTAATGTCTATAGATATGTGATCACAAAAAGTAAGGGGAGGAATCGAGTGGATAATATCATTTTATTATTAAATAAAGGTAAAAAAGAAATATGGTCTGAAGAAAAACTAATCAAGAAGTCAATAAAAGGGGACGGAGAATGTTTTGAAGAGTTAGTAAAAAAGTATAAATCTTACTTATACAAAGTTGCATTTAGCTACACAAAAAATGAGGATCAGGCATTAGATCTAATACAAGAATGTACATACAGAGCATGGCAAAATATAAAGAGTTTAAAGAAGGAAACATCCTTTAAGCCTTGGATATGTAAAATACTTGTGAACATAGCGATAACTTCCTTAAAAAAAGAAAGTAAAATACCAATAAGTCAAATAGATGAAAATATAGTATACATACAAAATGAAGTAACTATTGAAGAAAAAGTGGATTTACATGAAGCAATAGATACCTTAAAACCAGAATACAAAACAATTATAATATTAAAATATTTTGATGATATGACAGTTGAAGATATCTCATATGTAATGGGAATACCGATTAATACTGTAAAAAGTCACTTAAGAAGAGCCAGAGAATGTATGAAAAATGTACTAAGGGAGGATTATTTAAATGAGTAAAAATTACTTTGATGAAATAGAAGTTCCTGATAGAATAGATTCTTTTATTAAAGAAGGAATAAAAAAAGCCTCACATGAAAAAACGTATGAGAAAAAGAAAAGTATAAAGAACATTATTGTTGCAAGTATATCAGCAATAATAATCATTGGAATAATAAATCCAGCATTAGCTTCTAAAATACCTATTATAGGAAATGTTTTTGAGATTATTGAGGAAAAGATATTATTTCCAACAAAATATTCTCAATATGCTACAGCCATAGATCAAGTAGTAACATCTAATGGAATAAGTGTAACTTTAAAAGAAGTCGTTTGTGATGGATATAAGCTATATGTAACATATTCAGTGGAAAATGAAAAACCATTTAAATGGACATATACAGAAGAAAAATATGACCATCTAGACATAACACAGTTAGGTACTATAGAAGAATATAATAGAGCAAGTTTTACAGATCAGGAGCTTCCGACTTGGGAATTTAGTGGAATAAATGGTGGGTTTATAGATGATAAAACTTTTGTAGGAATGCACACATATAATTTAGAAGCATTGGGAGTAGATATACCAGATAAATTTGATTTTGAGATAAAGATAACATCTTTTATGACAAGAAAACAAGGAAGGAAAATACCATTTATGCCCGAGACAAAAATGTATAATGGGAGCTGGGCTTTTAAAGTACCTGTAGAAGTAGAAAGAAGTTTTGAAAAAGAAGTGAATATTAATGAGAGTCTTTCAAATGGAGTAACTTTAGACTCAGTTATAGCTACACCTTTAGAGACTATAGTTACTGTAGATTATGGAAATGAGAGCCGTACAGAAGATGATATTCTACAATTATATGAAGTAAAAATGTATGATGAACAAGATAATGAAATACGTATGAAGGGTGGAGAAAGTTACGGGAATATAGATAAGCACTTCTTTGAAGCTCGTGAAAATATATCTAATATAAAGGTAGTATTATATAAATATAATTATTAGGTAGCAGATAATAACTCTAAGCACTCGGATATACTAAATATAGATGGTGTTGATTATGTGAGAACAGTAGAAGAGACTGTTGAAAAGACTGTTGAAATTAAATAGATATTAATACAAAGGCCACGTCGTGTTTTACGACGTGGTACTTTTTACACTTGAGTCTAAGCATAAATCATGAACATTTTTCTATATCAAGTGGGTGTACTTTGCTAAAAATGACACTTTTTATTAGGTAGGTATTTCTTTTTGCAAAAATGAAAGAAATAAGTAAAAAGGACTATGATATATTCATCATAGTCCTTCAATATTAATGATTATTGTTCTTTAAATTTGGTTAAGAATACACAAAAATATTTTAAGTTGATTTTCGTAAGACTTGCTTTTAATTTTGACTAATAGAGATTAGTCTCTAGTTAATTTCAGTATAACTTCTTTGTGTTGAGGATATAAATCTAGTAAATAATCTCTTTTAAACAATTCAAAATCCTTAAATTCAAATCCAGGAGAAACCATGCATCCAACTAACGAAAACCCTTTATGATTCATAGAAGAACCAAATATATAATTTTTTGGAACTAAAACTTGTGGAACTTCACCATTTTCAATATTTAGTCCAAGTTCATGAGTAGTAAGTTCTCCCTCTGGACTTATCATATAAACAGTCAAAGGTGAACCAGCATGATAATACCACATTTCATCAGATTTTAGTCTATGTAAGTTAGATACTTCACCATCCATTAATAAAAAATAGATACTAGTCCAAAGTGTCCTTTCTCCTTCAAATTTTGTTTTTAAATCATTTGATGTAATACTTTCACTTGAAAGAAAGGTTTGTTTAAAATATCCACCTTCTACATGTTTTTCAAGATCTAAATTTTTTATGAAATACTCTGCTGAATACATATGTACTTCCTCCGATTCTATTTTAATATTTAATATATAAGTTTATTTGTAATTTATTATAAATAAAATAATAATAAATTACAAATAAACTTAGGATGATATGAATCAGTCTAAGCATAAATAATATATTTATGTTTTTAAACATAATAAAACAGATGAAAGATAAATATTATTCTTCATCTGTTTTATTGTTGTCTAATTCTATTCCAATCTTAACTAAATTTTCATTAAGAATATAGTATCTACTTAAAATTTTACTCAAATGATAATTAAAAACTGGGCTCTTAACATCGTCTATTTCCCAGCTGATATTATCGTCTGGATATAATTCTTTCAAATTTCTATAATTAAAATTACTTAAAAATAGCTTTCTTTCTAAATGCATAATAGATTGAATATGAAAATACAACTCCCTACAAAGGGTTATTAAATTTTCAATAGACTTTTCCTTTTCTTCGAAATTTATATTCTCATCGATTCTGTCATAGTCTACAGAAACCACAAGTTCAGTATGTGTTTTTTCAAGCACACCAATAAGTGACTCCAATTTTTCAATATCAAATATTACTTTTTTCTTTTTTAAAATCTTAGAATTAAGAAATTTATCAATACTTAATGATATGTTCTCTAAGGTGTTGATTACATCTTTTGCATGATTAGGTCTTGCTAAAAAGTAGTTAATACAAATACCTATAAATACACCCACTGAGTTATCAATTACTCTTTGAATAGAATGATCTATCAAATTAGGACCTATAGCCCCTAAATTTATAGATAAAAAAGTAACTGTAGCGATAGATACTTCATCTTTCATCTTTAGGTAAAGACACAAATATATTGTTAATATAGCTCCAAGACCACAGATTATAGCACTGTTAGGCATTAAGAAATATGTAACTAAGAAACCTATAATACCTCCTAATATAGTCCCTTTTATTCTGCTAAGACCTTTTACTACTGATCCTTTTACTGAAGTTTGTATAGACATCATACAAGCTATGGCAGCATAAAGAGGGGTCTTTACTATCAATGGTGAAAGTAGTATTGATAAATATATTCCTAGTCCTGTTTTTATTGTTCTCATTCCTATATTCTTCATAAGTAATAAGGTTTATCCTCCAAATTATTAATATCCTATAGTATATATTATTTTGATAATTATACTAGATTAAAACAATAAATTCAAATATAAATACAACAATAAGGTGATAAATATCAATCAGAAATAGCATTAAGCTAATAGGTAAATTTTTAGAAAAACATAATTGTAAACAAGTCAAAATTTATCTAGACTCACCGGTATCTAATTCTGGCAATCTAAGATATAAGATACTAGAGTGTTTTAATGAATTTGATATAGATATTAATTTTGAATTTGTAAAAATATTGTATATATTTGGAATAATATGGTATAATCTATAAAAATAAATAGGCAAAACTAGAGAAATCTAGTGACGCAAAGCTAAAGGGGCTAAGGTTTTAACTATGCCAGCCAGTTGCCAGAGATTGTATGTCTTTGTATTACGACGATTATACTTATATTTGTTGTGCAAACTTTAGCTACTCTAAAATTGGAGTAGCTTTTTTTAGCAACGGATGAAGTCGTTGGTGCCATGAAGCAAGGCGAATTTTGTTACAAAGAACTTTAACTGGGGGAAAATAAAAATACAAGTTAGAGGGAGAAGATTATGAAATTTAGAAAGCTAGCAATAGGTCTATCTGTAGTAACAGCAATAAATGCAGGTACACCTGCAATAAAAGTATTTGCAGAGGAATTAAGTGCAAATATTAAAACTGTAGAAAGTTATAGCAATGACAGTCAAATACATAATACACAAACAAGAATAAATAAATTTTTAGCATTAGAGTCAAAAAATTTATCTCAATATGATGATTCATACAAAATTGATAACAGTAATATACAGTCTATAACTACTAACGGTGGAAACTCTTTAGGAGGACCTATAGGAGATGCAGTGGATGGAGATATAAATACATATTGGCATACAGGAAAGTTAAATAGTGATATATTTACAAATGAGGTTATAGTTGAGTTTAAAGAAAATATAGATATAGGTAGAATAGTTTATGGAAATAGAAGAGGCATAGATAGAGGATTTGCAGAGAAATTTTCTATATATGGAGCTAGTTCAAGTGATTCAGAATTTGTAAAAATAGCTGATGGAGAACATAAAAATACACAAGATTTTTTAGAAATAGATTTTGAAAAAAATAATGTAAAAAAGATAAAGTTCGTATTTGATAAAGGAACAGCTAACTGGGCAAGTATTTCTGAAATGTGGTTTTATAAAGAAGATGAAGTAATAAATAAGATGAATAGACTATTCACTGATAATACTTTAAGTGTAGTAAGTGAAGAGTTTAACTCAATAGAAAAAATAGATGCTTTAGAGAATGAACTTAAAACACACCTTTTATATGATGCATACAAAGAAAAATTAGAAGATGCAAAGGTACTTGTAGAAAGCGATAAAGTAGTAGCAACTGAAGCCAAAATAACTTCATTTGATTTTTATGATAATGAAAAATATAATGAAGTATTTAAAATGGACAATTCAAACATAGAGTCAATTAAGAATAATGCAGGACATAACATGAATAAACCTCTAAGTTATGCAACTGATGGAGATATAAACACTGCATGGGAAAGTAATACAGTAAACTCTGATACATTTAAAAATGAATTAGAATTAGTTTTTAAAGAAAAAGTTGTATTAGATAGAGTAGTTTATGGAGCTAGGCAATCTGATAGCAAAGGATTTGCAGAGGAGTTTGAGATATATGGCTCAAAAACAACTTCAGGAGATACATATGAATTAGTAGCAACAGGAAAACATAACGTAGTAAAAGGGCTAATAGAAGCTAACTTTAATCCAACTGAATTTAAAAGAATGAAGTTTAAATTTAATAAAGGAAAAGATAACTGGGCTACAATTAGTGAAATTGCTTTTTATAAAGAAGATTTAGTCTCAGAAAAAATGGATAGACTGTTCATTGATAATACTTTAAGTGTAGTGAGCGAAGAGTTCAATACTATAGAAAAATTAGAAGAACTTGAAAATGAAGTGAAAATACATCCATTATATGATGTATATAAAGAAAAAATAGAAAATGCTAAAATTTTGTTAGCTAATGAACAAATAAAGCCAAGCCAAGCAATTACATCTCAATATGAACTATATGAAAATAGCGCATATAACGAAAGGTTTCAAATAGATAAAAGTAATATAAAATCTATAAAAAACAATGCAGGATATTATTCATCTCAAGTTATAGCAAATGCAATAGATGGTGATTTAAATACATACTGGGAAACAAATAAAGCTAATGGAGCAGACTTTAATAATGAAGTAGAAATAGAATTTAAAGAAAATATTGTACTAGATAGAATTGTTTACGGAGCTAGACAAGTTGATACAAAAGGTTTTGCTGAAGAATTTGAAATATATGGTTCAAAAACTTCTGAGGGCGATACATATCAATTAATATCAACAGGTTCTCATAATAGAGTAAATGGATTAGTAGAAGCGAAATTTAATCCAACAGAGGTTAAGAGAATAAAGTTTAAGTATAAAAAATCTAATCAAAACTGGGCAACGGCAAATGAATTTTTATTCTACAAACAAGATGAAATAAATGAAAAGCTAAACAATATGTTTATAGATGGAACTATGACAAGCTTAAAAGAAGAATTTAATTCTAAGGAAGCTATAGATTTATTACAAAATGAAGTTAATAATCATCCTAATAAAGAAAGATTACAAGAGTTTATAGATAGAGCTTATTCAGTTATAAACAATGATTTTGAAAAAGACCAAATCAAAATAACTCTACCTCAACTTGGTGATGTACATGGTCATGCTAGTGATAATTTATTAATGTCTTCATTTGGTACAAACTTTATAACAACAGGTATAGTTGCAAAGCCAGGTGAAGTTATAGAAGTTTACGTTGAGGCTAATAAAGATGAGCCACTACCGCAGATAGTATTTTCTCAATCACAAGGTCATTATGGAAATTGGAGAAGAAATTATCAATTAAAACAAGGATACAATAAATTTATAGTACCTGAAATATACGATGAAAACTGGACACATAAAGCTAACAAAGGTGGAGCGATATATTTATTAAATCCATATACAAATGAAAATCAAAGTAAGGCACCGGTAGTATCTATCGAAGGAGGACAAAAATTCCCAGTATTTAATACAGGTGATAATCAAGCTCAGTTTATAGAAGAGTTGAAAGCTTATAAAGAATATATGGATGCAAATCCAGATACAGCAGTAGATATATTTGAATATAATTCAGATAGAATATTATTTACAGGTACTGCAAGTGATGCTTATCAAGTGTTTGTAAATGAAGGTATAGATGTTGAAGAGGGGATAAATGTTTGGAGTGATAGATTTGAAGACGGATTTAAATTTGCAGGTCTAGAAGACGATAAAACACAACAACAGCACGACTCTACAAATGTTAGAACCGCAGTCAGAGTTATGCAACCATTTGGAGGAGCGTATGCAGCATCAGACCATATAGGTATACAAAAACATGTTGCAGATGATTTCTTAAGAACTGATAAGAATAGCATAAAAGGTATAGCATGGGGAACTATGCATGAAGTTGGACATCAAATGGATATACCTCAAAGAACATGGGGAGAAGTAACTAATAATATGTGGGCTAATGAAATCTACATCAAAGAAGGTTTTGGTTGTAATCTAGATTATAATTATGTAGATAAAAATGTAGCACTAAACCATAATTATAAGGAAGTAAGTGGTGCTAATTTAGCAATGTTTGGACAACTAGAAGCTTATAAGGTTGGGTACTGGTCACAGTTAGAAAGAATGTATAGAGAGAAAAGACCAAGTATAGAAGATTATCAAGATAAAAAAGATACACTTGCAAAGTACTCTAGTGAGATAGTAGGTAAAAATCTAACAGAATACTTTGAAAGATATGGATTTACTTTATCTGAAGAAGCTAAAAACGAACTTTCTAAATTACCAGAATTAGATCAAAAAATATGGTACATACATTCAAATGCAAGGGATTATAAAGATAATGGATTTACTGATAGTTTAACTGTAAATGTGAACTCTAAAATAGATGAAAATAATAAAACTAATACCTTAACCTTTGATATGGATGAAGAAAACAAAAAGCATTTATTAGGATATGAAATATTAAAGGATGGAGTGGTTATAGGATTTAGCAGAACTAATCAGTTTGTTATTGAAAATATAGATATAACAGAAAACGCAAGATATGAGGTAATACCTTATGATTTAAAACTTAACCCTGGAAAAATCATAATTGTTAATGCATTTAAACCAAATATTAAGTCAGATGAAAAAATTACTTTAGCAGTAAATGAAAAATTTGATTTAAAAGAATATGTTGTCGCTACTAACTATAAGGGTGAAAAGCTAGAAAATATAGAAATAACTCATAATATAGATATATCTAAGGCTGGGATATATAATGTAGATTACAAAGTACTAGATAATGGAGTAGAGTCATTTGCTTCTATGCAAGTTGAAGTTGTAAGTGAATATGACTATTTATCAGATAAAGAATGGAAAAGTGTAAGTACACAGTATGGAACACCAAGAAAAAATACCAACATAAAAGTAAGAAGAAATGGTGAAATAAAAGAGTATGAAAAAGGATTTGGAATTCATGCAAATGGTGAAATTGTATATGATTTAAGTGATAAAGATTATGACACGTTTGAAGCTCTTTTAGGTGTGGATATGGGTATAGAATCACAAGATAGATCATCTATAACATTTAAAATAGTAGTAGATGGAAAAACAGTAAAAACTACAAATGTACTAAAACATAAAGATGATGCAGTATATGTAAGTGCTGATATAAAAGGAGCGAAAGAACTTAAGATAGAAATTCACGATGGTGGCAATGGAAATTCTTCTGACCATGCAGTTATAGCAAGCCCGAAGTTAACTAATAATAATGCAAAACCAACATTAATTATAGGTGATGAGACTGTTCAAATGAAGTTAGGAACAGAATTTAACCTTTTAGATAATGTAGTAGCTACAGATATAGAAGATGGCGACTTAACTCAAAGTATTACAGTTGAAGATGGAGGATTTAATTTTAATAAAACTGGAAACTATAAAGTAACTTATACAGTAACTGATAGTGATAATAATATAGTTACTAAGGTTAAGGAGATATTAGTATATAGTGATATAAACTATGCATCAGATGTAGTATGGGAAAGTGCAACAACTGGATGGAGAACTGTAAATAAAGACAAAGCAGTAGGTTCTAATAATAAGATAAAGCTAAAAGTAGATGGTACTGTAAAAGAATTTGATAAAGGAATCGGTGTTGCTACAAATTCTGAAATAGTATATAACCTAGAAGGAAAAGATTATAATTACTTTACAACATATTTAGGAACAGATAAAAATTACGATGATAATAGAACAAGTATAGACTTTAGGATATTAGCAGATGGTGTTGAAGTGTTTAGATCAAACACAATAAGAAAAGATAGTGATGCTGAATTTGTTTCAATAGATTTAAGTGGAGTTAGAGAACTTAAATTAATAGCTAATGATCACGATGGAAATTTATTAGGAGACTTTGCATCTTATGGAGACACTAAGTTTTATATTACTAACTCAAAACCTAACTTGTAGATAGATGACTCTATAACTGTTAAATTCGAGAGAAAAGATAAGAAGAAAAAGTTAGTGTATACCCAGTTTCAATAGCTGAGTAATATATTAAATAAGAGCTACTTCATGTACAATGTATATTGTCATGAGCAGCTCTTTTGTTTTTTAGTTATATTTTAATGTATTTATAAAAAATATTATAAACCTATTTTTGTATTTTTATATTATTTACATATTTGACTTAGTAATATCTCCACCAAACCACTTTTCAGAGATCTTAGTCAAAGTTCCATCTGAGTGCATATCACTTATAACTTTAGAAACTTCATCTTTAAGTTTAGAATTTTCTTTAGAAAAAGCATATCCACATTCTACTTCAGAAAGTGTTAAATCAAGAACTTTTGCATCTGTACGTCCATCTTTTATATCAGTTAAAGCAACTGCAAGATTAGTACAATATAAATCTATTTTACCAGCTTTTAAACTTGGATATAAAATGTCATCATCGTCATATACTATAACTTCAAAGTCAATATTTTTTTCTTTTTTAAGACTTTCTAGCATAGTAACTGTTTCTGAACCATTAATAACCCCGATTTTTTTCCCCTTTAAATCTTCTATACTATTAATATTTGAAGTGCTTGGATTAACTAAAAAACCAATACTTCCATAGCAGTATGTAGTAGCAAAGTCATATTTTTCTTGTCTCTCAGGTGTTATAGTAACATAGTTAGAAACAGTATCAATCTTATTGCTATCTAGCATTCCAAATAAAGAAGAGAATTGTGCCATCTCAAATTTAACTTCTTTACCTAATCTTTTCCCTATTTCATTCCATACATCAACCTCAAATCCAACGTGTTTATCATCCTCAATATAAGTAAATGGTACAGTAGTTTGATCGGATCCTACTGTTATAACATCTGAAGAAGATGCTGATTTATCATCCTTTGCATCTGTACTTGAGCAACCTGTAAGTAAAGCAAATACTAACAGTGAAGTTGCAGCAATTGATATTTTTTTTCTTAATCTCATTATGATTATCCCCCTAAAATATGTGTAATTAAATCAAACATACTCATTTTATAACAGAATATGTCATAAAACAAATCGCAAATTTCTATATTCCATTATTTGGAAATAGGAAAAATCGATTAATATGCATAATAGAAAGGATATATAATTATAATTGCATGAATAAATAGAAGTAGTTAATTAAGGGGGGAGATTTATGAAATTTGACGTAGAGTATATGATGAGTTTATATCCACTACTAATTTCAGCAGTAAAAGTAACTTTATACATAGCATTAGTATCTTTAATATTTACAGTTATACTAGGGAGTGTTATATCGGTAATTAGATTTTTTAAGGTGAAAATATTAAATCAAATACTAGGTATTTATATTTCGTTTTTTAGAGCTACACCACTTCTAGCTCAATTATTCTTTTTAAGTTTTGGGGTTCCTCAGATTATACCAGCATTTCAAAATATGAGTGCGGTAACCGCAACTATAGTAACTTTAAGCTTAAATATGTCAGCATATATGGCAGAGAATTTTAGAGGGGCGCTTGAGTCAGTTGAAGAAGGGCAATTTGAAGCTTGTAGTTCAGTTGGTATGAATAGCATACAGGCGATGGTAAGGATAATAATACCACAAGCTATAAGGGTTGCTATACCATCAATAGGAAATAATTTCATAATGCTTATAAAGAGTTCATCCCTTGGGTTTACAGTAGGGGTTATTGACGTGCTTGCAAAGGCAAAAATAGCTTCAGCAACAACGTTTAAATTCTTTGAAGCATATTTTGCTGTTATGGTAGTTTATTGGATATTAGTTATAATATTTGAACAAATTCAAAAGCAAATAGAAAACAAAGTATGTTATAAGTACTAGGGGGATATATATAAATGATAAAAATAGAAAATTTACATAAAAGCTTTAACAATACAGAGGTATTAAAAGGAATAGACTTAGAAATAAATCAAAGTGAAGTTGTTGCAATACTTGGACCTTCAGGTACAGGTAAATCAACTTTGCTTAGATGTCTAAATTACTTAGTTGAGCCAACACAAGGTAGGATAACTATTGGAGACGCAGAAGTAGATATAAGTAAAGCTACAAAGAAAGATATATCAAAGTTAAGAAAAAATACATCTATGGTATTTCAAAATTATAACTTATTTAAGAATAAAACAGCATTAGAAAACGTTATGGAAGCATTAATAGTAGTACATAAAAAAAGCAAATCAGAGGCAAGAGAAATATCACTAGAGTTATTAGATAAGGTTGGAATGATAGATAGAAAAGATTTTTATCCATCAAAATTATCTGGAGGACAACAACAAAGAGTGGGAATAGCTAGAGCTATGGCAGTAAATCCAAGTGTTATATTATTTGATGAGCCAACCTCAGCACTAGATCCAGAGCTTGTTGGAGAGGTATTAAACGTTATAAAGTCTCTTGCTAAGGAAGGAATAACTATGCTTATAGTTACACATGAAATATGCTTTGCTAAGGAAGTTGCTGATAGAATCATATTCATGGATGAAGGTGTTATAGTTGAGGAAGGAAGACCTCAAGACATATTTACTAATCCTAAAAATAAAAGAACTGCTCAATTTTTAAATATTATAAATAGGGAAGAATGCTGTGCAGGATAAATGATTATTGGGAGAGGGAATATGATTGATGATAAATACATAGATACAGAAATAAAAAGAGGAAACTGTGGAATTTGCAATGCTTTTTGCGGAATAGAAGCAGTAGTAAAAAATAATAAAATTATTGAAGTCAGAGGAGATAAACTACATCCATTAACAAAGGGATTTATATGTATCAAAGGAAAATCACTACCAGATATAGTTCACTCACCAGATAGAATTGTACTACCATTAAAAAAAGATAAAGATGGTAATTGGGAAAGTATAAGCTATGAAAAGGCTTTAGAAATTATAGTTGATAAGCTTAAATTTATCAAGTCGGAATTTGGGGCAGAATCATTAGCTATGCATACTGGACAAAGTGGTGTAGCTATGCAATTTACTGATTATGCAGAAAGATTTTGCACTCTATATGAAACACCGAATTTCTCTACAGCAGGAAGTCATTGTCACACATCGAAAGAGATTGCAAATAGGGTTACAGTAGGTGCATTACCAAATGCAGATTATAAAAATAGTAAGTGCATTGTTCTTTGGGGATATAATCCTCTAAATTCTTCACCACCACAAATGATTTATATAAATGAAGCAATAAAAAATGGTGCAAAGCTAATAGTAATAGACCCACAAGAAACTAAATTAGCTAAAAGAGCTGACATACATTTGAAACTAAGACCTGGAACTGATGGCGCATTAGCACTTGGTCTAATACATTTAATAATAAAAGATAAGTTATATGATCATGAGTTTGTTGAAAAATGGACTGTTGGATTTGATAAATTAGTAGACTTGGTTAGGGATTATACACCAAATTATGTTTCGAAAATTACACAAGTACCATCAGAATTAATAATTGAGACTGCTAAATTATATATCCAAAATAAGCCTGCAAATATATCACCAGGAATAGCTATAGAGTTGCAAAGTAATGGTTTCCAAAGTGCAAGAGCCATATCAATACTTCAAGCTATTACAGGTAATATAGATATAAGTGGTGGTGCAATTATTAATAGACCTATGCCATTAAGTAATGTAGTTATAAATAATAAAGAAATGCTTATGAAGAAACCTATAGGAAGTAAAGAGTATCCATTGTTTTATCAGCTAAACGGAAGAGCACAAGCTAATATTTTCAGTGATGCAATACTGTACGAAAAACCATATCCACTAAAGGCTATGATAGTAATAGGAAGTAATCCTATACTTACATGGCCAGATGCTAATAAGTTAAGAGAGGCATTTAAGTCATTGGATTTCTTAGTTGTAATGGATAATTTTATGACAGAAACTGCAAAGCTAGCAGATCTAATAATACCTGGAACCCACTATGTTGAAAGAAATGAAATATGGAATGGAACAATGAGATTTGGAAAAGAACTTATGGGATTATCAAAGAAAATAATTAATAGTAATGTAGTTACAGAGTGGCAGTTTTTGAGTGAATTGGCAAAAGCATTGGGTTATGGTGAAGAGTTTGTTTGGGAGAAAGAAGAAGATGCAATAGATTATAGATTAAAACCTACTAAAAAAACTTTTGAAGAAATGCTAAATATAGACTATGGATATGAGTATGGTCCATATGAAACAAAAAAATATGAGAAATATGGATTTAATACTCCATCAAAGAAAGTAGAGATATATTCTGATTATCTAGAGAGCTTAGGATTAGATCCACTGCCAACTTATAAAGAGCCAGCTGAGAGTCCTATTTCATGTAAAGATTTGGTTAAAGATTATCCGTTAACCTTATCAACTGGAGCGAGAAATGTACAGTATTATCATTCAAGATTTAGAAATATTAAACCTATAAATGATTATAATGAAGAAGCTTTGCCAAAAGTAAGGATGAATAAAACAACTGCACGAGATTATAACCTTGAAGATGGAGAAACTGTAATAGTTGAAAGTTTAAGAGGAAGTATTAAGATTAATGTATGTATTACAGAAGACGTAGCTAATAATAGTATCTTTATACCTCATGGATGGGATACGGCAAATTCTAATGAGCTTACAGATAATAAATGTTTAGATCCTGTAACTGGGTTTCCTCCAGATAGAGCTCTACTAGCGAGAATAAGAAAAATAGATAAATAGACGGTGTACTAAGAAGTAAAATATTTTATTAGGGGAATGATAACATGAAATATAATTTTGATAAAAAAATTGATAGAAAAGGTAGTAATAGCGTAAAATGGGATACTTTATTAAGTAGATTCAATAATGAAGATGCAATACCTTTGTGGGTAGCGGATATGGATTTTGAAGTAGAGAATAGTATAGTAGATGGAATTAAGAAAAGATTAGAACACGGTATTTTTGGATATGGGACAACTCCAGATTCTTATTATGAAGCGCTACAATCATGGATGATAAAAAATCATAATTATAACATAGAAAAAGAATGGGTTGTTTTTGCTCCAGGGGTAGTACCAGGAATTAGTTATGTAGTAGGTGCATTTGCAGATAAAGGCGATGAGATTATTATACAAAGTCCTGTATATCATCAATTTTATAATATTATAGAAAATAATGGATGTAAGGTTGTAGATAATCCTCTTATAGTTAAAGATGGTAAGTATAAAATGGATTTTGATGATTTAGAAAATAAAATAAATGATAAAACTAAGATGATAATATTATGTAGCCCACACAATCCTATAGGAAGGGTATGGGAGAGAGATGAGTTAATTAAGCTGGGAGAGATATGCTTAAAGCATAATATATTGGTTGTATGTGATGAAATACACAGTGATATTGTATATAAAGGATATAAGCATACTGTATTTTCAACAATAGATAAAAAGCTTGAAGATATATCAATAATATGTAGTGCTCCTAATAAAACATTTAATATAGCTGGCTTTAAGACTGCAAATATTATAGTTGCAAATAAAGATATAAGAGAAAAATTGCAAAAATATATGGAAAAATTATTCATGGATAGTCATACATTGTTGGGTACTATAGCTCAAGAAGAAGCCTATAAAAATGGGCAAGTATGGTATGAAGAACTAATGGATTATTTAGAGGAAAATAAGAACTTTACTATAGATTTTATAAAAAATAGAATTCCTAAGTTAGAAGTTACTCACCCAGAAGGAACTTATTTATTATGGATAGATTTTTCTAATCTTAATATGGATGAAGAAGAGTTAAGTAGATTTTTAATTAATGATTGTGGGGTTATATTAAACAAGGGAAGTGATTTTGGTAAAAACTATGGTCAATTCCAAAGGTTAAATATTGCTACACAAAGAGATGTTTTAAGAGAAGCTTTAGAGAGAATAGAAAAGAAGGTTAATAGTATTGTAATAGAATAATATAGAGACAGACTTTCAATAAAATTTAGAGTAAAAAGACTATGCTAAAAGTTAAAAGCATAGTCTTTTTAAGTTAATAAATTGTATGAAAGAGTAAGCTTTATAATTGATTCATATGAGATTCATACCATCTACCAAATTCGCATTTAATAATTAATTATTAAATTATCTATACAGATTTAAAATTTGATTAATCAAGTGTAAAATTAATAAACGGTCTATAATTTTCAGATCTTGCAACGCTTGTAGTTAAAGCAATTACATTCTTATTTCCATTACATATACGTGTGTCCCAGACTAAAACTGGTGTGTTGGTATCAACTCTTAGTAATTTTGACTCAAACTTATTTGGAAATCTAGATTTAACGTATACACCTAGATGAACAGCTTGTGTGCTTGACATATTTTCTTGTAAAAATACATGTAAATAAGTATTTTCAAGTTTTTGGAAATCACATTGAGCACTTAATAAAGAAACAGGCACATAGCTATAGTCTATAGAAACAACACAATTATCTTTATTGACCGTTCTAGTAATTTTATATACCATATCTGAAGAATTTAACGAAAGAAGCTCCTGAATATCATCATCAGGCTTAATAATCTCTATTTTATTTATCTCATGCTCCTTTTGACCTAAATGATCCTTAGATATATGTGCATGTATATTATTTGAAAACATAAAAGAAGAATACTCACTATTATTTGATTTTTCTATAACATATGTACCTTTCCCTTGAACCCTTTCAACAACTCCTAGAGTATAAAGTTCCCTTATTGCTCTATTTGAAGTTACTCTGCTTACGTTAAATTGTTGAGATAAGACATTCTCTGAAGGAATCTTATCTCCAGGTTTAAGTTCCCCATTTTCAATTAAATCCAATATATACTGTTGTATATGTATATATTTTGGTGTAAAGTCATCCATACAACAACGCCCCTTAATATTCATGATTTGTTAAAATAATTATATCATAAAAAAAATAAGTGGATACATTTTTGACAAAATAATACTGTTTTTTTACTAATATAGACAATGGTAGTATACATAATAAAGTAATTATAAATAAAAGATATTTTTTACATCAACTTGTGTTGACAACTTTACAACAATTCAATACTATTAACTTAAAGTTGTAAATACAACCTAACAAGGATACAAGGGGGATTGGAAATGAATAGAGTAGAAAGAGTAAAAGCAGCTCTAGAGTTGAAGGAAGTAGATAGAGCACCAGTAAGTGCATGGATGCATTTCTCAGAGGTAGATCAAGACCCAAAAACATTAGCAGAAACACAAGTGGAATTTAATGAAAAATATGATTATGACTTTATAAAATTAATGCCTTTCGGAACATATTCTATACAAGATTGGGGAGCAAAGTTAAAAATTTATTGTGACAAATATAAAGAACCTATTGTAGCAGATACAGCTATAAAAGACATAGAAGATTGGACAAATATAAAAAGATTATCTGGAATTCACGGCAACTGGGGAAAACAATTGCAGTTAGCTAAAGAAGTATCAAAATTAGTTAAGGATGAAACGCCATTTATACAGACTATATTTAGTCCACTTACCACAGCTAAAAAATTAGCTGGAGATAGACTATTTACAGATCTAAAAGAAAGACCAGACCTAGTTCATCAAGCACTTCAAAACATAACAGATACCACTATAGATTTTATAAAAAGAAATATAGAAATAGGAGTTAGCGGATTCTTCTTTGCAACTCAATGTGCAAGTTTTGATGTAATGGAAGAAGATATATTTAGAGAATTTGGAGAAAAATATGATTTGAAAGTAATGAATTCATATGTAAATGAAACGTATTTTAATGTTGTTCACATACATGGTGATAATATAATGTTTGATATAATTAAAGATTATCCTTGTAATTGCTTAAACTGGCATGATAGACACACTAAGCCTAGCTTGAAAGAAGCAAGAAGACTTACTAATAAATGTTTCTTAGGTGGAATTAGAGAAGTACCGTATTTTGTAGATGGAGTATTACAATATGACAGTATAATGGCAAATAGTACAGAGGAAGAGATAAAAGAACATGTTATAGAGGCACTAGAAGAAACTAATGGCATAGGAATTATGGTAGGTCCAGGATGCGTTGCAGATCCAAAAACATCAGAAACAAATTTAAGAGCAATTAGAATGGTTTTAGATGAAGTAGAGATTAGTATAGGATAATTAAGTTAATATATATAAGCAACAAATTACAAAAATCACATCTGCAATAAAGATTATATGGTTATATTTGTATGAAAATTAAGAAAAATGAAGGTGTTTGTATAAAAACATATAAGTATAATAGAAAACAATAAAGTAGAAAATCTATAAATAATAGAGGGGGATTATTTATGAGTTCACAAACAATTACTACCAAAGAAAGAGTAAAGAAAAAAAGAGAATTTCCTCATACGTTAGTAATTATATTTGGAATAATTATATTTGCTGCAATTCTTACATATTTGATACCTGCAGGTGAATATGTAAGAGTCGAAGATCCTACAACGGGAAGAGTATTAGTTGATCCTGATTCATACACAAGGATAGAATCAACACCAGCAGGAATTATGAGTATATTTACATCTATTCCAAGAGGTATGCAAGAAACAGCATGGATAGCATTTTTAGTTTTAATTATAGGTGGAACATTTAAGACTATAGAAAATACTGGTGCAATCCAAGCATTCTTCAATAAGATACTAGGTGGGGCAAAAGATAAAAATATAATGGCTATACCTTTTATTATATTTGCATTTGCTTTATTACCATCATTTATAGGAAATATGGAATCATATTTGGCATTTGTGCCTATTGGCATTCTTATAGCAAGGTCATTAGGATTTGATGCTCTTGTAGGTATTGCAATTATTGTTGCTGCAGGTAATGTAGGTTTAACAAGCGGGATTATGAACCCATTTACAGTAGGGGTGGCTCATGGTATAACAGGACTTCCGATGTTCTCTGCAATGTGGTTTAGAGTTTTAGGGTTTGTATTATTATACTCAAGTGTTACATTCTGGACAATAAAATATGCAATGAAAATTAAGAAAGATCCAACTCAAAGTCTGATATATGATGTAGAAAGAGAAGCACAAAGAGATGGTGGTGTAGAATTACCAGAGTTAGATAAAAGAAAAATAATGATATTAATTACATTCTTTATAGGAATGGGAATAATTGTATACGGAGCTATAACTCAAAAATTAGATTTTAAAACACAAGCACCAGGTATATTTATAATGTTAACAATAGCTGTTGGTATAGTAGCTGGATATTCACCAAATAAAATCGCTTCAGAATTTGTTAATGGTGCAAAAACAATGGTTATGGGAGCATTAGTTGTAGGATTTGCAAAAGGAATAAGTGTAGTATTAGCGGATGGTAATATAATAGATACAATAGTATATACTTTCTCAGGTTTACTAGTAGGATTACCAAAAGTAGTAAGTGCATTATTCATGTATGTTTTCCAATTTGTATTAAACTTCTTTATTATTTCAGGTTCTGGGCAAGCGTTAACAACAATACCGATAATGTCTCCATTAGGAGAAGTATTAGGTCTTACTCAACAAACAGTTGTAACGGCCTTCCAGTATGGAGATGGAATAACAAATTTATTACTACCAATGTCAGCGACAACTATAGGTGCATGTGTGCTTGCCAAAGTTGAATATCCAACATTTGTTAAGTTTATATGGAAGATAATTGCTACAAATGCAGTAATAGGTGGTGTTTTAGTAACAATAGCTACAGTAATAAACTTAGGGCCATTCTAAAATATTTATTAAATTAATGCTAAGAAGCTGATATAAATATTTTATACCAGCTTCTTTTAATTCATAAAAAGCAAACAATACAGGGGGAAGATACTTTATGAGATTAAAAGAAACTATATTAAATATATTAACCAATGATGTAAAACTTGCTGTAGGATGTACAGAACCTGTTGCAATAGCTTTGGGTGTTGCAGCGGCTGCAAATAAATTAAATGAAGAAATAGAATATGTAGAAGTAAATCTAAGTCCAAATATTTATAAAAATGGTATGTTTGTAGGAATACCAAATATTGATGAAGTTGGATTAGATGTAGCGGCATCTTTAGGTGCGGCTATAAAAGATCCTAGTAAGAAACTTACAATATTAAGTGAATTAAATGAAAGTAGCGTTAATTATGCAAAAGAATTATTAAGAGCTAACAAAGTAAAAATAAACTTATTTAAAGATAGCCCTAAAAGAATATATGTTGAGAGTATAGTAAAGACAAAAAATAATGTAGCAAAATCTATTATAGAAGACCAGCATGATAACATAACTAGCATTAAACTAAATAATAAAGAAGTTATATTAGAAAAAAATCAAGCTAATAATACCAGTTCAATGATAATAGATGAAGAGATATTTAGTCTTCCAATAAAAAATATTATAGAAGAAATAGAAAAATTTGAATTAGATGAAATTAAATTTATGTTAGATGGTTTGGATATCAATATGAAAGCTGCTGAGCTTGGATTAAAAAACAAGCTTGGAATTGGTGTAGGTTATGCTATGAAAGAAAAATTAGATGAAGGAATAATATCAAAAGACCTACCAAACTTAGCATTAGTACTTACAGCAGCTGCATCTGATGCAAGAATGTCAGGTCTTCCAATACCAGTAATGAGTTCAAACGGAAGCGGAAACCATGGTATAACAGCTATTTTACCTATAGCAGCATATTCTCAAATGAATGAAGTTAGTGATGAAAAATTAGCAAAAGCCTTAGCAATAAGCCATATTATAACAGCATACATTAAAAATTATATAGGTAGACTATCTTCTCTTTGTGGATGTTCAATAGCAGCAGCAACAGGTTCATCTTGTGCAATAGGGTGGCTAATGGATGGAAATACTGATGCAATACAAGGAACAATAAAAAATATTCTTGCTAATCAAACTGGAGTAGTATGCGATGGAGCTAAAGCTGGATGTGCGTTAAAATTAGCTACGGCAGCATCATCAGGAGTACAATCTGCTATGCTTGCAAAAGGTGGGTACACAGTAGATAAGGATAATGGAATAGTTACAAATAGCGCTGAAGAATCAATAAAAAATCTAGGATCACTAAGTAAATTTGGAATGGATAAAGTAGATAATGCTATTATAGATATAATGTTATCTTCTAAGGAGTGTTGCTAATATGAGTGGAATATTAAGAAGAGCTAAGGAATTAGAGGCTGAGATTATTGAAAATAGAAGATATATTCATAAACATGCAGAAATAAGAAATGAATTAGAAAACACATGTAGATTTATAAAAGAAAAACTTTTGGATATGGGATTAGAGCCAATAGATATAGGTACTTGTGGTATATCTGTTTTAATAGGAAAAAAAGAAGGAAAAGTAATTTTATTAAGAGCAGATATGGATGCACTACCATTAGTAGAAGAAAATGAATTGGATTTTAAATCTATTACAAATTACTCTCATATGTGTGGACACGACACACACTCAGCTATGTTATTAGGAGCTTGTAAAATATTAAAAGAAAATGAAGATAAATTAGAAGGGCAAGTAAAAATTTTATTTCAACCAGACGAAGAGGGCGGAAATGGTGCAAAGGATATGGTTAAAAATAAAATCTTAGAAAATCCTACTGTAGATAGAGCTATAGCTCTTCATGTAGATGCTAAATCACCATTAGGGAAAGTAATGTATGGAAGAGGATGTGCATTTTGTTCATCAGATTCATTTGAAATATTAGTAGAAGGAAAAAGTGGTCACGGAGCGAGACCTCATGAATGTATTGATGTAATAAATGTAGCTTCACATATAAACATATCACTGCAAACATTGTTAGCTAGAGAATGTATACCATCTGAGACTGGAATATTAACAATTTGTTCATTTAATGCAGGAGATGCTTTTAATATTTTCCCAGAAAAAGCTGTATTAAAAGGTAGTTTAAGGACATACAACTCAGAAGTAAGAGAATTTTTACTAAAACGATTAAAAGAGGTATGCTCTTTAACAGCTGAAACTTTTAGAGCAAAAGCAACTGTAAATGTAGTAAGCGGAACTCCACCGGTTCATTGTGATGAACAATTCACAGATGAAATTTTGGGTTTTATAAAAGAGATTTTACCTAGTGAAATGATAGATAATACTCCAGTAGTAAAAATGGGTTCAGAAGACTTTGCACATATAAGTGACGAAGTAAAAAGTACATTTTTATTTTTAGGAGTAGGTAAAGATAAGTACAATGGGTATGAAAATGGACAACATTCAACTAGGGCGGTATTTAATGAAGATAGTTTTTATATTGGAACCGCCATATATGCCCAAAGTGCTATTGGCTGGTTGAGAGAGGGGAAACATTGATGAATTTAAAAAATAAAAGACAGATAGCAGTAGTTTATATGCTGCTATCTGCATTTTCTTTATGTATAATGCAAATTTTTGTAAAGCTAACCGCTGGTAAAATACCAGTTATGCAACAAGTATTTTTTAGAAACTTTATAACTATATTTATTGCATTATATTTTGTGAGAAAAGCAAAAGTTAAATACTTTGGAAGTATAGAAAATCAACATCTTCTTATAGGGAGATCAATTTTAGGATTTTTAGGGGTAGTAATGTATTTTTATGCTACAAATAATATGATAGTTACAGACGCAACAATTCTACATAAAAGCTCACCTTTTTTCGTAACAATTTTTTCTTGTATCTTCTTAAAAGAAAAATTAAATAAAGTTCAAGTACCATGTTTACTAGTGGCATTTATAGGCGCAATACTTGTTGTAAAACCTCAGCTAAATTCTAGTGTTTTACCAGCAATAATTGGATTATTATCAGCTGTTGCAGCCGGAGGAGCATATACCCTTATAAGTTATATCAGAGATAGGGAAAATTCTATGACTATAGTACTACATTTTTCGGTATTATCTTGTTTATTATGTATTCCATTTATGATGTTTGAATTTGTAATACCAAATAGCAAAGAAATGATAATGCTTCTTTGTATTGGAATATTTGCAGGAATTGGTCAGATAATGTTAACACTATCTTATAGGTATGCAAAAGCATCTGAAGTAAGTATATACAATTTTTCGAGTATAGTATTCTCAGGAATATTAGGATTTATAGTATTTAGGGAATTACCTGATTATTTAAGTATAATTGGTTCAGGTTTAGTGATAGTAGCAGCTTTAATCTTATTTGTTTACAGTAAAAAAGAAAATTTAAACGAAATAGAAATAGATGATAATAAAGTCATAGATGGAGGAAAGTAGATTTTGATATTTAATAGCCAGAGTCACAAATATAATTCTACAAGAAATATTGTTTATGCAAAAAATGGTGCTGTTGCGACTTCAACACCTGCAGCAGCTCAAGCTGGGCTAGACACACTAAAAATGGGTGGGAATGCAGTAGATGCTGCAATTGCAACAGCAGCGGCACTAACGGTTGTTGAGCCTACAGGAAATGGTATTGGGGGGGACGCATTTGCTATTGTTTGGATAGAGGAAGAGAAGAAACTTTATGGTCTTAATTCAAGTGGATTTGCTCCAGAAAAAATGAAAATAGAAGAATATTGGGGATTAGATTCAATACCAACCTACGGATTGAAGTCAGTAACAGTACCAGGTGTGCCTGCAGCATGGGTAGAATTGAATAAAAAGTATGGAACTCTAAGTCTATTAGAGTGTTTAACGCCGGCTATAAATTATGCAAGAGGAGGATTTGCAGTTTCGCCAAATGTTTCAAAGTTGTGGGAGAGAGGATACAATATTTATAAAAAAGAAATAATTCATGAGGAACTTAAATTCTGGTTTGAAACATTTGCTAAAAATGATAAAGTACCTCAGCCAGGAGATATATTTTATAATATAGATTTAGCTAAAACATTGGAAGAAATAGCAGGTACTGATGGAGATAGTTTTTATAAAGGAAATTTAGCAGACAAAATAGAAGATTTTTTTATAGAGTACGGTGGATATTTAAGAAAATCAGATTTAGAAAAATTTCAACCAGAGTGGATAGAACCAATAAGTACAGAATATAAAGGTTATACTGTATATGAAATGCCTCCTAATGGACATGGAATAACTGTATTAATGGCATTGAATATATTAAAAGAGTTCAAATTAGACTCAGAAAGAGATACAAGTGAAAATTTTCATAAGATAATTGAAAGCTTAAAATTATCATTCATAGATGCTCAAAGTTATGTGACAGACATAAGTTGTATGAATGTAAAGGTAGAGGCGTTATTAAATGACGAGTATGCAAAAAAGAGAAGTGAATCAATAAAATATAAGGCTATGAATCCTCAGAAAGGAAATCCATCTTGTGGTGGAACTGTGTATTTAGCCACTGCAGATAGTAAGGGAAATATGGTTTCGTATATACAGAGTAATTATATGGGATTTGGATCAGGAGTTGTTATTCCTGGAACAGGAATAACTTTTAATAATCGAGGTAAATCTTTTAGCTTAGATACTAATCATCATAATGTACTTGAACCATTTAAAAGACCTTATAACACAATTATACCTGGATTTTTATGTAAGGAAAATTCTGCAATAGGACCTTTTGGAGTTATGGGTGGTTATATGCAACCACAGGGGCATATTCAAGTACTAACAAATATTATTGACTTTGGGTTGAATCCTCAAGAAGCATTAGATGCACCTAGATGGCAGTGGGTTGGAGGTAAAACTGTAGAAGTAGAAGCGGAAATGGATGAAAATATAACTAGAGAATTAAGAGATAGGGGACACGATGTAAAGATAGTAAGTGATTCAAGCTTTATGGGTAGAGGGGAGATTATTTTTAAAACTTCTCAAGGTACTTATGCCTGTGCAACAGAGTCAAGATGTGACGGGCAGATAGCATCTTGGTAGATATAAATTTAGGGATATGATAAAAATGAGCTTTAATATTACGATGCTAGAAGAAATGTGATACAATATGCTTAAGGGAATTAGACATTTTATGGTAAACATCTAATTAATTTTAACATACAGGGGGAATTTTTAGATGAAAAGTAAATTAATAAAAGAATTACATAGTGTGAATGTTTATAGACATCCGGTGACTAGACAAAAATTAGAATCACTTAAAACATCACAAATAATTAATATTTGGTATGAGCACTATAATAAAGCAGAAGAAGTAGCTGAAGAGGTATTAGCTACTGAAGAAGTATAAATAATAATACGAAGAGCTATCTCTTTTAAGAGAGGCTCTTTTTTTGAGCAACGGACGAAGTCGTTGGAGGGATGAGGTGATTCTCAGACGTAGTCGCTCAAGCGAAGCGAATTTTTTAATAACAAGGGTTTTATAATACGAAGTAATAACACTTCTGATAACATATAGATAAATTTGAATTTAGGAGGGATAGTGCATGGTAGAAAAATATAAAGTAATTACGTTATGCGGAAGTACAAAATTCAAAGATGAATTTATAAAAGCACAAAAAGAACTTACTTTACAAGGGAATATTGTTATTTCGGTAGGATTGTTTGGTCATAGTGGTGATAATGAGGTTTGGAGTGATGATACAAAAGAAATGCTAGATGATATGCATAAGAGAAAAATTGATATGGCAGATGAAATATTTGTAATCAATGTAGGTGGATATATTGGAACGTCCACTAAATCTGAAATAGAGTATGCAAAAGCAAAAGGTAAAAATGTAAACTATCTAAACTCCAAGTTAGAGGATAAACTTGATGAATAGTAGTTAAAAATTGTGAGTCAGAAGTGGAGGAGCACAGCTCCTACTTTTTTACGTATAAGGAATTTATGATAGTTCAAAATCTGTGAAAAACTCATGTAAGCAAGTGATACCAATACACCAATTTTAAGTAAAAAAGCTTTTGAGCAACGGACGGAGTCGTTGGCGACATGAGCGAAGCGAATTTTTTTATATTGTTTTCATTAAGATTTGACAAAATGCTAAAAAAATTATATATTAGTAAATGCAAGACCGCACAAAAAAGGTTGTAAATCTTCCTAAGTGAAGTACCTTATAGGCGAGTTTAATACCGAGGAGGATTATGTAATGTACGCAATAGTAAAGACTGGTTCAAAGCAATATAAAGTTTCTGAAGGAGACGTTTTATTTGTTGAAAAATTAGAAGTTAATGAAGGTGAAGTTGTTACTTTAAATGAAGTATTAGCTTGCACTAAAGATGGAGAATTAGTAGTAGGATCTCCAGTAGTTGAAGGTGCTTCTGTTGTAGCTAAAGTTGTTGAACAAGGTAAAGCTAAGAAGATAATAGTTTTCAAGTACAAAGCTAAGAAAGACTACAGAAGAAAGCAAGGACATCGTCAACCATATACTAAGATAGTTATCGAAAAGATAAACGCTTAATATTAACGACTAGTTAGAAAAGAAATTAAAACGGGAATACCCGAATAAATAAGAATAATAAAAGATAGAGGGGAACTTTATATGTTAAAAATGAACTTACAGTTACTTGCATCTAAAAAAGGAGTAGGATCTTCTAAGAATGGTAGAGATTCTATAGCTAAGAGATTAGGTGTAAAGAGATATGACGGACAATTAGTTACTGCAGGAAGTATAATAGTTAGACAAAGAGGAACTAAGATACATCCAGGTACTAATGTTGGAATAGGTGGAGATGACACTTTATTCGCATTAGTTGACGGTACTGTTAAATTTGAGAGAAAAGATAAGAAGAGAAAAAAAGTTAGTGTTTACCCAGTAAGTATAGCTGAGTAACATTTTATGTAGGAGCTGTTCACGTGCAATTTATGATTGTGGTGGATGGCTCTTTTTGGTGTGTGAAATTGTAAATTACTAGAGTTAATATATATGTATGACTTAAATATAAAAATATATTATTATGTAAGTAGGTAGAAGAAATAATAGATGCATTTAGGGGAGAGATTATGTTAGGAAAGTTAGCAGGTATGTTGTTCAAAAAAGAGAAGGAAAGTATGAGTAAGGAAACTAGGGTAGAGATAAAAGGGTCTATGGGTGAGCTAAGACAGGAAATGAGGCTACATAGGCTTGATAGAGAACGTTATAAGGTAATTAACAATATTATTATTCCGTATAGGGATAAGACTTCACAGATAGATCATTTGGTGATATCTAGGTATGGTATTTTTGCTATTGAGAATAAAAATTTTAGTGGAAGTATTTATGGTAGTGAGAAAGATAGAAATTGGACTCAGGTAATGGGAGGTAGTAGGAATTCCTTTTATAATCCTGTGTTGCAAAACAAAGGGCATATTAAAGCTTTGGTTGATGTGTTTGGTAATGAGGATAAGATGTATTCTATTATTGTATTTGGTGACAGGGCTGAGCTGAGGAAGATAGATGTTAGTGGTGATGGGATTAGGGTTATTAATGAGCATGAATTGTATGATACTATTGTTTCTTATGAGGAAGTGTTATTAGGGGATGAAGAGGTTAAAGAGTGTTGGAATATGCTTTTAGATAGTATGAGAAGTATTAGGCAGGATGCTGTGGCTCATGTTAAGAGTGTGAAGGAGACTATTGAGGAGAATGGTAAGGTGTGTCCTAGATGTAAGAGTGATCTTGTTAAAAGAGAGGGGAAGTACGGTGAGTTTTTAGGATGTAGCTCTTATCCTAAGTGCAGGTATGTATTTAAGTAAAATATATTACAGTAGGGATAAATGGATATTAGAGAAGCAATATTGAGATGAAGAAAGATATAGTATTAAAGTAGCGAGATAGAACACATAGATAAGTTAAAAAAATATACATTTATACAAGAATGATAGGTAATAGTTCGAAATATAAAGAGTAAGAATTAAATTAAAATAAACAGTAGTATTCATGTATAAAGTAAATTAATATATAATTATTGTTATAAAATAACAAATTGAGGAGAGCAGGGATGATTGAAAGATATAATGATAGTCAGTGGAGTGAGTATTCTCTATCTGAGCACCTTAAGAATACATGTAGCAATAATGAAAAATATAAAAACCTATATGCAGTTTGGACACTAGATAAAGAAGCACATTCTAGAGCTCTAGCTGCAATTTATTATAATTTTCCACATTATAGTATGCACGACGAAAGTCATTCATTGAGTATAATAAATAAAATTGAAATGTTATTAGGGGAAGAACGTATAAAATCACTTAGTCCAACTGATACATTTTTAATTTTAGAAAGTGCATATTTACATGATATAGGAATGGTCATTGCACAGGAAGAGTTGTTAAAAGAATGGAAAGAGCCATCGTTTAAGATATTTTTGAATGAACTAAAAGAAAATAGTTATGATAGAGATGTAATACAAGCAGCTACATATTTATTAGAACTACAGGAAAATAAAGAAGGATTACAAGAAAACGATTGGGCAATAAAAGTAAGAGATTATGTAACTATCATAAACTCTGAATATTATAGAAGTAAACATAATGTTCGAAGCTCTAATTTCATAAGTCAAGGTGGGAACATAGGCCTACATTCAAATTATAATAAACTAATACCTAAGAGACTAATTGTACTACTCCAAAAAATTGCAGTATCTCATGGTGTAAATTTTGAAGATGCATTTGATGAATTAGAGCATATTGATAATGGTATAGGAACAGATACAATTCATCCTAGATTTATATCATGTTTATTGAGATTAGGAGATTTATTAGATTTAGATGATGGAAGATTTAATGATACCTTTGAAAAAGTTGCATTATTCCCCAATTCATCTAAAATCCATAAAGATAAGCACAGGTCTATTACTTTATTTTTAGTATCTCCAGAGAAAATTCAAGTGTCTGCAATATGCAAAGACACAGAAGTATACAGAGAAACTAGAGCTTGGTTTGATTGGCTTAAGGAAGAAGTTAAAAACTTAAGTAGTAGATGGTCAGATATTGTTCCCAAAGGATTTAAAGGTGGGCCACCGAGCTTAGGAAATATTAATTTGAGTATAGAAGGTTCAGAAAATATTAATGAACAATTAGACTTACAATTTAATATAAATCAGAAAAGAGCATTTGAATTAATTGAAGGTCAAGGAATATATTCTGATAAACTTATATTTATAAGAGAACTAATACAAAATGCAATGGATGCAACTAAGATACAAATGTGGAAAGATATAAAAAATGGAAAATATGATGGAATGAGTGATGCTTTATTGGGAATTCCAGAGAGTAGATTAGAAGAGATAAAGAAAAAGCATGATTTTGAGTTCCCAAATGATCTTCCTCAAAAAATTAAGACATATTACCCGATCCATATAAGTTTAAGTTATGATGTAGAAAATGAAGAAATTAGTTTTATTATCGAAGATAGAGGTTGTGGGATAAGCATTTCTGATTTGAAAAGAATGGAGAATGTAGGTGGTAGTTGGAATCAAGATCGTAAGCTGAGCAAGTTTATAAATGATATGCCAGAATTTTTAAGACCAACAGGTAATTTTGGTATTGGTTTACATTCTGTATTTTTAGCAACAGATCAGATTGTCATTAATACGAAATCGGAAGATGATAGAGGGTATGAGCTGACTTTTGTATCAAGAAGAAATAATGGATATATAACGGTAAAAAAAGATGAAGAGAAAAATGTTATTGGAAGTAAGATAACAGTAAAAATTAAAGGAAGAAAACAAATAAGTGATTGCATAATAAGTAGTATAGTTGGATATAAAAAGTTTGAGAAATTTGATTTTGATAATTATGATGAGGAATTAGATATTTTTGATGAAAGAAGAAGAGAACAAGTAGAACATACACTATTATATGATATAGAAAAGTATACTAAGCATATTATAAAGAATATAGATGCATTAGATATATATATAAATAAGAATAAATATATTGCAAATGATGAGATTATCAAAAATAGATCAGGAATAGAATATAAAAATTTAAAGTATGAAACATATGTAATAGATGAAAATGCTAAACTAGTTCAAGATAATAAAAATATCTTCAACATAGAAATTAGAGATAAAAAGGAAGGTATAATATTAAATTTAAATATAGATAAAAATAATTTTAGTGATGCTAATATCATGTTTAAGGGAATCGAATGTGATGATGATTTTTTGGCGAATTATAATTATTTGGAGCCAAGTATTAATATATACAAAGGAGAAGCTAAAAATATACTAGATGCATCTAGAAATAATATAGATCGGTCTAAAAAGAGATCAATCGAGGTCAGGATAGAGGAACTAATAGTAAAGGCATTCAATATAATAGGTAATAATATTAAGGAGATCGATTCAATAGACAAGGTTGAAGTGTTAGATAATGATGAATTCGCAGTTTTTTTAACACTATACAATTTGCACACAAATAAGAACCTAATATTTAAAAATGATGAAGTAGCGAAGAAAATAATTATGGGCTATCCTAAAATACTAGATAATAATAAACTAGTCGATTCTGATGGTATCTCATATTATGATTTACAAAATCTAGAAAATATAATATGTTACAGCAATGTAGAAAATAATGAGATATTAGAAGAAGTTATTAAAAAATATAAGTATAGCGATATCAAGTATATATTTGTAATGAATGATAGGTATATGTATCATGATCACATGAATACTTATATAGATAATAATTTTATAAATAAAATGTTATTAAGACAACCGGAAACGGAAAACTTGTGGTATGAAGAGATTATAGTGCATCTATGTAGGAATAATAGGTGTGAAACACTAGGATTTATGCGACAAGAAAATAAATCTGATTATATTAGTAAATTATTAAGTTTGAGTAAAAGAGTTAAAATATCTCCCATAAAATCTATTAGTGGTGATAATTATAGAGTATTAGTAACAGATAGATATTTAGATATAGATGATAGGCGTATAGGATTAGAACTAAGAGCATCACGAATATATAGTATCATATTGCCATTTTATAATATACCAATAGAATATTTTACAGAGAAGGACGTTGACTATATAGTAGATTTCATAAAAAGAGAAAGATATTTTAATCAGTTACTAGATTGGGTATCTCAACACTCTATAGAGAAAGATAAATATAAGGATAAAAATATTAAAGAAGAAGTAGAAAACGCATATAAGATATTTATTCAAGAATGCATTGATGTAGCTAAAGAATATCATAGCCCAAAAAATAACAACATTAGTAGTGATAATGATCAGGAAGATATTGAGGATTCACAAAATATTCAATATAGAGAAGTAGCATTTGGACAAACTGATACTGAACTTGTGTCTGAACCAGAATAATAAAGTTAATTTATAGAAATAATTGATATATGTACTATAAAAATATATAAACAAGAGTATTTAAGAGTAGTTACATTATTAAGTTGTAACTACTTTTATCATATGAATTATAATAATCGTAATGCAGAGGTATAATAAAAATGTTAGGTAAAAATACAAATAACTTAAAAAAAGAACTAAAATCAATACAAATATATACAGAAAAAATAGAAACACCTGTTATAAAAGATAGAATAGTACATCTATTAGATTGGTATATAAGAAAAGCTACTATATATAAAAATACATTCTATTTTTTCAGCTTAGTAGCTATCATTATAAATACATCTATACCAGTTATTAGTCAGTTATCAATAAATAATAAAGATGTAATAGTATCTATAATATCGAGTATTGCAGCTATAATTACAAGTATTTTAGCTTTATTTACGATGAAAGACACATGGTATAGATATAGGAATCATGCAGAGCTAATTAAGCAAGAATGTGTAAAATGTATTTCAAAAATAGATGATTATGATGATGTAGATAGTGAAAAAATTCTTATTAAAAAAGTAGAATTAATAATAAGTAATGAAAGAATACTTTGGGAAAAAGGTAAATTCAATCAAGAAAAAGAAGTGTAAATATTATAAAGCCTAGGTATATTGGGTACCACCACCTAGGTATAAAAAGTGTCGAAAGGCACTTTTTTTATGTTATAGATGATGTAATTATCATATAAAAGTAGTGATTAAGTTCAAAATAAATTTATTATACAAAAGAGGAATTACATACTTATATATTTAATTAAACCTAATATAAATTATATCAGGAAGTGATTTAGTGAAAAGAAAAAGTAAATATATAATAACCACAATACTACTAATACTACTATCTCCCCTAAACATACTAGCAGCAACCAAAGAATACAAAGTAGCAGGAGACAAAAACTATCCACCATACGAATACATCGACGAAGAAGGAATATATCGAGGATTCAACATAGACATCATGAACGCAATAGCCCTAGCAACAGGAATAGAAATAACCTTTGTACCAATGTCCTGGCAAGAAGTATACACATCAATAGAAAATAACAAATCAGATATAATCCAAGGAATAACAATAACAGCAAAAAGGCAATCCAAATTCTCATTTACAAAACCATTAATAGAAAACACCATGTCCATGTTTGTACTCAAAGAAAACGAAACAATTAACAGCATAAATGATATTGAAGGTAAAAAAGTAGGAGTACAAAAAAATGATACAGGAGAAGATATAATTGCAAACAAAGACATTGAGCTATACCGCTATGATACACAAGAACAAGCTCTAAAAGCCCTCTTATCAGGCGAGATAGAAGTAATAATAGGAAATACACTAACGGTTAGCAATATAATACAAAGGGAAAAACTAGAACACGAAGTAACAGTTAGAGGAAAAGAATTTACCAACAATAATTATGCTATAGCAGTATCAAAAGACAATAAAGAATTACAACAAATACTAAATAAGGGAATTGACCAAATTAAAAAAAATGGAACCTATGACACCATATATAGAAAATGGTTTGGAAACACTGTACCTACATATAAAGAAGGAATGAAGGCAGTAACAATAATATTTTTAGTATCGAGTATGATATTCATATACATTTACAGGAGCCACAATAGAATGAATGAAGAACTAAAGAAACAAGTAGAAGAAAAAACAGAAAGCCAAAGACTATTAATAGAAAAACTAAAAAAGAGTAACAAAGAATTGTTAGAAGAAAGAGATTTTAGAGAAGTAATACTAAATAATGTATTCATGGAAATACTAGTAGTTTCCTTAGAAGAAGGTAGAATATTTACAAATAAGATTCAAAATAATTCTAAAATAGATGATAAAAATAATATAATAAAAAATCACATACTAGAACTTACGGATAAATACGAAGAAAGAATAGATGGTGAGTGGATAGATGAAAAATATATAAAATACTATATTACAAATCTAAAAATAGACAACAAAATAAAATACAAAATAGCAATGTACATAGAAGCTACATCCGAAAAGCAAATGGAAGAGGATATTCAAAGAAGTGACAAACTTGAGATGATGGAAAAAATAATAGCATCAGTAGCTCACGAAATAAGAAATCCACTTACCGCAATAAAGATGTATGCAGAATTAATACCTAAAAAAATCAATGACAAAGAATTTCAAGAAGCCATATCAAAAGATATACCAACTCAAATAGAAAGAATAGACAGCCTAATCAAAGAATTTATAGAATTTACATCGCCAAAAATACCAACAAAAGAAAAAATAAATCTTGTAGATGAGATAAACACAGTTTTACGATTTCTAAAAAATCAAATGAAAGAAGTAGAAGTAAACTTTAGATGTGAAGTAAAAGAAGAAAGTAGATTTGTAATATTTGATAAAAATCATTTAAGTCAAATATTAATAAATATAATGCTAAACGCTAAAGATGCCTTAGAAAACATAAATAATCCAAATATTAATATAGAGATAAAAGAAGAGAAGGATTTTAATATATTAATAATATCTGATAATGGAAATGGAATGAGTAAAGAAACTCAAAGAAAAGCATTTGAGCCATTTTTTACAACTAAAATGACTGGTACAGGTCTTGGACTATTTGTTGTAAAAAAATTAGTAGAAGAAAATAACTCAATTATTAACTTAATAAGTAAAGAAGGGGAAGGTCTAAAGATAATTATAAAAATGAAGAAGGTGATTGAGATTGGATAAGATTTTAGTAATAGATGATGAAAGAGTTATACTAACATCTATAAAGTTTTTATTAGAAGATAAGTATAAGGTGTATGTATGTGATAATCCAAAGGAAGGGTTAAAAATTTTAGAAAAAGAGAACATAGAATTAGTACTTCTTGATTTAAGGCTTAATAAGGTAAGTGGACTTGATGTACTTAAAGAGATATTATCAATAAACCAAAATGCAAAAGTAATTATAATGACAGCTTATTCTAGTGTGGAAACATCTATAGAAGCTATAAAACTTGGAGCATTTTATTACATATCAAAACCAATAAAAAGTGATGAACTTTTTGTATTACTAGATAAAGCACAAGATACCATTAATATGTCAAAAGAAATAACAACCCTAAAAGAAGAATCTCAAAGAAATATAATAGGTCAATGTGAACAAATTAAAAATATTATAAAAGTAATAGACAAGATAAAAGACTTTAATGTAAATATACTTATAACCGGAGAGAGTGGAACAGGTAAAGAGCTCATAGCCAGAAAGATTCACTCTAGTAGTATAAGAAAAGACCAAGTGTTTAGTGTAATCAATTGTGCAGCTATACCAAAAGATTTATTAGAAAGTGAGCTATTTGGATATAAAAAGGGGGCTTTTACAGGTGCTTATAAAGATGATATAGGTATTATAAGAAAAACTGATAAAGGAACATTATTTCTAGATGAAATAGGTGAGATGGATTTACAGCTACAATCTAAAATACTTAGATTTCTTCAAGAAAAAGAAGTAAGTCCTGTAGGAAGTGGGGAAATTTATAATGTAGATGTTAGGGTAGTTTGTGCTACTAACAGAGATCTTAAAGCAGAAGTTAGTTCAGGGAATTTTAGAAAAGATTTATATTATAGAATAAATGTAGTAAACATTGAGCTACCTCCATTAAGAGAGAGAAAATGTGATATAGAGATGTTAGCAAGATATTTTATGAAGAAGTATAGTGATAAATTTAATAAAAAAATAGATGATATATCTGATAGAGCTCTAGCAAAGCTTGAAAGCTATAAATTTGATGGAAACATACGTGAACTAGAAAATATTATTGAGAGAAGTGTAATAATGGCAACATCAAATATTTTAAAAGAAGAATATCTAAATATATTTAGTGATATAAATAGTGAAAAAATATATATAGATAAGCCTAAGGAGTATGAGGATATTAATATTATAAATGAAGACATAGGAGAAATTATTAAACCAGGAGAAAATATGAAGGATATAGAGTTAAAGGCAATAAAGTTAAACCTAGCGTATTTTGATAACAACAGAAGAAAAACAGCAGAAGCCCTAGGTATTAGTGAAAGAAGCTTAAGGTATAAGATTAAGGAATATGGATTATAAAGTGAAATAAATGCCCTGCAGTTTTTGCCTACGGAAAAAATTGCAGGGCTATTTTTATAAATTTTAGGCAATAATTAATATTTTGAGAATGAAGATTAAGATAAGAATATTGAAATTTCAATGAAAAATAAATAATAAAATAATACACTCAAAAGTGGCATAGTAGTTGCTTTATATAATAGTCAAATAAACAATAATCTCAAAGAAAGCATAACAAATAAATCATTTTGAAAATCATAAAAAAATCATAAAAAAATTTATAGAAATCATATAAAAATTATAGGAGGAATATTATGAACAACGAAAAAAAATATGTATTGGCAGTGCCAAACTTTAGTGAAGGTCAAAGAAAAGACGTAATAGAAGCTATTGTTGATGAAGTAAGAGATTTTGAAGGTGTAAAACTAGTAAGTTATGAGCCAGAGCATGATTTTAACAGAACAGTAGTAACATTAATAGGAGAGCCACAACCTCTAAAAAAAGCACTAATAGCACTAGGAAAAAAATCTAGTGAACTAATAGATATGAACAAGCAAAGAGGAACACATCCAAGAATAGGGGCACAAGACACACTTCCAATATTCCCATTTAAAAATATATCATTAGAAGAAACGAAAGAATTAGCAGAAGAAATAGGTAAAGAATTCTTTGAAGCAACAAAGGTACCTGTAATATTTGCAGGTGAAAATGCAAGAAGTGAAGAGAGAAAAGCTTTTGCATTTATAAGAGCTGGTCAATTTGAGGGTCTAAAATCACTACTTAGTGAAATCAAAGATGATGAAAGTAGAAAAGATGAATATGAAAGTAGAAAACCAGACTACAGTGTAGATGGATTATTACATGAGAGCGCTGGAGCTACTATTGTATCTACTGAAGAAGAAGGATTAACTGCTTACAATGTATTTTTAGGAACAGAAAACTTAGAAATAGCTAAGAAAATAGCTAAAGGAGTAAGAGGACCAAGCGGAGGGTTTACATCTATAAGAGCGGTTGGAATCAAATTCCCAGAACATGAAGGTGTTGTAGTATCTATGAATATGTTTGACTGCATTAATACTCCTATATATAGAGTTTTTGAATTCTGTAAACAAGAAGCTAGTAGATACGGGGTAGCAGTTACAGGATCTCAACTAGTAGGACCAATAAAATTAGATGCAATATTAAAATCATTTGAATTTTATTTTAGATTAGAAGATTTTAGAAAAGAGCAAATATTAGAGACTCATCTTATGGATTTATAAAAAATTTTGGAGGATGATAGTATGGATAGTAATAACGCCCTGAAGCATAAAGAATATTATTCAAGTGAAGAACTAAATGACTCCAAAGTTATGGACTCTATTCAACTAACTAAAGATGAGAAAAAAAGTGGCTTAATAAAATTCTTGATATTTTCAGCAATAGCAATATTTATATTCTTCGTACCTATTGAGCAAGATGGTAAGCAAAATATACCTTTTGGAATAATTTATAACGCTATTGTTAGTTTCTTAGGTGTTCCAGGATTTTGGTATGTATGTGCTATCATAACAGGAAATGCAGTGCTTAGTGTATACGGTAAATATTTATCTAAGCCAGGAACTAAGCTACATGAATACTATAAAAGTGATTCTATTATACATCCAATACTTTATGTATCGGCAGCTGTATTTATGATAATGTATTGCCTTCATATAACAGTACCAGGTCTTAATATGCCTGAGATTATAGTTGGCGATGGAATAGGGGGAGTCGTGATTCCCGACATAGTTATAGGTGTTGCTTGGATAGTTCCTGTTGGAGCATTCTTTGTACCATTCCTTTTAAACTATGGAAGTATAGATTTCTTTGGGGTATTACTTGAGCCTCTTATGAGACCATTATTTAAGATACCGGGTAAAAGTGCAGTAGATGCAACTGCTTCATTTGTAGGTTCGACTACTATGTCTATAATTATTACAAGTAGGTTATATAAAAATCAAACGTATACTAAAAAGGAAGCAACAATAATTGCAAGTTCATTTAGTGCGGTAAGTGTTGGATATGCATTTGTAGTTATGAAGACAGCACAAGTAGAGCAGTATTTCTTACCTATATATTTTGCATCATTCTTATTAACATTTATAGTAACTTTATTCATGGTTAGAATTCCGCCTATAAATAAGATGGAAAATAAATATATTAATGAAAGATTACAAAGTGAAAATGATTTAAAGAATGAACCTAGATACGGCTCAGGTATGATAAGTAAGGGGATTGACAGAGCTACTAAGAGAGCATATTTCTCTGAGAACTTATTTAAGAGTATAAAAGATAGTTTGATAGATGGATTTAAGGTTTTACCTAAGGTTGTATCACTGTTGTGTGTTATTGGTATTGCTAGTATGATTATAGCTAAGAATACACCTGTGTTTACATGGCTTGGATATGTATTTTTACCTATATTAAATTTATTTAATGTGCCGGATGCAGCAGCTATTGCAGCTTGTTTACCAGTTGGGATTACGGAGATGTTTATTCCTACACTGATTATTGCAGATCAAGCTAGTGTTATTAGTGAGGCGGCTAGGGCTTTTGTTGTTATGGTGTCTACTGTGCAGGTTATTTTCTTTGCTGAGTCTATAGTTGTTATGAAGTCTACGGGTATACCTGTAAGTATTCCTAAGCTTGTGGTGTTGTTTATACAGAGAACTATAATTGCTATACCATTTGCAGCTTTGTTTGTTAGTATAATATTTTAATGGGATATATAGATGAAAAAATAATAATCTCTAAATCATTAATTAATAATGGTTTAGAGATTATTTTATATAGTCAAAATCTATTTAACATAAACACCTGAAACATATCCAATTTCACCGTTATATTTAATTTTTAACCAATCAAACTTAGAATCTATAACCTCAACCTTTGTACCAGCAGGTAATACACCTATAACTTTAGAGTTATTATCACGATCACTCATTACATTGACTCTGTTAAGAGCAGTTTTAATATTAAAGTCATAAGTTGAAGTATTTTGAGAAGTTGAAGGCGTTGTGTTTAAATATTGTAGAATACCTTTAACTATACCATCAGCTATTTTTTCTTGATAATGTTTAGTATTTAACCTATATCCTTCTTCAGGGTTAGATATAAAGCCACACTCTATTAATACAGATGGCAAATTATTATCTCTAAGAACTTGAAGATTGGCTACTTTATACCCTCTATCAGTTGCAGAGGTACTCTGTACAAGATTTTGTTGTATACTTCTAGCAAGCTTTTTGTTGTTACCCATATAAAAAGTTTCTACTCCATTTGGAGAGCTTGACTCAGATGCATTTTGGTGAATTGATATAAATAAATCTGCCCCTGAGTTATTTGACCTACTTGTCCTTTGTGAAAGTGATACGTAGGAGTCACTTGTTCTACTAAATAAAACCTTTATATTGTGTTGTTTTAGTTTTTGAGCTACCTTGTTTGATATTTGAAGATTAAATAAGTCTTCTGAATATCCGTTATGAGAAGTCCCGTTGTCATGGCCACCATGTCCTGGGTCTATAAGTACAGTTTTTGTTTCTTCTTGTGCGGAAGCTTTATTAGATGATAATGCTGATGATAGTAATGTTAGTGCTACTGTCATAGCGATGCGATTATTTTTTAATGTCATATGCCCTCCTATATAAAAGTTATGAGATAATATTATACGACTTCAGTATGTGGAATGTCAAATATTGTAAAGTGAATATTTGGGGAATAAGTTTAAATGGGATTTAGGTATATTTGTGTAAAATATAAATATCCATGTTTTGTATAACTTGAATTGTCAAGTTAATTGCAACACCATTTATTAATTTCATTTTAAAAAACTTTATGCTCAGTTCTAAAATCTAGCACTTTTTTAGAGCTGTGATTAATTTTATGTATAGCTATATCAAGGTCTTATTGAGTGATATTTTCAAAGCTATAGCCCTTTGGAAAGTACTGTCTAAGAAGGCCATTTGTATTTTCATTGATTTCTCTTTCCCATTGTCACATGTAAATGTTTTAATAACAGATTTAGAAATATTACTAAACATTTTCACTGTGTAATTTGAAAATATATCTAATTTTCTATCAACATGAGTAGCAATAGCACCTTTCCTTCAAACTCCTATAACTGTATCACTTTAAAAGTGGCCGAGTTCACTTCTGTCATCTGGTAAAAATGGTATTTCATCTATCATTTTTTAATAGATAAAATAAAAGCAGTTAATCCCAAAAACAATACATCAAGAGTGCAATTAAACTCTAACGATAAAAGTACAGAAGCAAAGCTAATATACAAAGAAGAAAGAGAAAAGTGGTTAATTATCAATGATGGAATCATAAATAATAAAAAGATAATTATAAAATATCAAAATGCAAATGGAAAAACTTCAGATAGAATAGTCCATCCATATGCTATGTTTACATATTATGAAGCAAACTATATTGTTGGATACTGTGAAAGTAAAAAGATTTATGACAGTTCAAACTAATGAGAATAGATGATATTAGATTATTGGAAGATAAATTTGAAAAGAAAGATTTTGATTTAGGGGAGTATCTAAAAAATGCTAGGAGTTTTTTTAAAGATGAGTTAATATTTATGAAATTAAAAATAACCTATCCATATGCAAAGAGGTTTAGCGAAGTAAGATGGACTAATAATGAAAAAATTTCAGACTTTATAGAGGATGAGTACTTGATATATGAGGCAAGTTGTTATGGTCTAAGTATGTAGCTACAGGTAATGATAAGAAGCATTGTGCCAACTATTTGAAAGGGAAATATAGTAAGAAGTTTAGCAAGCATAATGAAAATTTTAATGATGAGATTACTATGGTATTTGAGGAAGAGTGAAGAAAGGTCTTATGAAGCTATATATATTTATGGTGCGACAAATAAGAGATATCATAAAATGGCTAACTATCCTCAGAATGTACATTGAACTATTATGATTAAAGAGGAGTGTAGTAAATTAAATTAAGGCATGGATGAATAATTGTCATATCCATGCCTTAACAAAATTATCATAGAAAACTATATAAATATCCTAAATATTGTTTAGCTATGAATAAAATAGAGCTAAGGCATTTGGCTACACATAGTGCCTGCATTTGGATTACCATTGCCTCCTCTGCAAGAAGTACAATGACTTTGAATACCATCCGGGGTATTATTTGTTATACGTTTTTCTGTAAATCCAAAGTCTTGTTCAGGATAAAATACATGCTCATTGGCAGAATTATTGCTAGAACAACTAGGGCAAGATTTAAACCCATTAACTCTTATAGATTTATTTAGTGGTTGGTTACAACATGTACAATTCATAGATATTTTCACCTCCTAATATTCCATATGGTAAATTTTACATCAAATACGATTGGCAGTAAATAGAAGTTAAAAAATTAATGATTTTTCATCTGATACTATTATATTGAGGTATAAAATATATTGAGAAAATAAATTGAAAGATTTTAAATTATAAATAAATATAATTTTGAATTATAAACTAAGAAATTGTACATAATTAGGAAAAATGATAGGAGTGGATTAATATAGATAATCTTTTAGAATGCACTACATTGTGGAGTTTTCCAGATAGAGGTGATTGGCTATCTCATAAGGGAGATTATAGGGGGAATTGGAGCCCTCATGTACCTAAAAATATAATATCTATGTATTCAAATAAAAATGATATAGTACTTGATCAGTTTATAGGCAGTGGAACTACAATAGTAGAAGCTTGTAGATTAGATAGAAATTGTATAGGTATAGATATAAACGATGATGCATTAAAAATATCTTTAGATAGAACAAAGCATATCAAGAAAGATACTTTTATATTAAAAAAAGGAGATGCAAGAAATATAAGCTTTATAAAAGATAGTGCTATAGATTTAATTTGTACTCACCCACCATACTCTAATATAATAAAATATAGTACAAGTATAGATGGAGACATATCATTACTAGAAGAAGAGCAATTTTATAATTCGATGAAAGATGTAGCAAAAGAATGCTATAGAGTATTGAAAAGAGATAAATATTGCGCAATTTTGATAGGAGATACCAGAAAGAATGGATTTATAGTACCGTTAGGGTTTAACACAATGAGCATATTTATAAACCAAGGATTTAAATTAAAGGAAATTATAATAAAAGAACAACACAATTGTAAGTCAACTGATAAATGGAAGGATATAAGCAAAAGTAGGAAATTCTATTTAATTGCACATGAATATTTATTTGTATTTAAAAAGGAAAATATATGAAAAAATAACAAAATTGTATATAATCTAAATATGCGTTTAAGCTGAGGAGGATTATATATGAAAAAATTAAAATATTATGATGATATTAAGAAACAAAGTGAAGATGAAGTTTTTGACTATTTTATTAATACACTAAAGGATAGTATATACACTTGGGACTACTTCACAGATTTTAAAAAATCAATGAGTAATGCAGAGAAATATAGAGTAGAACTGGAGCTATTAAGTGGGCTAATAGGTCAAGATGAAAATTTAATTAATGAAAAGGTGCTAAATTTAATAGAAAAATCACCTAAAGTTAAAGAAGCGATATTATTACTAGTGGCTATTAGACCAGCAAAATTAAAAGATACAGCAATAATTAATGATTTTGATTCATTAACATCCGAAAATAAATCACATTTGTTCAAGGCAAAAAATAGTTTAAGCCATAAAGAACAAAAAGATTTTCTATTATTTTTTGAAGGAAGTGGAATAAAGAAATTTTTAGTTGATAAGGAAGTATCAAATCTATTAGACTACTGTAAAGGTGTAGAAGTAGGTATGGATACAAATGGAAGAAAAAACAGAACGGGTACAAGTATGGAGTCATTAACAGAAGTGTTTATCAAAAACTTATGTGATGAAAATGGATTTGAATATATGACTCAAGCTACCTGCAAAAAAATAAAAGAAAAATGGAATATAACTGTAGAAGCAGATAAAATTGACAGAAGATTTGACTTTGCCATAAAAGGAAAAGAAAACTTATATTTATCAGAAGTTAATTTCTATAGTGGAGGAGGGTCAAAACTTAAAGCAACAGCTGGTGAATATAAAGATTTACATAGTTTAATAACTAATCAAGGTTTTGAGCTTATATGGATAACAGATGGAGCAGGGTGGAATACGGCTAAAACTGCTATAAATGAGACTTTTATGAACAATGATTACATACTAAATTTAAAAATGCTAGCAGATGGAGTGTTGGAAGAAATAGTTAAATAAGAAACATTACCTCAAATGGAAGTTATATGTAAATTCTATTTGAGGTTTTTTTGTTGCGTTTTTTGTCAAAAATAAGTATTATAACATAAGTAGATATAAGAAAAAGGATGGAATAATTATGAAAGATATATTCTATGAAGATAGAGATACAAAATTAATAAACGGAGATTGTATAAGTGTTTTAGAATATATAGAATCTAAATCAATAGATATGATATTTGCAGATCCACCATACTTTTTATCAAGCGGAGGTATTACTTGTAAATCAGGAAAGATGGAAAGTGTAGACAAGGGAGAATGGGATAAAACAATATCATTTAATGATAAGTATAACTTCAATAAAAGATGGATATCAATTTGCAAGGAAAAATTAAAGGATAATGGAACTATATGGATATCGGGCACAATTCATAATATATATTTGGTTGGTTATGTACTAGAAGAATTAGGGTTTAAAATTATAAATAATATTACTTGGCAAAAAACTAATCCACCACCTAACATGAGTTGTAGATACTTTACTCACTCAACAGAAACTATATTATGGGCAAAGAAAGATATTAAAAAAGTCAAACATATTTACAACTATGATATAATGAAGCAATTAAATGGGAATAAGCAGATGAAAGATGTATGGAGTTCATCTACAACATCTAAAAAAGAAAAAATATTTGGTAAACATCCAACACAAAAGCCCGAATGGCTACTTGAAAGAATAGTATTAGCATCTACCAACCAAAATGATACAGTATTAGATCCATTTAACGGAAGTGGAACAACTGGTGTAGTATGCAAAAGATTAAAAAGAAAATATATTGGTATAGATATAAATGAAGAGTATTTAAGTATATCAAAAACAAGGATAGATGCTTTGAATGAAAATCAAGTATCGTTTGATGATATTGTAGAACCATATAAGGATAAAAGAATTAGCAGAGAGGAAGAGACTATAGATATGAGCGCGGTTAAGAACAAACCTTTCTTAAAATGGGCTGGTGGTAAGACTCAATTATTACCAGTTTTAGAAGAAAATTTACCAGAGCAGATAAAAAGAAGTAAAACAATTGATACATATGTAGAGCCATTTGTTGGAGCTGGAGCGTTTTTCATTTATATAGCATCTAATTATAATTTTAATAGAATAGTAATAAATGATATTAATTATAAGCTTATAAATGTATATAGAGTACTAAAGGATAATTGTGAGGATTTAATAAGCAGACTTAATATTATGAGAGAAGAATATTTAAGCTACGAAGAAGATAATCAAAAAGAAATGTATTTAAAAGTGAGAGATGAGTTTAACAATTGGGACAGTGTAGATAATATAAAGCAGGCTGCTAATTTTATTTTTATAAACAAGACATGCTTTAATGGTTTATATAGAGAAAATAAGAAGGGGGGATACAATGTACCTTGGGGTCAACATAAAAATCCTTCTATGTATGATGAAGAACAATTAAGAAGTATGTCTGCATTATTAAACGTAAAAAATGCTAAAGGTGAAGATAAGATAATTATAGAAAACAAAGATTATAAAGAGTTAAAAGAGTATATTAATAGTGATACATTAGTTTATTTTGATCCTCCATATAGACCGGTTACTAAAGGTGGATTTAATGATTATAATAAGAGTGGTTTTAATGATGATGCACAAATAGAGCTTTCAAAATTCTACGATGAAATGGAAGCGAGAGGAGCGATGTTAATGCTTAGTAACTCAGATCCTAAAAATTTAGATGTGAATGATTTGTTTTTTGACAAATTGTACAATAAATTTAGTATAGAAAGAGTTAATGCAAGCAGAATGATAAATTCAAATGGAAAAGGAAGAGGCAATATAACCGAAATACTAGTTATGAACTATAGATAAAATTATATGTATAGATTAGGGTTGGAATAATATCCTAGATAATTTTGCAGAGATTTTTATATTAAGACAGGGAATAAGGATAGTTATAAAATTGTTTATAAATGTTAAAAGTTAATAAAATATATAATACTATAGATTTACATGTAAGATATAATAAAGTAAGTTTATGTCAAAAATCACTATCTGGAATATAGATAGTGATTTTTTTTATTACTATTTATACTAGATATTTTATACAAATATTTTTAGTTTTATATAGAACAAATAAAATCACGTCGACTTTAGTTATTACAAGGTCCTTAAGTTAGTAATTTATACCGTTGAATGGCGTTAAGAATACTGAAAAATTATTATAAATAGCAAGAAATTGAAAATAAAAAGTTTAGTCATAGACTTAACTAATAAGTTTTTTTAAAATAATATTTTTTAAGCTCCATTTATAGCTCTTCTTTTGAGTTGCTTTATTCATAAGAACGAGTTCACTATATTCGTATTTATTAGCAATCTCATTTAGATTTTTATCTTCTAAAAGCTCAATAACTTCTTCATTTAACTTCTTACTAAATATACTACAAAGCACATCATCACTAACAGCCTCACATATCTTATCAGAAGTATGGATTATCTAAGGAATCATATCTCTAACTAATTTATCATAAATTTTCATCTAAAAAACCTACCATAATATACTAAATAAAATTTTAAAATTAGAATCTAATCTGTCAAAACATGTTAAAATATAACTATTAGAACCAAGAAAGCTATAAATCTAAATTGCATAATAGTAAACCAAGACTGCCAGTACAAACACCTGCAACAAAGCATACACAACGTAAAATCAATAGATATCAAACAGAAGTAGGAACAGGTATTACAGTAGAAGAAGTTGAGGATATAATAAATAATAAAGCTTAGCAGCTGAGGCACCTAGTGTCTCAGAAAACTAATGGGGGTGAAAAACGTGTCTGAAGGCACTTTTTTTATGGCGTAGATGATATTTTCATCATATAATATAAAAGCTAATAGAAAGTACATAATAGAAGGGATATAAAGATGGGGTTAATCGAAAATGAATTATCAATTGTTACAATCAAAGAATTACTAGAATTAGATTTAGCTATTCCAGAATATCAAAGACCGTATAGCTGGAGTTCTTCATCTACAAATACATTGTTTATGGATACTTATGAAGCCTATAAACAAAGTTTAAATGAATATAGATTTGGTTCTGTTATCTTACACAAAAAAGACGATAAGTATTATATAGTTGATGGACAGCAACGTATTACAACATTATCAATATTACTATATTGCCTTTTAGATAAAGATAGATATAAAGAGAAAGGTATACTAAACGAAAAGTACAACTCTCTTTCTATAAATGCAATTATAAATAATTTAAATACATTAAAAAAGAGAGTCTCAGAATTACAAGAAAATGAACGTGAATACTATGAAAAATACTTATTAGACAACTGTACCATAGTAAAAATAGTAACAGATGAAGAACAAGAAGCGTTCCAATTTTTTGACTCTCAAAACTCAAGAGGTAAGGAGTTATCTCCTCATGATTTATTAAAATCTTATCACTTGAGAGAAATGAACAATGAAGAAGAAAACATAAAAATAAAGACTATTAAGAGATGGGAAAATAATGATCAGGAAGACTTAGGAAAGTTATTTAAATCCTACCTATTTCCTCTTACTCAATGGTACAAATGGAAAAATGGTTTGGGTTATTCAAGTGAAAAAATTGCAACTTTTAAGGGGATTAAGAGTAATAATCTCTATAATTATGCTATTTATCAAAAGGCTTCAAATCTTTTTATTGAGCAAATGAACAACAATGGCAGCATGGAAATACTAGCATCTAAATCACTAAATCAATTCCAATTAACTCAACAATTAATTGCAGGTAAAAGATTTTTCTCATATACCCTTCATTACAAAGGATTGCTTGAGCAAATAATAAAAAAAATTGAACATTTTCACAAAGATATAGAGGAAATACCAAGCAAAAGAACAGGTGATATTTATATAAAGGAACTCTATGAAAATGTATTATTATTTTTTGCAGATAGATTTGGCATTGATTCAATCAATGATGCAGTATTAAAACAGTTATATACGTGGAGTTACTCTCTTAGATTGACAATGATGTTAGTTTACCCACAGACAATTAATAATTATGCTCTTGGAAAACATGACAGAATCAATACGGGCTTAGATATGTTTGCTAAGATTAATGAAATGAATGAACCTGGAGAATTAAATCTTATTTTTTTAGAAAAAGTAGATGAAATACAAGTAAAGAATCAAATAACTAAGTATAAAAAAGTATGGGAATTATTACGAGAGGTAAATGGGTGGTAGAAAATGAAACAAAAACCAAAAATAATAAAAGTATCAAAGGTGTTTAGTAATGTAAAATATGAGGTTCCTATATACCAAAGAAACTATGCTTGGAAATCAAAGCAAATTGAGCAATTGATTGATGATATTTATACTTCAGATGGGGGGTATTTTTTAGGTAATTTGATTGTTAATCAAAAAGAATCAGATGTTTATGAAGTCATAGATGGACAGCAACGTCTAACAACACTATATTTATTAGAACGATATCTAAAAATTAATATGTTAAAAGATTCGCTACATTTTGAAGCAAGAGATAAATCTAATAGAACACTTTCTGTAATTGGCGAAGATGAAAATGATACTATTTTAGATGAGTTAAAATCAGAGGAACTCATTAATGGTTATAAAATCATTAAAGATTACTTTAATAACAATCAAATTAATGAAAATAAGTTTAAAGATAAATTAAATAGTGTTTTATTAATTAGAATTCAAGTACCACAAAATATAGATTTGAACCATTACTTTGAAATTATGAATACGCGCGGTGAACAATTAGAAGTACATGAAATAGCAAAAGCTAAGCTATTGAGTAAATTATCAACAAAAGAGGATAAGAAGGTTGGAGCACTTATTTGGGAAGCTTGTTCTAAGATGGATTCATATGTACAAATGAACTTTGATTCTAAAATTAGAAAAGAAATTTTTGGTGATGGCTGGAGTAGTTTAGAGCCTCAAGTGAGTGGTTTTGATAAAGTTAAGGCAATAGTTAGTATTGAAGAAGATGATAATTTAAATGATGATAGCAAAACTTTATACGAAATACTAGAATTGTCTATGCCTACTAAAAATAGATTATCAAAAGATGAAGAGGAAAATGAGAGATTTGAATCTATTATTTCTTTCCCTAATTTTATATTGCAGGTAAATCAGTCTATATCTAATTTAGAGGAAAATGAATCAATGCTTGATGATAAGAATTTCTTAAAGAATATAGAAAAAAATTGGGAAAGTGAAGATACAGCAAAGAACTTTTTATATAATTTACTAAGATGCAGAGTGTTGTTTGACAAATACATTTTAAAGAGAGAGTTTGCAAAGGATTATAAAGATACGGGTAAATGGTCTTTGCAACGTCTAGAATCATATAGGGATAATAAAAGTATATATTTAAAGCCAAAATATGTAGGAACGTTTGGAGGAGATGATGATAATAACAATAAGCAAGCAAGGACATTACAATCTTGCTTACGTATTACATACACATCACCTAAGACCATGCACTGGATTTCATTAGTATTAAGAAGTTTAATGGATAATGAAAGTAGTGATATTTTAACTATATTAGAAAAATATTGTGAAGGAAAAGTAAAGAATTCTGATTATGAAGGTCGTGAAGGATTTGGGTTTGAGCGTATTGTATTTACATATTTGGATTATATATTATATAGAGATGGATATTCATACAAAAATAAAGAAATTATTTCATCATTGAAGGATGACTGGCAGTTCCAATTTAGAAATTCAATAGAGCATTTTTACCCGCAAAACCCAATAGATACAGAGAATTATATGAAATTGGAAGATGATGATTTGAATAGTTTTGGTAACTTGGCATTGATAACGGTATCTGGAAATTCTAAGTTTTCTAATTTGCCACCAGCAGGAAAAATAAATTCATATAAAAATGTTATTGATCAAAGTCTTAAATTAAAAATTATGAAGGAGATGCTTGTAGAGAATAAAAATGTATGGAATAAAGAAATTTTAGAAATACATAAGCGTGAAATGTTTAATATACTTCATAAACAAGTAACATGGTAAAAGTAAATAATATTCCAGAGAGTGTCTAAACAGTTAGTAACTGAGCCACTTTATGTATGGAAGTATCACTAGGGCATTGGAATCATATAAGAGTATAGCTATACATGTAAAATAGATATATACTATGGAAAGGGTGAATATGATGTTTAATGATTATATATATGAAGGAGTAATTATACCAAAGCCTACCAAAACAACTTTTATAACTAAAGTTGATAATGATGGTTTTAGATATAGGATAGGTAAGGAAAATTCTAAAAAGGTCTTATTTAAAGAATTAGAAATAGCCATATCTACATTACAGGATTATAAATTTATAGATAGACAATGGTTTAACACTACATTTGGGAAAAGGGCAGAAAGTAATCCTTGTAACTATACAACTATAGGTGGAGTACTAGTAAACATGAATTTGGCGTACTATAGCAATGGAGCTTATATATCTGTATAAATTCAATTTGATTATAGCATAAAATTATTAGGGCAAAATATGGATACTCTAATATTAGACAATGAAGAAAAGATAACATGGGTATTATTAAATAGTTACTTAAAAATAAAAGTATTAGCTTAGGAAATAAAAATTTAAGAACTAAGATAATGCTTTAGCGTACTTATTTATCATAATAATAAAGTAACTTATGCAATTAGTAAAAAGCAGCACACACTCTTCATATAAATTAAAGAAACTGAAAAGATGTTATACCTCCTTCGCTACTAGAATATATCTAGTAGTGAGGGGGGATTTTATTATGGAGAAAAAAGTTTATATGTATCCAGATAACTTATATGAAATTTGGATAAATGATAGTTATTTTTACTTTACAGAGGGAGGTAACTACAAAGAACCTGAGAGAATAATTACATACAGTGATTTGAATCCTATAGATCTAATAGAGTATCTAGAAAATAAAAATTATATACTATTATTAGATGAAGTAGAGAATAAACATAGGATTATACCAACAAAAGAAATAGTTGATATACGTGAAATAAAAAGTAAATTAAAAGGAGAAAGAAAGTATAGATATGATGGGGTAAAAAAATATAAACCTGAAATACATGATTATATTTTTTCGTACAGATTAATAATAAAATAATTAATAAAAATGATATATGTGAAAGATTTAAGAGACTGTAAAATGGAAGTTATGTAAATATATGTGAATACATCATTAAAAACTTGAGGATGATAATATTAAACAAGTATTTATGAGGTAGCGATAATATAAAATTATTGATTAGTTTTATAAAAGAATATGTTGATACTTTTACTAAGTTTTGGTTAAGATTGGATTTTGAATAAGGAGGTAGTAAAATGATATTTATAATTATGATTACAACTTTGTTAATAGTTTACTTAGTTTATGCATATTCCTATTTTAAAAGTGAAAAGTTTTTAAGAATTAAAGATAATATTCAAGAATATACAAAGGAATGTAATGACCTAAATGAACATATTGAGGGTCTGAAGAATGCATTTATAGGATTTAAACAAATTGATTATGGGCAAGCGAATTATATTGATAAGAGCGTGTATAATTATAAAAGACCAGAGTTAAAAAAATTGAGGCAAGAACAAAATACATGTGACTGTTCTTTAACTGTTTGTAAAAATGCACAACAACAACCATTTAAATATATTTGTAAGTATTTTAATATGAAAGCTAATGAAGAAACTTTAGAAAATATTGAACATGTTCTGAATGATTTTTCTGCAGCAGAGCAAGGAAAAGTTTTATTGAAAAATCAGAGGGATAAGATAGTAGAAAGTATTAGCAATGAAATACCTACTTTGATTAAAATATTTAGTAAAAAAACACTAATTCAAAAACTAGGATTTCAAGATATAGATCTTAGTCAGTTATATTTTCCAAAATTCAAATTTAAATATGTTAGTGCTGGAGGAAATAGCTCCATGAATTGTGATGTTGTATTTAATATTGAAAATCTAGATAGATTCATTAACTATTTATCAGAAATAATTAAATTTAGGAAGAGCGTTGGCGGTCAAAGAGCATTAATGACTTCATCATTAAGGGAAAAAATTAAAATACGAGATAATTATAGTTGCAAAAGTTGTGGGATATCAAGTGAAAAAGAGCCAAACCTATTATTAGAGATAGATCATATAAAACCCTTAGCAAAAGGTGGTTTAACAGAAGAAGGTAATTTACAAACTCTATGTTGGAAATGTAATAGGACAAAAGGTGTAAAATATTAAATTATATGATTGCAATGAAAGTAAGATAAAAGAGAAGTAGTAAGACAACTAGAGATGACGACCAATTGATTATCTAGTGCTTATTAATAACTACAGAGCTAGTAAAGCGCTTAATATTCAGTAAAAGTAAGCTAGAATTAGTGAAACTATTATATTGATGTAATAGACGCATTAATATTCAATTAAGATTTTTATATAGATATCTTGGATATAATAAAATATCTTACAAGAAAGCAAGAGGTATAAATTATGGTCGTAACTAAAAGAAGTGATATAAAAATAGGGTCAAAAGTATATGCAGTACAAAAACAAGACCAAAGAATTGGAAAGTTAACTGAATGAATAGTAAAAAGAATTCTTACTAATTCACAAAATCATCACCATTAAATAAAAGTAATGCTTGAAAGTGGCATAGTAGGAAGAGTTAAAGAAATACAAATATAAAAAATAGTACTTAAGCATAGGTTGAATCTTATGCTTTTATTCTTGATCAAACAGATAGAATTTAGAAGAAAAGAAATAGATGGAATAGTCCTGCCAAAAGAGGTATTAGAATCATATAGAAAGCCGACAGTTCTGAATGTAAGAAAAGCTAACGTAACAGAGAAGATATTTAAATATCCAAAACAAAATTACAATCTATAGTTAGAAGAATCACAAGAAAAATATCAAAGAGAATATCGGTTAAATGAAGAAAATGAAGCGGAAAGGTTAAATAATAGCGAATATTAAGAAGATATAGAAAGACACCTTTTAAATTTTACTTAAGCCAAGGCTATATAAAGCCATAGAAGGCTTCAATAGCTTTTATTAAAGAGTCAAATATAACTTTAGATGATACATTCTCAATTATTACATCACATAAATTTTTATAATAGAAAAATTATCCCATACCTTAATTAGGATGGGATAATTGTATATATGCAATTATATTAATAAACACTTTTAAGTACAATACCTTCCTTAAATCCACCATTTTTAGAATTCTTCTCATCCCTCTTCTTAAGAATATCCTCTTCAGAATAGCCCATCTTACAAGCAATACCAAAAAGAACTTCCATAACATCAGCAATCTCCTCAAGATTCTTATCCTCTAAAAGCTCACTAACCTCTTCCTCTAACTTCTTATAAAGGTACTCTAAAGCTACCTCATCACTAACAACCTCAACCTCACACTTCTTACCACTAGCCTCTATAATCTCAGGAATCCTATCCCTTACCAATTTATCATAAACATTCATAAAAAACCTCCAATTAATAATTCTACCTAAAATTATAAATGTAAGAATCTAATCTGTCAAAACATGTTAAAATATAACTATTAGAACAAAGAAAGGAAAAAGCTATGAACCTAAACTGTATAACAGGTCACCAAGACCACCTGTACAAACACCTACAGCAAAGCATACACAACGCAAAATCAATAGATATCATAGTTTCCTTCTTAATGGAATCAGGAGTAAAACTAATCCAAGAAGACCTAAAATTAATAAAAGATAAAAACATTCCAATAAGAATACTTACAGGAAACTATTTAAATATAACTCAGCCATCAGCACTATACCTAATCAAAGATCTTCTAGGAGACAACCTAGACCTAAGATTTTATAGTGATACAAAAAGAAGCTTTCACGCAAAAGCATACATGTTTGAATACAACAATGGAGGCGAAATCTTCATAGGATCATCCAACCTTTCAAGATCAGCATGGACCAGTGGAATAGAATGGAACTATAGAATAGATAAAGAACAAAACCTAGAAGACTTTACATACTTCAAAAATATGTTTGAAGACTTGTTTAACAACGAATCAATAATAGTAAACGACCAAGAACTTGAAAGATATTCAAAAACATGGAAAAAGCCAAAGTTAAACCTGGGAGCAGAAAGCAAAAAAGAAGAACTAAATTACTCTTATGATGAACCTAAAATGGTAGATTTATTTGAACCAAGAGGAGCACAAATAGAAGCACTGTATGAGCTAAAAAAGACTAGAGAAGAAGGAAATGATAAAGGGCTTGTAGTAGCAGCAACAGGAATAGGGAAAACCTACTTAGCAGCTTTTGACAGTAGAGAATATGAAAAGATATTATTTGTTGCTCATAGAGAAGAAATACTTAAACAAGCTTATGATAGTTTTAAAAATATAAGAAGAGATAAAATAATTAATAGTAATAGTGAAGATTATGAAAAAGTAGCTGATAGCTCTAGTGCATATTCTTATGACTTAAACAATAAGGATAGCATAAGTGAAGAAGAATACAACATGGGATTCTTTATGAATTCAACCAAAGATACTGATAAAGACATAATCTTTGCTTCAGTACAAAGTTTAGGTAAACCTGAATACCTAAATGAAAAGTATTTTTCAAAAGACTATTTTGATTATGTAGTAGTAGATGAATTTCATCATGCAGTATCAAAAAACTATCAAAACATAATAAACTACTTTGAGCCAAAGTTTATGCTAGGTATAACGGCAACACCAGATAGGCTAGATAATAAAGATGTATTTAGTATTTGTGATTATAACACTGTATATGAAGTAACCCTTAAAAATGCAATTGATAAAGGATGGTTAGTACCCTTTAGATATTATGGAATTTATGATGACAGTATAGATTATGATGATATAGAGTTTAAGAATGGTAAGTACAATGAAAAAGAACTAGAGACAGCTTTAAGTATTAATAATAGAGCAGAGTTAATTCTAAACCACTACAAAAAATATAAGTCTAAAAGGGCACTTGGATTTTGTACAAGTAAAGCTCATGCTGAGTTTATGGCTAAATATTTTAATGAAAATGGTATAAGCGCATGTGCAGTGTATAGTGGTAACGAAGGTGAATATAACGAAGAAAGAAGTATAGCTTTAAAGAAACTTAGAGATGAAGATTTACAGATAATCTTTTCAGTAGATATGTTCAATGAGGGGTTAGATGTTAAGAGTATAGATATGGTTTTATTCTTAAGACCAACAGAGTCTCCAACCGTGTTCTTGCAACAGTTAGGAAGGGGACTTAGAAAAGACAAAAGTAAAAAATATCTTAACGTTCTAGATTTTATAGGAAACTATAAAAAAGCAAATTTAGTACCATTGCTGTTATCAGGAAATACTTCACCAAAAGAAGGCGTAAAGAAACACGACCCCCTATGTGAAGAAAATTATCCTGAAGATTGCTTTGTTGATTTTGACTTTAGAATAATAGATATTTTTGAAAGAATGCAAAAAGCTAATCAAAAGTTAGAGGATTTTATAAAAGAAGAATACTTTAAAGTAAAAGAAGACTTAGGGCATATACCATCAAGGGTAGAGTTATTTACATACATGGATGATGATGTTTATTCTAATATGAAAAAGAAAGCAAAGGTTAATGTATTTAAAGATTATATAGGATACTTAGATAGTGTTGGAGATTTTGATACAGATGAAAAAACAGCTCTTGATGGTATTGGATATGAATTTATAAAATTTATTGAAAATACTAGTATGAGCAAAACTTATAAAATTCCAGTAATACTAGCATTTTATAATAATGGAGAAATGAAACTTGAGATAAATGATGAGGATTTATATAAGTCTTTTAAAGAATTCTACCATAAAGGTTCAAATGCAGTTGATATGTTAAGAGATAAGTCTACCTCAAAGTTTAGGGATTGGAAACCGCAACAATATATAAACTTAGCAAGAAAAAATCCTGTACATTTCTTATGCAAAAGTAGTAGTGAATTTTTCTATATTGAAGATGATAAAGTATGCTTAAACAAAGAGTTAAAGCAATTTATTAATAATGAAGTATTCTTAAATAATGTTAAGGATGCTATTGAATTTAGAACAAAAGAGTATTATAAAAATAGATTTGAAAATGATGCCAAATAAGAAAAAGGAAGAAGACATAATGAACTGGAAAATTAAAAAATTTGATGAACTAAGTACAAAAGAATTATACGAAATACTTAAAGTAAGATCAGAAGTATTCGTAGTAGAACAAAACTGCATATACCAAGATATAGACACAAAAGACCTAGCATCATACCACCTGTACCTAGAAGAAAACAACCAAATAATAGCATACTCAAGAATAATCCCAAAAGGAATCTCTTACAAAGAAACCTCAATAGGAAGAGTACTAACAAAAAAACCCCACAGAAAAAATGGATTATCAAAAGAAATGCTAAAACAAGCAATAGAATTCATAACAGAAACTATGAATGAAAATGAAATAAGAATATCAGCACAAGCCTACCTTATAGACTTCTACAAAAGCCTAGGATTTGAACAAGTATCAGAAATCTACCTAGAAGATGATATAGAGCACCTAGAAATGCTATACAAAAAATAAAAACTAAAAAGCTAATCATAAATAAAAAGTATCAAAAGCCCTAAGTCAAAAAACATGACCTAGGGCTTTAATCAATCATATAATTCTCAACCTATTATCAACTAAATCAACCGCAGTTCTTATATAATTAGAAATCGAATAGAAAAAAACTATATCTGAAACATAACATATAGATACAAGCAATTTTACTAATAAATAAGGAGTGATTATAATAGAAGACGTGGGTTAATTCCATAAAATGACAAAGTACGGGGGATATATATGAAATCAAAAAAATTAATTAGTGTACTTTTATCAACAACTATGCTAGCAACAACATTAGCAGGATGTAGTTCTGATAAGGGAAATGCCTCAAGCGAAAACCAAGGTGCCAAAGATACAATAGTATATTCTATGAATATGTCACCACAAGGGATATTTAATCCTCTTATATCAAACATATCTATAGATAACTATGTAAATTCAGTAGCATATGCCTCTCTAATGACTGTAAATCCAAAGGGTGAGTTAGAACCATATTTAGCTAAGGATTACAAAATATCTGATGATGAAAAAACAATAACTTATGATCTAAAAGAAAACGCTACTTGGCATGATGGAGAAAAGGTTACAGCAGAAGATGTAGCGTTCACATTTACTAGCATGGCAGCTGGAGACTATACAGGTGGCTACTATGGTGATGTTCAAAATATAAAAGGTGCTAAAGAATACCATGATGGTAAAGCAAAGAGTGTAGAAGGTATAAAAGTAGTAGATGAAGACACTGTTGAAATAGTATTTGAAAATACATATGCACCAGCAGTTACAAACTTAGGAACAGTAAATATATTACCAGAACATATATGGGGAGATATTGCTCCAGGAGAATGGAAAAATCAAACTCAATTGTTAAACAACCCAATAGGATGTGGACCATATAAATTAACTGAATACAAAAGTGGATCTTTTGTTAAGTTCCAAGCTGTATCTGATTTCTTTGGAGGGGAAGTTAAAACTCCTAATTTAGTATTCAAAGTTATAAACGCAGATACTACGCAAGCAGAATTTAAAAATGCTTCTATAGATATAGCAAATGTTGAAGCTTTAAGAAAAGCAGATATAGATGCTTTAGTTAAAGAAGGATATAAAACAGAAGCATATCCTAACTTCCAATTTACATATATGGGATTCAACTTAAGAAAAGAAGAATTAAAAGATGTTAAAGTTCGTCAAGCGTTTATGCATGCAATAAATCGCCAAGGAATAGTTGATAATGTTGTTGAAGGTCGTGGACAAGTTGTTAATGCTCCAATGCTTCCATCTCTTTGGGCATACCCAAATGAGTCATTATTAAATGATTATAACTATGATGAACAAAAAGCTAAAGATCTATTAAAAGAAGCTGGATGGGAAGATAAAGCTAAAGATGGAATAGTTGAAAATAGTAAAGGTGAAAAGCTAGAGTTAAAACTAGTTTGCCAAACTGATAATCCAGTAAGAGAAAAAACTGCAGTAGTAATTCAAGAGAACTTAAAGGCTATAGGAGTGAAAGTAGATATTGAATCTATGGAATTCTCAGCTGTTATGGATAAAGTAGTTGCAAATCATGACTTTGATTTATATATGATGGGTAATACATTATCATTAGATCCAGACCCAAGAGCAATGTGGCATTCAGATGCTATATCTCATGATAAAGGTGTAGTAGGATACAACATAGTTGCATATGAAAATCCAGAAACAGATAAATTAATTGAAGAAGGAAATGCAGTATTAGATCAAGCTCAAAGAAAAGAGATTTATTCTAAGTTTGGGCAAATATTAAATCAAGATGTTCCTCAAGCATACTTATTCTGTCAAGATATAGAAAGAGTATATAATCCTAAGTTAGAAGGATATGAGCCATCAACATTTAATGAATTCTACAATGTTCACAATTGGTCAATTAAATAGATATTAGACTAAGTGGGTTGTTTCTTGAAAACAACCCATTTTTTAAGGTGAATAGGATTTAAAATATTTTTACATGGGAGGAGATTAAAGTTATGGCTAAATTCTTGCTTAAAAGAATTGGGGTTGCACTTATTGTGTTGTTTGGTGTATCTGTAACGGTGTTTACATTAATTCATATGCAACCGGGTAACCCATACCTAAATATGATTGACCCTAACTTAGGGCCAGAAGTAATAGAACAAAAACTAAGATCACTTGGATATTATGATCCAATTTATGTTCAGTATATAAAATGGATAGGAAGAGCACTAACAGGAGACTTTGGTTATTCAACTCAATATAATGCACCAGCATTTTCAATTATAGTTGAAGCACTAAAAAATACTATATTAATATCAATAGTATCATTTGTTATAAGTTCAGTATTAGCAATAGTAATAGGTGTAGTAACTGCTTCAAAATCTAATACATGGATTGATTATATAATAACCTTTATTTCATTTATAGGTATTTCTATACCAACATTTTTCTTTGCATTATTACTTGTTAAGTGGTTTGGATATGATTTAGCTATACTTCCATCATCAGGTATGGAGACGTTGACAGCTAGCTATACTGGTATTTCACGTCTTATGGATATTATTAAACATATGATTTTGCCAGTTACTGTTTTATCACTTACTCAAACAGCTACACTGATAAGATATACAAGATCATCAATGATAGATACACTTAGCCAAGATTATATGAGAACAGCTCAAGCTAAGGGGCTTACTAAAAATAAAGCAATATGGACTCATGGATTAAGAAATTCAATGATTTCTATAATAACAGTACTATGTTTACAACTGCCATCATTAGTTTCAGGTGCTTTAATTACAGAAACTGTGTTTGTATGGCCGGGTATAGGTACATTAAACTATAATGCAATAATGAATAGAGACTATATGTTAGTAATGGGAATAACAATGCTTATTGCAGTAGTAATTGTAATTGCAAATATTGTAGCAGATATATTATATGTGGTAGTTGATCCAAGAATAAGATTAGAGCAATAGGGAGGGCTATATGACTACAACTATTATTAAAAAAAATAAGGATGAAAAATATGTATCACTAACTGAAATATCATTTCGTAAGTTTTTAAAAAATAAGTTAGCAGTAGCTGGACTTTTTATAATAGTGGCATTAGTAATAATATCTATATGTGCACCTTTACTTACAAACTATACTATTAGTGAAACTGATTTATTTAATATAAAAATGCCACCAAGTAAAGATTATATTTTGGGTACAGATGATTTGGGTAGAGATGTTTTTACAAGATTAATATATGGTGGAAGGGTATCAATATTGGTTGGAATTGCATCTATGACAGTTCAGCTATTAATAGGTGTGACTTTAGGAGCAATAGCTGGCTACTTTGGTGGTATAGTAGATAAAATTATAATGAGAATAATAGATATTATTATGTGCTTTCCATTCTTTGTTATTGCAGTATCAGTTGCAGCGATAACTGGACCAGGTGTAAAAAATTTAATCATAATAATAGGTTTTTTAATGTGGCCAAATATTGCAAGAATAGTAAGAGCTGAAATATTATCATTGAAGGAGAACGACTATATATTAGCTGCAAAGGCTATGGGACTATCTTCTTTTGAAATAATAAGAAATCATATATTGCCAAATATACTATCTCCAGTGCTAGTTGCTGCAACACTTGCTATAGCTAATGGAATCTTAACAGAAGCTTCATTAAGTTTCTTAGGTATAGGTGTAAAGTTACCACAACCTAGCTGGGGTAATATGCTTATAGCAGCACAAAATATCGGAACTTTACAGAGAGAATGGTGGTTGTGGATACCAGCAGGAAGTTTGATAATATTAACTGTTTTATCTATAAATTTTGTAGGGGACGGTCTACGTGATGCACTAGATCCTAAAATTAAATAATAAGGAGGAAATGATAATGAGTATATTAGAAGTTAAAGACCTAAAAGTTTCCTTCAATTCAGCAATGGGTAGAGTTCAGGCTGTAAAGGGAGTAAGCTTAAATGTTAATCCTAAAGAAGTGTTAGGAATAGTTGGAGAATCGGGTAGTGGAAAAAGTGTAACCTCATTAGCTATAATGGGTCTTATAAATAATGCTTCGGGAAAAATAGATTCAGGAGAAATAGTATTTAAGGGAAAAGACTTATTGAAGCTAAAAGAAAAAGAGATGTGCAAGGTAAGAGGAGATAAAATATCTATGATATTCCAAGAACCTATGACATCACTAAATCCTGTAACAACAGTATATAAACAATTAAGAGAGGTTTATAAAATACATAGACCTGATAAGAAAAATAATTGTAAGGAAGAGTTAATAGATTTATTAGAAAAATTAAAAATACCTGATCCAAAATCTGTTTTAAATAAGTACCCATTTGAACTAAGTGGCGGGTTGAAACAAAGAATAATGATTGCTATGGGTATGATTTGTAATCCAGATATTCTAATTGCAGATGAGCCTACAACTGCACTAGATGTTACAACACAAGCTGAGATAATAGATTTACTTAAGGATATAAAAGAGGAAAGTAATAGTGGAATTATATTAATTACTCATGATTTAGGTGTGATTGCAGAATTAGCTCAAAGAGTAGCGGTTATGTATTTTGGACAAGTAGTAGAAGAATGTAGTGTAGGCGAGTTTTTTGATAATGCAAAACATCCATATTCAAGGGCACTATTAGATGCAATGCCAGATAATTTTAATGGAAGGTTTAACTCTATAGAAGGAAATGTTCCTAACTTGTATGAAGAAGTAAAGGGATGCCCTTATTATAAAAGGTGCTTGGAGAGTTCTGTTGAGTGCACTAAAGAAAACCCTAATATGGTAGAGTTAGAAAATGGGCATAAGATAAGATGTATTAATGCTAAAAAACTTGAGAAAGGAGATGTGAAATAATGAATAGTAATAGTAATAGTAATAGTAATAGTAATAGTAATAGCAAGAGTAAGGTTAAGAGTGATAGTAATAAAATTATATTTGAAGTTTCGAATCTTAAAAAATACTATCCAATTAGAAAGAAAGCATTCAGCAAAAATAATCAATATGTAAAGTCAGTAGATGATGTAAGTTTTTCAATAAAAGAAAATACCATACTTGGATTAGTTGGTGAATCAGGATGTGGAAAATCAACTATCGGAAAAACTATTTTAGGATTAACATCTCCTACAGGTGGAAAAGTTGTTTATAATGGTAAAGATGTATTATTTGATGTTGAGAATAATATCAAAATATCATCTAAAGAAATGATGAATTTAAGACGTGATATACAAATAATATTTCAAGATCCATATGCAAGTTTAGATCCTAGAAAAAGTGTAGGTCAAATTGTAGCTGAAGGAATAAAGAAACATAATATAGTTACTAAAGATAAAGTAGAAGATAAAACTATAGAAATACTAAATCTATGTGGTATGGATTCTACCAGTATATTTAGATATCCTCATGAGTTTAGCGGTGGTCAAAGACAAAGGATTGGAATAGCCAGAGCTTTAGCTATGAATCCTAAATTTATTGTTTGTGATGAGCCAACTGCTGCATTAGATGTATCAGTTCAATCTCAAATTCTAAACTTAATGCTAGATTTAAAAGATAAATTTGGACTAACATATTTATTTATTTCACACAATTTTAGTGTAGTTAAATCATTTTGTGATGAAATAGCTGTTATGTATTTAGGAAAGATTGTTGAGTATGGTAATGCAAAAGAGGTTTATAATAATCCAAAACATCCATATACAAAGGCATTAATATCATCTGTACCAATACAAAATCCAAGGGAAGTTAAAGAAAGAATTATATTAAAAGGAAGTATTCCTAGTGCTGTTAATATACCTAATGGTTGTGGTTTTCATACTAGGTGCCCATATAAGTTAGATATTTGCGAAAAAGAAAGTCCTAATTGGAAGATTGTTGATAATGGAAATAAAGTATGTTGTCATTTATATAAATAAGAGAAGAAAATCCCCTAAGTCGAAATTCGAGACGCAGGGGGTTTTTTGTAAAAATAATCAAAAACAAATTGTTAAAACATGATTAATTATATAAAATTATACTAGAAAATATTTTTTAAGGAAAAAGACAGAAACAAGGAGGAAAAAATGAGCTGCATATTTTGTGATATAGAAGATTACATACTAGAAAATGAACTTGCATTTGCAATTTTTGATAAATTTCCAGTAAACAAAGGTCACATGCTTTTCATACCTAAAAGACATGTAAAAGACTTCTTTGACATAACAAAAGAAGAAAGAGATAAAATATTTGAACTAGTAGACGAAGGTAAAAAACTACTAGATGAAAAATACTCACCAGATGCCTACAATGTAGGAGTAAACTGTGGTGAAGACTCAGGACAAACAGTAATGCACGTACATGTCCATTTAATCCCAAGATACAAAGGTGATACCAATGCACCACAAGGTGGTGTAAGAGGAGTAATACCAGAGAAAATGAAATATTAAATTAAAATACCACTTCACTAGCAATCAGACGTACTAGTGATAGGAGATAAGTAAGCCCTGAGTCGTGATTTATGACTTAGGGCTTTTATATATAATATAAGAAAATAATCTTAATTTAGACAATACTTTCTATAACTAAAGGATATGACAATTATTAATAGAATAAATCATTAAAGTAGATAATTAATAATTAGTTGTCAGTAATAAAGGGGGAGTAATTTTGAATAGCAGCTTTTATAAGTATGCCATTGACTCATCTTATGATGGAATACTGATTACAGATGGAGAAGGAAATATAATATATGTAAATTCACAATATGAAGATATAACAGGCTTAAAAAGAGAAGATATAATAAACAAAAACCTAACAACTCTTTTAAGCAATAAAACTATAAACAGAGCAATATCTTTAGAAGTATTAAAAAATAAAAAATCTATTTCTACAAGACATAGATACATAACTGGCAAGTCAGCTATTAGCTCTGCAAAGCCTATATTTGATAATGATAAAAATATTATAGGTGTAGTAAACAATACTAGAGATATAGAAGATCTTATAAAATTAAAAGAAGTAATAAAAGGACATATTGCTAAAGAGGAAAAAGCAAATCAAGAGATTAGCCACTTGAAAAGTATAATAAACAAAAACAAAGACTATATCTTTGTAAGTAAAGCAATGAAAGATACTGAAAATCTTGCAGCAAAGGTAGCTATGTTTGACTCTACAGTTATGATATATGGGGAATCAGGAACTGGTAAAGAAGTATTAAGTAAATATATTCATAACCTAAGCTCAAGAAAAGATAATATATTTATAAAAGTAAACTGTGCAGCAATACCAAAAGAGCTATTTGAATCAGAGCTATTTGGATATGAAAAGGGGGCTTTTACGGGGGCTTCTTCTAATGGAAAAATAGGATTCTTTGAACTTGCAAATGAAGGTACTTTATTTCTTGATGAGATAGGAGAGTTAGAACTATCAGTACAATCAAAATTACTACGTGCTATTCAAGAAAAAGAGATTACAAGAGTAGGTGGAAAAAATCGTATCAAACTTGATATAAGGGTAATTGCAGCTACAAACAGAAACTTAGAACAAGAAGTAGAAAATAAAAAGTTTAGACAAGATCTTTTCTTTAGACTTAATGTTTTTCCAATTACAATACCTCCACTTAGAGAAAGACAAGAAGATGTAGAAGTATTTATAAATTACTTTATAAAAAAACTTAACAATAAGTACAAGACACATAAAGACATATCTAATGAAGCGAAGGACTATCTCCTAAGATACGATTATCCTGGGAATGTTAGAGAGCTTGAAAACTTAGTTGAATATCTATTTGTTTTAAGTGAAAAGACAATAGAAGTAGAAATGATACCAGGAAAAATCTTATCACAAATAATGATATCCGATTACAAAAGCGGAAGTAATTTAATTCAAAAAGAAAAATTAAACTATCTTATGAATTTATACGAAAAAACAATTATAGAAGATACAATAACAAAATACAATACCCTAGAAGAAGCTTCAAAGGTTTTGGGAATACACTATTCTACTTTGTCACGCAAAATGAACAAGTATAAATTAAAATTTAAATAGTAGGATACGTTAAACATTTTGGTTGTTAAAATGTGTACTTAAAAATGACTGGTTTTATACTGTATTCAATGTGTTATAAATTACCAGTCATTTTTATAGTTAATTTGAATTGTCTTAAGACTATTCATTTCTTTTAATATTATGTGATTTTTTTTATATACATCTTTCTTAAACCTATAGACTTACAAAACTCTATTGTTAATACAACCATTAGAGAGCATATAGCAGAGTATAAACCTAGGCTATCTATCTTGGGTGACAATAAAGTTATAATTGAGATTATCATAAATAGTATAACGTCACTGATAAAAACAATCTTATAATATTTATCATCTAAAACCTCAAACCTTTTAGACTCATAAGATGACAATTTTTTTCTATTTATGTTTAATAAACTCTCAAATAATCTAATAAATGCTATGAATATGAATAGTTTTGCATATAATTTCACTTAGTTTCCCCCTTTTTATTGGAATGTTAAGTATATATTATACTTATATTATAGCCTATTTTAAGGAATAAATAGTTAACAACAATTTTGTTTAACATAGCAAAATAAAATAAAAAATATTAAAGAAAATCTATTATATAAAGAAATTTAGGATAATTTTGCACACTCTTTGCAATAATGCAAAAAACTATTTCTCTTTGCAGAAATGATAAAACCACTATTTAAACGAATTGGAGATATTAGGATAAATTAAATTTGCAAAATTGCAAAGACTAAATTATCTTATAGTATAAAAATAGCTATATAACTTGATTTCACCTATATTTATTTTTGGCACGGACCTTGCTATATATTAAGGCAAAGGAAAAAATCCTTAAATAAAATACATAGGGGGAAGATTATATTATGAAGAATAAAGATTTTAAATTTGTTGATAACTATCTATTTGATGAGGAACTATTAAAAAAAGCTTTTGACGAAGCTAGAGAAGTATATAAAGAAAGAGGATTCATGAGAAAGATGGGATATGGTAAAGCACCAGCTATAACAACTGTAGATATGGCTAAAGCTTGGATGAGCGAAGGACACCCATTCACTTGTGATAAAGCTGAAGAAGTTTGTGCAGAATCACTAAAAGTATTAGAAGCAGGAAGAAAAGCTGGAGTACCAATATTCCACACTACTACTGGATACGTAGGAGATGCACAATGGGATTTACCAAGATGGGATGAAAAAATACCTATGAGTGCTCTTGATATAAACTCTGAGTGGATGGATATAGATCCTAAATTAAACCCACAACCAGAAGAGCCAGTTATACATAAAAAATATGCATCTAACTTCTTTGGAACTCATTTAGCTCAAACACTTAACTACCTAGGAGTAGATACACTTATAGTAATGGGAGCTACTTCTTGTGCATGTGTTAGACATACAGTAATGGACTCTACAGGATATGGATTCAAAACAATAGTACCAAGAGGAACAGTAGGAGATAGAGTTCCTGGTGTTGTTGAGTGGAACTTATTTGATATGGAAGCTAAATTCTGTGATGTAGTTTCAGTTGAAGAAGTTGTTGAGTACTTAGAGGGAATAGACTCAAGTGTATACACAAAACCATCTAGAAAAATGGATAACAAATAATCTACTTAATGTAAATAACATATAATTTACCAACTTAGGAGGCACAAAATAAAAGTGCCTCCTTATTTTGAACGAAGTGAATAAAGTGAAATTTGAGCAACGGGATGTGAGCCTGCCGAACAGACGTTGGCGACATGAACGAAGTGAATTTTGTAGGAGGTATGTTAATGGGGATAATTATAAAAAATGGTACGATTATATCTGCTAATGACGAATATGTTTCAGACATACTTATAGAAGGAGAAAAAATAAAAAAAATTGGTCCTAACTTATGTGAGGATGGCCATGAGGTAATAGATGCCTCTAATAAATATGTAATGCCAGGTGGAGTAGACGAACACGTTCATATGGGTTCTTTTAATACACTTTCTTTTGAAACATCTCATGCTGCACTTGTTGGAGGAACAACAACTATAGTTGACTTTGCTCCTCAAATAAAAGGAAAAGGGATAATCGAATCTATAGAGATACAAGACAAAGAATTTGCAAAGGATAAATCATCATCAGATTATTCATTCCATGGAATGGTTATGGATACAAGTGATAGTTTACTAGACGAGATTCCTAAAATGGTAGATGCAGGTGTTACTACACTAAAGTTTTTTATGGCGTATAAGTACACTCCATTTATGGTACCAGATGATTTGATATTTAGGGGAATGCAAATAGCTAAAGATTACGGGATAACTATTATGGTCCATGCTGAAAATGGAGATATGGTTTATACTCTTCAAAATCAGCTATTAGCACAAGGGAAGACAGAACCAGTTTATCATGCATATTCAAGACCTCCTATCGTTGAAGATGAAGCTACACGAAGAGCTATTTATCTTTCAGAACTTGCAGAATGTCCTTTATTTGTAGTTCATGTTTCATCAAAAGGTGCAATGGAACATATTAAGAATGCTAATGAAAAAGGATTACCGGTATACGGTGAAACATGTACTCATTATCTTACTCTAAATCAATCTTTCTTAGAAAAGCCTAAATTTGAAGGTGCTAAATATGTTTGCTCGCCAGCTCTTAGAACAGATGAACATCTTGATGCTATGTGGGATGCAATAAAAAATAATTATCTTCTTGCTGTAGGTTCAGATCATGCAGCTGTAGCAGGTGGATTTGAAAAGAAAAAAGATGGACTTAATAATTTTGCAAAAATTCCTAATGGTTGCCCTAGTGTTCAAGATAGAATGGTTATGCTTTGGACTCAAGGTGTTGAAAAAGGTAAAATATCTAGACAAAGATTTGTAGAAATATTCTCAACTACACCTGCAAAAGTAGTGGGATTATATCCTCAAAAAGGAGCTATACTTCCAGGTTCGGATGCAGATATTGTAATATATGATCCTAATTATAGAGGTGTTATTACACATAAAGATAGCTATGAAGGAACAGACTATGCGGCATTTGAAGGATTTGAAAGATGTGGTATAGCTGATAAGGTATTTTTACGTGGTAGCCTTGTAGCTAATAGAGGAAAATTTGTAGGGGAATTAGGTAAGGGAAAATACATTAAACCAAAGCCATATGCACTATGCTATGACGGATTTAGAGAAGAATCATTAATACCTAATTAGTAGGATTAAAGACACTTTATAAATAAAAGGGGGTATTTTAATGAAGTTAGAATTAGGTAAAATATTTATAAAGGATGTACAATTTGGAGAAGAAACTAAGGTAGTAAAATCAACACTTTACGTAAATAAAGAGGATATAGAAAAAATAGTATTAGAAGATGAAAGATTAAAAGGAGTTAAAGTTGAGCTAGCTAGACCGGGAGAATCAATAAGAATTGCTCCAGTAAAAGATTGTATAGAGCCTAGAGTTAAAGTAGATTCGGAAAGTGGAATATTCCCAGGGGTTATAAGTAAGGTAAAAACAGTAGGAGAAGGAAGAACTCATGCATTAGTAGGAGCTTGTGTAGTTACTTGTGGTAGTATAGTAGGCTTCCAAGAAGGTGTAATAGACATGAGTGGACCTACTGCAAAGTATACACCATTTTCTCAAACAAACAATGTTTGTGTAGTAGTAGAACCTAAGGAAAACTTAGAAACTCACAGCTATGAAGCAGCTGCAAGAATGGCAGGCCTTAAGGTAGCTACATATATAGGTCAGGCAGGTAAAGAATTAGAGCCAGATGAAATAGTAACTTACGAAACAAAGCCATTATTAAAACAAGTAAAAGAATACGAAAATCTTCCAACAGTAGCTTATGTTCATATGTTACAATCTCAAGGTTTACTTCATGATACATACTATTATGGAGTAGATGCAAAAGAGATGGTTCCTACATTTATGTATCCTACAGAAATAATGGATGGAGCTATAATATCAGGAAACTGTGTTGCACCATGTGATAAGGTAACTACCTTCCATCATTTAAACAATCCTGTAATAGAAGACTTATATAAAAGACATGGAAAAGATTTAAACTTTGTGGGAGTAATATTAACTAATGAAAATGTGTTCTTAATGGATAAAGAAAGAAGTTCTGACATGGTTGCAAAGTTAACTGAATTCTTAGGTGTAGATGGAATTATCATAACAGAAGAAGGCTATGGTAACCCAGATACAGACTTAATGATGAACTGCAAAAAGTGTACTGATGTAGGGGCAGATGTTGTATTAATAACAGATGAGTTTCCTGGAAAAGATGGTAAGAGTCAATCAGTAGCTGATGCAACTAAAGAAGCTGATGCATTGGTATCTTGTGGCCAAGGTAACTTAGTGGTACATTTCCCAGCTATGGATAAAGTAATAGGGACTCTAGAGTATGTAGAGATGATGATAGGTGGATATAAAGGTTGTATAGAAGAAGATGGAAGTATGTATGCAGAGCTACAAATAATAATAGCTTCTACAATAGCAAATGGATACAACCACCTAACAGCTAGATACTATTAATATTAAAAATAGGGGGAAATTTTTATGAGTAAAATAAGGGTAGTTCATTATATAAACAATTTCTTTGCAGGAATTGGAGGAGAAGAAAAAGCAGATATAAAACCTGAAAAAAGAGCAGGAATAGTAGGTCCGGGATTAGCTCTTCAAAAGTGCTTAGGTGATGAAGCTGAAATAGTATCAACAGTAATCTGTGGAGATTCATATTTTGGGGAAAATATAGATAAAGCTTGTGAAGTATTATTAGAAATGATAAAAGAAGAAAAACCAGACCTATTTATAGCAGGGCCAGCTTTTAATGCAGGAAGATATGGAGTTGCTTGTGGTACTATTTGTAAAAAAGTTGAAGAAGAATTAAATATACCAGTAGTCACAGGAATGTATATTGAAAATCCAGGTGCTGATATGTTTAAGCTAGATTTATATATAGTATCAACTGGAAACTCAGCAGCAGATTTAAGAAAATCAGTTCCTAAGATGGCAAACATAGGTCTAAAACTAGCAAAAGGCGAAGAAGTAGGACCACCGGAAGTTGAAGGATATATGCAAAGAGGAATAAGAATTAACTACTTCCATGAGCTAAGAGGATCTGAAAGAGCAGTAGAAATGCTAGTTAAGAAAATGAATAAAGAAAAATATACAACTGAGTATCCAATGCCAGTGTTTGATAGAGTGGAGCCTGCTAAAGCAATAGCTGATATATCAAAAGTAAAGGTTGCATTAGTTACATCAGGAGGTATAGTACCAACAGATAACCCAGATAGAATAGAATCTTCAAGTGCTACAAAGTATGGTATATATGATTTAACAGGAATGGACTCTATGTCAAAAGATGATTTTACAACAATACATGGAGGATATGACAGAGCTTATGTACTAGAAAATCCTAACTTAGTAGTTCCACTAGATGTTTTAAGAGATTTAGAAAAAGAAAATGTAATAGGAGAGTTAGCTAATTATTTTGTAACTACAACAGGTACTGGAACAAGTGTTGGTAATGCTAAAGGATTTGGTGAAGATTTTGCTAAGAAGTTAGTAGCAGATGGTGTTGAGGCTGTTATACTTACTTCTACGTGAGGTACTTGTACACGTTGCGGTGCAACGATGGTAAAAGAAATAGAAAGAGCAGGGATTGCAGTTGTTCATATATGCACGGTGGTTCCGATATCTTTAACAATAGGCGCAAATAGAATAGTACCAGCAGTAGGTATACCATATCCTTTAGGTGATCCAAACTTAAGTGATGTTGATAGTAAGAAGATAAGAAGAAGCTTGGTATTAAGAGGATTAAAAGCACTTCAAACAGAGATAGATAGTCAGACTGTATTTGAATCTAATTAAGAAAAGTAATATAAAGCCCTATGTCGTATAAGATGACATAGGGCTTTAGTTTATTAAACTAAAGAATAATGTTATAATATATAATAAATTTATAAATATAAAAGTAAAAATAAACTAGCAAGTTTTTCAGTATATATTAATCATTAGCTAAAGAAAAGGGTGAATATACATGAAGAAGAAAATCAAAAGCAAAAATACAGATAAAGCTAATCAAGAGCAACTATCTTTTGGCTTGACTTATGACAAAGAAGAAGACAATAAACAATCATATAACATATATGACTGTATAGAAAAATATAAATATGTAGGGCTAGATAATAGAAGGGAATACTTATTTGAAAAAGACTCATCTATAAATCACTGCGTAATATCATCTTCATCAGGAGAAGAAGTAGAAGGATTAAGACTACCATTACTAAGTGAAATCTCAGCAGGATCACCAATATACATGTATGAAGACTACGAAGAATACTTCTACATCCCAAGAGATGCTATAAGATGGACCAAGGATTTATTCATGCTGAAAATAAGGGGAGACAGTATGATTGATGCAGGTATAGATGATGGAGATTATGTTGTAATAAAGAAAGAGACTCAAGTAAGCAAAAAAAGTATAGTAGCTGTTGAAGTTGATGGACATGCCACACTTAAAAGATTTGAAGTGAAAGGTAACAAGTTAATACTTATACCTGAAAATGTTAACTATGAACCTATAATAGTAAATGTTGAAGATGCGAGAATTATAGGGAGTGCAGTAGGGGTTATAAAGCCTAATTAATCTTAAAAATTAAGATAAAGAACTTAAAATGAATTTATGGGGTAAGATTAATAATTTATTGTTTAATAATCTATTAAAAGAATAACTATGGTAGACTTAAAGTGGAGGGGATTATGATGTTAGAACAAATAAATATAAAAATAAACAAAGTAAAAGATGAACTGGCAAAAAAATATGTATTAGAAAATAAGCTAGATGAGCTTAAAAAAGAATTATTTAAAGGTGAAGAGGAGCTAAGCATTTTAGAAGATAGCCTAAGTAAAGAGAAGAAAGATGTTGATAATTTAAAAAAGCTATCTTTATCAAACTTTTTATCTACTGTAAAAGGTAACAAAGAAGAGAAACTGCAAAAAGAAGAACAAGAATACATAATGGCAAAAATCAAATACGATAGCTGTAAGTCTAGAGTGAATCTAATAAAAGCGGACATTAGAGAAGTAAATGAAAGGTTAAATGATATAACAAACTATAAAAGTGATTATGATAATTTACTAAAGCAAAAGATAGAGTTAATAAATGTATACGGCGATGAAAATACTAAAAATAAAATTATAGATATGGAAGAAAAAATAGATGCATATCTAAAAGAAATTAAAGAAATTAATGAATCAATTTATGTTGGAGACAGCTTAATGAGTGAAATATCACAAGCTAAAAAACTATTAAACTCTGCAAAAAACTGGAGTACTTTAGATTTGTTTGGTGGTGACTTCTTAACTTCAATGGCTAAGCACAGTAAAATTGATGATGCTCAAAGTCATTTTGCTAGGATTTCTAGTTTAACAAAATCTTTTAATAAAGAGTTAAAAGATGTAAACATTGAGGGTGTAGGTTTTTCAAGTACTACTAAGACTTTTGATATTTTCTTTGATAATATATTTAGTGATCTTTCAGTAGATAGTCATATAAGAGATTCTTATGAAAATGTATGTAACTTAGAAAGAAGTGTTGCAAGTATATTAAGTAATTTAAAAAGTAATAAAGCTAAGGTAGATAGTAATTTAGCTTCTAAAAGAAATGAATATGATGAGTTTGTAAAAAGTATATAAATCATATATCTTAAAGTTTAATAATTTATAGAATCAAACTTATAACTTAAAAAATAATCTTATCTAGACAATGAACTGCTTCCTGTATAATTGACAGGGAGCAGTTCAAATTACTTATATAAAGTAAAATGAATAAGAAGAAATAAAAACAATAAATAATACATTGAGAAGATAAAAAGATTGAAATCATAAAAAAAATATTTACATCATAAAATGATTGTGATACTATAAAAAAGTAAATGGAATACGTAGTCCTTAAAGGAGTAAAGCATGGATAAAATCAAAGGAGCAACGTCAAAAGATGTAGCCTTACTTGCTGGAGTGTCTCAGTCTACGGTATCTAGGGTATTTAATCCCAAAACGGATAGAAATGTAAAAGATGAGATAAGAATAAAAGTGTTAGAAGCAGCTAAGCAATTAGACTATAAACCAAATATAATAGCAAGAAGCCTAGTAAGCAAAAAAACTAACATGATAGGTGTAGTAGTTGGAAATCCAATAGGTCCCTTTTACTCTAAAATAATAACAAGATTGACATCAAAGATACAAGAAAATGGATGTCAACCACTAATTTTTACATTAGATACAAAACTAGATATACAAGACATAGTAGATAAAGTACTTCAGTATCAGGTAGATGGGGTAATAATAACATCATCAGCACTTTCTGAAGAAATTGCTAACGAATGTGTATTAAACGAGCTTCCAGTAGTATTATTTAACATACATAAACCAAATAGCAATGTAAGTTGTGTATATAGTGATAATATAGAAGCTGGTGAGCTAGCAGCAAAGCTATTTTTAAATACGGACCATAAAAATATAGTTTATGTTGGATATGAAAATCTAGCATCTACAGTTAGTGATAGAAAAGAAGGATTTTTTAATACTTTAAACAGTAATGGTATAACAAATATAGAAGAAAAATACTGTGACTATGAATATGAAGATGGTTATAAAGTAGGACTAAATATACTGAGAGAAGAAAATATACCAGATGCAATATTTTGTGTAAGTGACCTTATTGCAATGGGTATAATGGATGCAATAAAGTATGAATCCAATTTGAATGTACCTAAAGATATATCAATAATTGGGTTTGATGATATACCACAAGCATCTTATAAATCTTATGAATTAACTACTATCCATCAGCCGATAGAAAGATTAATTAGTAGAACTTTGAGTATACTATTTGAATTAATAAATAAATCAAATGACTCTATAATAATAGAAAAAGTTAGTCCAAACTTAGTCATAAGAAAATCCACAAAGCCGATAGAGTAATATAAATACTAAGAATTATAATTCTTAGTATTTATATAAATCTAACTACTATATAGAAAGGAGATATGTGAGGACTTTTTATTTTGGTATTTTGGAATACGTATGCCGAAATGATGAATTATTAAGCAGTGGATTATTTTATACTAAATAAAAAAAAGTAAAACAAATCAAAGACTTGTTTTACTTATATAAAATAAAAACATAAAAAATAAACTCAAATGTAATTATAAAATATAATAGAAAAAATTACAAGGTTTAACTAAACATGGAGGTCAAAATGAGTAATTTAAATCAAAAAAGCAGTATCAGTAAGATACATATGAGCAATATACCGATGTCAAAGAGAATGATAGCTTATATAACTATATTAGTAGGATATTTCTTCTATTGTTATAATTTCTCTGTAATAGATTATGTTAGACCGTTTTTAGTGGAAAACTATGGAATGACAATGCAACAAACTGCAATGTTCTATACAGCACAGTCTCTAGGAGCATTAATAGGAGCTTTTGCCTGTGCATGGTTTGCTGAAAATATAGGTAGAAAGAAAACGTTAATTGCAATAACTTTGGTTAATGGTATATGTACAATAATTAATATGACATTTACTGGATTTGAAATATGGATGGCTATGAGATTTATAATAGGTATATCTTTAGGTGGATACTACACAGTGGCAGTTTCTACAATGGTAGGATTATTCCAACCGAAAGTTAGAGGTAAGGTAGTGGCTACAGCTTCTATATTATTCCCAATAGCTACAATAGTAATGGCTAACCTTGGTGGTATAGTTGGTACTGAAGGATGGGAAACATTAATGTGGATAGGTGGAGTTCCTCCAATAATAGCTGCATTTGTTATGGTATTCTTTGTTGCTGATGATAAAAAAGTAATACCTTATGGTTCAAGTAATGAAGTAAAAGAAACTAAAGAAGTTAAAGAGGTTAGAAAAGGAACATGGGGAGAAATGTTTAGCAAGAAATATGCTAAGTTCACTATATTCTGTATATTACTATCAGGACTTAACTTCATGGGGTTCCAGTTCTTTAACGGATTCGTTACAGTTTACTTAAAAGATGTTAGAATGTTCGATTTAGCTACAATGGGTATACTAATATCAGCTTCATCTTCTGGGCAGTTAATAGGCGGATTCTTATGGGGTATGATGGCAGATAAGTTTGGTAGAAAGATAAATGCGCTAGGATTCTTCTTATCATCAGCGATGTTATGTATATACTTCGTAGCACCATCAAACGTAATGATATTAAGTATAATAGGATTCTTATATGGAGTAGGTCTAAACTCAGCATCTATATGGGGTGGATACTTCACAGAGATATTCCCAGAGCATTTAAGAAGTATGGGTGCATCTTTATTCCATGGAGGAAGAATAATATCATTATTCGCTCCATCAATAGTAGTATTCGTTGGAGAAATAGCAAGCTTACAAGTTGCAATGTGGGGAGCGCCAATAATATTTGCAATAGCAGCTATAATATGGCTTAACCTTCCTGAAACATTAAAAGCAGGAAAGTTATACAAAGGTTATGATCCAAATGCAAGTGAGCTTGATGCAGCATAGTAATTAATTTGTGAGTCAGTACTAGTTAAATATAAAAAATTGATAGTGGGGTAAATATGGTTGATTTAATAGTATATTAACCATATTTACTCAAAATTTATCTAAAAAACAAATACAGTTAGACATCTAAGAGAGGAGGTTTGTATAGTTGATACTATCTAATATAGACATCATAATAATTGTAGCTTATATGGCACTTATGCTATTAATGGGGTACTTTATAGGAAAAGATAATGAAAATCAAGAAGACTACTTTTTAGCAGGAAGGTCAATGTCTTGGTTTCCAGTAGGACTATCTATTGCAGCTACTATGATTAGTTGTAACTCATTTATAGGTGGACCTGGATGGGGATATAAAAATGGACTCCTTCCATTTATGCAAAATATAGCAGTTCCGTTTAGTTTATTTTTAAGTGTAACAATATTCACACCAGTATTATACAACCTAAAGCTAACTTCAGTATATGAGTATATTGAGCTTAGATTAGGTAAGAGAACAAGATTAGTAACAGTAATAGCATTTTTAATAAACTCATTAATTCAAGTGAGCTCGATGGTATTCATACCAGCCTTAGTATTACAAAGATTTACTGGAATGAATATGAATATAATAATACCAATAATTGTATTGACAGCAATTATATACACTCTATTAGGAGGTATGAAGGCTGTTATATGGACAGATGCCATACAGATGATAGTTATATGGGGTGGTGTATTAGGAGGTATTATATATACTTTCTCAAATAGTGGAATAGGATTTTTTGAAACCTTAGAAATGGCACAACAAGCTGGGAAGCTAAATGCTATAGATTTTTCTATACAAACATCACTTATTAATGAAAATGGAGCATTAGTTGCTTTAATAGGTGGTAGTGTAATGTGGCTTAGATACTTTGCATTTGATCAATCTCAAGTACAAAGAATGAATACTTCAAGGTCTATAAAAGATTTAAAAAGATCTTTTGTTATAAGTGGAATACTTATGAACACATTATTCTTTATATTCATATTACTTGGAAGTTTATTATTTGTACAATACGGTGGAAGAGCATTTGATAACACTAATGATATTATGATTTCATTTATAAGAGATTTGCCAGTGGGTTTAATAGGCCTATTATTAGCAGGACTATTTGCAGCAGCAATGTCTAGTGTTGATTCCATACTAAACTCTATGTCAACAGTATTTATAAAAGACATATATGAACCATATATAAGTAAAGGCAAAGAAGCTAGCTTAAAAATATCTATGTTTATATCTCTTATATGGGGAATATTAATTGTATTTGTAACTATAATAGCCTTTTCAGGAACTACTAAATCAATACTTGAAGTTATAGGAAGTTATATATCATATATAAGTGGTCCAGCTTGTGGAGTATTTATCCTTGCAATGTTAACAAACAAATCAAATGATAAAGGTGTAAGTATTGGTACGATAACTGCTTTCATAATAATGATAGTATTTGGGAAAAACACAGGTTTAACTTGGATGTGGAACTCTGCAATAGGCATGGTATTAACTTTAGTTATAGGATATGTGGCTAGTATATTATTTAAGGATGAGAGTAATAAAGAATCGCTAAAATATACAGTTTTCGGATATAGAAAAGAATTAATAAAGTCTACTAACATATATGAAGATGGAGTGAGTTTACTTCCATTTAAGCTAGACAGATATAGTTATATATTATTAGGATTTTTTATATTACAATTTGTAGTTTTAATGATAATAGCTAAATAAATTAATTGAATATGCTGTTATGCTAATTAAAGGTAATTACAAATTAAGAGTTGGTTTTGATTAGCATAATAGTATGCTAAATATATATAAATAAAAAACATAAAATAAAAACATAAGATAAACTCAGGGAGGAAATTATGAGTAAGTACCAAGAAAGTAAAAGAGTAGTAAGAAATTATTTCGACGCTTTAGAAGCTGCTGTTAAATGTGAAAATGCAACTGTAGAGTCTATTACAGACGTATTAAAAGAGCATACAAGTGAAGATTATTTATGGAGAGGGGTATATCCTTTCAGAGAACAAGAAGGAGCGAAGAATGTTGTTGAAGTATTCTGGGCACCATTATCTAAGTCTTTAAAGCGTATGCAAAGAAGACAAGATATATTCATAGCTGGAACAAATGATGTTAAAGTAGATCCAACAACTGGAAAAGACTCAAGCAAAGAACAATGGGTAATGAGTATGGGTCACTTTATGGGATTATTCGATAAAGATTTCTTAGGAATAAGAGCAACAGGAAAAATGGTAAGTTTAAGATATGCAGAATTCAGTTGTGTTGAAAATGGAAAAATAACTAAGACAGGTTTATTTGTAGACTTATTAGGAATGATGGTACAAGCTGGATGTTACCCATTACCACCATCAACAGGACAATACTTCGTATATCCAGGTCCAAGAAACCATGATGGATTATTATTTGAAGATGCTCCAGAAGAAGAAGGAGTAAAAACTGTAAACTTAGTAAACAAAATGGTTGAAGATTTAGATGTATTAAATAGAAGTGGAGCTATGGGATGCCCACCTGAAGTATTAGAATTATCTTGGTCTAAAGACATGATATGGTACGGACCAGCAGGAATAGGAGCAACATACACTATACCTAGATACCAAATGCAACATCAATTACCATTTAGAAATAACTTAACGGACAAGAAGTTTAATGGACACGTATGTAGATTTGCAGAAGGAAACTTCTCTTGCTTCTTCGGATGGCCAAACTTATCTAACAGATCAATCGGTGGATTCTTAGGAATGCCAGCTGGTGGAACTAGTGCAGATATGCAAGTTGTAGACGTATACTACAGAGAAGGTGACAAGCTTTGTGAAAACTGGGTATTAATAGATTTACCATTCTGGTTAAAGCAACAAGGACTTGATATATTCGAAAGAACTCAAAAGATATTAAATCCAGAGTTTATAGGTTAATATAAACTTACAAAACAGATAAGATTGAAATATATATAAATAGATTAGCCCTAGGTAATAATTATAGACCTAGGGCTATTATAATTTGTTTCATATTATGGATATGACAAGAATTATTAGTTTTTATTTTATATAAAATATTAAAATTTTAACAAAAAGCTATTGCGAATCTATGAAAACGTTACTACAATTATATTAACAATAAAAGTTGGTCGACAATAGACAAACGACTAACGCGAAGGGGGATAAATAATGTTTAAAAATTTAGAAGATATAAATGCTAAGCTAAATGAACATTTAGCTTATAGAAATAATTGTTTAAATTTAATTGCGTCTGAAAATTGTGCAAGTGATACTGTAAGAAGTTATTTAAGTTGTGATTTTAGTAATAGATATGGATGTTACACAACGTTAAAACCAGAGGATAGAGAATATACGGGGAATAAATATATAAATGAAGTTGAATTAGATACTCATCAATTAGTAATAGATGTATTTGGTGGTAAATATGTAGACTTAAGACCTATAAGTGGACATATGGCGGGTATGGCTGTAGTACTTGGAATTTTAGAACCAGGAGATACAGTAGTAGAAGTATCACTAAAAGATTGGGGACATGGGCTTGTAGGTCCAATGAGACAAATTAGTCAATTTGCTGAAACTATAAAAGTAGAGTATATGCCTTTTTCAAATGGAGAGGTAAATTTAGACGGTCTAATAGAGCTTTGTAAAAAATGTAATCCTAGGATGGTTATATTTGGAGGTTCTGGAACTATATTTGCAGAACCAGTAAAAGAATTTAGGAAATTTGTAGAGGATAAAAATATTATAGTAGCTTATGATGCATCTCATGTTACAGGACTTATAGCAGGAAAGGTAATGCAAAATCCGATAGAAAATGGTGCAGATATAATGTTTGGTAGCACACATAAGTCATTCCCTGGACCTCAAGGTGGATTTGTAGTTTCAAATGTTGAAGAATATATAGAAAAAATAGGTAATGCATTATCTCCATCATTAGTAACAAGCCATCATTTAAACAGATTACCAGCATTTGCGGCATCATTATTAGAGATGAAGGAGTATGGAGAAGAATACGCAAATCAAATTGTAAAAAACTCAAAGGCATTAGCAAAAGAGTTATATGATTTAGGATTTGACGTTATTGGAAATAAAGAAAAAGGGTTTACAGATACTCATTTAATGTTGGTAGATATAGATAAGTATCCTTTAGAGACAGCACCAGGAAAATTATTAGAATCAGCATCTATATTATGTTCAGATGATTTCTCAGGAGAGAGTGTTCAAATAAGAATAGGTACTCCAGAAATGACAAGAAGAGGGGCAAAGGAAGAAGATATGAAGCAAATAGCTAAATTATTCAAAGATATAATAATAGATAAAAAAGATGTAACAGAGGTATCAAAAGAAGTAAAAGAATTTGTTAAGAAATTTGATAAGCTACATTATTGCTTCTAATATATAAAGGGGGAGAATGAGATGGGTAATTTAGATGAAAGATGGTTAAATTTTAGTGTTGAAGAATACCATCAAAGATTAAAGAATGTTAAGGAAAGTATGCAACAAAAGGGGATCGAGGTTTTAGTAATTACAGATCCGGCGAATATGAATTATGTAACAGGATTTGATGGATGGTCATTTTATGTTCATCAATGTGTTGTAGTAGCAACACAATTAGAAGAACCACTTTGGATAGGAAGAGGTCAAGATTCAAATTCTGCAAGGCTTACAACTTGGTTAGATAATGAAAATATATTTAGCTACACTGATGACTATGTTCATTCTATGACAAAACATCCTATGGAATATGTCGCAGATATATTAATATCTAAGGGATTAGATAACAAAAATATTGCAACAGAAATGGATGCATATTATTATACAGCTAAGTGTCAAGAAAGATTAGAATCATCACTTCCAAATGCGAGATTCTTAGATGGAAATAACTTAGTAAACTGGGTAAAGATAGTTAAATCAGACAATGAAATTGAATTTATAAAAAGAGCAGCAAGAATTGTTGAAATAGGAATGAAAGTAGCTTATGACAGTGTAGATATAGGCGTTAGACAATGCGATGCAGCGGCGGAAGTTTATAAAGCGTTAATAAGTGGAACAAAAGAATATGGAGGAGATTATGCTTCTATAATACCACTGATGCCTGCTGGAAAAAGAACATCAACTCCACACTTAAGCTGGACTGATGAAGTGTATAAAGATGGGGATACTGTAATACTTGAGTTAGCAGGAAATTATAAAAGATATCATTGTCCATTAGCGAGAACTATGATATTAGGACAAAATGTACCTGAAAGAGTGAAGGATTTAGGAAAAGTAGTAGCCGAAGGGGTAAATGAAACATTGGCAACTATAAAGCCAGGTATGACTTGTGAAGAGGTTGAAAGAGTATGGGCAAAATCTATTGCTAAGAGCGGATTTATTAAAGATTCTAGAATAGGGTACTCAATGGGTCTTAACTTCCCACCAGATTGGGGTGAGCATACAGCTAGTTTAAGACCAGGGGATAAGACAGTATTAATAGAAAATATGACATTCCATATGATACCAGGTATATGGCTGGATGACTGTGGAGTTGAAATAAGTGAATCATTTAGAGTGACTAAAGATGGATGTGAAACATTTACAAACTATGAAAGAGCATTATTAACTAAGTAATCAAATCTTTATGAAAAGTGCTATATAGGTAGAGTGATTTTGCGCTATATATATAGCACTATATATAAGAACTATGAAAGGATGAGTCTTTTGGATATAAAGTCAACTGTTAAGGGGTATGAGAGAGAAGTTATAGATTTGAGAAGAGAATTTCACGAAAATCCAGAGTTAGGATATGAAGAAGTAGAAACATCAAAGAAAATCTATAATTATTTAAAAGATTTAGATATAGAGGTAAGTACTATATGTAAAACAGGAGTTGTTGGATTAATAAAGGGAAAAAATTTTGGAAAAACAATTTTATTAAGAGCAGATATAGATGCATTGCCTGTGTTAGAAGAAACAGAGGTAGATTATAAATCAAAAAATCATGGAAACATGCATGCGTGTGGACACGATGCACATACAGCAATGTTATTAGTAGCGGCTAAAATATTAAGTAAAAATAAAGATAAGTTAAATGGAAATGTAAAGTTATTATTTCAACCAAATGAAGAAGGGTCGTCATCTCTTGATACTATAAAAGAAGGAATATTAGAAAATCCTAAAGTAGACGCAGCATCAGCCATACATATATGGACTCAACTTGAGAGCGGCAAAATCGGAATATCAAATGGTGCGGTTATGGCGGCGTTAGAAGAATTTAAGATTACTATAAAAGGAAGAGGAGGTCACACTGGATCACCTCACACTGCTATAGATCCAATAATAGCATCAGCACAAATTATTCAATCGTCCCAACAAATTCAGACTAGAGTATTAGACCCACGAGAGCCAACAGTTATAATGTTTGGTAGAGTGGATGCGGGTAATGCCTGTAATGTAATACCTGAAAGTGCAGTATTAGAAGGTACATTAAGGTTTTTATATAAAGATGAAGATAAGAAAAGAAAGTTACTAAAAGAAGAGTTTGAAAAGATAATTAAAGGAGTATGCTATTTGTCTGGTACTGAATATGAAATTGAATACTTTAATCCAAGTCCAGCTATAATAAATAATTCAGATATGGTGGAGCTAGCTAGAAAGTCTGCATTAAAAACAGTTAATGGTAGTGAAGTTGTTGAGTATTCTTATATAGCAGGGGAAGATTTTGCTGAGTTTTCTAAAGTGATTCCAAGTGTTTTCTATTTCTTAGGTACGGGTAATAAAGATAAAAAAACTGATTATCCTCATCACCATCCAAAGTTTAATATAGATGAAGATAATCTGATAGTAGGAGTAGAAATGCATGTAAGAAATACACTAACATATTTAACATAATTTAGATTTTTTTCTAAAATAAACTTATTTAGTTTCTAAGTTGTTAAATAAGTTTATACTAACAGCTATTAAAGATTTATGACTTTGGGGTATTGCTTTCATTATTATACAAGGGGGTAAATATGAAAAAATCAAAGTTAGAGTTAGTTTATAAAATAGAAGAATGGTTACTAGCTATATCGATAGGTATAATAGCTGTAGTTTTAATTGGTAATGTTTTATCAAGATTAATTACAGGATCGACCTGGTATTTTGCAGAAGAAGTATGTCAGATTATGGTCATTTTTTCAAGTTTTATGGGATTAGCATATGCAGCAAGAAATAATAAACATATAAATATGTCAGCAATAATAGATCTACTACCAAAAGAAAAGAGAAAAATAGTTGAAAACATAATATATTCTACAACTTCAGTGGTTTGCTTTTATATGGGATATTTAAGTATATTATATTCTATAAGAGTAGGAGAACTTGAAAGAGTTACACCTGCGCTTCAATTACCTTACTATATAAATACAGGTATAGTAGCTATTGGATTTTTACTATGTGGGCTAACGTATGTTATAAAATTTATAGAATGTATGAGAGAAGGCAAAGAAAATACTCCGGATAAAGCCAAAAATATATAGGGGGGGAGAATATAATATGGAGATTTTATTAGTAGTAATAATGTTGGTATTATTATTTATGGGATATCCCCTAATGATACCGTTAATAGTAGCTCCTTTATTTTTACTTTTAACAACTATGCAAAATGTAGAACCATTTATTGTAATACAACAACTAGTAGCGGGTGTATCACCATTTGTTTTATTATCTGTACCTATGTTTATGCTTGCTGCAGACATAATGTGTGTAGGTCAAACTTCGAGAAGATTATTAGACTTAGTTGAGACTTTTGTTGGTCATATTAGTGGAGGTCTTGCTATTACAACTGCTGCAACTTGTACATTATTTGGAGCTATATCTGGTTCCACTCAAGCAACAGTAGTTGCAATAGGTAAACCTATGCATGAAAGACTTTCTGAGTCTAAATATAAAGATAAAGATTCATTGGCTTTAATAATATCATCATCTATAATAGCACTTCTTATACCTCCTAGTATATCAATGATTATGTATGGTGTTGTGACAGGTACATCGGTAGGAGATTTATTTATAGCAGGTATATTACCAGGACTATTTATATTAGCAACATTTTCAATATATTCTTTTTTCTTTGCAAAGAAAGCTAACATACCAAGAGCAAAGAAGTCCACAAAAGAAGAGAAAATCAATTCAATAAAAAAAGCGATTGCTCCACTTGGATTTCCTATAATAATATTTGTCGGTATATATTCAGGAATGTTCAGTCCGACAGAGGCATCTGCTATGTCAGTACTGTATGCATTGATACTTGAACTTTTCGTATTTAGATCAATAAAATTAAAAGATTTAAAAGATATACTGTTATCTACAGCAGTAGTTACATCGGCGATATTTATATTATTAGCTGCAGGTCAAATATTTTCTTGGGTTATGTCATATGCAAAAATACCAGAAATGCTTACAGGCACATTATTAGGTGGAAACCCATCTGCTTTTAAAGTATTAGTAGTAATTACAATATTCTTCTTTATTGGATGTATGTTTGTAGACTCTCTGGTTGTAATAATAGTACTTACACCAATATTTTACCCAATAGCTGTTCAAGCCGGAATAGACCCAGTTCACCTAGGTATAATAGTTACACTACAAGCAGCAATAGGATCTGTTACACCACCATTTGGATGTAATATATTTACTGCATGTGTGGTATTTAGCAAGAAATTCATGGAGGTAGTGTCAGGATTAAAACCATATTTACTAATGTTAATTTTATGTACAGTAATAATAACCGTATTACCTCAATTATCATTAATATTACTAAATATAACCAAGTAAAAAATATTAATCCATGGAAGGTGAATTTATGATAAAGAAATTAATAGTTACTATTACCTCAATTATGTTGTGTATTGGTATTAGTGGTTGTACTAGTGAAGATAGTAATAATTTAGAGTCTTACTATGATAAGGAGAAAGATAAGTATATATTTAGACTTGTCCATGAAGAAAGTCCAATTAGTTTGCAAGCTGAATATGCATATAAATTTGCAGAGTTAATAGATGAAAAATCAAATGGTAAAATAGGAATTGAAATATATCCAGTAAATCAAATAGGAGATGCACTACAACAAGCAGAATTATTACAAAATGGTGGTGTGGATTTTGCTATTATGTCACCTGGAAATATAGGTACATTAGTTCCAGAATCAAATATATTTTCTCTTCATTTCTTATTCACGGATGATATGGAGACTAATATGAAAATATTAAAAGAAAGTAAGGCAATAAATGAATTACTTAGTGAAAGATATTTAGAAAAAGATATAAAAGTACTTTCTTATTGGCAGGAAGGATTTCAGCAATGGACTTCAAATAAAGAGCTTAATTCACCAGATGCTTTTAAAAATCTAAAAATAAGAACAATGCAATCACCAATATTATTAGCTTCATACGAGGCTTATGGTGCAAATCCAACACCAATGCCATATATGGAGGTGTATAGCGGATTACAACTTAAAATGATAGATGCACAAGAAAACCCGCTGTCAGCAATTGAAGAAATGAAGTTTACAGAAGTTCAAGACTATTTGACATTATCAAATCCTAGTTTATATGTAGCTACGACTTGTACAAATCCAGAATTCTTTGATGGGTTGCCTAAAGAACTTCAAGACTTGATATTAGAAGTTGTAGATGAAATGCATTATGAATCATATTTAATTGAGCAAAATTTAAATAATAATGCTCTAGAAAAAATGTTAGATAGTACGGATGTAGAACTAAAAGAGCTTACCGAAGAAGAACGTGTAGCTTTTAAAGAAAAATCATCATATGCGTATGAAAAATATATCAAAATGTATGGAGAACATGCTGAGGCAATATTAGAATTGTTGATAGAAGAGGTTGAAGATATAAATAATAATTAAACTTATGATAATTATATAAAAAATAAAATTGAATTTATGGACGGTAAACATTGGTCGATAATCGATAAACTACAAATTTAAGGGGGATAACAATATGAACTTTGAAAAGTTATATATTAATGGAGAATGGATAGATGGAAGTAGTAATGAGTTTATAGAAATCGAAAATCCTGCTAATAAAGAAATAATAGCAAAAGTCCCAAGAGGGAATAAAGAAGATGTAAATAAAGCTGTTGCTAGTGCTAAAGAAGCATTTAATACATGGCAATATGAAACTTTAGAAAATAGAATCACATTAATGCAAAAAGTGGTAGATGGATTAAAAGAAAATCGAGAACTATTAATAGAGACTATAACTAAAGAGTTAGGGTCACCCTATAAAGTATCAAGAGATGTTCATGTAGATCCGTTTATATTAGAAGCCGAAAATTATATTAAAATTGCTAAAGAATTTGAATATGAAAAGAAATTAACAGGTTCAATTATTAGGAGAGAACCTGTAGGTATAGTTGGGGGATTGACTCCATGGAATTTCCCGTTAGAGCAAATAGTAAAAAAAGTTGTTCCAGCTTTACTTGCTGGTAACTGTGTAGTACTAAAACCTAGTCAAATGACTCCATTAACAGCTTATATATTAACAGAAATGATAGATAAAGCAGGATATCCAAATGGGGTATACAACTTAGTCTGTGGAAGAGGAGGAGAAGTTGGAAATGCGCTTGCTATTCATGAGGATGTAGATATGATATCATTTACAGGGTCAACAGAAGCAGGAAGAGAAGTTGCAAGACTTGCACTTAATACTATAAAGAAACTTGCACTTGAACTTGGAGGAAAATCAGCTACTATATTATTACAAGGTGGAGATTATGAATTGGGTGTTAAATCTACATTAGATACGGTATACTTAAATACGGGGCAAACTTGTAATGCATTTACTAGATTATTAGTTCCAAGAGAAGATTTAAAATCAGTTGAAGAAATAATATTAAAGCAAACTGATGACTACAAATTTGGTACTCCAGATGATAAGACTGTTGATATAGGACCTTTGGCATCAAAAAAGCAATTCGATAGAGTTAAAGAGTATATAGAAATTGGTGTAAGAGAAGGTGCTAGAATGCTCCTAGGAGAATTACCAAAAGGTTGTGAAAAGGGATATTATATAAAACCAGTAGTATTTACTGATGTTAATAATAATATGCAAATAGCCCAAGAAGAAATATTTGGTCCAGTCCTAGTTGTTATACCTTATGATGGTGAAGAAAATGCAATAGATATAGCAAATAATAGTATATATGGATTAGCAGGAGCTGTATTTGGTCCTGAAAATGAAGCCAATGAAGTAGCAAGAAAAATGAGAACAGGAACAGTATACGTAAATAAAGGTGAGTGGGATGTAGATGCACCTTTTGGAGGATATAAGCAATCAGGTCTTGGAAGAGAAGGTGGTGAAGAGGGATACTCTGAATTTTTAGAAGTAAAGAGTATATATGTAAAATAGAGTTATAATAATAAAGTTATTGAAATACTTAGGTAAAAGCTAAGTATTTCAATAACCTAAGATGTGGGGAGGATTCATGGAAAATAATTACTATCAATTAAATTCTAGTTTAAGCAATGTAGTAATAGATTACATAACAGAAAAAATATTTAAAGGTGAGTATAAAGCAGGAGACAGAATAATAGAAAGAACAATTGCTGAGGACTTACAGATAAGTAGATCTCCAATAAGAGAAGCTATAAAAGTACTTCAGCAACAAGGATTGATAGAATTCTCTCCAAGAAAAGGAAGCTGTGTACCTATGAAGTCAAAAGAGGATATTCAAGAAATATTTTCAATAAGATGTTCACTTGAGGGTGATATTATAAAAATCCTTATTAAAGAAGATATCTTAAATGAAAATGACTTTAGGTATATGGAAAAAATAACATCAGAAATGGATGAGATAGCAAGTTCTAGTAAGGATATATCTAGTAAAGTTTATGAAATGAGTAAAAAAGATATAGAATTTCATAGATATATATGGAATAGATCGGGAAGTAAGTTACGAATAAAAATTTTAAATGACATGTATCTAAATTTACAGCTTGCGATGATATTGGATACTAATATAGAGCAAAATATTGATGAAAGCGGATTAGAGCATAGATTAATAATTGATGGATTAAAGAAAAAAGATATAGAGAAAACAAATGAGTATTTGATTAATCATATAATTAGTTATAGACAAAGTATTTTATAATGTGAAAAGGTATTGTATATAAGCTAAGATAATAAAAAAAATTCACTATAGACAAAAATTAAGTAAAGGGTGTCGCAAAACGCGACACCCTTTATTTATGCTAAAGCTAACTGCTTGTTAGTAGCATTTTTTATAACATTTACAGATGGACCATATACAACTTGTATATTATGTTCATCAACTTTTACAATACCCATGCATCCTGTTGTTTGAAGTTTAGCTTCATCAACTAAGCTCATATCCTTAACAGTAACACGAAGTCTAGTCATACAACAATCTACAACATCTAAGTTATCCTTACCACCAAGGCCTGCTATTATAACCTTAGCTTTTAAAACAGTTGGGTCAGCATTTTTATCTGCATCATCCACCATTTCCATGTTTTGATCATATTCTCCACCTCTACCTGGAGTCTTAACATCAAACTTAACTATCCACCATCTGAATAAGAAGTAACATCCAAGTCCAAATGGTATACCTAGTAATAATAGTATAAAGAATCTAGATTCTGGTCTTAATACACCGTATAAAACAAGTCCTATTAAGTTAGGTTCAGATCCGCCCATACCAGTTTGAAGTATGAAACTTATCATGAAACTTAAACCAGTTATTATAGCATATATAAAGTATAATATTGGAGATGCAAACATAAATGCAAACTCTACTGGCTCAGTAACTGCAGCTATTAATATAGAGAATACTCCTGTAAGTAATAAAGGCTTTATAGATTTTCTATTTTCTGGCTTAGCAGTGTGGTACATTGCAAGTGCTATTGCTGGAAGTCCAAATAATGTCATTGGAACTTGTCCACCTCTTAAGAACTTAACCATTTCTGCTATTGTAGTTCCATCAGGTAATACGTTTGTTGATAAGTAGTAGTTGTAAGCAAGTCTTGAACCTTCTATTACGTTACCATCTGGGAAAGCATATACTCCTGATACTGCTGTATCTCTTATAACTGCATTCCAAACGTGGTGAAGTCCTGTTGGTATTAATAATCTTTCACCAAATCCATATAAGAATGGTGCAAATACTCCTGCATTAGCAACACCTTGTGCAGCTGTGTTTATTGCTGCAGAAACTCCAGCCCATATGAATGGGAATACTTGTCCTAATAATACGAATAATACTGCACAAGCTATTGGTACGAATCTATTTCCACCAAAGAATGATATAGCCATTGGTAATTGTATCTTGTGAGTTCTGTTGTGGATGTAAGAAGCAAGTAAACCTACTACTATACCACCAACCATACCTGTATCTATTGTTTGGATACCAAGTATTGGCTTTAAAGTTGCTTCTGGGAACATAGCGGCTACTTCAGGCTTAAAGCTTATTAAAGTACCCATACCCATTAAGAATGCTAAGTAACCTACTAGCCCTCCTAAAGCAGCGAATTCTTTATCTTCCTTAGCCATAGCAAATGCTAAAGCTACTGCAAATAGTAGAGAAATATTGTTCATCATAACGTTTGCTATAGTACTCATTAAGTTTGCAAAGTATTGAACACCAGGCGTGTTAAGGAAAGGAATCATTTCCTTTAATTGATCATGCCATAAGAAAACTGATGCTAATCCTAGTAACATAGATGCAAATGATATCAATGTTATAGGTAATAAGAAAGCTCTAGAAAGCTTTTGGAAAAAATTAAATAATTTCTGTTTCATGTCTCATTCTCCTCCAAGTTGTAATATATATGAAATATTATTTCAAACTAATTTAAATTGTTTATAAACTTTTCTATTCTATCTAAGGCATTACATACGTTATCTTTTTGTGTGCCTAGATTTAGTCTTATAAACTTATCCCCATCTTGTACAAAGTGCGAGCCATCTTCTACTAATACACCAGTCTCAAGAGCTAATTTATTAGTAAATTCTGTTGCACTAATGTTTAATTCACTTATATCTACCCAAGCTAAATATGATGATTCCATTTTCATTAGTTTAAGCATTGGTAGTTTGTTATTTATAAAGCTTTCTACTGTATTGTAGTTTTCTTTTATATAATCATTAACTTCAGACAACCAATATCTACATTCATCATAAGCAGTTATCAACCCTATAATTCCAAATACGTTAGGTGATGTTATAGAGTTTTGAGTTAATTTATCTCTAAATGTTTTTCTTATTTTTTCGCTTCTAACTATCGAATAAGATGTTTTAAGTCCACCTAAGTTAAAGCCTTTATTTGGTGATGTTAATAATATAATGTTTTTTAATAATTCATTACTTAATTTAAAGATAGATTCAAATTTTCCAAAGTGTATATGTTCTGCATGTACTTCATCTGCAACTAATATTACGCCATTGTCTAAACAAAGTTTTGCAACTTTTTCTATTTCCTCTAAAGTCCATATTCTTCCTGATGGATTGTGAGGAGTACAGAATAACATAAGCTTTGGTTTATGTTCTTTAATTTGTTTTTCTAATCTATCAAAGTTTATATAATATCTGTTATCTATAACATCTAAAGTGTTTTTTATTACATTTACACCTTGTTTTTTAGCAGCTGATTCAAAAGGATCATAAACAGGTGTGTTAAGTATTATGTTGTCACCTTCATTGCAAAAAGCTTGAAGAGTGTAGTGAATAGTTGATACTGTTCCATAAGTCAGAGTTATTTCTTCTTTCTTAATTTCCACATCATGCATATCTTTTTGCCAGTTTATTACTGAATCATAAAACTCGTCATAACAGTATGTGTATCCAAAGACACCACGTTTTATAGCTTCTATAAACTTAGCTTCTATTTGAGAAGGTATCTTAAAGTCCATATCAGCTATCCACATAGGAATGAAGTCTTCATCAACATCTCCAAACTTGCTTCTTATAATATCTAAATCCCATTTTCTACATTTTTCAGAAACACGGTCTGGTTTAAAATTAAAATCATACATAATCTCACCTCTAAATTTCTAATTTATTTTTAAATTTTTGTATATCTTTCTTTAATAAAAATAAGTAATAAAGTATTAATTATAACTCCGACAATAATACATAAATAAAATCCGAAAAATGGAGTTACATTACCTAAAAAAGGATCTATTACATTCGCCCCAGGAGCAATACGTTTTACTCCTAAAAAATTACCTAAAATAGCAGCTACAGATGCTCCTATTATTTGAGATGTTAAAACAGCCTTAGGATCATTTACAGCATAAGCTATTGCAGGTTCAGTAATTCCAAACAACCCAACTATAAATGATGATTTTCCGTTTTCAACTTCCTCTTTATTAAATAAATCAGGTTTTAACATTGTTGCTAGTCCTATTGAAACAGTAGGTAAGATTGTTACTATTGCCACTGTACCAAAGTAAATATAGTTACCTTCTTTAGCCATACTAAGTGCAAATAGATAAGCTGTTTTATTTATAGGACCACCCATATCTAAAACCAACATTATTGCAATTATTACACAAACGATTATAGAACTTGTGGTAGATAGAGAATTCAGAAAGCCCATCATTATACTCATTATGGTACTTACAAAAGGACCTATGAAGTAAAATACTATCGTAATTATAAACAAGGTACTAATAAAAGGAATTACTAAGAAGGACATAGCTGGAGCAAAATTTTTATCTATCTTTATGCTTTTTAGGTATTTTACAAAATAACCAACTAAAAATCCTACTATTATAGCGCCTAAAAAACCTCCGCTATTTACTGTCTGAAGTAGCCTTTCACTAGATACTAAATAACTTCCTAAAAGAGCAGGTATTAAAGCTTGCTTTGATGCTATAGAGTAGGCGATATATGCACCAAGTATTGGTATCATCATCTCAGTACCTATAACACCAATTGAAGTTAGTAAATATGCATATGATCCAATCTGAGGCATTTCTCCTTTTGAGAGTATGGATGAAATAGATATTAATAATCCAGATGCAATAGCAAGTGGAATGATATAAGATACACCAGTCATTATATGCTTGAAAAATCCTATATTTTTATCAGTTCTTTTGCCTTTATAGACTTTGCTTTCTTTTTCAAGATTGTCAAATACTATATTAGGATTTCTTAGTACTTCATTAATATCTTTTCTTAATATTTTTTTACCTAAGAAAGGTTTCATTTCTTCATCAGACAAAGCAATACCTATTGCTAAAACAACATAGTCAGCTTCCTGAATATCTTCCTCTGTAAGTTGTAAATCATTACCTAAAGCGCCTTGAGTTTCGATTTTTATATGATGACCAAGTTTTTTACCTAAGCTAGTAAGTTCTTCAGCTACCATATAAGTATGTGCTACACCGATAGGGCAATTTGTTATGCCCACAATTTTATATCCCATAAAATCACATCCTAGCTTATTGTAGATTTAATTTTATTTATTATTTCTATTTCACTATCTAAGGATTTTAATTCTTTTATAAATTCCTTATTCATTAGTTTCTTGGCCAACTTTGACATAATGCTTAGGTAATTGTTATCTATTTTATTACTAGGTATACCAAGTGTAATAATAAAATCTACATCTTGATTGTCTATAGATTGCCACTGTATTTTGTTTTTTAAGGTACAAATAATAATAAATACTTCTTGTATATCTTCACATTTGCAGTGGGGGATAGCTATAGCATCACCCATGCCTGTACTAAATGTATTTTCTCTTTCTATTAGCCCTTTTAGGAATAGTCTATAATTACTTATAAAACCTTCATCCTCAGCCAGTTTTGCTATATTTGTAAGGGCATCTAATTTATCTCTAAAAACTAAATCTTTTTTAACTATCATAATCATTATCCCTCATTAAAATTTCTATAAAGTTTTCTAAGCTAGTACTTTCACACAAATCATTTACTATTTTTCCTTTTTTTATTCTAGAGTGAATAAAAGGGAATACATGCTTATTTTCTTTTTTATCTGGGTCTAAACAAGCAACAAATACTAGTTTGACTCTTGCATTTCCCCAGTTAATTGGATTTGTTAGAGTACATATAGCTATTGAATTTTTATTTTTTGCTGAAATACAATGAGGTACTGCCACTAAGTTTGAAATCTCTGTAGAAGATAATTTCTCTCTATTTAAAATAATTTCTTTGTCTTCAGAGCTTATAAAATCTTTGTTTACCATGTCTGAGCATACATACTCAAGTAATTGATTTTTATCTTTAACATCTAACCTGTTATAAAATACTTTTTCATTGAAAAGTGATTTTAGATAACCTTGTAAATATATTTTGTTTAGTTCATGCTCTATATTTTGGATATCATCATCATTTAAAACATGTGATACAGTAATTAGAGCCCTATCTTTTATAAGTGGTTTATCAATATTTATTGTAGATATAATAAAATCTATTTCTTCTAAGTTAATATGTTCTAAGTAGTGAACTTGATAACAGCCCAAAACTTCTATTTGAGGAAGGTATCTTCTTAACTTTATTCTTATTAGTTCAGAAGTTCCCATTCCAGTATTACAAACTATTATTGCCTTGTAAGTTGTTTTTTGCTTAGCTCTTTCAATAGATGTTGCAAAGTGTATTGCTATATAACCAACTTCATTAGAATTTATGTTAATATTAAGATTGTTTTCTAAAATACTACATAAATCTAAGGCATAATTAAATGCATCAGGGTAAGACCTTTTTACTTGGTCTAAAATAATATTTTCAACATCAATATTTAAATTGTATCTATGATAAGAATTTAAAATATGGTTAGTTAGACTTGATATAAGTAATGAATCTTCATTTAAAAATGATTTGTATCTAATATCAATTTGTCTTATAGATTCTGAAATAAGTTTTTTTATTTTATCTTTATTAATAATTTCATCAGTTGAATTTATATCATCTGATTTAATTAACACGTTTATATAATTTATTTCATCATCAGATAACCTTACTTTAAAAATATCTTCTAACAAGTTATTAAATTCATTGTCAAATACGCGTTCATAGTTTTTATTTTCAGATAAGCTTTTATCTAAGTTATGATTAAGCTTTGCTCTAAAGCAAGAAACAGCAATGAACTTTGTTAGATATTCTATTTCATAGTCATTTTTATCAATTTTCTTTTCTATAATTTTTCTTTCAATATACTTTTTAAGAACTGCTATAAGTTCGTTATTTACATTTCCTAAGTCCGTTAATAATTGTATTTCATTTGGACTATCTTCTTTAAATAAGTACCTTATATAGCACTTTCTTATATCTTCTTCTTTGCCTTCTAAATAAAGTCCTGTGTAGGGTTTGTATTGGAGATTTATGTTATATTCATCTAACAAATCCCTAATATTAGACAGCTCAGCTTGAAGAGTAGACCTGCTTGTGTATAATTTTGTGGCTATAGAATCTAACTTTATAGGATAATCTTTTAGTATATTTATTAGTAAGTCTATTGTTATAGATGATTTTTTTTCACTTATACCAGTATTCATACTTAAGTATCTATTAAAATCTTCATTAGAAAATATTAATAACTTATATCCTAATCCTTTAGTAGAGTCTATTTTTGCACCATGTTTTTCTAAATCTGCATTAATTGATTTTATATATCTTTTTATAGTTCTTTCGCTTACATTTAAGTATTTAGCTAATGCGCTACTTTGTGTGTAAGTTTCGTTAGATTTAAGATAAGATAGAATCATTTTGTTTTTTTCATTCATAATCTTTCACCTAAGTTAATTATATTTTAAAAATTCGTTTTCCTTAATATGTATAGTTGTCACTTGAAAGTGACAATTTTGCAAAGTACAACAAAATACGACAAAAGAGTTAGTGGATTTTGGTAGTTGTAGTATTATCTATTACCCGAAATATATTTTATTATAAGTGTTATTGATTTGAAAAGATTAAATCTCTGTTGATAAGACAGATGAAAAAACTAGAGATTGCTCTAGTATTAGAGGCTAAGTCTAAGTCAACATAATAGCGCTTAAACATAGTCTCTTTTAAGTATAATAGCGAATGGTTGGTAAAAAATGTATAATATAAGATGGGTATGTAAAATATCAATCTATGAATTTGTAATTAGATAGTGTGAGGATAATTTACAAACGTATAAGTTTTTAGAGGCTAATGGTTGTGAAGTTCAGGGCAACTCTAAGTACAGAACATTAAAATGGGGGTAGAATAAATGGAATTGACACATAAACCATTGATATATTTATTTGACAGTGTTCTTGATAGCGACATACAAAAAGGCATTAGAGATTTTATTTTTTTAGAACTTGGACAGAAAGAAAAATATCAGGCGGATAAACTTTGGATTATAGATCAGAATATTGGTGGAATAGGTGCTTATGCAATGCCAGCAGATCCTCTTAAAAATCCATTTCCGGGTGGGATTGAAAGATCATTGTATAGACCACTGCAATATGTAAGATCTGAAATTGATATGTGTGATATTAGAATACATGCAAGATATGTTGTCCAAAATTGTGGTATGCACTTAGAAACTGTATGTAGACTAGTATTAAAGGCGTATAAAGTATTTGGGGATTTACGATTTCATAATACTACTCTTGGTAAAGCAGTGCAGTTAATAAAAGGGTTAAATATATTAACTAGTAGTACTATTATTGCCCTTGAGAACTTTGTAAAAATATATAATTTATCTAAACACGAGGTTAATCAAGACCAATCTAGAGAGAGACTTTTTAATGCGTATGAGGCTCTTACATCATATTATGCTGCAAGAGTATTAGGAGTACAGCTGTTAAGAAAAATTGAATATAGCAATAGCAGTAATGTTTTTGAAATTAATAATAATACAAAATCACTATTGGTTAATTAGGGTAGATAATTTTGCTACAACGTTCTTGTAGTATATTTTCAACTTAAATTAACCAGTAAGATATATGAAAATCATACTAATTAATGATTATGCAATATTGGGAGGTATTAAAATGGAATTACCAAAATACTATGAGATGCATAAACCTTTTCTTGAATACCTAAAAGATGGGCAGATACATACATTGAAAGAATTAAAGCAGCATGTAAGTACGTATTTCAATTTGACAGAAAAAGATCTTTCAGAATTGCTTCCTAGTGGAAGACAAACAGTATTTGTCAATCGTATTGGTTGGGCAAGGACATACTTAAAGAAGGCGGGATTAATAAATAGTCCTGCACGAGCTACCTTTGTTATAACTGATAGTGGTTTAGAAGTACTTAATGAGAATCTTAGTGTTATTGATAGTAACTACTTAATGAGATTTGAAAGCTTTAGAGAATTTCAGGGTGAGAATCAAGATATGCAACCTAATCCTGATAATCCAAACAATACGCCAGATGATACATTTGAAGATTCTTTTAGAAAAATTAACAAAAGTTTATCCGATGATCTTTTGACCGAGGTTGTAAAGCTCTCACCAACTGCATTCGAGCAAATGGTAATTGATTTATTATCAAAAATGGGATATGGTGCATTTGAAAATGCTGGAAAGACGACGTCTATCACTGGGGATGAAGGTATTGACGGTATTATTATGGAGGACAAACTTGGATTTAATTTAATTTATATTCAAGCCAAGAAATGGGATTTGAGTAGAACAGTAGGAAGACCTGATGTACAGAGCTTTGTGGGTGCTATTTCGGGAAAAGGTGGAAAAGGGCTATTTGTAACAACTGCGAAATTCTCAAAACATGCATCTGAATATGCCAAAGATCAGCATATTATTTTAATTGATGGTGAAAAATTAGCGAAATTGATGATTGAGCACAATTTTGGGGTTACAGTTAAAAAAGTTTTTGAAATTAAAATGATTGATACAGATGTGTTCAATGAATATTTAGAGTAAGAAATTTTGTAGGGGTATAGATTAAAATTGTAGTACTGAAGAGACTCTGGTAGCTCTTTCTCAAAAAAGACAGAATATAGGTTAAGTGAATGAATTACTTATAAAATGATAAAGGAGTAAACACAAGAGAAATATATCTCAATATACGAATAGCTTTTATTACAGAAGTATCTATTACTTTAGAAGTGGATATTGAACACATAAAGTAAAGAGATATTTATAAAGAAAACTTATAATAACAATGAAAATCGTAGGTAATTAGCCTACGATTTTTATTATTTTATAAGCATAAGCAATTAAACATTATAGACAGAGATAAGTTTAAACATTCTATTTATAATATCTATAATCAACCTAAAGCATATAGTTATTTACAATTTAACCCAATTAAAAATCGATGATATACTTATATTTGCATAGGGGAAAATGAAAAAATATGTAAAAACATGTAGGGGGAGAGATACAAATGAAACTTAAAAAATTAATATCATTGCTTCTAGTAGTAATGATGATGACTACATCTTTAATTGGGTGTAGCGCATCTAAAGACAAGGAAAAAGACACACCAAAAGAAGAAACGCATAAGGAATTAACAATAACAGATCACGCAGGAAGAGAAGTGAAAGTTAAAGGAAACTACGAAAAAATAGTTAGTGGATATTACATATCATCATCAATGCTAGTAGCACTAGGATTAGAAGATAAAATAGTAGGTATAGAAGCAAAAGCAGAAAAAAGACCAATGTACAAACTAGCAGCACCAGAGCTTTTAGAATTACCAAATGTAGGAACAGCAAAAGAATTTAATCTAGAAGGATGCTTGGCACTTGAACCAGATCTAGTAATCCTACCTAAAAAACTAACAGATCAAGCAAAAACTATAGCTGATATGGGTATAACAGTTATAGTAGTAAATCCAGAAAATGAACAACTTTTAAAAGAAACAATAGAAATGATAGGAAAAGCAACAGGAACAACTGAAAAAGCAGAAAAACTTATATCATATTATGATTCAAAATATAGTGAATTAGAAAAATTAACAAAAGATAATACAGAAAAGCCTAGTGTTTATTTAGCAGGAACAAGCGATATATTATCAGTAGCAACAGGTGCAATGTATCAAAATAGCGTTATAGAAAAAGCTGGTGGAGTAAATGTAGCAAAAGATATTACTGATCCATCTTGGGCCACTATATCTTATGAAAAATTAATAGCTTACAACCCAGATATGATAGTAATAATACCAGAAGCAGAATTTACTAAAGAAGATGTATTAAATAATAAAGAATTAGCAAACTTAGATGCAGTTAAAAATGGTAAAGTATTTGAAATGCCATCAGATTTTGAAGCTTGGGATTCTCCAGTGCCATCAGGTGTACTTGGAAGTATGTGGTTAGCAAGTATAATAAATGAAGAAAATTATTCATTTGATAAATTTAAAGATGATGCAGCTAAGTTCTATAAAGAATTCTACAATATTGATATAGATAAAGCTTTAATCACGAAATAATATAAAATGAAAAAGCGTTCTAAAAGAATATTCATTATAGGAACATTTTTAGCTGTTATTACATTTATTGTATCTTTAACAATAGGACAATATGAAATATCTATTCCTGAGATAATAGATATAATAAGTGGCAACGAAGTTGATACAATGTCAAAAAATGTATTTTTTAACTTAAGATTACCACGTGTAATAATGGCAATGTTAGCGGGCATAGGACTTAGTATGGCAGGATCTATATACCAGACAATCTTTAAAAATCCATTGGCAGCACCAGACTTGATAGGGGTATCTTCTGGAGCAAATGCAGGAGCAGCTATTGCAATAGTATGTTTTCAGGGGGGGATATTAGCATCGGTATTTAGTTCCTTTACAGGTGGTTTACTTGCAGTTATGTCTGTTATAGGCTTGACCACTTTAATAAAACAACGATCTTCAGGTACTTATATATTAGCAGGGATTGCCATTAAAGCAATCTCTGATTCTATTATTATGACTATGAAGTACTTTGCAGATCCTGAGCAACAATTAGCTTCTATTGATTATTGGACTATGGGAAGTTTTGCAAATATTACATTAACAAAACTACAGTGGGTACTACCAATATTCTTAATAGGATTTGTGGGTATTATTTTATTAAGATGGCAAATAAATTTATTAGCTTTAGATGATGACGAAGCTAAGATGTTGGGAGTTAGAGTAGGTATTACGCGTTGTTTTGTACTAATGAGTTCAACATTATTAGTTGCATCTACAGTATGTGTTACGGGAGTGATTAGTTTTATAGGATTGGTATCACCTCATATAGCTAGAATACTATTAAAGAAAAGTGATTTTAGTACTTGTATGTTAAGTGGAATTGTTGGAGCAATTATATTGCTATTTGCTGATTGTTTAGCAAGAAGCCTAGGTAGTAGTGAGATTCCAATAAGTATTTTAACCTCAGCTATTGGTGTGCCATTCTTAGTATATTTACTTTATAAGCAGGGACGATGATATGAAAGAAAATTTATTTGAAATAGATAATCTACGTGTTACTTATGATAATACTGAGATAATAAAAGGTGTAAGTTTAAATCTTAGAAAAAGAAAATTAACTGCACTTTTAGGTCTAAATGGAGCAGGAAAAACAACAATGTTAAAAGCTATTTGTGGACTAATACCATCAGAAAGTGATAAATGTATAGCCTGTGGTGAAGAAATAAAAAAGTTAAAGAATAAGAAAAAGGCACAGTATATAAGCTATGTACCACAAAAAAGTAACTTTGCTTATAACATTTCTACTTTAGATGTTGTTTCTATGGGATTTAATCCATATTTAAAATTTATGCAGTCACCATCTTCTAAACAAAAGAAGTTTGCAAAGGAAGTACTAGAATCTTTAGGTCTAGAGGAAAAGTATGAGGAGGATTATCAGAGGCTTAGCGGTGGTCAACAACAGTTAACAATACTTGCTAGAGCAATAGTTCAGCAAGCACCAATAATGTTTTTTGATGAGCCAGATAGTGCTCTAGATTTTCCTAATCACCATATGATATTAAATAAGATTAGACATGTCCTTTATGAAAATCAATCATGTGGTTTAATTACACTTCATGATCCAAATTATGCACTTAAATATTGTGATGAGATACTAGTATTAAAAGATGGGAAAATAGCAGAGCACATTGATACTAACAAACATTCAAAAAACGAGATAAAAGAAAAATTATCAGTAATTTATGAAGGAATAGACCTTATTGATTATAAGAATCAATATTTTGTGGTAAAAGGGGAATAGGATGGAGAAAATATTAATAGCAGATTTAAGTACAAATGAAGTATCTTACAAGGATTATGACTTAAAAGAAAAAGGGCATTACGGTCGTGGTCTCGCAATGAACTTAATAGAAGAAAATGTACCTACTAGTGTAAGTAGATATTCTAAAGATAATGCAATTGCATTTGTACCGGGATTACTTACAGGGTGTAAGGTGGCAAGTTCGTGTAGAGTAATGATAGCCACTAAAAAAGATAAAAACAAAGGAATACAACTTAGTAACACAACAGGTAATTTTCCTCAAAAACTTGCATCATTAGCTTTTGCAGGACTAGTAGTAAAGGGAATAGCTAATGAGAAAAATACAATATTACATATCAGTAAAGATAAAATAGAAATAATATCTATGCCAGAGCTAGAAAACAACAACACATCTTCTATGATGAAAAAGTTAAAAGCTAGATTTGGAAGTGATGCAGGAATTATAGCAGTTGGTAAATCTGCTGACATGCAAATGTCACTAAGTACCTTTATATGTACTTATCCAGATGGAGAACCAGAGTACCATTGTCCAAGAAGTGGCTTTGGAGATGTATTTGGTAGCAAAAATCTTAGAGCAGTAGTAGTAACTGGAGATAGATATCTTAATAGAGAATGTGTAGATGAAAAAAACTTTAGTTCTACAGGCAAAGAGTTTGCAAGGTTAATAATGGAAAATGGTATTTGTGGAGGAGCATTACCAGCCTTTGGTTCTGTTACTTTAATAAGATTATTAAAAGACAAAGAAAAAGTGCTAGCAAGCTTAAAAGAAGATAAAGATAATACTAAGACTGTTAAAGAAAATAAAAATCCTAATAAAAGGGATAAAAAAGTTAACTTTTGTTGTGCACCTATGTGTGTAATAGGATGTTTAAATAGACACTCTGTAAATGATGGAGATGTATATTCATCACCAGATGAAAGTGAAGTAAGAGAAGCTTTAAAGTCATGTTTTGATATAGATGACTATGAATTTACTAAAGAAGTAAGAAGTAAAGCTTACGAACTAGGTATAGTAGGTACTGAGTTTGTAACAGCTGCCAAGGTGTATTTTGAAGCAACTAAATTACCTTCAACTAAAGAAGATATACTAGATTTGTTATATGAAATAGATAAAGGAAGTATAATAGGAAGGCTAGTAGCGTCAAGAACTCATGGCATATCACAATTATATAAAGATAACAAAAATTTAGAGTCATTATTAGATAGAAAAGCTATTCAAGATGAAAGTAATTTTAAAGTATCTTTACATAAATTTAGTGAAGAACTAAGTGACATGAGTGATATGGAATTATTGTATGCTCAGATATTTGTACTTGAAAACTTAGGTTTTTGTATATTTTCATCTTTTGCCACAGTTAACAGTGAAGAGTCACTAGATTTAATGGCTAAGTTATTTACTTATAAAACAGGAATAGAAGTTACACCTTTAGATTTAATAAATTATGCTAAAGATTGTATGAAAATAGAACTTGATTATGAAGGTAAGTGTGCTAATGATAGTATTGTAAAAAATATACCGCCATTTACTAAGGTATTATATAGATACTTTGCAATATAAAAAAAATAGAATATGTCATATTATAAAATTTCTTAAATGAATTTATCTAAAAATAAGAATTCATGTAACATAATAATACATAATACATATTATGTGTTATGGGAGTATTAAATGCTCTCATATATTTTGTAGAGGTGAATATCAATATGGCAACAACTTCTTATATTAGTACTACTAAACAAAGTGTAGGAACTAAATTCTTAGCAGGGCATGACTTTACTGCGTCTGAGCAAGTGTTAGATATACTGCCGATGTATAAAAATGCAACTCAAATTACTATTCCTTACAAAGGAACAGCTATACCAGTAATATCAACAGGATTTGCTGCTAGTGTTACAAGTGGAACTCCAAGAACTCTAGCATTAGGTACAGATTATACTGTAGCTGAACCAAGTGATGGAAGCTTAGTAATTACTATAGCTGCAAATGCATTAAGTGCAAATGATGCAACTGATGGATTCGTATCTGTTACTTTTGAATTCTACTATGAGAGAACAATATCTTAATAAATATATAATATAATTACTGGAACAAAAAAGGGGGGAGCAATCCCCCTGTATATTTATAGTTTAAATTATTGAGGTGAAAACTTATGCCCAACACTTCAAGAGGAACATATTCAGTAATATTTTCAAATATAATACCTGGAAATATTATTATTTCTAAACCTGTCGACATAACTATATCATCAAATCCAATTGAACAACTATTAACATTTATAAATTCATATTTAGTAGAAATTGATTGTGTAAACAGTATAAGTCTAATGAATAGCGCTGTTATAGAATATATAAATATATTACCATCTATAATATCATATGTGCAAACACTGTTAAACAATGGATGGATATGTGATTTTGGATATAAAGCTCAACTATCTAGATTATTAGACTTAATAAATTATCTCCTAATTACAGCGCCTAAATTAATAGTGAATGACGAATGTAAGATATGTATTTTAAATAATATATTTATATGGCTATATGATAATACATTAACGTTAGCTAATAGTATAGCAATAGTTGATGGTATAAGTTCTTTAAATTCAAAATGTAGCTGTAGAAATAGACGTCTTTTTGACCTTTATATGGGTAGGATTGTAAATACAGTTACGAAATTACAAAATAGTGTACAACAGTTAAAATATTTATTATGTTGGATAATAAACGTAAGTTATAATAGCAAAAGATATTTACCAACTTATGTTGTGACAAATAACTTTAATGCTATAAGATCCAAGTAACTCCTATGAAAATTATAAAAAAGTAAATAATACATGGAGGTGCTAGAATTGGAAGATAAAATTATAAGTTCAACAAAAGAATCTAAAAAGGTTAATATTATAGCTGGAACTAATATCATAGCTAAGCCAATAACATTAAATATTGAGCCAAATAAAATTAATCCAACTGTTTTTGTTATAAATTATACTGACAATGGTGTAAAGCCTACAGGAAATAATGTGAAAGTTTATAAACTAGGAGCGCCAAATATGATATTTCCTTTATTAGGTAGCCCCATCGTTGATGATGTGAAAAAAACATTAACTGTAACAGTAGATGTTAATGCTTTACTAAGTTCAGCGGATGAATACGTAGTAGAGTTTGAAATAATAAAGGGATAGATTATTATTAATCTATCCCTTTATTATTAAAATTCTAAATCTAAAGCTAACAATCTATTTTTTATTTCTTCCATTAAAGCAATCTCTTCTTCAATACTATCTGCATCATAAGTAGCAGAAAATCTTAGATAAGCACCACAATCGTCCCAAGGAACTGTAGAAATAAGGGCCTTAGATAAAATGTATAAATTAGCTTCTTCAGCAGACTCAAATCTAACTCCATCTTTTATACCTTTAGGAATAGGAACATAAAGATAAAAGCCTGCTTTAGGTTTACAAGCCTTAAACCCAACCTCTCTTAAAGTCTCTGCCAACATAGCAAGTCTTCTATCGTATCTTTCGCAGTTTATATTAGTTAGATGATAATTATCAAGAGCAAAAGCACCCGCCTTTTGTATAGCTCTAAACTGACCAGAATCAGTGTGGCCTTTTATTGTGGAATAAAGCTTAATAGCTTTCTTTGAGCCAACTAAAAATGCCATCCTCCAACCTGTCATATTAAAAGATTTAGACAATGAATGGATCTCAACACATATATCCATACTACCTTCAACACTAAAGATACTAAGCGGTTTTTCATCATCATATAATAAAGTTCCATAAGCCATATCAGAAATAACAAAGATATGATACTTCTTAGCAAAGGCAACAACCTTCTCATAAAACTCTTTTGTAGCTACTTTTCCAGTAGGGTTGTTTGGATAGTTAATATATAATAGCTTGGCTCTTTTTAGAATATATAAAGGTATATTATCTAAGTCAGGGAAGAAATCTTTATCTTCACAAAGAGGTAATTTATATATTTCGCCACCCATAAATTTGGTATATGTTCCAAGTATTGGATAACCTGGTACAGTCATTAAACAAACATCACCAGTATTAATAAAGCCAATAGGAAGCATAGCCAAAATAGATTTTGACCCTATACCATGCATTATATTCTCACTTGTTAAATTATTTATACCATAAACATTTTTCATATATCTACATGCAGCATTTTGAAACTCTAAAATACCATTGTCTGCATAAAATCTATTTTCTGATTTTCTAGCTTCAATATTTAGTACGTCAATTATTCTTTCATCAGCTACTTTATCAGGTTCTCCAACACCCATATCAATAAGCTTTACATCAGGATTATTCTTTTTAGTTTCACATATCATATTTTTTATTTTTTCAAATTTGTAAAGTCTACTTGTAGTGCTAAAAAACGACAAATCGCCAAATCTTTTAGCAACCATGCTGTCAATTATGTCCATAATTCTTCCTCCAAAAATACTAAGATAATATATAATATTTAAAAAAAATTAAAATGCTACAAAGTATTTAAAATTCTCTATAATTTAACTTATAATTTATAATATCAACTGCTTTAAATTTGAGTGACGGGATGTGAAGTAGTTCGCAGACGTAGTCGCTCAAGTGAAGCGAATTTTTTATTAATATAATAACTTTACATATGAAAGGTAATCGTTTACTATTTATAGAGAGGTGAGTCTGATATGAAAGTAACAATCGTTGATGTGGCTAAAAAAGCTAATGTTTCAGTAGCGACTGTTTCAAGAGTTGTAAATGGTAACTATCCAGTTAAACCAGCCACTAAAGAGAAAGTATTACAAATAATTGATGAATTACAATATACACCAAATATGCAAGCAAGGGATTTAATAAAACAAAAATCTAGTACTATTGGAGTAGTAGTTCCAAGTCTGAGCAATATGTTTTTTACAGAAGTAATTAATGGAATTGAAAGTTATTTTAATTCTACCCAATATTCAATTTTTTTATGTATAACAAATCATGATAGTGAAAAGGAAATAGCACGAGTAAATGAGTTACTAGCAAGAAATGTAGCTGGAATAATAGTAGTAGACCCAACAATAGAAAACTGTAAATCTAAGTATTTTGATAATATTGCCAAGCAAAATCCAATAGTATTTGTTAATGGATATAATAATAGTGCAAGAGTGTCCTCTGTATCAAATGATGAAAAATTTGGAGGACAAATAGTTATGGATTATCTAATTGATAATAATCATAAAAATATTTTATTCATTAGAGGTGGAAGTAGTTATTCTTATGATATAAAGGAAAAGGTTTACAGAAATGTAATGAAAGATATAAATAATTTGAAAGAAAAGTTTATTATAAATATAGGTCAGGGGAATAGTCTTGAGACAGTTAGTAGATCAGCCAAAGCATTTGAGGAAATAATAAGTCAAAATCCTGAGATTAGTGCAGTATTTGCTTGTAATGACCTAATGGCAATGGGTGTAGTAAATGCTTGTAAAAAATTAAAGAAAAAAATACCAGAAGAAATTTCAATAATAGGCTATGATAATATAGAATTAAGTGAGATGATAAATCCTAAGCTAACGACAGTAGATCAAAATATGTTTTTACTTGGAGAGAATGCAGCAATATTAGTTATAGAAAAAATAGAAAATGATAATAAATATAGTAAAAAAATATTATTAAATAACACCATGATAAAAAGAGAGACATAATAAAAAATAGATACAATTAAGTATCTATTTTTTATGTTCATAATAAAATTTTATATTTATAGTAGTTTAAAATAATAAGATTTAAATAATATTATTTGTTTTTGTTGTTATTTTTATTAGTAGTCTTGTTGTTTCTAGTATCTTTATTAGGTTTATTGTTTTTATTATCTTTGTCATTTTTAAAGTTACTGTTATTCTTAGAAGCCTTGTTGTCTTTGTTTGGCTTAAAAGTTTTCTTATCTTTGTTTTCTTTTTTGAATGTGTTTTCTCTTACTTCAACAAAGTTACCTTCAGTTAATTTTATAGGTTTAATATCTATGTTAAACTCTCTCTTGTATCTCTTTATATCAGCAAGTTCAGCTTTTGTAACTATAGATATAGTGTCACCACTTCTGTTTCCTCTAGCTGTTCTACCAGATCTATGGATGTATTCATTTTTACTTCCTGGGAAGTCTAAGTTAAATACATGAGAAGTCTCAACAACATCAAGCCCTCTAGCTGATAAATCAGAAGATACTAGCACCTTAGCTTTACCTATTCTAAATGCATTCATAGCATTTCTTCTATCTTCTTTAGCCATTTGACCAAAGATTCCTACAGATGTATATCCATGGAAGTTTAATTTTTCGCTTATTACTTCTATACTTTCTTCATCATTAACGAATACTATAGCTCTCTTTGGCTTAGCAGAAGCTAATGCTTTTCTAAGAAGTGTAAACTTTTCTCTTTTTTCACCTAATAAATAAGAGTGCTTTATCTTAGGATTTATAGTTAAGTCATCTGAAGTTTTTAGTAATTCTGGTTCTTTCATTATACTTTGGCATATATCTACTGTTTTTTCGTTGAATGAAGCAGAGAAAGCTAATAATTGTCTGTCTCTTAAAGTAGTTTTTATTATAGCTTTAACGTTTGAAGTGTTGTTTCCACTAAATAAGCTATCTACTTCATCTAATATTATTGTTTTTATAGTATGTGCTTTTAATTTTCTTTGTTGTATTAAATCTAAAACTCTACCACAAGTACCTACTACTATATGAGGCTTTATAGCTTTAATATTTTTTATTTGCTTTTGTATGTTTACTTCTCCTATTAAAGAGAAAGCAGTAACATCCATATTTGAGTTAGAAGCTAAAAATTTAGCTTGGTCTACTATTTGCATAACTAATTCATGAGTAGGTGCAAGTATAAGAACTTGAGTCTCTCTTTTAGTAGTATCTATTTTTTCGAACATTGGTAAAAGGTAAGTAAGAGTTTTACCGCTTCCTGTTTGAGCATGTACTATTAAATCTTTGTTTTCTAAGATTTTAGGTATTGCTAAAGCCTGAACATCAGAAGGTTCAGTTATGTCTTGTTTATTTAATCCATCTATTACATTAAGATTTAAATTTAAGTCTTTAAAAGTTGTCATTGTGTACTCCTTATAATATAAATTATTGCATTACACTATTATACACTTATTATTCAAATTTTAACAGAATTCAATTCAAATTAGTATAAAAAATTCCCTTATAATCATAAGACAATTATATTTTGGAAAAAGCTAAGGTTAGTTTACTAGAATTTAAAGTAGATAGGATTATAAAATATATGATTTTAAGTTTAGAGAGTTGAATAATTGGGAAATTATAATATAACACAGAGTTTTGCAGGAGGAAAATAATGATAAAAAACAAGGTAGTAATAGTAGGAACAGGAATGGTAGGAATGAGTTATGCTTATTCTATGGTAAATCAAGGGGCATGTGAAGAATTAGTTCTTATAGATTTAGATAAAAAGAGAGCTGAAGGAGAAGCAATAGATTTAAATCATGGTCTTGCATTTGCTCCAAGAAAAATGAATATATATGCAGGGGATTATAGTGATTGTAAGGATGCATATATTGTATGTATAACAGCAGGAGCTATACAAGTCGAAGGTGAAACTAGACTTGATTTATTACATAAAAATACAAAAATAATGAGAAGTATAATAAATGAAATAAAGAAATCAGGATTTAATGGAATATTATTAATAGCAACAAACCCGGTTGATATAATGACTTATGTAGCATGGAAATTATCAGGGCTTCCAAGAAATCAAGTAATAGGGTCTGGCACTACACTGGATTCAGCGAGACTTAGATATACTTTAAGTGATAGATTAGATGTAAATCCAAAAGACATTAATGCTTATGTTATGGGAGAACATGGAGACTCTCAATTTGTAGCATGGAGTTATGCTTTATCTGGAGTACAACCAATATATCAAATAGCATCAAGAAAAGATTCTAATATAGATTTTAATAATTTATCTGAGATAGAAGATGAAGTAAGAAACATAGCATACAAAATAATAGAGTGCAAAAAATCAACATATTATGGTATAGGTATGGCTCTTACTAGAATAACAAAGGCAATACTTGAAAATGAAAATAGTGTGCTTACAGTATCATCATACTTAAACGGTGAATATGGTCATGATGATGTTTATATAGCTGTTCCAAGTATAGTAAATAAAGATGGAGTAAGAGAAGTTATTCACCTTGCCCTTGAAAAAGAAGAAAAGAATAAGCTAGATAATTCAATAAAGATAATGAAAGAAAATATAAATAAATTAGATATATAATATATAAGCTATTACAAGTGATTAATATAATCATAAGTGATAGCTTTTTAGATATAAATATTTATACATATAAAGTAACTATACTTTCTTCATAATAAGAGTTTTAAATATAGATTTACAATCAATATAGCACTTGTATAAAAAAATTATTATGAAACTAGAGGAATTATATAAACTAATATAGAAATTATCCATGTAGTATAATATTACATAAACAACTATAAATTTACAAAAGGAGAGTTTATGAAAAAGGGTGATTTTATTTGGGGTGGCATAATCTTGGCAATGGCAGCAATGTTAATAATTGAGCCAAGTAGAGATGCGTTTATTGAATTTACTAGTAATTATAAATTATTTGGAGGTTTTATTAAGTTTGGAGTTCTTTCAACTATGGGAGAATTATTAGCACTAAGAATAACAAAGGGAGACTGGAAGTTTCCGAGTTACTTATTTGCAAGAGCCTTTATATGGGGAATACTTGGGGTAGTAATTACACTAATGTTTACAATCTTTGATGCAGGTGTGACAAAGGCATTAGAAAGTAACTTACTTCCAGGAGGAAGCTCAGTATTTGCTTTTGCATTCTTCACATCAGCAATAATGAATCTTACATTTGCTCCAACGTTTATGTTTGCACACAAAATAAGTGATACATACCTAGACTTAAAAGGAGAAGGAGTTAAAGATATCAATGTAAGTAAAATAGTAGACAGAATCGATCTTAAAGCTTTTTTATCTTTTGTAATAGGAAAGACAGTACCACTATTTTGGATACCAGCTCACACTATAACATTTTTACTACCAGGAGAGTATAGAGTAATATTTGCAGCCAGTTTATCAATAGCCCTTGGAGTATTATTAGCAATAGGAAAAGGTAAACCACAACCACAGTTAGAAATATAATAATATAATGTTAAAAATAAGGAATCACTTAAACTAAAATAGTGATTCCTTTATAATATAAAGAAAAACTATAGTTTATAAAGTTTAATATAAGAATAACATATGATAAAATAAGATTATTTATATAAAAATATAATAAAAGGGAGATAAAAATGGAATTTAGAAAAACAAATGATAAAGACGTAGAACAAGTGATGGAAATAATAAAACAATCTCAACAATACTTTAAAGATCAAGGAATAGACCAGTGGCAAAATGGATACCCAAACGAAGATGTAATAAAAGAAGACATATCTAATGATCATAGTTATGTATTATTAAAAGACAACAAAATATTAGCAACAACAGTATTATCTTTTGATGGAGAAGAAACATACAATGAAATACATGATGGAAAGTGGTTATCAAATGATGACTATGCAGTAATACATAGAATAGCAGTAAACACAAACTACAAAGGATTAGGACTAGCAGGAGAGATAATAAAAGAAGCAGAAAAAAAGTGTAGTGAAAGAAATATAAAAAGCATAAAAGTAGATACACACAAAGATAACATCTCAATGCAAAAACTACTAGAAAAAAACGGATTTAAATACTGTGGAATAATATACTTAAATGATGGAGATACAAGAGTAGCCTTTGAAAAGATTTTATAATTTAGATTTTAGGTTCTAGGTTTTAAGTACTAACACCAAAATTAAGATTTATGAGTTAACACAAGAAAAATGGAGGGGAACCCAGCGGAGGGATAAATATAAATTTTCGAACATTTGCAGGCGGCTTCATGCCTGCATGGTAGAAAATTTATATTTACCCGGAGCGCCGATTACTCTCCATTTTTCAGTTAACCCAAAAAGATTAATTTATCTCCGCCGATAGAGATGGGTTAGTTTTTGGATTCATCTTTTTATAATAATCAAATATCAATAAACTAGAAGCACAAACCCAAGCAATAGGTCCTGCTAAACAAACTCCAGCAAATCCGATTACTGATGGAAGTGTAAAAGCAATAATACTTCTAGCAAATAACTCAGCAAAGCCACTTATCATTGGAACTCTAGTATGCCCCATACCTTGAAGAGCATTTCTATAAATAAATATCATACTTACAGCAGTAAAGAATAATCCCGAAATATTTAAATACTGCTTAGCGTAAGAAATAACTTCCGCACTAGGATTAGTAACAAATAGATTTATGAAGAAATCACCGAATACTATTAGTATAACTCCCGCGCTAACTCCGATGAATACATTTATTTGAGCGCATTTTTTTACACCTTCTCTTATACGGTCAATATTTCCAGCACCAAGGTTTTGAGCTGTATAAGTAGCCATAGCTACACCGAAAGATATAGCTGGTTGCATAACAAGCTGTTCAACTTTAGAAGCAGCAGTGTAAGCACCAACAACAGTGGAACCAAATGAATTTACCGCACTTTGAACTATTATAGCCCCGATTGCTATAATAGATATTTGTATACCCATAGGGAATCCGATTCTTAAGTGCTCTTTATTATACTCTTTGTTATTCTTAAAATGTCTCTTTTTAAGTTTTAATATTTTAAATTTCTTTAATATATAAACTAAACATAATATAGCAGAGAAACCTTGAGATATTATAGTTGCATAAGCCGCACCAGCAACTCCCATATCTACATTTACTATTAAAACAATATCAAGTACTATATTTAAAATAGAAGCTATTATTAAGAAGTAAAGTGGTGTTTTACTATCCCCAACAGCTCTTAATACACTTGATAGCATATTATAGAAGAATGTTGCACCGATTCCTATAAATATTATTGATATATACTCTTTAGAAAGATGATAAATATCAGATGGCGTATTCATAAATTTTAATAAAGGATCTGTTAATAGTAAACTTATAGCTGTCAGAGCTACAGATAATAGTATTGTTAAAACAAGAGAACTTGCTACAGCCTTTTTTAAACCTTCTTCATCGCTTGCTCCGAACCTTTGGGCGATTAATACTGAAAATCCAGATGTTATTCCTTGAATAAATCCAATTATTAAGAATGTCATAGCACCAGTTAAACCAACCGCACCAAGTGCTTCAACACCTAAAAATCTACCAACAATTATTGTATCCACCATACTATAAAACTGCTGAAAAATGTTACCTATTAATAATGGAATTGAAAACATCAAAATAAGTTTGGCAGGGTTTCCTGTTGTCATATCGTTAGTCATGTCTTTAGTCATAATGTCTCCTTTCATGTGTAATAAAAATACCTATATAATAATCATTATATAAGGATAGCATTTTTTATGTTGGTATACAATATACTATTTTTAGAATTGGGAAAATGTTCTAATAATTATCGTTTTCCTAAGGAAAAATTAAAATTTAACAATTTTAAAAGGGTTTTAAGTGAATTTTTATAACTAAATACTAAAATTTTATTAAGAATTTGATAAATATATTAAGAAATGTTGTATAATATCCGTATTGAATATAATGTTGAAAAAAATTCCAATTATGTAAGGTATAGTTAATTGTTACTAGAAGAATAAATAAAAACTAGAGAAACTTACAATGATTACTGTATATCCTATGACCAAAGAAGAATTTAGGGAATGTCTTAAATACCTTGGTTGAAAATATATTAAAAGAAGATATATATAATGGAGAAAAAATTAAAGACAAGACAACATTAGTGATTTTTTTCATATACTGTAATAAGTATGTAATTTGGGAGGTCACTATGGAATTAAAACCTTATGATTATATTGTAGGAATATTATCATCATTAATGATAATAGTTACACCATCGTCCATAAAATATACTCTCCAGAATATAAAAGTTCATGTTACACGACGTACTAATTAGTAAATATTTTTATATAGTAAACAATACACTAAAGATACATATAATGAGGATGCTGCTATAAAATATAGGGGCATCCTTTAAAAAGGGATATTTAAATAATTCTATGGATACAAGTATATAAACAACCTTGACACAGGATATATTCTAACGGTAGACTATAACTGATAATTAATGAAAGAAGGTTATGCAAATGGAAGAAATCTATAGAGCAATTGAAGAAAAAATAAAAGATGCAGGATACTTTGGAAACGTAGACGGTGAAGAAATTTACAACGAAATCTGTGATGAAATAGAAGATAAAGAAAATGGAAGTTACATATTCATGTCAAAGAAGGAAGATGATATATTCTTTGAATATAAAATTGATCTTAATGACGAAGACTTTAATCTATCATACATAGACATAAACTCTCCAGCAGGAAGAATACATGTAGATTTTGACGCTGAATAATTATTTTGTATCGAAACACCCACAAAAGTGGGTGTTTTTCTTCTATTAGAACAAAAAATAAATAAATAAAAAAATTTTAATATATAAATATTATAATATATAATGTTTATCTAATTGAAAATCGACAAAATATTAATATAGAAAAATATAGGAGATATAGATGAAAAAAATAATTAAGCTCAGGTATTATGATGTATATATTGCCTTATTAATTTTATATTTAATAGCAGTAATATATAATATATATTCACCAAAAAATTCTAGTTTAGAAAATATTCTAGAAATAGCTATGGGAGTTGCAGTAAGTATACCTTTTTATAGAATTTATAAAATTACTCAAGAGAAAAGCTTAAAATATTATTGGCTTTTTGTTTTCGTTGGAGTGGCTACTTTTACTGTAGGAGATTCCTTATGGCTATTTGCAGATTATGTTTCAAAGGATTACTTAAGATCAATTACATTATCTGAAAATATTTTTTTAGTTGCAAATATATCATTACTTGCAGCAAGTTTTATATTGTTAAAGTCAAATATTGAAATTAAAAAACTTAACAGAAAGACCTCTATAGATATATTCTTTATTCTCGTGTTGTATTTCTTGTTAGCAGTTAGGTCATTTAAGATATTTGGAATAGGAGATATTGAAACGGTGAGCCAATTATATTCAGTTGTATATATAGCAATAGATATAATTACCCTAATTAACTTGAGTATTTTATATATTGTAGTAAATCACAATATGCCTGATAAAATTATTTTATATCATTTCTTAGGTATATCATTATATACTTTTTCCGATATAATTTATGCATATGAGTTAACTAAAAGTGAATATGTAACAACTTCAATCATAAACTCTTTTTGGATGATTAGTTTTATGATAATGTCACTAGCAGCCTTAGAAAAGATTAATAGAATATATAATGACTCAGAGTTTAAAATTTCAAACTCAGCAACCTATTTAAGTGTTATACCTGTTATCGTATTGCTTACAGTAGATATTGGTGAAAAATATCAAGCAATGATAGGTATTATAACAACAATAGTGGTATTAAAACAAATCAAAATCTTAAATGAAAACAAAATACTTGTAAAAAGATATAAAGAAATAAATAATACATTAGAAACCACAGTATTTGAAAGAACTATTGAATTAAGTAAGAAAAATATTGAGTTAGAAAGCTTGCTTAATAAAGATGCACTTACGAACTTATATAACAGAAGATATTTAATCAAAAAAATTGATGAATTAATAGATGATAATGATGTTGAAAATTTTGGTATTATGTTTATAGACTTAGATAATTTTAAAAATATTAATGACTTATATGGTCATGATATAGGAGATGCTGTTTTAAAAGAAGTTAGTAAAAGATTGAATAAATACTCTAGTGATAACACCTATGTGTTTCGACAAGGTGGAGATGAATTTATTATCATATGTAAAGAGATTAAAAGTGAAGAAGATATTATAAGAAAAGCTAATATTGTAATAAATGAATTTAAGAAAAGTGAAGTTATTATTAATGATAAAAGCTGTGAAATAGAACTTAGTATAGGTGGCGTAGTTTACCCAATACATGGTAAAGATAGATCAACCCTAATGAAAAAGGCGGATATGTCTATGTATACAGCAAAGAATGAAAACTATAGCCAAATTAAAATATACAAGCCAGACTCTGAAATAGCTTTAAATATAAAAATGGAAGAACTTATGAAAAGAGCATTGAAAAATAAGGAATTTAACCTTAGATATCAACCTCAATTTAATCCAATAAATAATAAATTAGTTGGTGTAGAAGCATTAATTAGATGGAATAATGAGGAGCTTGGATTTGTATCTCCAGCAAAGTTTATTCCTTTAGCAGAAAGAACTGGAATGATAATAGATATAGGAAACTGGGTACTAGAAGAAGGATTTTTACAGGTTAAGAAATGGAAAGAAAAATATAATACAGAAATAGAAATAGGCATTAACGTATCGCCAATACAATTAATGGATGATAATTTTTTAGATATATTAAAAGAAAGATTAACTTTAATTGATATTAAGCCTAGTCAAATAAATCTTGAGTTGACTGAGGATGTTGCAGTAAAAAATAGTCTTGAAAATATTAACAAGCTAAAACAAATAAGACAGTTGGGAGTTAAAGTATCAATTGATGATTTTGGTAGTGGATATTCTTCTTTTGAGTATCTTAAAAACTTCGCTGTAGATTGTCTAAAATTAGATATGTCTCTCATAAATAATATTGATAAGAGCAAAGAAGATTTTGAAATTGCTAAGGCTATAATAAGTTTAAGTAAAGGTTTGAACTTAGAAGTAGTAGCTGAAGGTGTAGAAACAAAAAGTCAATTAGACACACTTAGAAAGCTTAATTGCGATATAATCCAAGGCTATTATTATGAAAAGCCTATTAGATCTATAGAGGTAGAGCAAAAGTATTTAAGGCAATTAATATCAAGCTAATATTATAATTATAAATCCCATTAGAAAATTCCTGATGGGATTTTTATATGCGTAAATTTGATAAATAGTAATACAGTATTAGAGAGAAAAAATAAAGGAAAATATCACATACAGTTGAACTATATATTTGATAAATTATATTTAGGGGGATATAGAGAATATGTTAAAAAATTTATTTGAATCAGGGATTAGTTTTAAGCAAGAGTTTGACAAATCTCAGGAAGAACATAAACAAAAAGCACTAGATTACATTAATAATATGGTAATTAGTGAAGAAATTATTGAAAAAGTAAAAAAAATAGATAAAGAAGTTAACATACTTGGTTTTTCTGAGCTATGGTGTGCAGATTGCCAAATAAATGCATCTGTAATGAACTATTTAACACAGTTAAATCCAAATATTAACTTAAGGTTAGTATCTTTAAAAGGGAATGAAGAAATAATAAAAGAACATAGTGATGATGGAAATGTAAAAATTCCAATATTCTTAATGCTAGATGAAAATTACAATAAGATAGGGGATTTTATTGAAGTGCCTAGTAATGTAAGAGATATTGAAGAAACTGAAAATCAAGTAGAAAGAATCCTAATTAAGAAAGAATATAGAAAAGGAAAGTATATGGAGCAAACTGTTCTAGATTTTTTAGATTCAGTAAAGTAGTTTAATGAGGAAATGTTGAATATTATGTATAAAAAGTTGTAAATAGCAGAAAATATCCTTTGTGATTATATTTTTATGAAATTACGTTGGAGGTATTATTATGCAAATGAACTCAAAAGAACATTTACAGTCTGCATGTGATGAGATTAAGAGCGCTTCTAGTTCTTTACATGAAGCTTTAGGCAATGTAGAGAAGGATAATAACAAGCAACAGATACAAAGAACTTTATCTGCAGTAGAAAAAGCAGTATTTGCCGCTGCAAATGCACTGAGCAATTACCAAGACTAGTAAAAATGGTATACAACAATATTGTTGTATACCATTTATATTATAATTTATATATAAGAACTAAATTTTATGTGTGTATATATCTGAAAACTCAACCGTCATACGATTAGTCTTATGATTAATACATTTAGAAGAAGAAGAGTTTTCAAAAGACTTTTCTTCATGAATATTTAAAGCCTTATCAGGTAAAGTAATAATAAATTCACTGCCTTTATCGATTTCACTAATTAATTCTATAATACCACCATTTATCTCAACTAAAGACTTAACTAAAGATAGACCTATCCCGCTGCCTTCACGCTCTTTTTTAATTTTACTACAGACTTGCTCAAACCTACCAAATACGCTGTTCATTTTCTCGGGAGGAATACCCATTCCACTATCTTTTACACTGATTTTTATATCTTTTTGACAATCTATACTTACTTTTATAGTACCATTTGGTTTATTAAATTTTATCGCATTAGAAATTAAATTAAGTATTATTCTTTCCATATTATCCAAGTCAAAAGCGATAGTTTTCTCCTCAACATTAGTATCAAAGATTATTTCTAAATTATTACTTTCTACGAAATCAACTACAGATGTACATATGTCTTCTATAAAACACACAATGTTATAATTTTGAGGATGATATTTAAATTGTCCAGAATCCAACTTTGTAGTGTCTATAAGGTTGTTGACTAATTTAAGTAATCTCAATCCATTTTGATTAATAATATCAAGGTATTTAATTAAAAATTCTCTCTCTGTAGAAGGAATATTATTTAGCTTTAAATTTATTAATTGAATAGAACTTAAAACCAAATTTATAGGAGTTCTAAGTTCATGAGATAAATTTGCAAAAAAGTCCATTCTTAAGTTATCTAATTCTATTTCAAATTTTTTTGCAACAGAAATATCGCTAATAATACCAATACGCTTTATTGTATTTTCTTTATCATCTTTTATAGGAACTGATTTTACCCAAAGCCATTTATCTTTATTTGATTTTAACCTAAGTTTTGCATCAAAATAATTCAAATGATCATATTCCATAGAGTTTAGTATATCATCACTGTTAAAATAGTTCATAAAATAATCAGAGTCTTCTAGTATTTTATCCGGACTCTCCTCAAATATTTTTTCAAATGATGGACTAATGTATATGATCTTATCCCCTTCTCTTATTATAAGTACATCTCCTATATTATCAGCTATATCTAGGAAAAATTGCTCATTTCTTTTTATATTCTCTAAAAGAGCCTTTTTCTCAGTAACGTCCATTGCCACACCTATAGTACCTAAAATATTGTTATTACAATCTTTATAAGGCCATATATTTGTTTCTGTATTTATTATTTCATTGTTACATGAATAGTGGATATCATCATAGACTATTAGTTTATCATCTTTCACAACTTGATGATTTCTTTGCATGAAGATATCTCCTTGATCTTTACCATAAATATCATATGCCGTTTTCCCTATAACTTCATTGTAAGACTTATTAATTAATTTTAAATAAGCGTCATTTACATCTACGTATCTACCAGATATATCTTGTATCCAAGTATAAAAAGGTGAAAATCTAAGTATGGATTTAAATTTCATAGATTCTTCCTTTACCTCACTTATTCTAAATCCAAATTCATCATTATCTCCGCTATATACCTCTAAATCCAAATAAAGATCATGTTCTTTTAAAAATAACTTTGTAGTATACTTTTTACTTTCAATAGATTTCTGTAATAATTCGTTAAATCTAGGTGCTTTTGATAAAAGTATCTCTTCATCAATTCTTTTGTTAATAATCTTTTTCAAATCAACATTGAACATTGTTGAAAAAGATTTGTTTGCATCTATCACCTCGAGTGATTTGTAGATACCATGGCTATCTTTAATACCTTTAATATAAAAATAAGCTAGAGGACTATTATCCATCATGGTTTTTAGTAGCTTGTTCATATTTACCCCCCAAGAAAATACAATATATTTATAGTTTATTGGTAAATTTTCCAAAATACAATAAAATAATATGAAATTATTAATTTATATAAAAATATTTAAATAAGCTTTAACAATATGTACAAAATATTAAATTGTATTTACAAGGAATATTCTTAGAACTATACTTATATTGTTAATAATGATTTATATATAGTAATTATACGAAAGAGGTAGAAAAAGTTGAATGATTTACTAATAATACTAGATGCAGATATAAAAAGATGTGAAGAAGTGCTAAAGAATAATAATTACTTAGAAATAGTAATTGCAATAGAAGAGTTAATAGATAAGCATAAACATAACTTAGGAGATGATATTTCTAGTTGTGATAATGTATGGAAATTAAGTAAAAAAGATTTAGAAAATATTATGAATATACTAAGATCACAAAGAGACAAGCTTCTTAAAGATTATTATAAATCTAATGCTAAAAGTCAAACTCCAGATTTAAGTTCTCTTGACTTTAATACTGTATATGAAACAGAAAGATTAGTATTAAAAGTTATAGATAATAGAGAAGCTTCTAAGGTATTAGATTATTATTTAAGAAATAAGGAATTTTTAAGTGAATTTGAAGAAAGTAGAGATTCAAGTTTCTACACAATAGAATATCATCAAGAAAGATTAAATAGTGATTTAATTAATATGGAACAAAGAAATTCATTAAGATTATGGATTTACAAAAAAGAAGATAATAATAAATTAATAGGTACAATAGGATTTAGTAATATAATTAGAGGTCCCTTCTTATCTTGTTTCCTTGGGTATAAGTTGGATAAAGATGAAATAAATAATGGATATATGACAGAAGCAGTTAAAAAAGGAATAGAAATAATATTTAATCAATTTAAGCTTCATAGGATAGAAGCAAACATAATGCCTAGAAATAAGCCATCAATGGCTGTTGTAAACAAGCTTGGATTTGAAAATGAAGGTATAGGCAAAAAATACTTAAAAATAAATGGTAAATGGGAAGATCATATTCACCTGGTCTTATTTAATGACCAGGTATAATTATATAAAGTCTAATGAATGTATATTTCTCGGGCAATGCTAGATATACAAAGGCTTTAAATTAAAATAGAGAATACAAAAATACACTTAAACTAAAGTAAGTGTATTTTTGTATTTTCTAAAAAGATAGTCAAGTATAACTAGTCCTTAATAGAAGAATACTAATATAGGAGATTAGTAAAATTAAGGAGAGAATAATCATGAAAAATAATAATAATAAAAATAAAGAAAAAGAATTAGAAAAATTAGAATATAAAATACTTGGAGATTTGTTTATTGCAGATATGATGAACATGGGTACGGATGGAGATAACTCAGTTCAAAATCTAATGATGTATTTAGACTCAGAGGATATTAAAGATGCAAGTAAAAAAATATCAAAAGATTAGTTTTTTAATGTGATTTTAATCTTTAATTAAGAATCCTTTAATTTCCATAAATTATAATATGTTTATCTATGTAGATACGTAAGTGAAACTAAATAAATATTAGAGGAATATAAATATGGATTTAAATATAATTATACAAAATTTTATTGAACAATATGGACTAATAAGTATTTTTCTTATTGTTATGTTAGAATATGCAAATATACCACTGCCTAGTGAGGTGGTTTTGCCATTTGTAGGTATTATGGTGGCCAAAGGTAATATTAACTTTGCCAGTGCAGTAACAGTGTCCGTAATTGCAGGAATAGTTGGAAGCATAATAAATTATTATATTGGCTATTATTTTGGAAAGCCTATAATAAATTTGTTGGTTACGAAATACCCTAGAACTGAAAAATCAGCGAAAGCGTCATATATGTGGCTACAAAAATAAGATAAGCTATCAGTTATGTTAACTAGGGTAGTTCCACTAGCAAGAACTTTCATTTCCATACCTGCTGGTATTACAAAAATGAATATTTATATATTTACTATATATTCGGGTATAGGTATACTATTATGGAATTTACTTTTAATAAGTATAGGATTTTTCGTAGGAGATAACCTTGAAACAATATTGGTTATTTTAAATAATTACACAATGAGCGTAGTTGTAATTATATTATTATCAATAGGTTATCTTTTTATGAAAAGAAAAAATATAACTAAAGATAAGTAGGAGAATTGACATGTCAAAGGTAGCAAAAGCAGCTGTAGGTTTAATGGTAGCAACTCTTATGGCAAAAATTTTAGGATTTGGTAGAGAGCTAGCATTGGCTTCAGCTTTCGGAGCATCAGGAACTAGTGATGCATTTTTGGTTGCAATGAATATTCCAAATGTAATATTCACAGCAATAGGTACTTCACTTGGAACTGCATTTATTCCATTATATTGTGATATAAGTGCAAAAAAAGGAGAGAAAGAGTGTGTAAAATTCACAAACAATGTTTTTAATATAGTAGTTCTTATTTGCTTGTTATTATCTATTATAGGAGTTACTTTTACTCCTGAAATAGTTAAAATATTTGCGGTTGGGTTTAAGGGAGAGACTTTAACTCAAGCAGTATATTTTACAAGAGTTTTAATACTAGGTATGGCATTTTTAGGAATGAGCTATATTATGATGGCTTATTTACAAGTAAAAGAAAACTTTATAGTACCAGGGCTTATGCCAGTACCTAATAATCTTATAGTGATAACAACAATATTAGTAAGTGCAAAAATAAATCCAAATTTATTACCTTGGGGAGCACTTTTTGGTATTTTGGCTCAGTTTATTTTCCAATTGCCATTTGCAATGAAAAAAGGATATAAATATCAACCATACATAAATTTCAAAGATGAACATATAAAAAGAATGTTATGGTTAATAGGACCAGTGCTTATAGGAGTAGCTGTAAATCAAATAAATACAATAGTAGATAGAACAATAGCCTCTACATTAGTTGAAGGTAGTATATCAGCATTAAACTATGCTACAAAGCTTAATCAATTTGTTATGGGAATGTTTATAGTATCTATATCTTCAGTTGTGTATCCATTATTATCAAAATATACATCAGAAGATAATAAAGAAATGTTTAATTATTCTATAACAAAATCAGTAAACACTGTATCATTGTTAGTAATTCCAATATCAGTAGGTGCAATAATACTTGCAACACCTATTGTTAAGCTGCTATTCGAAAGAGGAGAATTTGATGCAAGAGCCACTCAAATGACTGCCATAGCATTAGTATTTTATTCAATAGGAATGATAGGTTTTGGTCTTAGAGATATGCTTGGTAAAGTATTTTATTCATTACAAGACACTAAAACACCTATGGTTAATGGAGCTATCGCAATGGTATTAAATATAGCTCTTAATTTATACTTTGTTAAATTTACTAATATGCAACTTGCAGGTCTTGCTTTTGCAACTAGTATATCAGCTTTAATAACAATAATACTGTTGTTTATTAGTCTTAGAAAAAAAATTGGTCCTTTTGGAGGGAAATCAATAATAATTGTAATGATTAAGTCATTAATATCTTCACTATTTATGGCGATAGTTACATTATTAGTTTATAATAGCTTAGGAAAGTTATTACCAAGTAGCTTTATTATGGATGCACTAAAACTTGCAATATCTGTAAGTATAGGTGCTGTAGTATATGGATTAAGTGTTGTACTTCTTAAAGTAGAAGAAGTTAATTTAATAATGGACAAAGTAAAAGGAAAACTTAAAAAATAACACTTCAAATCCTAAGTAATACGGTCTAATAAATAATTTGCCTAGGAGAAAAGTAATGGTACCAAAGAGAGTAAAACAATTTTATATAAATGTTACGGATGTTATGAAAAAAGACGATTATGAATATGTAAAAAGTATTTTAAATAAAGAAGAATATGATTTATTTACTAAGCTTTTAAAGTCAGAACAAAAGCATAGTGTTAGAAATGCTAAAGACATTGAATATGCCATTGACAACAATTTAGTAAATAGTGATGAAATAATAAACAATAGAGATATTTTAGTAAAAGCTGCACTAGTACATGATATTGGAAAGATAAGAAAAAGACTAAATGTATTTGATAAATCTATTATTGTAATTTTAAATAAGCTTACGAAAGGTAAGTTAAGAAATGTAGAGAGATCAAAGAAAGTGCAGTGCTATTACAATCATAGTCAATATAGCTATGAAATATTAAAAGAAATGAATGAGGATCAGTTATTATTAGATATAGTAAAAAATCATCATAATGAAAACAATAAATATATAATAAAATTTTTTCAAGAAATTGATGATAAAAATTAATATTAAAGACATAAACACAATATGTATAAGGGGAGTTAATTTAAATGATAATAGCAGATTTACATGTTCATACTAATATTTCAGATGGGTCACTTACAACAGAAGAAGCAGTAAAACTAGCAAAGAAAAACGGAGTAACTCATATAGCTATTACTAATCACGATACAGTAAAAGGGCTAGCAGAAGCAATAGAAATTGGCAAAGAAGAAGGATTATATGTTATTCCTGGAATAGAAATATCGGCTTATGACTACAAAAGAAAAAGAAAAGTTCATTTACTAGGCTATGGATTTGATTTAGAAGGAAGTAACTTGAAAAAACTTTGTTCTAAATTATTAAATGATAGGAATAATCTGTCTGTAAAACAAGCCAAAATAATAAAAGAAATGGGCTATGATATAGAAATTGAAGATATAAAAAAATACTCAATAAATAGTGAAATAGTATATAAGCAACATATTATGCAAGAACTAATCAACAAGGGCTACTGTGGCGCAATATATGCGCCTTTATATAAAAAGTTGTTTAAAGGAGATAGTCCTTGTAATTTGGAAGTTGAATATATTGATATATTTGAAGCTATGGATGCAATTATTAAAGATGGTGGAATGCCAGTTCTTGCCCATCCAGGACAGCTAAATTCTTATGAATTATTAGAAGAATTAGTAGAAAAGGGACTTGTAGGTGTTGAAAAATACCATGTATCTCATAGTGAAGAAGACTATAAAATTATTGACGATCTTTCCAAAAAGTATAATTTGATACTTACAGGAGGAAGTGATTTCCATGGTACATTTGGTAAAGAAGTTACTATTGGAAGCTTTACTACTCCATTAAACAGCTTAAAACATATAATAGAATATATTGATAATAACAAGTAATTAAAATATTTGTTATAGATTAAATAAAGAAAGCTACCTTAATAAAATTAGGGTAGCTTTTATAATATATGTTAATAATAATTTAATTTGTATAATTTATATTTATTAATGTATTACTTTATTATCCATTAATACTGATAACATATACTCTGCTCTATATTTATAATTATGAGGCTTTACAGAATCTAATCCATTGGCCCTTATCTCATCTCTGATTTTTTTGTTTTTTAGATAGTGCCTAATTAATTCAACAGTCTCCTCAGGAGAAGATGAAACAGATAAATCTTTACCAGGAGTGAACAGACGTCTCACTTCAGGTGTGTCATTTGTAAGTAAGAATCCGCCACTCCCTAAAACTTCATAAGTTCTTTGAGTAAGCTGTGTTTCATGATTTTGAAGTCCTATTACTATATCACTAGAACTATAAATATCATTAGTGAAAATATATGGAACAGATCCATGAATCCATTCTTTAGGTATTGGCTTACCAATGAACTTAGCCATCTTATCCCAATCGTTACCAAAGAAATCCACTCTTATATTTCTTTTAATCAAAGGTGCTACAAGATTACTTATAGATTTTATTCTATAATGATCTGGAAAGTTTTTTAAATTATTTGGATAACCATTTGCAACAACTACAATATTATACTTAAAACTTTCATCAGGTACAGCAGGATGATGGACAAATTGATGATAACCAAAGTCTAGGAGACTCGCTGGTATACCTAATTCATTATAAAATTCTACTTTGTCTTTACAAATAGTAAATATAAAATCAGGTTGAAGTCTTTCTATTAATGGTTTAGAAAATCGATCGGTATGAGTAGGGTCTTCAGTTGCCCAATATACAAGAGGTATATTGTTAGCTTTAACATTATTTCTTATCCAATCTATTTTATTAAGGCTATTATTTTCATCAGTCCACCCCATAGTGATAACTAAATCAGGTTTAAACTCAGAAATTAGAGAGGATATTTTTTGTTCATTAAGACGGCCTGATACTTTCACTTCATGACCTGCATCTAAAAATCCATTTGGTAAACCATAAACCCACAATGGATGGCTTTCTAAAAATAATACTTTCATAATAATCACCTCTATACTTAGATAATATATGTATATGTATAAAATAACTAATATAAAACCGAAGAAGTTATAAATGGATTATATAACTTAAGATTTTTATTAAAATAAATAAGCCATATATATAATACCTAAAGGCTATAACCTTAAGAATCGTAGATATGGCAATAGAAAATTAATGTTAAATTTATTTTAAGATTTATAAAATTTATATTATATTTTCCTTTTCTAATATTTCTAGCATATATTCGGCTCTATTCTTATAACTATTACCAATTAATATTTTATCTCGACCGGCTATTCCTATATTTTTACATTCGTCAGGATAATTTACATAGTACTTAACTAATTCAACACTTTGTTCAGGAGTAGAACTCATTAATAAATGCTTACCATTTTCGAAATTTTCACGTATAGCCAAAGTGTCCATAGTGAGAAGACAGCCACTAGAAGATAATATCTCATAGGTTCTTTGTGTAAGTTGAGTAGTATAGTTTTGAAGGCCTAACATTATGTTTGAAGAGTTATATACTATATTAGTTTCATCATAAGGTACATATCCATGTAACCACTCTTTAGGAATTTCATAACCTAAATAAGGAGTTACATCCTCCCAATGCCTTCCCCAAAAATCTACTCTGATGTTTTCTTTAAGTAGTGGTACTATTAATCTTTTAAGTGATTCATGTCTATAATGTTCTGGATGGGAAGCCAAAACCTGTGGATAAGCATTAGCTACTATTGAAATAGAACTTTTATATATTTTACTAGGGTTTGTGGGACGATGTATGTGACTTGAATATCCAAAATCCATGTAAGCACATCTAACTCCCAATTGATTATACAAATCCACGCTTTCCCTAGATACGCTAAATACAAAATCAGGGTTCATCCTTTTTATAAGTGGCAAACAAAAGTTCCACGTAAAGGTAGGGTCTTCTGTTGACCAATAAATATGAGGAACCTTATAATATTCTGTATATTTTTTTATAATCAATTGATTTTCTACACTTTGTCCAGGTCCCCATCCAATACTTATTGCTAGATCTGGTTTAAAATCTTCTATTATATAAGGCAATGTACCTTTATCTATATCACCAGCAATTTTAACCTTATAGCCTAAATCTATAAAACCTTGTGGTAAGGTGTGAATCCATTGATTCTGACCCTCAAGAAATAATATACGAATGATTATTACCTCCTTAATGCATATTTACATAAAATAATGTTTGATAATATAATAGTATGCAGAAAAAATAATAAAGGTATTGATTTTTTATATTTATTGATGTAGAGTATGAGTTTGTGACAGTAAAATAACAAATATTTTTATAATAGTAGTAATTAATGGAAATGATTACTATAATAGGATTAATAAAAACATAAATAAGAAAATGTAAGAAAAGAATTAGGAGGAAGTTGGTGGTGAAAAAGTCACTTTTAATAATATTATTTTTAAGTATGTTAGGACTAGCAGGTTGTGCTAATGAACCTACTAAAATAGACAGCATAAAATTTAATGGAACTATAGAAGAAATATACGACAATTCTTTAATAGTTAGAACTAATGATGAAAAGTTAAGTTTTGATAAGGCAAGTGTAAGCTATAAAGGAGAAGACTTAGACTTTAAGCCAAAGATAGGGGATATGGTAGAAATAGAGATTTTACCAGAAATAAGAGAAAGCTATCCTGTACAAACCACTAGTGTTAGTATTATGAAATTGGAAGAAAAAGTTGATGATATTAATTACGAAGATACTCAGATAGCAAATCCATGGACAGATGTAAATAATATAAGTGAAATATTTAATCAATTAGGAGCTGAGTTTATAATAAATCAACCAGAAGGTTTTGAAGAAATCTATATGGCAAAGGGAACAGAAGGTATGGTTGAAGATAAAACAATAGCGAAATGTGGTAAAATAATTTATAAGAATGGTAACAAAGAAATAGTAGTACAAATTGAAAAAGATTTATACATGTATAAATTTGCAAAAGAAAATCACCAAAAAATATCTATAAATTCAATAAAAGCTTTTTATGATCAAGAAACAAAAAGAATAATATATGCTCAAGGTGATTATAGTATATTAATTGATACTGTAGGATTTGGTGAAGACTTTTCACTAGTAGGTATGGTAAAGTTAAAATAATATTATTTTAGGGGTTAAATATGAATAATTACATAATAGAAACGAAAAGATTAGTATTTAGGAAAATAGAAAAAAGTGATTTTAATGAAATAGCTAAGATTTTAAAAGATATTGAAGTAATGTATGCTTGGGAGAAATCTTTTAGTGATGATGAAGTATCTGAGTGGATAGAAAAAAATATTTCAAGATATGAAAAAGACGGATTTAGTTATTTTTTAGCAATTAGGAAAGAAGATAAAAGTGTTGTAGGCCTAATGGGACCATTGGTTGAGAATATAGAAAATAAAGATTATATTGGTGTTGCCTATATTTTAAATAAAAAATACTGGGGCAATGGATATGCCATAGAAGGTATTAAAGAGTGTGTTAACTATGCATTTGATAAACTTAAAGCTAAAGAAGTTATAGCACAAATAAGACCTGAAAATATGTCTTCAAGAAAAGTTGCAGATAAATTAAATATGAAATTAGTTGGAGAATTTGTAAAGGTATATGAAGGTAAAGAGATGCCTCATCTTATATATTCTATAACTAAATAAAATATAAAGTATTGTAGTATTAACGATTATAGATATGAATATATTGTAGTTAATAATAACTCATTTTGAGTGTATTAGGAGGGAATATGTCTACTGAAAATTCTATTAAGGTTTGCAAAGTAAATAAAAGTTATAAAAAACAACATGTTTTAAAGGATATATCATTTGAAGTAAAAAATGGTGAAATCTTTGGTTTACTTGGACCATCAGGAGCAGGGAAAACAACATTAATAAGATTAATGATGGGAATGGAGTCTCTTGACAGTGGTAGCATTGAAATAATGGAAAATATTGTACCTAATATTAAAATTATAGAGAAAATAGGTTATACAGCTCAGGCTGATGCTTTATATACAGATTTAACTTGTGAAGAAAATATGAAGTTTTACTGCCAATTATATAAGGTTCCTAAAAAGATGTGGAAAGAAAGAATTAATGAATCTTTAAGCGTAGTAAATTTACAAGATGATGGCAAAAAAATAGTAAGTAAGTTTTCTGGAGGGATGAAGCGTAGACTATCTTTGGCTATATCATTAATTCATAAACCTACCTTACTAATATTAGATGAACCAACAGTAGGAATGGATCCACTACTCCGTAAGCAAATATGGGCTCAATTTGAAAAATTAAGAGAAACAGGGGTAACGATAGTAATTACTACTCATGTTATGGATGAAGCTACAAAATGTGATAGAGTGGCTATGATTAGAGAAGGAAATTGTATCTCCGTCGGAAAACCCGACGGGTTAATAAAAGAAACTAATTGTAAGGACTTAGAAGAGGTATTCTTAAAATTAGGGGGCGAGATAAATGAGGATTAATGCAATAATAACTAGAATAATAAGACAGTTCTTTAGAGATAAGCGTACCTTAGCACTGTTAATATTTGCTCCATTACTTGTTTTAACTCTTATGAATTATGTGTTTACAGAACATGATAGTCCTTTAAATATTGGTATAGAAGATAAGAATATGGAAAAAACTTTAAGTTTTTTAGATGAAGATAATAATATTTTTATAATGACTAAAAGTGAAGCTGAAGATAAGTTTAAAGTTAAAGATTTGGATGCTTTTATCCAAAATAAAAACAACAACTTAAACGTAATACTTCAAGGCTCTGATAGTTCAATCAATGGTAAAGTAATTAAAGAAATTCAAAGTGGATTAAAAGAAAATATGCCATCTCAAGCTATGATGCCTCAAGTTACAACAGAAAATTACTATGGAAGTAATAATATGGCAACAATAGATTATTTAGGCCCAGTATTAATAGGATTTTTTATTTTCTTCTTTGTATTTTTAATATCAGGAGTTAGCTTTTTACGTGAGCGTACAACGGGTACATTAGAACGATTATTAGCAACTCCAATAAAAAGATATGAAATAGTACTAGGGTATTTGATAGGTTTTGGATTATTTACAATATTCCAATCAGCAATAATATCATTGTATAGCATTTGGGTTCTTGATATTTATAATGCAGGAAATATATTATCAATAATGGTAGTTACTATAGTTATAGCTTTATGTGCTCTAAGTTTTGGAATGTTTTTATCAGCGTATGCAAATAATGAACTTCAAATTATTCAGTTTATACCTTTAGTAATAGTACCTCAAGCATTTTTCTCAGGACTATTCCCTATTAGAGGAATGATAGAACCATTACAGATTCTATCAAAGGCTATGCCTTTAACATATGCAGCTGAGGCTCTTAGAGATGTAATGATAAGTGGTGCAACAATAATGGATGTGTTACCAGATTTAGGAGTATTACTAGGATTTACATTTGTATTTGCTATGCTAAATATAATAGCACTTAAGAAACATAGAATCTGGTAGAATATTAAAGTAGCAATATAAAAGTCTATGTTAAATTATTTAGTTGCTAAATATAAATAATAAAAATGACTGACACTATATATTAAATAGTATCAGTCATTTTCTTAGTTAATTCGCTTTATATTAATATTGTAAATGTTCTTATAAATAACTAAAGTACAGTTGCTATTATCTTTAAGGCAGATAGTTGATTATTTTTTCTATATAGTCACATAAACTATTTATATAACGCATCTATATAACCAGCTAATTCTTTTGATTCTACAACATAATCTCTAGTCAATAAATTAGTCATATCATTATTTTCTATCTCATTTATATCTATAGATACATGAATATCATTATTTTCTTCTTTAACCAAGATTATCCTTCTTTTAAATGTAGTAGATACATCATCTTTAGTAACTTTCTGTTCTCCATCTAAGAAAATTTCTATTCCTTTAGGTGAATAGTTATTTGAAAATTTATCTCCTGATATACGATGTTTTTTTCCCTCAATTAAAGCTTTACTAATATTATTAGCTAAATCTTTTGATATTTGATATTCAAAGTTATCTGGCTCAGGTTTATCCATTAATAAAATTGTAGCTACTATATCTTTATCACTAAAAACAAAAGCATCTTTTAGTAGATAATTGTTTTTCATACTGATCATTCCCCATATAATAACAGCTATTGATGCGAATATAATTATGTGTTTTTTCATAGTCTATCTCCCCTATATTATTTTATTGTCGCTATCTACTTCTAGATTTCGTGTTATATAACGTTTGCGAACTCAATTAAATTATATATGATATTTAATTATTTTCAGATTACAAAATGGTTTCATTGTTTTAGGTAAAATATCTTATTTTAACTTAGTTCAATATACCTATTTTTAATAGTAGTTATAGTTGAGTAATTTTCAGTTGTAACTCAATTGAAACCTCTAAACCAACCCTTTAATCTACTGTGGTAACTATTAGCGCGTTGAATATGATAAATTCCATCTTTTAATTCTTCTAATTCACTCGAATTTAAAGTTTTTATATGTTTCTTTAAGTTCTTATGCAAAGCCATACAAAATAACATTTTTATAAATAATACAATATGTATCATATACATTTTAAGATAACAATAAAAGTGATTGAAGTGTATAATAAATAGATAAATAAAATATGTAGGAAGCAAATTAGGAGAGTATATATGATGAAAAGTATTTATGAGATATTAGGCATTATATTATTTAGCGCTTTTTTAGTACTATTTAATGGAATAAATTTTGGAGCTTTGTTTATTATTAGTACATTATTAATAATATATATCAGTGTAGTTATTAATAGAATTGCTAAAAATAAAAACAATAACTTTATAAAAGTATTTTCTAAAGTTATTAACATTTTGGTAATATTATTTATTGCATCATTTTTGATTATACAATCAATAATTGTTATAGATATGGTAAATAGTAAAGAACCTAAAGATATAGAGAAATTAGATTATATTGTAGTTCTTGGAGCAGGTCTTGATGGAAATAAAGTAGGCAAAGTATTGAAATCTAGGTTAGACAAAGCTTTAGAATATTACAATCTTAATAAAAATTCAATATTTATAGTATCTGGAGGGCAAGGAGAAGATGAAATTATATCTGAAGCAGAGGCTATGTATAATTATTTAATAGAAAATGGTGTAGATAGCGAACAAATAATTAAAGAAGATAAGGCTACAACTACATTAGAAAATATAAAATTTATTAAAGAAATACTTTTAGAAAGAAATGATGAAGATAAAAAAGTTTTAATAGTAACTAATGATTTTCACTTGTTTAGAGCTAAAACTATTACTAACATTTTAAATATTGATAATGAAGGATTAGCATCTAACACACATATTAAAGTTAGGATTAATTATTTATTAAGAGAATATCCCACTATGATTATTGATATGATAAGAACAATACACCATGCAAGTATTTCACAGTAAGCTTTATTGTCTAATAAGTAAAGAGATTTAAATAAAAAAATAATATATGCAAATAATAACTATATCAACCACTGAGGAGGAAAGTCATGAGTAAATATAGATTAGATTATTTTTCAAAATATTATTTTTATGAAGAAGAAGAATTTGTTAAAGAGGTAGAAGATGGAGAATACATATTAAATCAAATGAAAGAAAGTAATAGATTTGACTATAAAGGACACTCATATAAATATACTAAGTTTGGTAATATATCTAAGAGCGATACTAAAAGAGATGTAGAAATAGAGACATTAGAAAATGATATCAATGTATTAATCAACGGAGAAAAGGCACATTTAGATTTAATATATAAATTTGATATAAGTGAGTTAGAAGACCACGTTAGAGTAGCAACAAGAATAAGTGAAAAAATTGATGATATTTCATGTTTACTTTATATAGACTATAATCAAGCAAAAGATTTTATTAGTGATTTAAAAAGGGTAGAAGAAGCTCAAGTTAATTTTATGAATAGCTAAAAAGGTGTGTATTTACACACCTTTTTAATTTAATGATTCAAAGGTTTTTAAGAAGGTTCTTTTAGTTAGTATACCACTTAAGTAATTGTCATCATTTATTATATAAGTTGGAAAAATCTCGATATTTAGTTGCTCTTTAAGTTTTTGGTTTTCAATTAATTTTTTTTCTAAATTGCCATTTCTTATTTCTTCCATTGCTTCATCAAAATCTAAATTTATTTTCTCAAAAGCTTCTTTAAGCATTTTTTCATCTGAAATATCTTTATCATTAAAATAATACTCCTCAAAAATGATTTTACAAAAGTCAGTTATTTTATTATGAGTTTGAGCATATTCAGCTAATAGTAAAGACATATGAGAGTTGTACTTCTTATCTAAGTTTCCGAAGTCTATATTATTTCTACTTCCCAAAATTCTAAGTTTTTTATATATATTCTCAATATCATATCCATCCATTAGTTCTTCCTTTAACATACCTCCAGGCTCAATATAAGGATATAATTCACAAGGTTTATATATGCAATTTATATCAAAATTCTTTTTAAGTTCCTCAATAATATTAAAACTAATATAACAGAATGGACAATTATAATCAAAAAAAACGGTTATATTGTTAATAATTAATCACCTCAAAATTAAAGATACTATTATATATGACAAAAAACATAAAAATGTCTACTATTTCGATAATAAAAATGAAAATTAAAAGGATAAAGCTAATAATAAAGGTTAACCATATATTAAGTAACAGATTAAGTGATAATAATTCTTAGGATAAATGTTAAATAAAAAATAATTAAACTCAAAAAATAAGATTAAAAATATTGATTTTATAGAAGAATAAAAAGGTAGATAGTAAATGCTAATAAAGTTAGTAATTTTATATAAATAAGAAAGAAGGGAAGCAAAATGTATAATCAATTACAAGTTCATGCAATAAATATTAGAAAAAATATTATAGAGATGATTCATGAGTCTAAGTCTGGGCATCCTGGAGGATCTTTATCTGGTGTTGAGATTCTTACATATCTTTATTTTAAAGAAATGAATATCAATGAAAATAATCTAGACAGTAAGGATAGAGACTTTTTTGTATTAAGTAAAGGACATGCGGCCCCAGTATTGTATGCTACCTTAAGTGAAAAAGGATTTATACCTGAGGATGAGCTTAAGACTTTAAGAAAGTTAGGCTCTAAGCTTCAAGGTCACCTTGATAGCAAAAAAATAAAAGCTATAGATATATCAACAGGTTCCCTGGGACAAGGAATATCAAATGCTGTAGGACTTGCATTAGGGGCTAAAATAGACAATGGAAGTTCTAGAGTATACACACTACTTGGAGATGGAGAGCTACAAGAAGGTTTAGTATGGGAAGCTGTAATGAGTGCTGCTCACTATAAATTAGATAATTTAGTAGCAATAGTTGATTATAATACTTTACAAATAGATGGAAAAAATGAAGATGTTATGAATATAAAACCTTTAGATAAGAAATTTGAAGGCTTTGGATGGAATGTAATTACAATAGACGGACATGATTTTGAACAAATTGAACATGCATTAAATCATGCTAGAGATATAGAAAATAAGCCAACTGTTATAATAGCGGAGACAGTAAAAGGTAAAGGAGTATCATTTATGGAGCATAATGCAGGATGGCATGGTAATGCACCAGATGCTAAGCAAAGGGATACTGCTATAAATGAATTAGATGAAGTTAAAAAGGGGTGGTTATAATGGGATTAGCAACACGTGAAGCCTATGGAAAAGCATTAGTAGAGTTAGGAGCAGAAAATCAAGATATAGTAGTACTTGATGCAGATTTATCAAAATCTACAAAAACTGCTGACTTTGCCAAGACATATCCAGAAAGATTTATAAATGTAGGTATAGCAGAGCAAAACTTATTAGGAATAAGTGCTGGTTTATCAAGATACGGAAAAGTTCCTTTTGCTAGTACTTTTGCAGTGTTTGCAACAGGAAGAGCTTTTGAAATAATTAGAAACTCAATTTGCTATCCAAAATCAAATGTTAAAATAGCAGCTACACATGCAGGAATAACTGTAGGAGAAGATGGAGGATCGCATCAATCAATAGAAGATATAGCAATAATGAACTCACTTCCGAATATGACAGTGCTAGTGCCTGCGGATGCTAAAGAAACAAATGAAATAATAAAGTTTGCCGCTGATTACAAAGGACCGGTATATATAAGACTTGGAAGACTTAATGCTGAGGATATATTTGATGATAGTTATAAGTTTGAGTATGGCAAAGGTGTAATATTATGTGAAGGTGAAGATGCAACAATAATAGCTACAGGTTTAATGAGTGCAATAGCAAAGGAAGCTTGTAATACTCTTAAAGATGAAGGGATAAATGTTAGGCTAATTCATATGCCTACTATAAAGCCTATTGATAGAGAAATAATAGCAAAGGCAGCTAAAGAAACTAAGTTTATCTTAACTTGTGAAGAACATTCAATCATAGGTGGATTGGGGCAAGTAGTAGCATCTGTAACTTCAGAAACTAATCCAACTAAAGTTGTTAAGTTAGGGATAAATGATGTTTTCGGAGAATCAGGAACACCAAAAGAATTATTAGAAAAGCATGGATTAACGCCAGAAAATGTAATAAAAATAGTAAAAGAAAATTTATAATTAAAAATTTTTAAAATACTATACTTTCTAAATAATAAAAAATAGCTAGGTAAATATTTTACTCTAGCTATTTTGCTTACAAAATATATTTAATAATATTAAATATATTTCATTGTAGTTTTATAAATAATCTTTAACTATATAAAATCCTATAATCCTTCTTAAAGAGCTTTCTTTAATGATTCTTTTAGATTATTTATAAACTTATCACGAGTTTCTTCTTTTAATTCTAAAAGAGAAAGATAAGGATTCAAATCTTCTAATTCTACAAGTAAAAGTTCTTTATTTTCACCTCTACATGCATCTACCCTTTGAATTCCACAGTTAAGATTGTTCCAATCTATAAACTTCTGGGCAAATTCTAAATCTTCTTTTGTAGGAGAGTACTCTTTAAGCTCCCATCTTCTGTCTTTATCTGGTGCATAAAGTGCATATTGGAATTCTTTATCAATAAAATAGAAAGAAACTTCATATTCAAAATTGATTAAAGGTTGAATTAATGTGTCTCTGTTAGAAGTATCCACCTTATCAAAGATTTCTTCTTTTGTTAAAAACTCCATTCCAATTGAATCTGCTCCATCTTTTGGTTTTATAACATAAGTACTAACCTCTGGAAGTTTATCAAAAGAATTTAATGTATCAATAGTAGGTATAACCGGATAGCCGCTATTAGTTAATTCTATTAAATATTCTTTTCCATTCATATCAGCTTTACCATTAAAAGAATTATATGTATTAAGATTATTACAGACTATTCTTTTACGGAAGGCCTCATACTTATCTTTAAAGTTTGCAACTGGTCCTGCATTTCTAAATACTATTAAATCAGATTCCTTTTCAAAAGCCTCCACATCTTCGGGATGGCAAAGAACTAAGTTGAAATCTTCTCTTAGTTTTGAGGTTAAAAACAAATCTTCTTCATAATAAAGTCTTCCTTTGGCCTCGTAGTATAAATCTGTAATAAATAATAATTTTTTCATTAAATAACACCTCCTATAGATAATAAAAATATATATTTTTAATTTCGCTCATTCTAATAAATAGCTAAAAATGTATAATTAACGATTCTATAATATATATAGAAAAAAGTCAAATAATTTAAAAAATTAAAAAAGTTATACGAGCGATTAAAATAAATAGTATGAAAATAAAATGTAAAACATACTTGACATAAAATGTAAAGGAAACTATACTTAAAATGTAAAGTTAAGTTTACATAAAGAGAGGTTAGAAAATGAAAAATAGGATACAAGAACTAAGAAAGCAAAAAAAAATTACTCAAGAAGAGCTAGGTAAGATGTGTGAAGTTTCTAGACAAACGATAATATCTCTAGAAAATGGTAAGTATAATCCATCAATACACTTAGCTTACAAAATAGCTAAGATTTTTGGATGTATTATTGAAGAAGTATTTATATTTGAGGAGGAGTAAGTATGAAAAGTGTAAAGAAAAACATTATTGGGTATGGAATAACATTAATATTAGGGTTAGGACTATTAGTGTTCTTATATTTATCTGATTTTGAGGTAGGGAAAGTTAGTAATATAATTTTTGGAATGTCATGGGGTCTAATAGGTGCAGGATTAGGTGGTGTAATAGTAAGTAGCATTTCTTTAAAAAATCCAGCAAAGATTGAAGAAATAGAAACAAATGAAAAGGATGAAAGAAATATTTATATAAGAGAAAAAACAAATTCTAAAGTATATTCATTGTTTATATATGTGGAGTGTTTAGTGATATTTATTACAACATTATTAGGATATACAAACATAACAATTATGTTAGCAGTAGTGATGTTATTTAAATTAATAGCATGGTTTATGATAGCTAATAACATATCAAAAAATTGTTAATTTAACGAAAATAATAAATTAGCATAGAATATAAGCATTAAGTTCCTATAGTAATAATAGAGAAAGAGTAGAATATATCTACTCTTTCTCTATTATTAAGAATAAATATAAAAAACTATTTTTTTCTTTTCTCTATGAATTTACGAATTTGCTTCCATTCATCTCCAGAAAAGAAAGTTAAAACAAAGTCTAATAAAAGTGTACCAATATCTAATACAAGCTCCATTGATAACACCTCCTTTAACTTATTATACTAAAAGTATTATGTAAAATGTTATTATATTATACAAATTAAATAAAAAATGAATGAAAATAGTCCTAATAATAGAAAGCAATGATACATATATGGTAAAATCTCTATAAATGAAAGTAGGTGGAAGAAGTATGTGGCTAAAAATTTTATTAATTGTGGTGACTATAGTAATAGTATTAATATTTATATCTTCTTATTATTTATCAAACAAAGTACTTCATCCTAAGAGAGTTTGTTTAGATAAATCTATGCATATAGAAAATAAAGCAGGTAGGATTAATAAAAATGAGTACAATAAATTAATTAAAGAAGATATAACTATAAAATCAACTAATGGATATGATTTAGATACAACTATTATATATAGAGAAGGTATAAATAGAGAAAATATTATTAAAGACAAAGAAAAGGTAGTAATATTTGTTCATGGATTTGAGTACAACAAAATAGGAAGTGTAAAATACTTTGAAATATTTAGAAATAGAGATTTTAATATAGTAATGTATGACCATAGAAATAGTGGAAACAGTGGTGGAGATACAACTACAATGGGATACTTAGAAAAAGAAGACCTAAAAACAGTGATAAACGAAGTAAAATTACTATTTGGAAAAAATGCAATTATTGGATTACATGGAGAATCAATGGGAGCTTCTACATCACTTTTAACTTTAGAAATTGAAGACAATATAAACTTTATTATTGCTGATTGTGGTTATTCAAATCTAAGAGATGAGCTATCATATCAGATAAAGAAGCAATTTAACTTGCCTTCATTTCCATTTTTAAATATTGCAAGTATATTTAATAAATTACGTGTTGGATATAAATATGAAGATATACTTCCTATTGAAAGTATAAAAAAATATGGATTAAAGGTTCCTATATTATTTATACATGGTGATAGAGATAATTTTACACCTTGTAAGATGAGTGAAGACATGTATAAAGTAAGAAAAGAGAGTGTAGATAAAAATGTATGTACTATGATATATATTGGAAAAAATAGCGATCACACTGAAACATATTGGAACAATAAAAAAGAATGTGATGAAGTAATAGGAAAGTTTCTAAAAGAAGCATTATAATAAAGTAATTATTTAAATACATTCTGGTATTTAGTGTGGTAGATCATTTATAGGAGGCAGTAGGTGAAAAAAGTAGTAATAATATCATTAGGAAGAAAAACAGCAAATTCATTGAAAGAGCAACTCCAATCTATATTAGGAGAAAAGGCAGAAGTAATATCTTATTGCACAGAAGATGATTATATTAAAGACTTAGATTGTGATTTAATAATATTTTCTGGAAGTAGTGTTAAAGATTTAGTTTTAAATAAGCATAAGATTAAAAGTAAATATATTATAGCAAGGAGAGTAATAAAGCACCAATCTATTTATGGACTTATAAATCTACCAAAAGATTTAAATGTTTTATTAGTAAATGATGAAGAAGATACTTGTAAAGTTGCTATAAATCAGTTGAAGAATCATGGTATTAATCATATTAATTACCATCCCTATTTTCCCAAAATTGATAATTATGATAAATTAGACATAGCAATTACACCAGGGGAATCTCAGTTTGCTCCTAATTGTGTAAAAGAAATAATAGATATTGGTTGTAGAGAAATGGATGTTACAAGTATTGTTGAGGTATTAATTAATTTAGATTATATTGATGAATTTGGAGATTCATTATTTGCTTATTATTTTAGAGATATGGTTAGTATTTCTAAAAGATATATAAATATTGCTAAGGGATCTAATAAATTAAAAAATATTCTTCAAGATATAGTTGATAATTCGCAAGAAGGCATAATATACACTAATACAATAGACTGTGTACTTGTACTAAATAAAAAGGCACAAGATATACTTAAAATAAAAAAAGAAGATGCAATTTCTAAAAATATATATGAAGTTTGCAGTGATTTAGATAATGATATAGCTACTATAAATGACAAAGAAGTAGTTATTACAAGAAAGCCAATTTATAGTGATAATAACATAGTTGGTTATGTTATTGCTTTAGATACAGCTGAAAATATAGAGAAAATGGACGATGAACTTAGAAGGAAGAAAAAAGAAAAAAAGGTACAAGCAAAATATACTTTTGAAGATATGATAGGAAGTAGCTTTAAAACTCTTAAATCAATAAAGCTTGCTAAAAAAATTGCAAAGACTAATTCAACAGTTTTAATTGAAGGTGAAAGTGGTACAGGAAAAGAAATATTAGCACAGGCGATACATAATGAATCCGATAGAGCAAACTATCCATTTGTTGCAATTAACTTTGCAGCTTTATCAGAAAATTTACTTGAAAGTGAGCTTTTCGGATATGAAGATGGAGCTTTTACTGGAGCTAAAAAAGGTGGTAAGGTAGGTTTATTTAAAAGAGCCCACAAAGGAACTATATTCTTAGATGAAATAGGAGATGCCCCCTATCATTTTCAGTCAAGACTACTTAGAGTTCTTCAGGAAAGAGAAGTTACACCTGTTGGAGGTACAGAAAGTATACCTATAGATGTAAGAGTAATAGCTGCTACAAATAAAAATTTATTAGAGGAAGTTGAGAAAAACAATTTTAGAGAAGACTTATTTTATAGGCTTAATGTTATGCCAATTAGTACCATTCCTCTTAGAGATAGAGTAGACGATATTGAGACTTTAATTAAATTTTACCTTAAGAAAAATAAAGTATTCGTAAATTTAAATGACTTTATGGATGATGAAACTTTAAAATTTCTAAAGGAATATAATTGGAAAGGTAACATTAGAGAATTAATAAATGTTGTAGAGTATCTTATTAATATTAAAGATGAAGATCTACTTACAATAGAAGATTTACCATCATATATGATGAAAAATATGAACGTTTATAAAAATAATAGCTTAAGTTATAAAGAAATAGATGACAACATTATTTGGATATTAGAGAAAATAAATAAATACGAAAATATTGGAAGACGAAGCTTAGCTATAATGGCAAAAGAAGAAAACTTGGATTTGGGTGAAGGTAAAATAAGAACTATTCTTGTGAAAATGCAAGAATTATCTTTAATCAAAGTGAACAAAGGGATAAAAGGTACAGAAATACTTCCTGATGGTAGAAAAGTAATCGAAAATAAATAACTGAATGGGATAATGGGATGAATTAATGGGATTTAATTTATCCTGTTATCCCTATTTTGATGAATTTATTTTAAAAATATTGCGAAAATTCTTATTGTAAGTTGCCAAATAACTGTATTTTTATAAAAAGATATAAAAAATCAAACTTGGCACACTAATTGCTTATATAAATTATATTAAATAAATGGAAAATGAGTAGTTAAGGGGGAATCACAATGAAGAAAAAACCAACAGTAGTACAAGCATTAGCACCAATTATATTTATGATTGTTGCACTTACAATAGGAAATGGATTCTTAAAGATGAAGGTTGAGCCAATAATGGTTTTATCAGCTTTCTTTGCAGGGATAATAGCTTTGAGTTTAGGATATACATGGAAAGAAATGCAAGATGCAATTATAGATAAGATAGCAAGTGCACTTCCAGCAACATTAATATTATGGAGTGTTGGATTCTTAATAGGATCACTAATGTTTGCAGGAACAGTACCAATGATAATTTATTATGGAGTGCAGTTAATAAGCCCTAAGTTCTTATTAGTAACAGCATTCTTAGCATCAGCTTTAGTTTCAACAGTAACAGGAACATCTTGGGGTTCAGCAGGAACAATAGGTGTTGCTATGATGGGTATTGCAGGAGGATTAGGAGTATCTTTACCAGCTACAGCTGGGGCAATAGTAGGTGGAGCTTTCTTTGGAGATAAATTATCGCCACTTTCAGATACTACAAACTTAGCACCAATGGCAGCTGGTAGTGATTTATACGACCATATAAAACATATGCTTTACACTACAATACCAGCAGCAATAGTATCATTAGTAGTATATTTTATTGTAGGATTAAGTACAGAAGGAAATATGGCAACACCAGAATTAGTTACAACAATGATGACTCAGTTAGACTCAATGTTTAACTTTAATATAATATTATTAATTCCAATAGTATTAGTAATATTAGGTTCAGTAAAAAAATGGCCAACAATACCTACAATGTTAGGAACAAGTATTTTAACAATAATATTAGGTGTATTTATGCAAGGATTTAGTATTGTAGATGGATTTCAAGCGTTAGTAGGTGGATTTGATATAGGTATGACTGGGTTTATGGGAGAAGCATCACCAGAAGTAATGAAACTTATAAACAGAGGTGGAGTAGCATCAGTTACTAGTACAACTGTATTAATATTCTGTGCAATGGGATTTGCTGGAATAGTAAGTGTATCAGGAATGTTAGATGTAGCATTAGACTTATTAATGTCTAAAGTAAAATCTAGTGCAGGTATAATAATATCAACTATAGTATCTTGTGCAACAGTTGCATTTGTTACAGGAAGTTCATATTTATCAATACTTATACCAGGTGAGTTATTTAAAAATGTATATCCAAAGAAGAACTTACATCCAAAGAACCTTTCAAGAACTCTTGAAGATTCAGGCACAGTTATAGTTCCGCTTATTCCTTGGTCAGCAGCAGGTGCATATATGGCTTCTACACTTGGAGTACCAACACTAGAATACTTACCTTGGGCAATACTAAATTATACAGGTATAATATTTGCAATAATACTAGCTTTAACAGGCTTTGGAATAGCAAAGTTAGATGATAAAGATAATAAAGATAATAATGAAAAATTATCTAAGGCAAATTAAATTAAAGGAAATTAAGGAGATATTATGATAGTTATTAAAAATATAGAATTATATTCACCTAAGTACCTTGGAAGAAAAGATGTACTTATTAGTGGTGGTAAAATAATTAGTATAGAAGATAAAATAGATTTAAATCATTCAAAGTTAAAAGTTATAAATGGAGAAGGTAAAATACTTACTCCAGGATTTATAGATCAACACGTACATATAACAGGTGGAGGTGGAGAAGGAAGCTTTAAGACTAGAGCTCCTGAAATTACCTTATCAAAGCTTACATCAAATGGTATAACTACAGTAGTAGGATTATTAGGAACTGATGGAACTACAAGAAGTGTAGAAAATTTAGTAGCAAAAGCAAAGGCATTAAAAGAAGAGGGAGTAAGTGTATATGTACACACAGGCTCTTACGAATACCCAACAGTTACATTAACTAATAGTGTAAAAAGAGATATAGTATTTATAGAAGAGATAATAGGAGCTAAAATTGCTTTATCAGACCACCGTTCAGCAAGTATTACTAATAGTGAGTTAAAAAGAGTTGCATCAGATGTAAGAGTAGCAGGAATGATAAGTGGTAAAGCTGGAATACTTGTAGTTCATATGGGAGACGGAGACAAAGGATTAACTCCGATATTTGAAGTAATAAAAGAAAGTGATATACCTGTAAAAACTATAAGACCTACACATGTTAATAGAAAGAAAGAGCTTTTAGAGCAATCTTTTGAATATGCAAACATGGGTGGAATAATAGATTTAACTTGTGGAATATATGATGAACTTAGTCCTAAAAATGTTATAAAAAGTGCTAAAGAAAAAAATATTCCTATGGAAAATATTACTATAAGCTCAGATGGATATGGAAGCTGGTCAAAATATGATGAAAAAGGGAACTTAATAAAAATAGGTGTATCTTCGGTAGATAGCTTACATAAAGAATTTAAAGCAATGGTTATAGAAAATAAATTTGAAATAGAAGATGCATTAACTTATATTACTTCAAATGTAGCAAAAGCACTTCAATTATATCCTTTAAAAGGAGCTATATGTGAAGATAGTGATGCTGATATGTTGATTTTAGACAAAGACTTAGAAATAGACACTGTTATTTCAAAAGGAAAAGTTATGGTTGAAGATAAGGAAGTAATAGTATTTGGAACATATGAATAGATTTTAAAAATCACAATTACAAGACTTTTAATATGAATTATGATTATAATCCTAGCATATAATTTTATCAACATTAATAAAATCAATATAGTTAGGAGATAATACAATGGATTTTGATAAACTTTATGGTATAGCTTATTCAGTAATAAATCCAATTAAACTTTCTGAATTTGCTAAATCAGGTAGTGTTGGATCAGCAATATTAACAGCTTCAGGTAATATATATACAGGTGTTAATATTGAAACTGAATGTGGAATGGGATTTTGTGCGGAACACTCAGCTGCTGCATCAATGATAACTAATGGTGAAAGCCATATCATAAAGATAATTGCAGTTGGTAAAAAAGGGAATATTATGCCTCCTTGTGGAAGGTGTAGAGAATTCTTAAGGCAATTACATAGTGATAATTTTGAAGCACAAGTAAAAATTGATGAAAATACAATAATAAAACTTAAGGAACTTTTGCCATTTGATTGGAAAAAAAGTAGCCAGATATAAAAGATAACCATTACTTAAGAACATATGAAGTAATGGTTATTTTTATTTGCTTAGAATTAAGTTAAAACAGGAAAAGGTTTTTTAAATTTTCTAAATATAAATAATTTTATAAAAATTATGTTAAAAAAATATCGAAATAATCTTAAAAATGAATATTAACTATAAGGGAATAATGTAGAAAAAAATAGAATAATGATAACTTTTAAAAATATGTTTTTATAATGAATATATTAAAAATTATATGAATTCTAAAAAATGAATATATTAAAAATGTTAAAATTATGTTAAGAAAATGTTGGAATTTCAACAAAAAATGAGTGGGTTGCTTTTGAAATACAGTTTTTAAATTAGTATTTAGCAAATGTCGAAATATGCAGAAAGAAATACGTAGGAAAATGATATTTTATAATAGTATGTGAAAAGATTTTGTAGTATAATTAACGAGGTAAAAGAATTATATAACAACGGAGGTAAAATATGTTAAAAGCAATGTTAGGTTTATTAGCGGTAGTTACAGCTGCATTTTCTACTGTATATGTAAAAGATTTTAATAAGCATAAAGCAACAACTGACGGTTCATTATTTAAAACAGGACTATTAATAGGATTTATAACTGATTTCTTAGACGCAATAGGTGTTGGGTCTTTCGCTACAACAACAGCAATTTTAAAATTATCTAAAAAAATAAATGTTTCAGATAAATTATTACCTGGAACACTAAACGTTGCACATACATTACCAATGATAACACAAGCATTTATGTCTTTAGCAGTAATAAGTGTAGATATGATAACTCTTATAGCTATGATTGTAGCTGCAGTAGTTGGATCTTGGATAGGTGCAGGTGTAATATCTAAGTTACCTGAGAAAAAAGTACAATTAACAATGGGAATAGCTCTAATAGGGACAGCTATTTTACTAACACTTGGACAAGTTGGATTAATGCCAGCAGGTGGAGATGCATTAGCTCTTAGCGGAACTAAGTTAATAATAGGGGTAGTAGGAAACTTTGTTTTAGGTGCATTAATGACAGCAGGAATAGGATTATATGCTCCATGTATGGCATTAGTTGCTTTACTGGGAATGGATCCAAAGGCTGCATTCCCAATAATGATGGGTGCTTGTGCATTCGTTGGACCTATAGCTAGTACAAAATTCATAAAAGAAGAATCTTATGATAGAAGAATAGCTATGCCAATAACTTTAGGTGGAGTAGTTGGTTCTATATTAGCATTATTATTTGTAACTAACATGCCTGTTTATTGGTTGAAGTGGTTAGTTGTAGGAGTAGTTATATATACTGCAATTACAATGTTATCAGCAGCTTTAAGTAAGAAAGAAGATAAATCAGAATTAAATAAAGCTAGTTAATATAATAAAAAAAGGATTTGCATTTGCAAATCCTTTTTTTATTATAAGGAGTTTTATAAAAACAAAATCAGTATCAGTAACAATTTTTAATTTGAGAGGGAATAATAACTAGATATTTACTTAATAGCCATTACTTTATCTATTATTAATGAGCCTGACTCTGTATTATTAAAATTAATTTTAAGGTATTTAATATTACTTAAATCTATATTATCAAACATTTCTAAGGGAATATTAGTATAACTTATTGGTGTGGGCCTTGACTAATAATTATGATACATATTATCAACATATTCATTTATCACTACTTCACCTTCAATATATTTTAGAGAAGAGATATTATTATTGGATATAGTAAGAGTACTTTCTTTGCCATTATTATCAACTAATGATATATCAAACACTACTTCTTTATAAATACTGTTTAATTCACTAGGTGAGTTTAATGCAAAGCTTAATCCTATTTGGGAAAACTCAGATAAGTACTTAGTGCTTAAGGGGACTTCTACACTGCTATTTTTATTTTTCCAATCTAATTTTAGTAAATTTAATTTCTCTGCATATTCAATAGTTCTAAATACACCAATATTGTCTTTATCAGGGATATAAGACTCTGTAACTATTTCACTTTCAACTTTAGATATATTAACATTTTTAAAGTCTTTTTCATCAAAAATATTTTCTGTATCATTGTAATAAATTTTATTAACTACTTCATATCCATAAAGCTTAGAAGGAGTAACCTTATTTTTAATAAATATAGGGCTTATATTTTCATCTATATTAAATACTGATTTCATAAAATCAACAGAATAATTTGATAAAAAATCTCTTTGATTTTCAGGACTTATTTTATCTGGATAAGTACCATTTGTAGTTGGAGGTGCAGAAAATTCTTTATTACTTAGTACTGAATTAAATCCATTATGATTAGCTCCAAATAAGTAAGACCTAGAGGTTTTTTTCTTTCTGAATCCTTTTTTAATATATCTTCATATAAATCAGCTCCTGCATGTATAACATCTCCATCATACTCAGAAACAATGATTGATGACTTAACATCGGGAAAATTATTAATAATAGCGTTGTAAGCAGGTGTTACGGCTATAATACCTTTAATAGATTTTGATCCATTTTCAATTTGGTTTGAGGTAATTTTAAAGACTCCAGAACCTGCCACTGAATGGCCTATTAATCCAATATTATCTAGATCTACTTTATCTTTTAAATCATATCCATAGTCCATACTACTACCTTCATCTGCTAATTTTAACGAATTTAAATGCTCTTGAAATAAGGTGATTAATCTTTCGTTTTCTACAGGCTCACCATATTCAAATGTATAGTTTATTGATGAATCTATAGAAATTCCTATAAAACCATTTTTAGCTAGATTTTCTACTAAATATTTAAAGCCATCTTCAAAATCAGTATTTTCTTTATCGCTATGACATCCATGAAAAACAAATACAACAGGCGCATTATTTTTTATATCTTTTGGGATTGCAATTATTCCTTCTTTATCAAAGGGGATAGTTTTTCCTCTCTCTTCAAATGTTTTTGAGCCTAAATTAAACTTTTTGACATAAATATCCTTTGTGTTATCCATTGTAGATTTTATCTCGTAGCGTATTTCTTCTGGTTGTTCTTTAGAAGAACTATTTTCAAAAGAACAACCAACTAATATCATGCTTAAAATTATTATCATTAGCGTAGGTTTTATTAACTTTGATATTAACATATCTTTTTAATCTCCTTATAATATACTTATAAAATATAATTACATATATTAGACGTTTTAGTTATTTAATTAGTTTTAAAATATTTATAAAGGTTTTACTAATTAATTAAATATATAGTATGTCTAAGATTATATGTATATAAAAGGTTGGGGATGAAATAATGATTTATTCAAAAAAAGAAAAAGAATTAATTAAGAAAAGAATAATAGTGTTATTAGGAGAGAATGGGAATATGAAATACTCAGAAATTACAGAGATAATTCTTAATGAAAATCTAGCAAGGACACATCATGTAGTTGGACAAATTCTACAAAATGGATGTAAAGATGATGAAAAGTTTAAAGGTGAAGATTTATTTTTAAACCTAAAATTTGGAATGTGGGGACTTTCTGAGAATTGTAAAGAAAATCAAAATTAATAAAAAATAGTTGACAAGTTATTCTACAATAAATACAATGAGAATATAACTTAATAAGTCTTCAGGGCAGGGTGAAATTCCCTACCGGCGGTAAAGCCCGCGAGCCAATATGGCATGATTCGGTGAAACTCCGAAGCCGACAGTAAAGTCTGGATGAAAGAAGATGATTATAAAAATAACTAATTTTATTTAGTGTTGTTTTGTATATCTAGCTCTGGAATATTTTATATTTCAGAGCTTTTTTTATTAATTCTAATAATCTGTGGAATATTAAATAAGGTTTATGCAACTTTAAATATCAGAGTATTATGAATTTTAAAATACAAAACATTATTAGTTAGAAGTTAAAGCCCTGAGATAATTCTTAGGGCTTTTATTTTGTTTAATTAATTTGAATATAATTGGGAGATGAAAATATATGCATGAAAAATATATGGAAATAGCACTTGAGCTTGCCAGATGTGGAAAAGGAAAAGTAAGTCCGAATCCTATGGTTGGAGCAATAATAGTTAAGGAAGATAAGATAATTGGTAAAGGATATCATATGAAATATGGAGAGAATCATGCGGAAATTAACGCTTTAGAAAATGCAAGTGAAAGTGTTGAAAATGCAACTATGTATGTTACTTTAGAGCCTTGTTCACATTATGGTAAAACACCTCCATGTGTAGACTCAATAATAAAAAATAAAATATCAAAGGTTGTAGTAGGTAGTTTAGATCCTAACCCATTAGTTAGTGGTAATGGAGTTGAAAAACTAAGAGAAAATAACATTGAAGTGATAACAGGAGTATTAGAAGAAAAATGTATTAATCTTAATGAAGTATTTATGAAATATATATCAACAAATAAACCCTTTGTAATAATGAAATGTGCAATGTCGCTTGATGGAAAGATTGCAACTAGCTTCGGTGAATCAAAGTGGATTTCTTGTGAAGAATCAAGAAAAGAAGTGCATAAGCTAAGAGGAGAAGTTATGGGGATAATGGTAGGAGTAGAAACAGTTATTAAGGATGACCCACAGTTAACTTGTAGGATAGGCGATTTAAAAAGCCCAATAAGAATAATTGTAGATACTAATTTAAGAATTCCTATTAAGTCAAAGGTGATTACTAATTTAAGCATATCAAAAACAATAATAGCAACGACTAATAATGCTAATAAAGAAAAGATAGATTTACTTAAAAACAAAGGCGTGGAGATATTAATATGCAATACAAATAATGAAAAAGTAGACTTGGTTGATTTAATAGAAAAACTAGGAAAATTAAATATAGATAGTATATTACTTGAAGGTGGTGCAACACTTAATTACTCTGCACTAGAAGCAAATATTGTAGATAAAATTCAATTTTATATTGCACCTAAAATTATAGGAGGGTTAAATTCTAAGACACCAGTTGGAGGTATGGGGATAGAATTTTTAAAAGATGCTTATAAGGTTAAATCTCTAAATACAAGGATGATAGGTGAGGATATATTTATTGAATGCTATATAGATAAGGAGATGAAAGTTACATGTTCACTGGCATAGTTGAAGAAATTGGAAGTATTGAAAAAATAAATAGAGGTCAAAAATCATCAAAACTAACTATAAAAGCAAATAAGATACTTGAAGATGTCAATCTTGGAGATAGTATTTGTACAAATGGAGTCTGTCTTACAGTAACAAATATATCTAATAATAGCTTTGATGCAGATGTAATGGCAGAGACTTTAAGAAAAAGTAATTTGGGATATTTAAGCGTAGGTAGTAAAGTTAATTTAGAAAGAGCATTAAATTTACAAAGAAGACTAGGTGGACATATAGTTAGCGGTCATATAGATGGGGCAGGTCAAATAGTTTCAATAGAAAGAGAAGATAATGCATTTTGGGTAAGTATTAAAGCGCCTTCAGATATTTTGAGATATATAGTTTATAAAGGCTCTATTGCTATTGATGGGATAAGCTTAACAGTTGCTTATGTAGATAATGAGATTTTTAAAGTTTCAATTATCCCACATACAAAAGATGAGACAACACTACTTAGCAAAAATATTAATGATACTGTGAATTTAGAATGTGATGTATTAGGTAAGTATGTAGAAAAGTTGTTAGGTCTAAAATCTGAAGCTAATAAAAAGGAAAGTTCAATAACAGAATCATTTTTAAGAGAAAATGGATTTTTCTAAAAAACTTAGTATAAAGAATTGCAGTAATAAAAATTAATTGATTAAGTGGCAAAAATATAAAAAATAATTAAATAGATATTTATATAAATGAAAAAGGAGAGAGGGAAATGTTTGAATTTAATACTATTGAAGAAGCTATAAAAGACATTAAAGAAGGTAAAATGGTTATTGTTGTTGATGATCCAGACAGAGAAAATGAAGGTGACTTATTAATGGCAGCAGAAAAAGTTACACCAGAGGCTGTAAACTTTATGGCAACTAATGCTAGAGGTCTAATATGTATGCCACTAGAGGAACAAAGACTTAAAGAGTTAAACTTTCATCAGATGGTAGCAAACAATACTGATAACCATGAAACTGCATTTACAGTATCTGTTGACCATATAAATACTGACACTGGAATATCAGCTTATGAGAGAGCATTAACAATGAAAAAAGTATTAGAAGAAGATGCTAAGGAAGATGATTTTAGAAGACCAGGTCATATTTTCCCACTAAAAGCTAAGAAAAATGGTGTTCTAGAAAGAATAGGTCATACAGAAGCAGGTGTAGATTTACCAAGACTTGCAGGATTAAAGCCAGCAGGAGTTATATGTGAAATAATGAATGAAGATGGAACAATGGCAAGAACTCCTCAGCTTATGGAATTTGCAAAGAAACATGGTCTAAGGATTGTTACTATAGCAGACCTAGTAGAGTATAGAAGAAAAAAAGAAAAATTAGTGGAAAGAGTAGTAGAAACTAAAATGCCAACAAAGTATGGTGAATTTACAATGTATGGCTTTGTAAACAAATTAAATGGGGAACATCATGTTGCCTTAGTAAAGGGAGATATTAGTAAAATAGATAGCATTCTTACAAGAGTCCACTCAGAGTGCTTAACAGGAGACGCCCTAGGTTCTCAAAGATGTGATTGTGGACAACAATATGATGCTGCCATGAAAAAAATAACAGAAGAAGGTTGTGGAATATTACTTTATATGAGACAAGAGGGAAGAGGTATTGGCCTTATCAATAAATTAAAGGCATATGCTCTTCAAGATGAAGGTTACGATACAGTAGAAGCAAATCTTAAGTTAGGATTTGCTGAAGATATGAGAACTTATGATATAGGTGCACAAATATTAAAGGATTTAGGTGCTAAAAAGCTTAGAATAATGACTAACAATCCTAGAAAAATAGATGGACTAGAAGAATATGGAATAGAAATAGTTTCAAGAGAGCCTATTCAAATGAATCATAATGAATACAATGAATTTTATTTAAAAACTAAGCAAGAAAAACTTGCTCATATGTTAGTATAGAAAAACTTTAGATATAAGTAAAAATATAAAAAATAAAGCTTAATATTAAGCATTATAAATAAATTAATAAGCATAAATTTTGGAGGGAAGAAAAATGAGAATAATAGAAGGAAATTTAGTAGCGCAAGGATTAAAAGTAGGTATAGTAGCAGGAAGATTTAATGAATTTATAGTTTCAAAGTTGGTAGGAGGAGCATTAGATGGACTTAAAAGACATGGTGTAGAGGAAAATGATATAGAAATAGCATGGGTACCAGGAGCATTTGAAATACCGTTAATTGCTCAAAAAATGGCTAGTAGTGATAAATATGATGCAGTAATATGTTTAGGAGCAGTTATTAAAGGATCAACTCCTCACTTTGATTATGTATGTGCTGAGGTTAGTAAAGGGGTTGCTTCTGTTTCACTAGAATCGAAAAAGCCTGTAATATTTGGTGTTTTAACTACTGATTCTATAGAACAAGCTATAGAAAGAGCTGGAACTAAGGCTGGAAATAAGGGATATGATGCAGCTGTAACAGCCATCGAAATGAGTAATTTATTAAATCAATTTTAATATGTTGTAGCACTAAAATTTTGCGAGTAATCGGCGCTCCGGTGTGAATATATAAGTTCTTAGCCATGCAGACCAAGGGCGGGTCTGCGAATGGCTAGGGAACTTATATATTCACACCTTCGCTGGATTACTCGCAAAATTTTTTAGTTTATACAACTTTAAATTTGATTTTATATGGGTGGGGGTATATAAAGGCCAAAAGTAAAAATATTAATAATTACATATTTGAAAAATTTTATGTTTTATAAATTATTAAGTTAAATTGCTACTTTACCTGTGGTAAATATTTTTTGAAGAATAGTTAACTGCCTCTCCATTGTGGGATGGGGGTTTCGTAAGTATAATTAAGTTATTAATATAAATGACTGGAGGAAATACTATGAAATTACCTATTGGTAGTGTTATATATAATTTAAGAAAGAGTAAGGGGATTACTCAAGAGAGTCTTGCTAGTGCAGTTGGGGTTTCTACTGGGGCTGTTTCTAAATGGGAAAATGGTCTTGCTTATCCGGATATTACTTTGTTATCTCCTATTGCTAGGTTTTTAGGAACAAGTGTTGATGGTCTTTTGGAGTTTGAAGCTAGTTTATCTCAAGAGGAGATTATAAATATTTATAAAGAGTGTTGTGATAAGTTTATGAATTCTTCATTTGATGAGGCTATGGATTTTTATAGAGATTACATAAGGCAATATCCAACTAACTTACATCTAAAATTTAGGTTAGGAAGTATGTTACAGCAATATATTATGTATGCTGGTAATGAAGAAAATATAGAAAAAATGGTTAGAGCTTCTATTGATTTAATGATAGATTGTACAAAAAGTGAAGAAATCGAGGTTAGAGAAGCATCACTTGCAATGCTTGGAAGTTTGTATATGATGGTTGAAGAACATGAGAAAGCTATAGAATATGTTGAAAAAATTCAAAAACCTATTTTAGATCCTAAGATAATGTTGTCTTCTATATATTATGTAATGGGGGAAAAAGAAAAATCTAAAAAGATTGATCAAGAATGTTTATTTGGTAAAATAAATGAATTACAAAATATAATACTAAGTTTATCTAAAACTGCTAGAGGTGAAGAAAATTATGAATATGCACTAGAATTAGCAAACATACATAAAAAGATAACTGAAATATTTGAATTACCTCATTTAATGCACCAAACTAATTATATAATATTTGCTGATATATATGCAAAAATGAAGGATGAAAATATGACTTTAACTTATTTAGAAAAGATAGTGGAAAATAAAAATAATATAACAGAACCAATTGATATATCAAAAATTAAGTTTTTTGATAAGCTAACAACTACTAATGCAATGTTTTCAAAGGAATATCTAGAAAAAAATATTAGTATGCTTATTGAAGACAAGTCTTATGATTTTATAAAACACACAGAACGCTATAAATTATTATTAGAAAAAATATAAGTCAAATATTCTAATTTATAATATGTAAATTCTAAAATAATCTATAATAAGATATATAAAGGTGGATATTATGGATACTTTAAAAAAAGGAACAAGCTTTTATTGTGGTGCTTTGTTATGGCTTGTAAACTCAATAATATGCTTCAAATCACATGTACCTGTGTTTAAATACGGAAATAATATTTTATGGGCATATATATCTTTATTAGCATCAATAATATTTTTTATAAAGGGATATAACAAAAACAAATAAGATTAAATTATTTAAAGCACTTAAAAATATTTAAGTGCTTTTATAATGTCAGCAAGTAACATATTGCTAGTCATATATACTTATATACTTTAAACTGTAGTATTAATCTAAATATTTAAAATAAGGTAATCATTAGTAATTATTAAGATTATAGTATATAATCATTAAATGAATAAATCATAGGCAATAATATTATATTACTCTTATGATTATATAATTTGGAGGTTAGTATGGAATGGTATTTGTCAGTTGGGCAGACTAGTAAGTTTTTTAATATTTCTTCAGAAACATTAAGACATTACGATAGAAAAGGAATTTTAAAACCAATAATAGATGAGAATAATGGCTATAGATACTACACATGGAAAGAGATGGAGATTCTAGACCTTATACTAGAAGGTAAATATCTGGAGATTCCACTAAAAGATATAAAGGAATCTTTAGATAAAAATAGTGCTCAAGGTCAATTAGATTTAATGGAATATCAAGAAAAAGTTATAGAAGAAAAAATACACCATCTTGAAAAAATTAAGAAAGGCGTTAAGGAGAGGAAGCAAATTTTAAACGAAATATTATCTTTTAAAAACAATTATGATTTTGACACTTTAAAAATAGTAGAAAGAAGCAAGACCATATTATATATTCCAATAGGTCATGTAGCAAATAATAAGGTAAAACAAAAAGATTCAACATTAAGAAATATGTATTTAGAAGAATGGCTACAAATATATAAAATAAACAATAGAAATGAAATATATGAAGATACTAAATTTTTTGGAATATATGATAATAAAACAGATAATTTAGAGCTTTTATCTGAAAATATTAGTAAGTCTAAGGATTATAATAATAAATTTGTAGAAGTAAAATTTTATGGTAGCCTAAATAGTATAGAAGAATATATAAAAGCTATAGTAAATTATTTTTACAAAGATATTAGCATTATAAAAGAAGATATAGATATTGCAGTTAAATACATTTGGAATATATACAATAAGGAAGAAAGCAATTATTTAGTGGAAATTTCAATACCTATAAATTAAATAAAATTCCTATTGACCTTTGTGTAACACAAAAGTTTATAATTTACTCGAGGTGATAATAATGACACAAGATTTTTTAGGAACAGAAAGGCTAAGTAAATTATTTATAAAATTTGCAATACCAAGTATTATAGGTATGATATTTATAGGTATTCAAGGAATAATAGATGGAATTTTTGTAGGAAACCTTGTAGGAGGGAATGCATTAGCAAGTGTAAACTTAGCACAACCATACGTTCAAATAGTAATGGCATATTCACTTATTATAAGTGTTGGTGCACAAAGTATTATTGGAATTAATTTAGGTAAAAATAACAAAAAAAAAGCGCAAGATATTTTTAAGACTGCAGTTATAATAGTTGTTGGTATTTCTATATTAATATTAGTTTTTGGAGTAGGATTTAGTGAACAAATAGCTAGATTTTTAGGAGCTAATGAGGTATTGCTTACAGGTACAGCTACTTATATAAGATACTTATCTTTTTTCACAGTATTTTTATCAACAATGTTTTTATTTGATTTATCTGTTAGAAGTATAGGTAAACCAAATATTTCACTAGTATCTATGATTATATCAGTGCTACTAAATATAGTATTAGATTATATATTTATAAAAGAACTTAATTTAGGAATCAAAGGTGCGGCACTAGCAACAGGAATGTCATATTCTATTGCATTTTTTATAGAAATTATTCCATTTTTAAAGAAAAAGGAAGTTATAAACTTATTTAAAGGGAAGTTTGATAAAAATTCAGTAGTGCCTATGGTTTATAATGGTTCATCAGAAGGAATTTCTTCAGTGGCTACAGCATTATCAATGTTTTTATTTAACACAGCTCTTATGAAAATAGCAGGAGAAGGTGGAATAGCAGCATTTTCAATAATAAACTATATATCACAAATAGGGTATATGATATTATTTGGAATATCTGATGGTGTAAGACCTATAATAAGCTATAATTATGGTGCAAAAAATGAGAAAAGGTTAAAAAAATTATTAAAAGCATCGATAATAGTAAATCTTATAATTGGTTTAATAATATTTGTTATTTTAAGTATGTTTAGTGAATCGTTAATTTTAATATTCTTAAAAGACGGTAAAGATGTGCTAGAGCTTGCTACAAATGGTGCAAAAATTTATGGATTAACATTCTTATTTAATGGTGTAAATATTTTCGTATCTGGATACTTTACAGCAATAGACGACGCAAAATCTTCAATAATAGTAGCAACATCAAGAGGTATAGTATTTATATTAGTAGGTATTTGTACACTACCATATATCTTTGGAATAAATGGAATATGGGGAACAACTGTATTTGCTGAAGTTGTTACATTATTAATGTGTATTAAATTATTAAAAAATAATCATGAGTTAGTATTAAGTAATCAAAATGAGTGTATTTAAAATAACGTGATTTAAAATATATAAGCAAAACGGCTGTATTATTATACAGCCGTTTTTTATTAATACTTTTTAAAATTAATACCTAAAACCTCAACTTCATCTTCTTTATTCAAAATATCTGTATAATTTTTCCTAAGTTGTATTAAATTTAAGTGATCAAAACCACAATCACTATATAATTGTAAAGCTCTTGTATTTCTAGGTACTACATCTACAAACATAGAAATAACTTTCTTTTCTATCATTATTTCATCTAATTTTGCTAAAGCTTTTCGTCCTAAACCATTGCCTCTATATTCTTCTATAATAAATAAGTCTTCTAGCCAAGCGACATTTTGACCTCCAAACTTAATATAAAAGAATCCAACAGGCTTATTATCTAAGATTATATTATAAACTTCACCATCTAATAGCCATTCATGTAATAATTCTTCAGATTGATCATCATTTTGCCAATATTCTTTAGGTGAATTATGTAAATCTCTATGAAAATTCGTTAGTTCGGTAATCATTTTAACAGTTGCATAAAATGAAGATATGGATACTTCTTTAATTATAATATTCATATATATCACCCCTTAAAAAGTAAAATTATAATTTCAATATTATTTCCATAACATTATTGTAATAATAATAAATATGCGTCGCTACAACATAATAGGATATACTATAATATTTAACACAAATATAATATAATTATAGAAAATAAATAATTAGAGAGAAGTATGATTATGAATAAATTAGTAACAGATAACTTTATTAAAAACTTGCCATTAGGTAAAAAGGACACTATTCTAGCTAAAATAGATAAGTTTTTTGATGAACTAAAGCAAAGTAATAATGAAATAAAAAATATTTCTAATAGTTTTTCTGTAAGAAAAATAAAGGGAAATAGTGAACTGTTTAAGTTTAGAGTAGATAGGTCAAATAGAGTAATATTTACATTTGCTTCAAAAATAAAAGAAATAAGGGAAGAGTTTAAAAATAACAATTATATAATCTTATTAGATTACTGTAATCATGATAACCAAATTACTAGAGCTAGAAATTTAGGGCTTAATGTTAATTTCTTAAATATTGATAAAGAAGAAGAATTTGAAGAAATAATTGATGAAAACTACAAAACATATAACTACAATCCTGATGATACTATTACTAGAGTTGTAGATAATCAAAGTTTAGTAGAACTTCTTAAAGAAGATGAGAAAAATGCGATTTACTATCTTAATGAAGAACAAAATGATTGTCTAAGAAGTGATCTTACACCATTATTTTTATTTGGTAGTGCAGGCAGTGGAAAAACAACTGTTGGTGTAAATAAAATATACTCATTATACAAACAAAATAATATTGAAATAGGATACTTTACATACTCAGCTTTATTAAAAAAAGATACTAGTAATATGTTTAAATATTTAATTGAAAAAAAAGGAAGTAGCTTATACAATAGCAAAGTTGACTTTCAAGAAGTAAATAAATATTTAAAAGATAAGTGTAACAAATCTTCTTTTGTAAAGTTTGAAGAATTTAGAGAATGGTTTGAAAAAAATATTACTAGAAGTAATAATTATAGTAAAGCTAAACTTTCGGCAATAGATGTATGGAAAGAAATTAGAGGAATCATTAAAGGAATGATCGGAATTGATTGGTGCACTGATGTTAGAATTAGTGAACAAAAGCTTTTAAACAGAGACATATATATAAACCTTTCAAAAGAATATTCTATATTTGATGAAGAAGAAAGAATTTTAATTTATGAAATTGCCTTAAAATATCAAGAGTATTTAGAACTAGAAAATAAATTAGATGAAAATGATATGACTAGGTTAGTTATTGCTAAACTAGAAGCTAAAAAATTAAAAAAATATGACTTTATATTAGTAGACGAAATACAAGATTTAACTGAAAAGCAAATATATCTTATTTATAATTTAGTTAAAAACTCAAGAAATGTACTTTTTAGTGGTGATTTTCATCAAACTATAAATCCTACATACTTTAACACAACAAGAATAGAAAGTTTGTTAAAAATCTATAATCCTTCTGATAATTTTAATAAGAAAATATTAAATACTAATTATAGAAGCAGTAAGGATATAGTAGATTTATCAAATAAGATAGCAGACTTAAGAATAGATAAGCTATATAAAAACAAAAGAAATGATTATATAGAAAAGCCTATAAGAGATAATACAGAAAAACCTTTTATATTAAAAGGTGATATTGATGATAAGCTAAAGTTACTTAATATGGTAAAGGATCGCCACTATGTAGCTATAGTAGTTTGTGATGAAGAGGATAAAAATAGATTAAAGTATGACTTAGAAATTGAAGAAAACGTATTTACTGTAAGTGAAATAAAAGGTATAGAAAAAAAGTACATAATTTGTTACAACATAATTTCAAAGTATTACAAAGTATGGGAAAAAATATTAAAGGGAATAGATTATGACAATCATTCTTTATACAGATATTATTTTAATATGATGTATGTTGCTATTACGAGGGCTAGAGATTATATTACTTTTTTTGAAGATAAAAATGTTGATTTTTTCTACGATAATATTAAAGATTATATACAAATTGAAGATAAATTTAATGAAGATGCTATGATGTTTGACTATATATCTAGTGAAGATGATTTCTATGATGAAGGATTGTATCTAGAATCAAGAAGAAAGTATGAGCAAGCAATATCACAATACAAAAAATCAAGCCATAAAAAAGTAGATGTTTGTATTAATAGATGTAAGGCCTTAATGATTAGAGAAGAAGGTAAATACTTTGAAGCTGGAGGAAAACTTCTAAAGATTAAAGAGTATTCACTGGCATCGGAATGTTATAGAGAAGCACAAAGCTATAACAACTTGCTAAAATGCTTAGTATTAGGTAGCAAAAGTTATGAAGATATATTATATGAATTTGAAAATATTAGTATTAACCCAATAGAGCTTATGTTAAGTGAAAAATCAAAGGCAGATTGGGTAGATAAATTCTATAATTTGTATGAAGAATATTTATCACAAAAAATTCATAAAAATAATGAAAATATAGAATTAATAAAAGCTACAGTTGAATCAATACAAAATAGGTAAATAAGACATGGAGATAATATGAGTGAAAATAATATATTAAAATTAATAGAAAAATTTGAAGAAACATTAAATAATACAGAAAAGCTAACAGATATAATGATGGGACTAGAAGGAGCACTTGGAAGCTTAGATAGTTCAATAAATGAAGTTTATGAACTTACTAAGGTAGAGGAAATAACAAAAAAGTCTTTAGAACTAGTATCTTCATTAGATAACATAAAGAGCACACAACTTAATATAAATAGAGAATATGAAAAATTATTAAATCTAAAGCTTTACAAAGAAAATTTAAAGGAAGATATTAAAGAACTAAAAGAATACTTAATTAGCTTTGAAGATAATATGAATTTAAAAATCGAAAATAGTGTTGAAGAAATAAGGGAAGACATAAATAAAAATCATATAGAAATAGAAGAAAATCAAAGAAAACTTAAAGAAGAACTCTTATTAGAAATAAAAGAAATGCTAGAGTCTAACAATAAATAAAAATATAAAAAGTTATATTAAAAAAACTAAGAACATTTAAAACATAATACTATACAAGTTGTTTTATAAACAAATGATAAAATTTAAAACTTAAAAATAAATTTTATTATGTTGGGGGTTTGTATGGATAGTCTACCTATGAAAATAAGTGAACTTAAGAAAAATCTTATGGACATTAATATAGTAGCTATTAAGAAAAATAAAGCAAAACCTATAAAAATCAACTCTGATGATCAGAAATATTTGTATTTACAGTGTGAATATAACTACCTTATAAAGTTAAAGCAAAGGATAAAAAAATATATAAGGGAAAATGAAGATGAAGAGACAATACTAAAAATGACTGAGGATAGATTAAAAAAAATTACTTGTATAGCTGTTAAGATTGAAAAAAATAAATGTGACATAGGTTTACCATTAGAAATAAAGGTACTAAGTGGAAATGACTGTAGTGCATTTTTAAACTGTACATACTATAACAATTTATACGGAGGAAGATTATACCTAAATGACTTTAGATCCTCAAAGCCAAGACAAGGTTATGGAAGCTTAATATTGGATAATTTAGATGAATTAATATTAAGCATAAATAAAGCTATGATTAAACTAGGATATGAGGAAGTAGTATTATTAGAAGGTGTAATGATAGCAAATACTAATATTATTAGCAGTGAAGATTTAAGAAAGTTATATATAAAAAACAACTTTGAGATAGATGACAAAAATCATATAAGAAAATTTTTAACGCAAGAAACATGTAAAACTTTGTAAAAAAACAAAAGATAAAAACCTATATTTGTGTTACAATTTATATACACTAGGTAGTTTGGAAAGTCTTAAGATAATAGGAGAGTGGCCAGATGAAAATAGGTAAATTTAAATTTAATAACACTAATTTAGAATTTCTTATAAATGAAGCATGGAAAACCAAGAAAGTATTGGCTATAAAATATAAGGGTACATTTTTGGAGAACTACATAGAATTAATAGATAAACAAGAAGATAATATTGATTCAGATATATGTGTTATAAGTGCAGATTTTCAAACAAAAGAAGAATTTAATAGTTTTATTGAAAAATGTATTTTTTAAGCTTAGGAGATTTCCTAAGCTTTTTTGATGGTGTGACCGGCATAGGCAACATTTACATAAAATAATCATAAACACATTATACCACTAAAAATTATAAACAAAGATAGTTTGTAAACTAATTATATGTAAAGTATTAGATTTCTAACAATAAAAGGAATAATTTTTTTGACTTTATTAAAAAGGAGGAGTATTATGTAAAAGGACGAAATTATTTGGAGGTGAAAATAGAACATGTCACCAAAGTTATTTACAATGTTTAAGCAAAATCAATTAAGTGGTGAACAAGTAAGAAAAGATATAGTAGCAGGTTTTATAGTAGCAATAATTGCACTACCATTATCAATAGCACTTGCTATATCTTCAGGTGTGTCACCAGAAAAAGGTCTTATCACTGCAATATTTGCAGGATTTATCATATCTTTCCTTGGAGGAAGTAAAGTACAAATAGGAGGACCAACAGGAGCATTTGTTGTAATAGTTTATGGTATTGTTAAGACTCATGGAGTAGATGGTCTTATAATAGCAACGATTATGGCAGGTATACTTCTTGTAATAATGGGTCTTTTAAAATTTGGAAATCTCATAGAACATGTTCCTCATACTGTTACAGTAGGTTTTACTAGTGGTATAGCAGTAACTTTACTTATAACTCAAATCAAAGATTTATTAGGTCTTAAAATAAACGATGTTCCAGCAGAAGCTATAGGAAAAATAGAAAGTTACATACATAATATTAATACTTTTGATATGATGACTTTCATAGTAGGTATAGCATGTATACTAATAATGATATACTGGCCAAAGATAAATAAAACTGTGCCAGCATCTATAATAGCATTAGTGCTTTCGACGGTAGTTGTAAATGTATTTAATTTAAACGTAGATACTATAGGAAGTGTATACACTCACATATCAGCAAGCATACCAATGCCAAGTATACCAAGTGTTAGTATGGACAATATAGTATCCTTAATACAACCAGCTATAACGATAGCAGTATTAGCAGCAATTGAATCATTACTTTCTTGTGTAGTATCAGATAAGATGATAAATGATAAACATGATTCTAATATGGAACTAGTATCTCAAGGTCTTGGAAATATAGTATCAGCTTTATTTGGAGGAATACCTGCAACTGGTGCAATTGCAAGAACTGCAGCTAACGTAAAAAATGGAGGAAGAAGTCCCATATCAGGTATGGTGCATGCAGTAACTCTTCTTTTAATAATGGTAGCTTTAATGCCACTTGCAAAGATGATACCAATGACAGTATTATCCGCAATATTAATCATAGTATCTTACAATATGGGTGAGTGGAAAGAAATGAAGGAAATGATGAGTTTACCTAAAAAAGACGTCATAGTACTTTTAGCTACATTTATCTTAACAATAGTATTTGATTTAGTTATAGCAATAGTTGTTGGTATGACTATACATATTGTAGCTAATATAGTATTTAAAAAGAAAGAAAATAGCAAAATTGAACATGTAGCATAAATTAAAAAACACTACCTAAACTTTAGGTCGTTGAAAATACAATTTCATTATTCGAGTCAAAAAAACGTAGATTATCTCATCTACGTTTTTTACGCTTAAGGATATTATAATACTTCGAATTATGTGGATAACTTCTGAACATAAGTAATATCGATAGACTGGTTTTGAGAGTAAAAAAAGATTTTGAGCAACTGACGAAGTCGTTGGCGACATGAAGTGATTCGCAGACGTAGTCGCTCAAGCGAAGCGAATTTTTTATTATTATATAGTTTATTTTATATAAACAAAGAAAAGTAGAACTATGCTAGAATATATTTTAAAATAATACAGACATTTCAACTTTAATTATTTAGGGGGATAATTATGCCAATAAAAATACCAAAAGAACTACCTGCTTTTGATCTTTTGTCAAATGAAAATATATTTGTTATGAATATAGAAAGAGCAAACACTCAAGATATTAGACCGCTTAAAATCGCAATACTTAACTTAATGCCATTAAAAATAGATGCAGAAAATCAACTTCTTAGATATTTATCAAACTCACCACTTCAAGTAGAGATAACTTTACTTCAAACTAAAAGTCATACATCTAAGCATACACCAATAGAGCACCTTGAAAAGTTTTATAGCTATATTGAAGATGTAAAAAATGAAAAATTTGATGGTTTAATTATTACCGGTGCCCCAGTAGAACAATTAGATTTTGAAGAAGTAAGTTATTGGGATGAGCTTAAAGATATTATGGGTTGGACAAAAGAAAATGTATTTTCAACAGTACATATATGCTGGGGATCTCAAGCTGCACTTTATTATCATTATGGAGTTAACAAATATCAATTAAAAGAAAAGTTATTTGGAGTATATCCACACTGGGTTAATAATCAAAATGCAGATTTAACAAGAGGTTTAAATGATATATTCTTTGCACCTCACTCTAGACATACAGATATTAAGAAAGAGGATATAGAAAAAGTAGAAGAATTAGAAATACTTGCTGAGTCAAAAGAAGCTGGTGTATTTATAGTAGCTACAAAAGATAGAAGACAAATATTTATTAGTGGTCACTTAGAGTATGATAGAGATACTTTAAAAGAAGAGTATTTAAGAGATATTAATAAGGGATTAAAAATTAGTGTACCAGAAAACTATTTTAAGGATAATGATGCTAATAAAATGCCATTAGTAAATTGGAGAGCTAGTGCCAATATAGTATTTGGTAATTGGCTAAATTATTGTGTTTATCAAAATACTCCTTATAATATAAATGATATACATACTAATATGTAAAATATAGGAGGTGTCTAATACTTAAAGGTGTTAGGCACTTTTATTATTTTTAAAATATTAAGTGGTATTTGAAATAAAAGTTATTAATATAATTTATAGATGAAATAAGCTTGAAAGGAGATTATTATGAAGAATAAATTTATTAAACTTATCTTATTAAGTATAGTAATGGTTTCTCTTTTAACAGGTTGTAGCTCTTCTAAGGAAACTGTTAATATAGATACAAATGAAAAGTTAAAAATAGTAACATCTTTTTATCCAATGTATATATTAACTTCTAATGTGGCTAAAGATATAGATAATGTAGAAGTGATAAATTTGACAAAGCCATATACAGGATGTTTACATGACTACTCTATTACAACTAATGAAATGAAGATACTTGAAAATAGTGATGTATTTGTAATTAATGGAGCAGGTATGGAGTCTTTTATGGATAAAATAATAAAACAAATGCCTAAGCTAAACATTATAGAAGCAAGTGAGGGAATAGAATTATTAGAAGCAGGTTGTGATGAAAACAATGAAGAAAACCATGAACACAATGTTAATCCTCATGTATGGTTAAGTATTTCAAAAGCAATTGAACAAGTAGAAAACATTGAAAATATGCTTTCTAATTATGATAAACCGAATAAAGATAAATACAAGAAAAATGCTAAAGAGTACATTGCTAAGCTAGAAACTTTAAAAGAAGAGATGCACAATTCACTAGATAATATTGAGGACAAAAATATTATTACATTCCATGAATCATTTCCATATTTTGCAGAAGAATTTGACTTAAATATTGTTGGAGTAATTGAAAGAGAGCCTGGTTCACAACCAAATGCAAAAGAACTTCAGGAAACTATAAAATTGATTAAAAGCTTAGACGTAAAAGCTATATTTACAGAACCACAATATCCAGCTAAAGTAGCAGAGACTATATCAAAAGAAACAGGTGTTAAAATTTATACCCTTGATCCAATTGTAACAGGAGAGATGGATTTAGATTCTTATATTAATATAATGGAAGAAAATTTAAAAACCTTAAAAGAGGCGTTGAAATGATGAAAAATAATACTTTAAAGACAGTTTCATGTAATAAATGTAGTTGTGGACTATGTTGTACTTGTATTGATCACTTAAGTGTAAAAAAGGGAGATAATGAAATCTTAAAAGATATTAACCTTCATATACATTGTGGAGAACTTACTGCAATAATAGGCCCAAATGGTGCAGGGAAAAGTACTTTATTGAAAGCTTTAATTGGCGAAAATAATTATATGGGCAATTTAACTTTTACAGATGGGAACAAAGAGTTATCTCGAAAACCGGTAATAGGATATGTGCCTCAAAAACTAGATTTTGAGCAAAGTTCACCTATAAGTGTATTAGATTTATTTGCAGCGACTCAGACACAAAGGCCAGTCTATTTAGGATACTCTGATAAGATAAAAGGAAGAGCATTAAGAAGTTTAGAAAGAGTTCAGGGCGAAGATTTAGTAAATAAAAGAATAGGTGTATTATCAGGTGGGGAGCTTCAAAGAGTATTATTAGCATTAGCACTTGAACCTATTCCAGATATACTACTTCTTGATGAACCTGTGTCAGGAATTGATCAAAATGGGCTTAAATTATTTTATAGAACAGTATCTAATTTGAGAGAAAACTATGATTTATCAATAATACTAGTATCTCATGACTTTAATATGGTATATAAGTATGCAGATACTGTTGCATTTTTAAATAATAAAACAATAGAATGTTTTGGAAGTCCAAAAGAAATCTTTAACAGTGAGAAAGTAATAAATACCTTTGGACTTCAGTGGAATAGATACCTATCAAAAGACATAGAAGGGAGCATAAAATAATGGGCATGTTTGAGTGGTTACAATATGATTTTATGAAAAATGCTCTTCTTGGTATATTATTAGTTACTCCTATGTTTGGACTCCTAGGCACTATGGTTGTAAACAATAAAATGGCATTCTTTTCAGATGCACTAGGTCATTCGGCTTTAACAGGAATAGCTGTTGGAGTAATGTTTGGTATTGATAATCACTTATTTTCAATGCTTGGTTTTGCACTTATATTATCAATAGCTATATTAAAGGTAAAAAACATAAATACAGCTTCTATGGACACAATTATTGGCGTGTTCTCATCAGCTTCTGTTGCTCTAGGAATAGTAATATTATCTTTTAATGGTGGTTTTAATAAATACTCTATATATTTAATAGGAGATTTATTAAGTATAGGTAACGTTGATATTATAATGCTTGGAATATTATTTATAATAGTAATTGGTATTTGGATAACATGCTTTAATAAATTTTTGATAGTAAGTGTAAATAATAGTTTTGCTAGAAGTAGAGGAATTAATGTTAAGATTTATGAGCTTGTATTTACAATATTAGTTGCAATAGTTGTGACTGTATCAATACAATGGGTAGGTATACTTGTTATAAGTTCAATGATAATATTACCTGCAGCTGCAGCTAGAAATATTTCTGTAAATATGAAACAATACCATGTATATTCATTATTAATAGCTACAATATCAGGAATAAGTGGTTTAATACTATCTTATATTTATGGATGTGCTACTGGAGCAACTATTGTATTAATATCTGCACTTTTCTTCTTATTTACATACATTGTTAGCTATAGAAGAATTAGATGACCAATTCAGATATTTAAAAATGTAAAATTATAATGTGATAATTAATGAATATATAGTAAAAATATTGATATAATGATAAAATATATAAATCACATTATAATTCGGAGGTAAAGAAAATGGCTACAATGTATTGTCCAAAATGTATAGTAGAAGTAATGGATTTAATAAACCATGAAGAAGGTACTGATTTTGAAATATTAAATGAAGGTACTGAAAATGAAACAAGAGAAGAGTTTGAGTATGTAGTAGATACATATAAGTGCCCAGAATGCGGTCATACTGTTGAAGACTACATGGAAGAGGAAGACGAAGAGTAAGAATAGTATAACGTTGATTAAAATTACAAAAAATGATATACTAGAAACAAAGTTAATTAAAACTAAAATTAATGAATTATTATCTTAGCATAAATTGTTGGATGGTAATACAAGGGTACATAGTAGATTTATAGCATTTAACCGTTTAATGCTATAATTTAACCTCAAAACATAACAATTTTAATACTATGTACCTAGCACGATAGCTTGCCTATCGTGCTTTTTTGCGTATAAGCGAATTTTTTTTATGCGATAATGAATTACTATTTAACATATACTAAAATCGAGTAATACTAAAAAGAATAGTAAGGTGATGATATGAAAGGATTTTATTTAATGCCCCACCCTCCCCTTATGATACCCGACGTAGGGAGAGGCCAAGAAAAAATGATTCAAGACACACTAGAAAGTTGTGAGCTAATAGGAAAAGAAATTAAGGATATGGATGTTGAAACCATAATAATAGTAACACCTCATGGAACAATATTTAGAGATGCGGTAGCTATGGTAACTAGTAATAGATTATGTGGTGATTTGAGCAAATTTGGTGTTAGTGAAGTGAGCATGGATTTTGAAATAGATAAAGAACTTACAGATTCAATAATTAAAAATGCAAGTAATAAAGGCGTGCTAGTTGCTAAACTTGACGAAGATACATCTAGAAGCTACAACATAAAAATAGAACTAGATCATGGTGCAATGGTTCCTTTATATTATATTGGTAAGTACAAGAAATATAAACTAGTTCATATTACTTATGGATTATTATCCAAATTAGAGCTTTACAAATTTGGTATGGCAGTTAGTGAAGCAGTGAAAGAGTGTGGTCATAATGCTGTATTTATAGCATCTGGAGATTTATCACATAGATTAAAAAATGATGGACCATTTGATTATAGCCCATATGGTAAAAAATTTGATGAGCAACTTATGAATATTTTATCAAAGGGAGATATGGAAAAATTATTTAATATTAATCCTATAATGATAAAAGAAGCTGGAGAATGTGGTATGAGATCTTTATACATTCTTGCAGGAGCTATGGATAGCTTAGATATAAAAGGAAAAGTATTAAGCTATGAGGGTACCTTTGGAGTAGGATATGGTGTTGTTAAGTTTGAAAGCAGCTATGATGAAAAGGATAGCCTTTATAATAAGTTGATAATTAATAATAGAAAAATAAAAACCGATAAATTATCTTCTGGAGATATTTACACTCAACTTGCTAGAAGAAGTTTATATTATTATTACGACAATAATAAACCAATGGATATTGAGAATAGCTTATCAAAAGAGTTACAAAATGTAAGGAGAGGTGTTTTTGTATCCTTAAAAAAAGAGGGAGACCTAAGAGGTTGCATAGGAACAATATCTCCAACAACAAGTTGTGTAGCCGAAGAAATAATTAAAAATGCAATAAGTGCAGCAACATCAGATCCTAGATTTTCAAAAGTAGAATATAATGAACTACCAGAATTAGATATATCAGTAGATGTTTTATATGAACCAGAAATATGTACTAAAGAAGATTTAGATGTTAAGGAATATGGTGTAATAGTTACTTGTGGCAATAGAAGAGGATTATTACTACCAAATTTAGAAGGAGTTGATAAAGTAGATTATCAACTTTCTATAGCGCTTGAAAAAGGCTCGATATCTAGAGATGAAAATTATATAATAGAAAGATTTAAGGTTGAAAGACATAAGGAGAATAATTTAGATGATTAAAGAAGCTCTTTATTACGAAAAAATAGATGAAAATAAAGTTAAATGTAATTTATGTCCTCATTACTGTATAATAACATATGATAAAACTGGAATATGTATAGCAAGAAAAGCAGTTAAAAATGAAAATAAAGAACTAATATTATCTACATTAAATTATGATGCTATAACTTCTGTTTCAATCGATCCTATAGAGAAAAAGCCTTTGTATCATTTTCACCCTGGAAATAATATACTATCAATAGGTTCCTTTGGTTGTAATTTTAAATGTTCATTTTGCCAAAATTACAATATTTCACAGCAACAAGTAGATTATAAAAGTGTAAGTGTCGATGAACTGGTAGATATAATTATAGAAACGGAGAATAATTTAGGTATAGCATTTACATATAATGAACCATTTATATGGTATGAATATGTTTTAGATGTTTCTAAATTATTAAAAGAAAAAGATCCTGATAGGAAGGTTGTTTTAGTAACAAATGGTTATGTAAATAAAGAGCCTTTAGAAAACTTACTTCCATACATTGATGCGATGAATGTAGACCTTAAAGGTGATGATAACTACTATAAATTGTTGTGCAAAGGAAGAATTCAACCAGTATTAGATACAATAGAGATTGCGCATAAATATGGATGTCATATTGAAATAACTACACTACTAGTGACTAAAGAAAATACTTCAATTGAAACGTTAATGATTATTAGAGATTTTATAGAAAAACTTGATAAAAATATACCTCTACATATATCTAGGTATTTTCCTAGGTATAAACTAGATAATAAAGCAACCGATTTGGATGTAATGAAACTTGCATATAGGACCCTAAGAGAAAAGTTAAATATTGTTCACGTGGGAAATGTTTCGATAGATGAGTTAAAGTATATTAAAGGCGATTGTTAAACAAAATTTTATAATATAGGGGCGAATTATTATGAAAAACTTATGTACATACATTATGTATTTTTTCATATATAGTTTTTTTGGTTGGGTATGTGAGACTGTTTATTGCTCTGTTGGAGGCAGGAAGTTTGTAAACCGAGGTTTTTTAAACGGTCCTATATGTCCAATTTATGGTTTTGGGGCTTTGTTTGTTGTACTAGTGCTTAGAAGTTATAGTAATAATATATATATATTGTTTATTTATGCTATGATAGGGACTTCTATTCTTGAATATTTTTCATCTGTAGGATTAGAAAAAATGTTTCATGCTAAATGGTGGGATTACTCTTGTAAATTTTTCAACTTGCATGGAAGGATTTGTTTAAAAAATTCTATATTATTTGGATTAATGGGAGTATTACTAACAAAGGTAATTCACCCTAGGATAAGAGAGTTAGTACGTTTAATACCAGGAAAAGTAATATACTATATAGCAATAATTTTAATTTTATGGATGATAACAGAACTTATAACAACTATTAGTTCACTAAATAAGCTTGGTAAAAAGCTTGAAGGGCTAGGTCAAGTAAAAACTGAACTAGAAAAGATAGATATAAGATTAGATAAATATGATAGTGAAGAATTAAGAAGAATAATTAATGAGCTAAGAAATAATGATAATAGATTAAAAAATAAATTAGAAGAAATTAGCTATAAAATATCTCAGATAAAATCTAAAAATAAAATTCAAAAAAGACTTTTCAATGCATTTCCAAATATGAAGCATAAAAAACATCATGAACAATTACAACATCTTAAAGAATTACTTAGGGAAAAAACAAAGTAAATATTTAATATCAAAATGAATCTATTAATTATGTAACCTAAATAAAACGTTTATCATATATTTATTGTAAGATAGTGTAAACTATTGAAGCTTTATCGATATTGTTAATTTGATATATGATGTATTGGAGATGGTAAGAAGTGAAAAAAGAAATTGAAAAAAATGTAAAGAAGGTAACCGATCCAGTAAAAAAAGTTACTAAACCGGTAGAAGATGTAGGCAAAGAAGTACTAAATGGAGTAGGTAATGTAGGTAAAGAAGCATTAAAAGGTGTAGGAAATGTAGCAGGTGAAACTATTAAAACAGTAGGTAACGTAGGTAAGGACGTAGTAAGTGGAGTAGGGAATGTAGCTGGAGAAACTATAAACACAGTAGGTAACGTGGCTAAAGAAACTTATAAAACTGGTAAGAATGTAGGAAAAAAAGTAAAAGATAACGTTAAAAAATCATAATCTATTAAAGGAAGCTATCTCGATGTAGTATATTTGAGATAGCTTCTACTATTTATAATATAATTTAAATTATAATATGACCAAATAAAATATCAAAGTTATAAGATAATATAGATTGTGTAATGTAAAAAATAATGGAAAATTATGAAAAAACATGCAAGTATAAATGCTATAATATAAATATAGAGGAGGTGGCTTATTATTAAGAAGATATTATACATTAACTTAAGTACACTAGAATTAGAAATTTCTAATGTTCATAAGGAAGAGGTTATTGTATTTAATGATAATGACTTAATATATGAAGCACCTATATTAGCAGGGTATGGGGTAGTTGGAATAAACAGATTAAATATATTATGTGGAGAGAATAGTTCTAAGGTAGGCGGTTATTTCGCGCATCATCTAAAATGCAGTGGCTATGATTATTTAGTACTAAGAGATAAATCTAGGGAACCGATATATTTATATATAGATAAGGATAATATTGAAATAAGAAAAGCTAACCATCTAAATTATATGAATCCAAAAGAAACAGAAAAATTAATAAAAATGGAGCTAAATAGTGAAGGTTTAGAAATAAGTGAGATTGGATTAGCAGGCGTAAATAAAGTTGATTTTGCTAAAATAATGTTTAGAGGAATTAAGTCTTGTGGGAAAAATGGCTTAGGAAAAATTATGGGGGAAAAGAATGTAAAGGCCATAGTACTTAAAAGACATGATAGTCTGAAAGCTAAAGATGAAGATAAATTATCTGAAATTAATACTTTGATGATTAATAGAGTTAGTAACAATGGACAAGGCTGGTATGATGATAGTAATTGTTGTTATGGTTGTATATTAAATTGTAAAAGTACTGCTACTAAAAAGATAATGAAGCTTAATTTTTCAATGGAAGAAGCAAATAAAATAGATGAGATATGCAATGTTTTGGGGATGGATAGTATTGTGTTTGCAAATATATTAGATAAATACAAAAATAATAATAAAATAAAAGAAATAGATTATTTAGATTTTGCTAATAAGGTTGTAAATCATGATATAGATTTTAGTGCTTATATAAGTATAGAAAAACTTAAGATAAAAGATAAAAGTAAAGATAAATTAAGTAATGGACTAGAAGAACTAGGATTTTGTAAATTTTTAACAAATAAAAATATTATAGATTATTCTTTGAAAGAGGAACTTATAGAATCTATTTTAGGATAGTATAAACATTTACATACAATTAGGGGGAATCATAAAATGAAGTTGTTTGATGTTGTAACTATAGACGAAGCATTAGAAATTATGAATAATAACTTTAATATAAGTTTGTCTGTAGAAAATGTAGGTTTGATTGAAAGTTTAAATAGATTTATAGGGGATGAAATTAATTCAAATATAAATGTACCTCACTTTAGAAAGTCACTAGTAGATGGATATGCTCTACTTTCTAAAGATGTATTTACTGCTAGTGAAAGTAGTCCTGTACCTATGGAGTTAATAGATGAGAGTCACATGGGGAAAGTTTGTAGTGCTGTGCTTGACGAAGAAACTTGTGTCTATGTTCCAACAGGAGGTATGGTACCGATAAATGCTGAAGGTGTAGTTATGATAGAGTACACAGAAAAGCTTGATGATAAAACTATACTGATACAAAAGGGTGTAGCATATAACGAAAATATAGTTGAAATTGGTGAAGACATTAAAGAAAAAGAATTATTATATAATAAAGGACATTATATAAATAATAGAGACTTGGGAGTATTAGCAGGTGCAAATATTAAAAGTGTACCAGTTTATAAAAAGATTAAAATAGGGATTATCTCTACAGGAGATGAAATACTTGGATTAGAAGAAAATATAGAGGAAGCAAAAATTAAAGACATTAACGCATATGTATTATATGGTCAACTAAAAGAAATTTCTTGTGAGCCTATAATATATCCACCAGTTAAAGATAATCTTGAAGATATAATTAGACTTATTGACAAAGCAAATAAAGAATGTGATATTGTTCTTATATCAGGTGGAAGCTCTGTTGGGAAGAAAGATGAAACAGTAAGAGCGATAGAGTCTTTTGATAATAGTGAAATATTAATTGAAGGAATTGCTATTAAGCCAGGAAAACCAACTATAATAGGAAAAATAGAAGATAAGCTAATTATTGGATTGCCAGGTCATCCACTATCTTGTGGTTTTGTGGTTGAAGCTATTGTAAAGCCTTTTATTCTTTCATTATTTGAAGAAAAAAATAAAAAGTATATAAGTTGTGAGTTTAAATACAATTATCACAAGGCAAAAGGAAGGGAAGAGTTTTTAGCAGTTAATATTAGTGAGGAAAAGGATAAACTAATATGTACTCCTATATTTTCTAAATCATCTATGATAAAACATTTTGCAAATAGTGATGGATATATTAGAATACATAGAGATTTAGAAGGAATTCAAAAGGGAGAAGAGGTAAAAGTATATTTATTTTAACCAAATTATATGAAGAAAGATTGGACTGAAGGGGAGAAAAAATGGGGAAATATCTAACAAATATACCTCTAGAAGAGGGGATAAACAAGTATATTAAGACTTTAGGAAATTATAAAAATAGACAAGAAGAGTATATAGATGTTGAAGATTCACTAAATAGAATGACAAGCGAAGCCATTTATGCAAACTTATCTGCACCTTTTTATAATTGTTCTGCTATGGATGGTATAGCGGTAAAAGCTGAAAATACATTTAATGCAAATGATTCAAATATATTGACATTAAAGGAGAATATAGATTATATAGAAGTAGATACAGGAGATCCAATACCAAGGGAATTTGACGCGGTAATAATGATTGAAGATGTATTAGAAAAAGAAAATGGTTTAGCTAAAATATATAAACCAGCAATGCCATGGCAACATATTAGATGCCTTGGAGAGGACATAGTTGAAAATGAAATGATAATACCTAGCTTCCATAATATAAGACCTCAGGATATTGGTTCTATGATAAGTGCAAAAATAGATAAAGTAAAAGTTTTTAAGGAATTTAAGGTGGGTATTATACCAACAGGGACAGAACTTATAGATAGAGATAAAACTCCACAAATAGGTGATATAATTGAATTTAATTCTAGGCTATTTGAAGGACTAGTATTGGAATATGAAGCAAAGCCTGTAAGGTATCCAATAGTGGAAGATAATTATGAAAAAATAAAATCAAGTGTATTAAAAGCTTTAGATGAATGTGATATGGTGTTAATTAATGCAGGGTCATCTCAAGGAAGAGAAGATTTTACATATGATATTATAGAAGAAATAGGTGAAGTTTTAATTCATGGTTTAGCTATAAAGCCAGGAAAGCCAGCTATTTTAGGACAAGTTAAAGGAAAGCCTGTAGTAGGTATACCTGGGTATCCAGTATCTGCATGGGTTGTTATGGAAAATATAGTAAAACCAGTGGTTAGAAATATGAACTACAAAAGTATAAAGCCTAAGGAAAAAATAAATGCTGTTTTAACAAAAAGAGTAATGAGTTCTTTAAAATATGAAGAATTTATTAGAGTTAAACTAGGATTTGTTGATAATAAATATATTGTAACACCTATAAAGAGAGGTGCTGGAACTATTACTAGTCTAGTACATGCAGATGGAGTTTTAAGAATTCCTCAAAATGTAGAGGGACTAGAAGACGGATCAGTAGTAGAGGTAGAATTACTAAAAGATATAGAATATATAAAAAATACTATTGTATCAATAGGAAGTCATGATTTAGTTATGGATATTATTAATGATGAACTTACAAAAACACATTTTGGAAATATAAAATTAAGCTCTACACATGTTGGAAGTTTTCAAGGTTTACTTTCTATAAAAAAAGATGAAAGCCATATTGCTCCAATACATTTGTTTGATATAGATAGTGAGAACTATAACATACCTTATATATATAAGTATATAGATGAAGATAGCGTATTAATAAAATTAGTTAAAAGAACTCAAGGGATTATAGTAAAAAAGGGAAATCCTTTAAATATAAAAAATGTTTCGGATTTAGTTAATGTAAGATATATTAATAGGCAAAAAGGCTCAGGTACTAGAATACTATTTGATCATCTACTAAAAAAAGAAAATATAAAAAAGAGCCAAATATTAGGGTATGAAAGAGAAGAATCAACACACATGTCTTTAGCAAAAGCAATCCAAAATGGAGATGCAGACTGTGGCTTAGGGGTATATTCAGCAGCAAAGGTATTTGACCTTGATTTTATACCAGTTTGTGAGGAAGAATATGATTTATTACTAAAAGAAAAAATGCTAGAATCAGATTATATTAAGTATTTATTAGAAACTATAAATAAGGATTCTTTTAAAGCAAAAGTCCATGCTTTAGGTGGATACAATTTAGACAACATTGGCGAAATAATAAGAATATTAAATGGAGTTGAAGTATTAAATGGTTGATAATTATGGGAGAGAGATAGATTACTTAAGAATATCTTTAACAGAAAAATGCAATTTAAGATGTATCTATTGTATGCCACAAGATATGAATATTGAAGACGACTATATTAATGAAGTTATTAGTTTTGAAGATTATAAGAAAATAATAAAAAACTTTGCAAAAATGGGTATAAATAAAATAAGGTTTACAGGCGGCGAACCATTAATGTATAGCCACCTAAAAGAATTAATAGAATATGCAAGTAAAGAATGTAATGTAGAGGAAATAGCTATAACTACTAATGGAATAAATTTATGTGATGAAATAGAAGAGCTTAAAGAAAGTGGACTTACTAACATTAATATTAGCTTAGATTCTTTCGATGAAGAAAAGTACAAAAAGATAACTGGTGGTGGAGACTTAAAGAAAGTATTAAGATCAATTAATAAATGTTTAGAATTAAATATAAAAATCAAAATAAACTGTGTATTTATAAATGGAATGAATGACAGTGAATTTGAAGAATTGATAAATATAACTAAAGGTAATAAGATTGATGTTAGGTTTATAGAGCTAATGCCTATTGGGCAAGGAGAGAAAATATTCGAAAAAGGTTATATAAATCTAAGAGATAAAATAAACGAATTAAACAATCTTGAAGAATATAAAAGTAATGAAAAAAGTGTAGCAGATTACTACAAGATAAAAGGTGCTAAAGGAAGAATAGGAATAATAACACCGATGAGCTGTTCTTTCTGCAGTAAATGCAATAGAATTAGGCTTACATCAGAAGGTAATCTTAAGTTATGTTTACATTCCGAAGAGGAAATCGATATAAAACCTTATTTAACTAGTGATGAAGAATTTATAAACTTCATTGAGAAAACAATAAAATCAAAGCCGAAAGAACATAACTTAAATGAATTAGGTAAAAGTCAAACATCTAGAAAGATGTATCAAGTTGGCGGATAGAAAGTAAGTAAAATTAATAGATATAAAAGGAGATATTTAAAATAAAAATAAATATCTCCTTTTATTATTGTTTATAAAAAGAAAGGAAATTGACAAAAATAAAATTATCAGAAAATTTAGAAAAATACTGTATGCATGGTTGACAATTGCAGGATAATATTAGTATTATAAAATAAAAGCATGTAATTATTATACTTAGGACAAAAATAACGAAACTATTATAGATAATAAGAATATAATTAACCATTAATATAGCTTTAAACTAAAGAAGATTGTAACAGATTAGAGAATTACTGAAATACTTAATATTCATCAAATTTATATTAAGGAGGATGATTAATGAAAAGTGTTCAGGGAAGAAGAATTGTTGATAATATAAATTCTATAAAATTTATAGGCCTAGGACATAAGGGTATTGAGCTAGTAAATAAAATATCCCAAAACAAAAAGGACTATATTAATCTAGCTACAATAGATATTAAAGGTGTTAATAACAATCCTAAGATAAAAGAACATATAAATTATGCAAATGATATATACGAGTGGTGTTGGTGGTGTAAGTGTGATTTTTTCGAATTAATTGATACAATTGGGAAAAAAGGAGAAGTGCTTAATTCTTTAATAAAAGATGAAAAGCTTGTAGTAGTAATATGTGAGGATAGTGATTTAGTATCTCTTCATACTTTATTGGAGTTTGGAAAGATATCCAAACAAAATAATAGTTTAGTATTGCCAGTAATAATACAGACAGATAAAAAGTCTGCTACTAAAGAAAGTGATAGCAAATTCTTTATAAAAAAGATTAATAGAAGTGTCGGACCAGTAATTAACATATGCAAGAATGATCCTTATAAAATTGGTGATGAATATGAAATAATAAACTTAATAATTGATATGTTTTTAGAAAATATTATGTCACCATGTAGTTGTAATTTGGATTATGAAGATATTCAGTGGCTATTTGAAGACTGTAATAATAGTATGCAAATTAGTATAACTAATATAAATGAAGAAGATTTATTAGAAGATATTAAATCTAAGGTTATTAAAAGTGTGGTATCAAGAAGTAGACAGAAGATGTCTAAGAAAATAATAATAAATGCAAAAGCTCCGAAGGATAAAATGAACTATAACCAAGCTTTTAGGTTGATACAACAGGTTGCAAAGTGTTTACAAGAAGCATCTCATGAAGATTGCAGGATAACGTTTTCTTTAAGGTTTGAAGAAAAAGAAGATAATAATTTAGATATATTAACAATTCAAGTATAAAATTAAGGTGTAAAAAATATATGCATATTTATGCAATATATTTTTTACACTTTTTTTACGCTTGAGGATAGTATAATACTTCAAATTATGAGGATAACTTCTGAACCTAAGTAATATCAATAAACTGGTTTTGAGCGTAAAAAAGATTTTGAGCAACGGACGAAGTCGTTGGCGACATGAGCGAAGCGAATTTTTAGTGAGAATACAATATGTCCCTAATATAGACAGATTGGGTATATACACTAATATAAAAATATTTTAATATATTATTATAATGGTTATATTGGGGGGAATACAATGTTAACGAAAAAAGGCTCTATTATCATAAATCATCTATGTAAAAAAGAAGGATATACTACTTCAAATGAGTTAAGCAATATATTAGATGTATCTACCAAGACAATAAAAAGAGCTATGAGTGATATTAACCATGATATTAAAAATTACAATGTTAATATAGTATCATCAAGGGGATTAGGTTATATTATTGAAGGTAGTAAAAAAGATATTGATCACTTATATAATATTTCTCAAAGCTTTTTAGATGAATTAAATGAAGATTCTATAGAAAAGAGAATAGAGTTATTTATTAGCTTGTTAATCAATAATGAATCTATTAGTATTGAAGAAATTGCAGAAAGGCTATGTCTAAGCATAGCATCTACAAATAAGGTATTTTCTAAAGTAAAGAAAATACTTAAAGAATATAAATTAGGCATTAAATCTAAGCCATGTTATGGAAGTTATATTGAAGGATCAGAAGAAGCAATAAGACAATTAATGCTAGACTATGTTATAAAAGTTACAGCAAGCGAAAATATTAGCGCAGAAATAGATAATATTTATACAAAAGAAATAACCATAATAGAAAATATTATTATAAATAGATTAAAAGATGAAAATAGTGTTATTTCTGACAAGGATTTTAATCTTATTCTTTCGAAAATCATCATATCTTTAGCTAGAATAAGAAGAAGTAAAAAGTATCACAAGGATGATAAAAAAACTTTTGAAGATGATGATTTTATATTAATTAATGATATATTGAAAGAAGTAGGTATAAAGTTAAATATTGACTTTGATGAAAGAGAATTGTTTTATGTTTGCAGTCATCTAAATAAGTTTGAAAGTTGTGAAATAGAGAAAAGGGTAAAATCAATAATAAATAGTTCTCTAGAAGATATTTACTTAATATCAGGTATAGATTATAAACATGATAAAGAGTTTATAAAGCTAGTATCAATGCATATGAAAAGACTTATAAATAGAGTTTTTGATAAGGTAAGATTAAATAATCCTCATACGTTTCAAGTTAAAAATAGCTTTCCAATGGAATTAAATTTGGCTAACTTTATTTCAAAAAATATAGAAAAAGAGTTTAATATAGATATTAGAGAAGAAGAAAAATCTTATATTGCAATACATTTTGCTGTGGCAACAGAAAGAATTAAGAAATCAAATGCGAAAAATATATGTATTATATGCCACTATGGGATTGGTACAGGGCAATTGATTGCAGAAAAATTAAAACAAACTATGAATGAAATAAATATCATTGGAGTTTATCCAGCAAAATACTTAGATCTTGCATTAAATGAAAATGTAGACTTAATTATATCAACTGTTCAGTTAAAAAATATAAAAAAAGAAGTGATTCATGTAAATAACGTATTTTCTGAGGAAATGATAGAAAATATCAAAACAAGGATAAATGAGGGAAACGAGAGGAGAAGAATACTTGCTAGTATGTTTGATGGTGATGCATTCTTCTGTATAGACGCATCATCAAAGGAAGAAGTAATAGATATTATGGGGAAGAAAATGATAGAAAGAAATTACATATCAGAATCATCCATGAAGAAAATAATTGATAGAGAAATTTCGGGAAGTACTGAAACGGGAAACCTAGTTGCTATACCTCACGCAATAATTGATGAAGATGTGGACTCTATAATAGGGGTAGGTGTACTAGAAAAGCCAATAATTTGGGAAAAACAAGAAGTGCAACTAGTTTTTATGGTATTTCTAAATAAAAATCAAAAACAAAATGCTCCTGTATTTAGGCACTTATACAATTTTATTAAGGACATAGGTGGGGTAAAAAGCATAATTAATTTAAAAGATTTTAATAAGCTTGTTGACACCATAAGCTAAAAAGGAGATAAAACAAATGGTAGCAATATTAAATATGGATAGCATATTAATTGACATAGATATTAAAAGAAAAGAAGATGCACTTTTAAACATTTCTGAAGTTGCAAAAAGCTTAGGAATATGTGAAAATGAAGAGATAATATATAAAGAATTATTAAATCGTGAAAATGAATGTAGTACAAATGTAGGACTTGGAATAGCAATACCTCATATAAAAAGTGATTATATTAATAAAGTAACACTAGTTATAATTAAACCTGAGAAAGAGTTTTATTGGGAGAAAGATGAAGAAGTTAATGTAATTATTTCTATACTGGCGCCTAAAGAGGTAGATTCAAATTTACATATTAAATTACTTTCTAATTTATCTAGAAAACTGGTAAATAAGGACTATAAAAATTTACTATCAAATAGTAAAGATAAAGACACTATATATAATTTAATTGAAAGCGCATTATGTAGTTAGTATGGAAGGGGTAAATATAATGAAAAAAATAATTGCAGTATGTGCTTGTTCAATGGGATTAGCACATACATTTATGGCAGCAGAAGCACTAGAACAAACTTGTGAAGAACTAGGGTATGAAATAAAAGTTGAAACTCAAGGTGCAGATGGTATTAGTAACGAATTGAATTTAGAAGATATAAAAAGTGCTGATATTATTATACATGCAGTTTCAATCACACCTGAAAATATGTGGAGATTTGAAGGTCATGAAGTATATGAAATTAATCCAAAGGATGTAATTAGTAATCCAGTTTCTATTATTAGGGAGATAGAACAAGACCTGGGAGTATAGGATAATAAGGGTTATTAGCATTAATTATTATTTTGATAGGGGATTAAAATGTCAATAAAGAAAAGGGTCATTAGGAACACATCAGAATACGATCAACAAGTGAATATTAAAACACAAAAAAATAATGATTTTGAAATAATAAAGCATGTTTTAACAGGTATGTCATATATGGTACCTATTTTAGTATTGTTTAGCATTGTTAGAGCTTTTGAACAAATAATACCAATGCTTACTCTAGGAGTAACAACAACTGAAGAAGCAATAAAACTACTTAATAATGGAGAAAATACTAAATTTATATTAGCCATTATAAATGTAACCTATTTGCTTCAACAGTTTAGAAATATATTATTTCAAATTGCAACGCCTATTTTTGCAGGCTTTACTGCTAATTCAATAGGTGGAAAGAACGCACTAATATTAGGAATTGTTGGAGGGTTTATTGCTAATAATCCAATAACTACTTTAGTTTATAAAAGTGAAACTGTGGATGTAATAAAATTAACGCCATCTGGTTTTTTAGGTGCTTTAATTATTTCACTTATAATTGGCTATGTTGTAAAATACCTGAATGAAAAAATAAAGGTAAATAGGCAAAATATTTCTTTAAAAGTGCATTTAATCGTTCCAACTATAGGGCTTATTATATGTATATTATTAATGATATTTGTAATAAATCCAATAATTGCTTATGTGGGAGAGTTTGTAAGAGTATTACTAGAAAATACTAAGCATTATAATGAATATATTTACTCTATTCTTATGGCTATAGCAACCACATTTGATTTGGGAGGACCTATTAATAAGGTTTCAGGTGTCGTTTGTATGGGTTTATACATGGATGGTATTTTTCCTGTAACAGCCAGAACTTTAGCTGTAGTCATACCATCAATTGGATTGGGACTTAGTACAATAATAGATGAAAAATTAATAGGTAAAAAAGTATTTGATAGTAGACTTTATCAAAGTGGTAAAAATGCTTTATGGTTAGGAATAATGGGAATATCAGAAGGAGGTCTTCCTTTTGCATTAGAAATGCCTCATTTTGTAATTCCTATAAATATAATTGGAACTATAATAGGTGTCTTAGTAGCAATTAGTATGGGGGCTGTTCAGACTTTCCCTGAATCGGCAATATGGGCTTGGCCTTTTGCTGAAAATTTCTTAGCGTACTTATGTGGTATAGCAGCAGGTTCTATATTTATAGCTATATCTAACATATTATATAGAAATAGACTGATAAAACAAAACCAAGTAAAATAGATAAAACAAAAAAGTTGTCTCGAGAGAGACAACTTTTTTTGTTTGTGGAAACTTTTTCCTTGAAATGTCCTTTAAGTAGACAAAAAGGAGAAGGAAGTAAAATGACTTATATTTTATAATGAATTTAAGAAAAGGGAAGACTTTAAAATTATTTCTATCAAGAGGGGAGTTAAAAATGAAAGAGTTTAAAAGAGATTCAGAGATATGTATATATCATGGTGAAGATCATAATAAATATTTTGGAGCTGTGGCACCGCCAATTGTTCAGACATCATTGTTTGCTTTTGAAAATTGGGATAAGTTCCTAGAGGGGATAACAGCAGAAAGAAATCATTATGTATACACTAGAGGGGTAAATCCTACTACAGAAATTTTAGAAAAAAAGTTAGCAGAGCTTGAAAGAGGAGAAAAGTGTAAGTGCTTTGCATCTGGGATGGCTGCCATTAGCTCAACATTATTTACGATACTAGAAAGTAAAGATCACGTTTTATTCGTAAATAACGTATATGGACCAGCATTAGCTTATACAAAAATTTTAGAAAAGTTTGGTGTTGAACATAACAACGTGTTCGTTGAAGATGCTTTAGAAATAAAAAATCATATTAAAGAAAATACAAAGCTAATATATGTGGAAAGTCCTTCTACTATGAATATGCAAATACTTGACCTTAAAGTGGTTTCTAATATAGCTAAGGAAAACGGTATTATAACTGCTATAGATAATACTTGGTCTACTCCACTTAATCAAAAGCCTTTAACTATGGGCATAGATTTAGTGCTACATTCATGTACAAAGTACATAGGTGGACATAGTGATACTGTTGCTGGAGCAGTTATAGGAAACTATGAAATGGTTGATAAGATATTTGAAATCGGACATCAGTTTGGAGGAGGTGCGCTTAGCCCATTTGACGCATGGTTAGTGATAAGAGGGTTAAGAACTTTACCGCAAAGAATGGATTATCAACAAAGAAGTGTAAAAAAAGTAATTGAAGCTTTAAAAGTTCAAAACAAAGTTAAGAAAATAAATCACCCTCTTTGCCTAGATGGAAAGCAAAAAGAACTATATGAAAAACAAATGAATGGTTACTCAAGTTTATTCAGTGTAGAAGTTGATTTTAGCTCATATGATGAGGTTAGAACTTTTATGAACAGCTTAAAATCATTTAAACTAGGTGTTAGCTGGGGAGGATTCGAAAGTTTAATTATTACACCTAATTATGGAAATAATGAAGAAGGATTAAAAGCTACTAATATTAATAAAAATCTTATAAGAATTTATGTTGGATTAGAAGATACAGATATATTAATTGAGGATATAGAAAGAGCATTTAATAGCATCGGAAAATAATTCAAAAAATATGGAGGGATAGAAGTGCTTAAATATATTGTGAAAAGATTCATGTTTATGTTACTTACTTTATTTATTGTAGTAACAGCAACATTTTTCCTAATAAGACTTATGCCAGGATCACCATTTAATGATGATCAACTAAGTAAGGAACAAATAGAGATATTAGAAGAAAATTATGGATTAAATGATGGAATATTTACTCAGTATGCTAGATATATGGGGAATATTTTAAAAGGGGATTTAGGGCAATCATTCCAAACTAAGAAAGAAGTAACAACACTAATAGCTGAAAGACTTCCAACAACTGTTAAAATAGGAACGCAAGCTCTTCTATTAGGTTCCTGTATTGGTATATTAATAGGGGTAATAGCAGCACTAAAGAGAAATACTGTATGGGATTATGCATCAACTGTTGTAGCAGTGCTTGGAATCTCGGTGCCATCCTTTATATTTGCGATACTGTTGCAATCAACACTAGGCGTTAACTCTGAGTTCTTCTCAGTAGTATACTCAAGAAGTAATCCATTTGTATCAAGTATCTTACCAACAATAGCACTTTCAGTTGGAGTAATAGCAACAATAGCTAGATTTATGAGAACAGAATTAATAGAAGTATTAGGATCAGATTTCGTATTACTTGCAGAAGCAAAAGGTATAAAAACAAGTTCAGTAATACTTAAACACGCCATAAGAAATGCACTTACACCTGTAATAACAATAGTTGGACCAATGACGGTAGGATTACTAACAGGATCGACAGTTATTGAAAGGATATTCTCAGTTCCTGGGGTAGGATCATTACTAGTAGACGGAATATTAACTAATGATTATTTTGTAATAGTGGGGGTAGCAATGTTCTATTCTATATTATATCTACTTGCATTATTCATAGTTGATATACTATACGGAATAATTGACCCGAGAATAAGAGTTGCAGGAGGGAAGAGTTAATGAGAGATTATGTAGAAAATATAGAAGACATAGAAGAACTTGACGACCAACTTTTTAGTCTTGTAGGACGTAATAGTCAAAATCATGAAAAAATAGATAGACCTTCACTAACATTTTGGGAAGATGTTAGAGTTAGATTATTAAAAAATAAGGCAGCTATAGTAGGTATGTTTATGATAACTTTAATTGTTGCTACGGCGCTTATTGCTCCAGTAGTTAGTAAATATACTTATTCACAACAGTTAGAACCATTTGCAGTATATTCTAAACTTCCACCGAGGGTACCAGTTTTAGAAAATATTCCAGTGATTGGTGAATTCTTTGATGGAGAACTTAGAGGTGTAGATGTATATGAACAAAGAGGAATAGAGGATGAATATTTTTATTTTGGAACAGATGATTTAGGTAGAGATGTATGGACTAGAATATGGTGTGGTGTAAGGATATCATTATTGATTGCATGTATAGCAGCACTAGTAGACTTCCTAATAGGAGTTACTTATGGTGGTATATCAGGTTATTTTGGTGGCAAGGTTGATATGCTTATGCAAAGATTCTCAGAAATTATTGCTGGAATACCAGGGTTAGTAGTAGTAATATTATTCATACTAGCATTTGATCCGGGAATTTTCCCAATAGGATTATCCATTGCTATAACAGGTTGGATAGGAATGAGTAGAATAGTTAGAGCCCAAGTTTTAAAGTTAAAAGAACAAGAATTTGTTATGGCAGCTCAAACATTGGGAGTTTCACATAAAAAGATTATATCAAAACATTTAATACCAAATACTATTGGACAAATTGTTGTAATGATAATGTTTACAATACCAAATGCAATATTCTACGAAGCATTCTTAGCATTTATAGGCCTTGGACTACCTGCTCCTAGTGCTTCTCTTGGAGTGTTAGTAAATGATGGATTCCAAACAATGTTTTCAGCACCTTATCTACTTATAGTACCAGCAACAATAATTAGTGTACTAATGCTTAGTTTCAATCTGCTAGCAGATGGATTAAGAGATGCATTAGATCCAAAAATGCGTAATAAATAGGAGGAGGGCTTAAAATGGAGACGTTACTATCAGTAAAAAATTTAGGAATATCATTTGAAACACATGCAGGAAAAGTAAAAGCAGTAAGAGGCGTAACATTTGACCTTAAAAAAGGAGAGACTCTTTCTATAGTTGGTGAATCTGGTTCTGGTAAGTCAGTTTCTACTAAGGCTCTAATGGGAATACTTGCAAAAAACGGAATAATAGAAAGTGGAGAAATAATATTTGACAAAAAAGATTTAATAAAATTAAGTAAACCAGAGATACAAGAAATAAGAGGTAAGGATATTGCGATGATATTCCAAGATCCTATGACTTCTCTTAATCCAACTATGACAATAGGTAAACAAATTTCAGAGGGAATTATAAAGCATCAGGGGCTATCTAAGGCAGATGCAAAAGTAAAAGCTATAGAGCTTATAGAATTAGTTGGAATAACAATGGCAGAGAAAAGATATAAGCAATATCCCCATCAATTCTCAGGGGGAATGAGACAGCGTATTGTAATAGCTATAGCATTAGCATGTAATCCAAAAATATTAATAGCTGATGAGCCAACTACAGCCCTTGATGTTACAATACAAGCTCAGATATTAGAGTTAATAAAGGATATACAAGTAAAAACAGGTGTATCCATAATATTTATAACTCATGATTTGGGAGTTGTAGCAAATGTAGCTGATAGAGTTGCTGTAATGTATGCAGGTAAGATTGTAGAAATAGGAACTACAGATGAAATATTCTATGAACCTAAGCATCCTTATACATGGGGATTAATAGCATCAATGCCTAACTTAGATAGTAAAGATTCAAAGCTTTACAATATACCAGGAACACCACCTGATCTACTTAATCCACCAGTAGGTGATGCATTTGCATATCGTAGCGAATATGCGCTAGAAATAGATTTTGTTAAAGAGCCTCCAATGTTTAAAATAAGTGATACACATTATGCAGCAACATGGCTATTGCATCCAAAGGCTCCAAAGGTAATACCTCCACAAGCTGTATTAGATGCAAAATTAAATAAAAATGTATAAGGAGGTTTTAGAGCATGGAAAGAAGAGAGGTTTTATTAGAAGTCAAAAATTTAAAGCAGTATTTTAAAATAGATAAACATAACACTGTTAAAGCAATTGATAATGTTAGTTTTAATATATACAAAGGTGAAGTTTTCGGCTTAGTTGGGGAGTCTGGGTCAGGAAAGTCAACAACAGGAAGAAGTATAATAGGACTTTATAATCAAACAAGTGGAGATATTTTATTTAAAGGTAAAAATACAAAAGGTAGGTATTCTAGTGCTGAAAAGAAGCAATTTAAAAAGAATATACAAATGATATTCCAAGATCCATATGCATCACTAAATCCTAGAATGACAGTAGAAGATATTATCGGAGAGGGATTAGATGTCCATGGCATTGCAAAAGATAGTGCAGAAAAAAGAGAAAAAGTTGTAGAGCTTCTTGAAACAGTAGGACTAAGCGCAGACCATGCTAGTAGATATCCTCATGAATTCTCAGGAGGTCAAAGGCAAAGAATAGGTATTGCACGAGCTCTAGCTGTAGAACCAGAGTTTATAATTGCTGATGAGCCAATATCAGCACTTGATGTTTCTATTCAAGCTCAAGTTGTAAATCTAATGAAAGAACTTCAGGAAGAGAAAGGTCTTACATATATGTTTATAGCTCATGACCTCTCAATGGTTAAGTATATTTCAGATAGAATAGGTGTTATGTATAGAGGGAAATTAGTTGAATTAGCTACTGCAGAGGAACTATATGATAATCCTTTGCATCCATATACTAAATCTTTGTTATCTGCTATACCACTACCTAATCCAGAGTATGAAAGAAATAGAAAAAGAATAGTATATGATGCAAGCATTCATAATTACGATAAAGAAGATCCTAAATGGATTGAAATAAAACCAGGTCACTTTATATATGGATCAGAAAGTGAAATAAAAGTATATAAAAAAGAATTAATAGTAAATGCATAAATAAACGGGGAGAGAAGATATGAAATTTGATTATCAGTATATTGAAAAATTAACTCAAACAAATTCTATTTCTGGTCATGAAGAGGAAATAAGAAAAGTAATGTATGAAGAACTTAAAAATCATTGTGATGAAGTTAGTTTTGATAAATTAGGAAGTATTATTTTTACTAAAAAAGGTAAAGAGAATGGTCCAAAAGTAATGATAGCGGCGCATATAGATCAAATAGGTTTTGTAATAACTCATATAGATGATAAAGGATTCTGTTATTTCAAACCTATAGGCGGATGGTACCCAACTCAGCTAATGACACAAGAAGTATCTGTTAAAACAGAAGATAATAAAGAATATATAGGCATAATAGGTCACAAGCCTGTAAAAGTATTGAAGAATAAAAAAGAAATTGAGTTCACTGATTTATTTATAGACTTTGGTGTTTCTTCCAAAGAGGAACTAGAAGAATATGGAATAAAAATAGGGGACCCTCTAACTCCAATATCTTCATATAAACCACTGTGCAATGAAAAATATGTAGCTACAAAAGCGTGGGATAACCGAGTAGGTTGTGCAATAATTAGTGAGTTACTAAAAAATATTTCTAAAGAAGAATTGCCTTGTGAGTTAAATTTAGTTGGAACTGTACAGGAAGAAGTGGGGATAAGAGGTGGTAAAACAGCTTCTTACAAAGTTAAGCCGGACATATCTATTGCAATAGATATAGGGGCTTATGGAGATACTCCAGGGATTGATCCTTATGACTCAACTTTAGAACTTGGGAAGGGTCCTGCAATAATGGTACTTGATGCAACAAGTTTAGGAAATAAGAAACTTGTAAGTCTAGCAAGAAGAGTAGCGAGAGAAAATAATATACCTTTCCAAACTGATATTATGCTAAATGGTGGTACTGACAATGGTGCAATGCACTCTAATCAGGAAGGTTCATTTGGTATGACAATATGTATACCAACTAGATATGGTCATTCACATAATAGTATCATTCATCTTGATGATTTAGAAAATGCTACAAGAATTTTTAAAGAAATGTTAAAAGAGTTGAATGAAGAGTTTTTAAGTGACTTAAAAACTTTCATATAAATTATCAACAATATTATTTTAAGGGGGCAACATAATGAAACTAGGAAGAAAAGGTATTATGTTATTAGTATCATCACTATTAATTGGGACATTAACAGTTGGATGTTCAAGCTCGTCAGGTGGGGATAGCGCAGGAAATGGAGATAGTGTTGATGTATTAAAATTAGCATGGACTTCAGATATAAAATTAACTGACCCTACACATGCTTATGATGGTGCAACAAAGGATTTATTAGCAAATATTATGGAAGGTTTGTTCATGTTAGATGAAAATGACCAGCCAATAAATGCATTAGCAGAAAGTTATGAATTTAATGAAGAAACTTTAACTTATACTTTTAAGATAAGAGAAGGTGTTAAGTGGTTTAAAACTGTAGATGGAAAGCCTGTAGAAACTGGAGATGTTGTAGATGCAAAAGACTTTGAATATGCATGGAAGAGACAAGCAGATCCTAAAGTAGGTTCTCAGCAAGCTCAATTCTTAGATTATGCGGGTATAAAGAATTATAAACAAATATTTGAAGGAACATTACAGCCAAGTGAATTAGGAGTAAAAGCAATAGATGAGTATACTTTAGAAGTACAACTTGAAAGAAATGTACCATATTTTGAATCATTACTTGCAATGCCATCATTCTACCCAATAAGCGAAGACTTTGTAAAAGAGGTAGAAGAAGGAGGAAAAACTTTTGGTACATCAATAGACACTACATTATCTTTTGGACCATTTATAATTGAAGAATGGAGAACTGATGAAGGATTAAACTTCGTTAAGAATGAAGAATACTGGGATGCAAAAAATGTTGATGCTGAAAGAGTAGAAATAATAATAAATAAGGATACAGCTTCAAGTAGAAATTTATATGAAGCTGGAGATATAGATAAGGTTTCTTTATCAAGTGATGATGCTCAAATGTATAAAGATAGCCCAGAGTTTATGTCTACTTTAGGAAGTGCAGCTACTTCTTTAAAGTTTGATGTTACTGATGAAGTTGCATCAAATGTTAATTTAAGAAGAGCAATATCTATGGCTATAGATAAAGATCAATATGTTAACTCTGTTGTTAACAATGGATCTGTAGTTGCAACAGGAATAATACCAAAAGGATTTACTTTCGGACCAGATGGAAAGGATTTTAGAGATTCTTATGAAGGTGTAAACTTCAATGTAGAAGAAGCTCAAAAAGAGTTTGAAGAAGCTAAGAAAGCTTTAGGTGAAAATATAAATATAGAATTATTATTAACTGACTCTGCAGGAGATAAGAAAAATGGAGAATATTTACAATCTCAATTAGAAAAGAACTTACCAGGTTTAAAAGTATCAATAAAGCAAGTTCCATTTAAGAATAGACTAGACCTTGAAAATGAAGGTAACTATCAAATGGTTTTATGTACATATGGACTTAACTACACAGATCCAATGGCTCTATTAGAATTATGGGTAAGTGATAGTTCAATAAACAATGCTTTCTATAATAACCCAGCTTACGATAAGTTAGTGGCTGATGCAAAAGTAGAAAATGACCCAGCTACTAGATGGCAAATGTTATTAGATGCTGAAAAGATATTTGTTGAAGAAGATGCAGTAAAAGTTCCAATAGTACAAGGTGCTAAGACTTTCTTAATAAAAGAAAAAATAACTAACTATCAAATAAACAAAACGGCATATGCAGATGTATGGAAGAGTGTACAATTTAAAGATGCAGAGTAGTAACTAATATACAATAAAATAGACTATTTCATGATAGGATTAAATAAAGTAACCAAAGATATTTTTATCAATTAGGCAGGAATACCCCCAATCTAAGATTTAAGATAAAAAATGGTATACTAATTATAATTCTTTATATCGAAATAGTCTATTTTTATATGTACAGAAATATTTTATAGCGAAGGAGATATGACATGTATAACATTGGAGTAGATATTGGCGGTACTAGTATAAAGATTGGTATAGTAGATACTAATGGTAAAATTATGGATAGAGCTGAATTTGACACCAATAAAGGCGGATTTAAAGATGTATTAGAAGATATTAAAATGAATATTGATAAATTACTGAATAAAAATAATTTAAATATAAATAGTATAAAGTCAATTGGATTTGGGGTACCAAGCTTTATTAGCAAAGATGGAAGAGTAACATGTGTAAATTTAGGATGGGACAATATAGATTTTATAAACAATATAGAAAGTAAGTTTAAAGGTACTAAAGTTTATGCAGAAAATGATGCAACAGTAGCAGCTTTAGCAGAATATAATTTTGGAGCTATGAAAAATCATGATATTTCTTTAATGTTAACTCTTGGAACAGGAGTGGGAGGTGGAATAATACTAAATGGTAAATGCTTCAGTGGTGCAAATAACATGGCATCAGAGGTTGGTCATATAGTAATTGGAGAAAATTATTATGATTGTAATTGTAAAACAAATGGATGCTTTGAAACTTACTGTTCGGCAACTGCTATTATAAAGTATGCTCAAAAGCTAATAAATGAAGGTAGAGAAACTATATTGACTAATTATGTTGGTGATATAAGTGACTTAACAGCAAAGATGGTTTTTGATGGATATAGAGAAAAAGATAGCTTATCAGTGGAAGTAATAAATAGATTTAAAAATTATTTATCAAAAGGAATAGGTAGTCTGATAAATACACTAGACCCTTCAATTATTGCAATAGGCGGAGGGCTATCAAAATCAGGTGATATAATATTAGATGGATTAAAAGAAATGGTAAGAGAAAATGTTTTGTACAAAAAATATGAATTTGGCAATATTGTTATTGCCAAATTAGGTAATGATGCTGGAATAATAGGAGCATCTTCTTTATATAGTAGTAAATAATAAAAAAACTATCTGGAATTTATCCAGATAGTTTTTTTATTATTATAATTGAGCTTTTAATTTAGCTGCTATACTTTCTTTTGGAACAAATCCAACTAATGTATCAACTGGCTTACCATCTTTGAATATTATCATAGTTGGAACAGAACTTATATTAAATTTACGAGCTAATTCTAAGTTTGCATCTATATCAACTTTTAAAAATTTAGCTTGTCCTTCCATTTCGTTACTTAATCCATCTAGTACTGGCGCTAACATTTTGCAAGGTCCACACCAAGTTGCAAAGAAGTCTACTATTGCTACACCGTTGTAAGATTCTACTTCTGTTTTAAAAGCATCGTTGTTTATTACATTTACCATAATTATACACTCCTTGTTTATAATGATATACATATATATTGTTTCATTTAATCTATATATATATTCTATACAAATTAATTGGAAAAATATGTGACTTTGTCACGTTTGATTATATCATAAAAAAATATTAAAAAAATTTATTTTTTTGTTTAAAGTTATAATTTGGTGGTATATAATTAATATAGAAATAAAGAAAATGTTGGAAAATATATATATATAAATATCAGGAGGAGAAAAAAATGAAGAAATTTGTTTGTACAGTATGTGGATATATACATGAAGGGGAAACTGCACCAGAACTTTGTCCTGTATGTAAAGTTGGAGCTGAAAAGTTCGATGAAATGAGTGGAGAAATGGTTTGGGCTGATGAACACAGAATAGGTGTTGCTCAAGGTATAGATGAAGAAATATTAGAAGGATTAAGAGCAAACTTTGTTGGAGAATGTACAGAAGTTGGTATGTACTTAGCTATGAGCCGTCAAGCTGATAGAGAAGGTTTCCCAGAAGTTGCTGAAGCATATAAGAGAATAGCATTTGAAGAAGCAGAACATGCTGCTAAGTTTGCTGAATTATTAGGAGAAGTAGTAGTAGCTGATACTAAAGCTAACTTACAAGCAAGAGTAGAAGCTGAATATGGAGCTACTGAAGGAAAATTAAAAATAGCTAAAAAAGCTAAAGAATTAGGATTAGATGCTATACATGATACAGTTCATGAAATGTGTAAAGATGAAGCTAGACATGGTAAGGCATTCTTAGGGTTATTAGAAAGACATTTTACTAAATAATTGATGAATAAATAATGAATAAAAAAATGGCTATGTATATATTACATAGCCATTTTTTTATTAAAAAAGTAATAATATATTAATACTAAAATTTATTAACAATGACTAGTTCATTCTCATATATAAATAGTAACAAATATGTGAGGAAGTGATTAATATGAATGATAATTTATATCCTCAGATGAAAGTAGTAGAAACTGATAAGTATATACTAAGACCTGCAAGATTAAGTGATGCAGAGGATATGTATGATTACTATAAGGAAGATAAAGTAGTTAAATACCTACCTTTTAAATCCCATGATAGCGTAGAAGAAACAAGACGATTTATAAATACATTTTTTATTAGAAATTATAGGGAAGGTAGAATAGGTCATTTAGCAATTTTTTCAAAAGAAGATAATAGGGTTATAGGTAACATCGGAATTAATAATATCAGAAAAGGAGATATGAAAGGCGAAATCGGTATATGTATTAATCCAAAGTACTGGGGAGATAATCTAGCTACTAAACTAACTGTGTGCACATTAATGTATGGATTTGACTATTTAAATATGAATAAACTTGTGGCTATTACTTACGAAGATAATAAATATACCAGAAAATCATTACAGAGTCTTGGATTTAGATATATTAAAACTTATGACAAGAAAATTAGGCACAATTATATAAAATGTCATGTTTTCGAATTATCAAAAGAAGACTATTTTAAATATAAATCACAAAATATATATAAGGAATTAATTGTAGCTAGAATAGAATAAAATTAATAAAAATCACCTAATAAGGTGATTTTTTTATTGAATTGTATACAAAATCCATAATTGTGTTGCACTAATAAAATATATATGATACTCTATATAAAGAAAAATAAAAGTAAATTTAATATTCTATTTATTATATATACATACATCAGGAGGTCATAAATGAAAAAGATATGCGTTATTGGAAGTTTAAATATGGACTTAGTAGTAAAAGTTGATAACATGCCTAAGGGAGGTCAAACTCTAATTGGAAGTGACTTTAAAGAGGTACCTGGAGGTAAAGGTGCTAATCAAGCAGTTGCTATGGCTAGACTTGGTGGAAGTGTAAATATGATAGGTAAAGTTGGAAATGATAGCTTCGGAAAAACATTAATAGATGCACTTAAAAATGATAATGTAAATACTAAGTACATTCACATAGAAGAAGGTCCTACAGGTGTAGCAATGATTACTGTTGATAAAAATGCGGAAAATTCAATAGTAGTAGCACCTGGAGCAAATTTCAAGGTAAAGGAATCTGATATAGATAATAATATAGAAGCAGTGATAGAAAGTGACATAGTGGTAGTACAACTTGAGACACCACTAGATACAATAAAGTATGCACTAAATAAAGCTAAAGAATTAAATAAATATATCATACTTAACCCTGCACCTGCAGTTAAGTTAGAAGATGAAATAATAGCGAATGTTGATTTATTAACTCCTAATGAAACTGAGCTAGAAATATTAAGTGGAATAAGTATAAATTGTGAAGATGATATAGTCAAAGCTGCTAAGTTAATGATAGATAAAGGTGTTAAAGAATTAATAGTTACGTTAGGATCAAAAGGAAGTTTATATATAAATAAAGAAAGACAGATGTTTAAAAATGCTTATAAGGTTGATGCTGTTGATACTACAGCAGCAGGAGATAGCTTTACTGGAGCATTATCAGTAGCATTTGCAAATGGAAAAAATATTGAAGAGGCAATGGACTTTGCATCAAAGGTTGGAGCACTAAGTGTTATGAAAGAAGGCGCACAAAGCTCTCTTCCAACATTAGAAGATGTAGAAAACTTTAGGGAGTAGACATAATGAAAAAGACAGCATTAATAAATAGTGAAATATCGTACACTATATCGAAAATGGGACATACTGATAGTTTAACGATAGGTGACTGTGGATTACCAATACCATCTAACGTAAATAGAATAGACTTAGCTCTAAAATATGGAGTTCCGACTTTCTTAGATACATTGGATGCAGTATTAGAAGAGCTATGTGTTGAAGAAATAATAATAGCTAATGAAATAGAAGAAATGAACGCAAATATATATGAAGAAATATTAAAGCGTTTTGAAAATGTAAAGATAACAAAGGTTTGTCATGAGGAATTTAAAAATATGACAAAAGAAAGTATGGCAGTAATAAGAACAGGTGAATGTAGCCCATATGCAAATATAATATTAAAATCAGGAGTTGTATTTTAAATGAAAAGCCCTATTTTACAAATGAAGGACATCGTGAAGGAATTCCCAGGAGTTAAGGCGTTAGATGGGGTTAACTTAGAACTTTACGAAGGAAAAGTAATGGCTCTAATGGGAGAAAATGGAGCTGGAAAGTCAACACTTATGAAAATCTTAAGTGGTGTTTATAAAAAAGATGGTGGTCAAGTTTACTACAAAGGTGAACTTACTGACATAAAAGGACCAAAAGATGCTGGTGAAAAAGGTATAGCTATAATTCATCAGGAATTAAATTTAATACATGATTTATCAATAGGGGAGAATATATTCTTAGGACGTGAGCCAAAGAGTGGCTTAAAGATAGATTTTAAGAAGTTATATAAGGATGCAGATAAATTACTTGAAAAACTAAATGTAAAAATTAGTTCAAGAGAGTTAGTAGAAAACTTAAGCATAGCAGAACAACAAATGGTTGAAATTGCAAAAGCATTATCATTAGATGCAAAAATAATAATAATGGATGAGCCTACAGATGCACTTACAGATAGAGAAAGTGAAAGTTTATTTAATGTAATAAATGAACTTAAGAATGAAGGGAAAGCAATAGTTTATATTTCACATAGATTAAAAGAGATATTTGAAATTTGTGATTATATAACTGTACTTAGAGACGGTAAGTATGTAGGTAGAGAAGAAATAGTAAACTTAGATGAAGATAAAATGATAGAAATGATGGTAGGTAGAAAGCTTACAGATCAATTTCCAAGGTTAGAGATGAAAAAGGGAGAAGTTGTTTTAAAAGTTGATAACTTAAGTAATGAATATGTTGATAATGTTTCATTTGAGGTAGCAGGTGGAGAGATACTTGGTATATCAGGATTAATGGGAGCAGGAAGAACGGAACTTGCAAAAACAATATATGGTCATTTAAAGAAGAGTAGTGGAAATATATATGTGAATGGTAAAAGCATAGATAACAAAAGCTCTAAAGATGGTCTAAAAAATAAAATAGCATATGTTTCTGAAGACAGAAAAGGTGATGGATTGATATTAGATTTATCTGTAAAGGAAAATATGACAATATCATCTTTAAATAAAATTTCTTCGTTCTTCAAGGTAGATAAGAAAAAAGAATTAAATGAAGTGAAAGATTATATAAATAAGATGAATATAAAGACTCCAAGTGAAAATCAATTAATAAGAAACTTAAGTGGTGGTAATCAACAAAAGGTTGCTATAGCAAAGGCTCTTATGACAGATCCAGATGTTCTTATACTTGATGAACCTACTCGAGGTGTAGATGTTGGAGCTAAAAAAGAAATATATGACCTTGTTAATAACTTTAAAAGTCAAGGTAAGGCAGTAATAATGATATCTTCTGAAATGCCAGAAATATTAGGACTAAGTGATAGAATATTAGTTTTAAGTCAAGGTAGTGTTACAGGAGAGTTTGATAGCAGTAATGCAACACAAGAAGCTATATTAAAATGTGCAGTTGAAGCTAAGGAGGCATAACATTGGAAACATCATCAACGTCAGTTAAGGCAGAAAAGAAAATAAACATAAAAGAAATTTTAGTTAAATATAAAAGCTTAGTAGGCTTAGTATTATTAATAGCTATAGTATCAATGCTAAATCCAGCATTTTTAAGTGTAAAAAATATACTAAATATATTAAGACAAACATCAGTTAATGCAATAATAGCAGCTGGTATGACTTTTGTAATACTTACAGGTGGAATAGATTTATCAGTTGGTTCAATATTAGGTTTAAGTGGAGCTGTATGTGCAAGCTTATTAGTATCTGGGAAAGGTATATTTGTTGGTGTAGCAGCTGCATTATTAGCAGGGGCTATAGTAGGGTTTATGAATGGATTTGTAATATCAAAAGGTAAATTACAACCATTTATAGCAACACTTGCTTCTATGACAGTACTTAAAGGTTTAACATTAGTATTTACAGATGGAAAGCCAATAACTCTTGGAAGTAATGAGCTAGCAATGAACTTTGGTAAAATAGGTGGAGGAACAATTTTTGGTATACCTACACCAGCAATAATAATGATATTAGTATTTATATTATGTTACTATATACTTCAAAATACAAAAATGGGTAGATATACTTACGCATTAGGAAGTAATGAAGAGGCTACAAAGTTATCAGGAATAAACACTGATAAAATAAAAATATGGGTATATACAATAAGTGGTATATTATCAGCAGTAGCAGGTATAATAATTACTTCAAGATTATACTCAGCACAACCTACAGCAGGAAGTGGATATGAACTTGATGCAATAGCAGCAGTAGTACTAGGAGGTACTAAGCTCGCTGGAGGAAAAGGTAAGATAAGTGGTACAATAATTGGTGCATTAATAATAGGTGTATTAAGTAACGCACTTAATATATTAGATGTATCATCATATTATCAAATGATGGTTAAAGGTATAGTTATATTAATAGCTGTACTATTAGATAGAAAAAGTAACTAAGAAGGGAAGATATCATGAAAAAATTTCTTTCTATAATAATGACAATAGTGTTAGCAAGCTTAATGCTTGTTGGATGCCAAGTTGAAGACAATGGAACTAAAAAAATAGGATTTATAGTATCAACTTTAAATAACCCATTTTTCGTTGATTTAAAAAGTGGTATTGAAAAAAGAGCAGCAGAGTTAGGATATGAAGTAGTAGTACTAGACTCTCAAAATGACCCAGCAAAAGAAGTATCAAATATGGAAGATTTAACAGTAAAAAATGTATCAATGGTTTTATTAAACCCAGTTGATTCAGATTCGGCTGTAGCTTCTGTAATGATCGCAAATAACAATGATTTACCAGTTGTAACTGTAGATAGGGTTGCAAATGGTGGTGAGGTAGTTTCACATATTGCTTCAGATAATGTAGCTGGAGGACAGATGGCAGCTGATTACTTAATAGAAAAGTTAAGTGGAGAAGGCAACATTGTAGAACTTGAAGGAACAGCAGGGTCATCAGCTACAAGAGATAGAGGGCAAGGATTTGATGATCAAATAGCTAAAAGTAAGATTAATATAGTATCTAAGCAAAGTGCTGATTTTGATAGAACTCAAGGTTTAACTGTTATGGAGAATATTTTACAATCTAAAAATGAAATAGATGCAGTATTTGCTCAAAATGATGAGATGGCACTAGGAGCACAAAAAGCACTAGCTGATGCAGGAATGAAGGATGTATTAATAGTTGGATTTGATGCAACAGATGATGCTGTTAACTCAGTTAAAAATGGTGAAATGGCGGCAACGGTAGCTCAACAACCTTTATTAATAGGTAAAACTGCAGTAGATACAATAGATAAAATACTTAAAGGGGAAAAAGTAGATGCTTTTATTCCTGTAGAATTAATACTTATAACAAAATAATATAGTTAATAAATATGTTGATTGGATGTTATACCATATATGAAGATATCTAGAATAAGATGTCAGATTATATGGTATAATTTTTTTGTATATTAAAAAGAAATGAAGATTAGTAAATAAACTTTAGGAATATAAGTATGTTGAAATATAAAAAGGAGAAATATTTATGACTAAATATGAATGGAGAAAAAAAGATAAAGATTTATACTTACCAAAATCTAAGCCTATAAGTATAAATGTACCTAAGATGAAATACTTTACTGTTGAAGGAGAAGGTAATCCAAATAATGAAGAATTTTCAAGAGCAGTAGAATCTTTATATTCAACTTCTTATTTTGTAAGAATGATGCATAAGAAGAATATAGCACCAGAAGGATATTATGAATATACAGTATTTCCTCTAGAGGGAGTATGGGATTTAGATGAAGAAGGAAGAAAATTAGATTATTTAAGCAAGGACCATTTTAAGTATAAACTAATGATTAGACAACCAGATTTTGTAACTGAGGAAATTTTTAACCTTGCAGTAGAAAGTGTTAAAGATAAAAAAGATAATCCATACTTAGAACATGTGAAGTTTGAAGAAATTGAAGAAGGTTTATGTGTTCAATGTATGCATATAGGAAGTTATGATAATGAACCAGAAACTTTCTCATTAATGGAAAAATACTGCAAAGAAAATGGCCTTGAAAGGATAGAGAAAATACATAAAGAAATATACATTTCAGATCCAAGAAAAACAGAAGAAGCTAAAATGAAAACAGTTCTAAGAATTAAAGTTAGATAGTAATATAAACTATATAATAAGCTATGCAAATATTATTTTGTATAGCTTATTTTAATTTATTGAAAATATTCTTTGTAAAATTGAATAAACTTATTTTTTAGGACAAAAATATAAGGTACTACAATTTATATGGAGGAATAATAATTTATGTGTGGACACGTTTCAATTTATTATAAAAATATTACTGAAAACATTGATATAGAGAGTATAGCAAAAGATATAGATCATAGGGGACCAAATCATACTGGATATTTTAAAGATGAAAAAATTGATTTTGCTTTTAAAAGGTTAAGTATCATAGATATTGTTGGTGGAAGCCAGCCATTTGAAAAAGGAAACAAAGTAATGGTATTTAACGGTGAAATATATAATTATAAGGAACTAAGAAATGATTTAATAGAAAAGGGATATGAATTTAATACTAAAAGTGATACTGAAGTGTTACTAACTACATATTTAGAATATGGAAGAGATTGTGTAAATAAGTTAAGAGGTATGTTTGCTTTTCTTGTATATGACAAGGAAAGTAATGAATTATTTGGAGCTAGAGATATATTTGGAATTAAACCTTTATACTATATAAACAATGAAGACATTATAGCATTTTCTTCTGAATACAAATCTATATTTAATTTATTAGATAAGCCGGAAATTAACGAAGAAAGCTTACAAAGTTACTTATCATTTCAGTTTGTGCCAAAAAATAAAACTATGGTAAAAGATATTAATCATATTCCACCAGGACATTATTTCTTTGTAAAAGATAATAATCTATCTATTGAAGAATACTTTGAAGTAAAGCTAACACCGGAGAAAAGCATCGAAGCAAAAGATGTACAAAATGTAATAGTAGACTCTATATCTCGTCATATGGAAGCCAATGTTGACGTTGGGACTTTTTTATCAGGTGGAATAGATTCATCAATAGTTGCTACTATTGCTTCTAGTATTAATCCTAAAATTAAATCATTCTCTGTTGGATTTGAAGCAGATGGATATAATGAATTAGAGGTAGCTAATAAAACTGCTACTGCTTTAGGTATAGAAAATATACAAATAAAAGTAAGTCAGGACGATTATATAAAAGCCCTTCCTAAAGTAGCATATCACTTAGACGACCCAGTTGCTGATCCTTCTGAAGTAGGAATCTATTTTTTATCAAAAGAAGCACAAAAACATGTAACAGTAGTATTATCAGGTGAAGGAGCAGATGAGATTTTTGGAGGGTATAACATATATAAAGAATATAATAGTGTGGCACCAATTATAAAGATGCCTAGGTATATAAAAAAAATATTAAATTTTACATCGAAATCTATGCCAGAAATGAGAGGTAAAAGTTATTTATATAGAGCAACTACGCCATTAAGTCAAAGGTATATTGGAAATGCAAAAATATTTGAAAATGAAGAAGTAAAAGATGTTTTGGTACAATACAAAGAAGAATTAAATTATCAGAATATATTAGACGATATATATGAAGATGCAATAAGTAAAAACTATGATTATGTAACTACAATGCAACATGTAGATATAAACACATGGTTACCTGGTGATATATTGCAAAAAGGTGATAAAATGTCTATGGCTGCATCAATAGAATTAAGAGTGCCATACTTAGATAAAGAAGTTTTTAATGTTGCTAGAAACTTAAAAATAAATCAAAAGATTAGTGATAATAATACTAAGGTTTTATTAAGAGAAGCATTTAAGGACATTATACCTAAACATGTAGTTGAAAAGAAAAAACTAGGATTTCCAACTCCGATTAGAGTATGGTTAAAAGATGACTTAGGAAATATAGTAAGAAGTACAATTGAAGATGCAAAAGTTGATACATATATTAATAAAGACTATGTTATTAAACTATTAGATGAACACATTAGTGATAAAAAGGACAATTCAAGAAAAATATGGACAGTATTTATGTTTTGCTTATGGCATCAAATATTCATTGAGAAAAAAGAAATTGTATTTTAAAATGGCTAGCACTTTGTGTGCTAGTCTTATTTTATGGAATCTACAGTATGTATCATTGTTGCTTTACTACTTAAGAATTTAATTTAAAATATAAAAAAAGACATCTAATATACTTAAATTAACAAAAAAAATATGCGATAAAGTTAAAAAGAAGACAAAATAAATGCTATAATAAGATTAAATATAATTTTATTTATTAATTAGGACAAATAAACAAGGAGTGAATAAATTATGGGTATCACATTAGCAAAAGGGCAAAAAGTTGACTTAACAAAAAGTAATCCAGGACTTAAAAAACTTATAATAGGATTAGGTTGGGATTTAAACAAATATGATGGTGGATTTGATTTTGACTTAGATACAGCTGCATTCTTAGCTGGAGATAATGGAAAAGTTACTAATGACTTAGACTTTATATTCTACAACAATTTAAAACATACTTCAGGAGCAGTAGAGCATTTAGGAGATAATAGAAATGGTGATGGAGATGGAGATGATGAACAAATCATGGTTGACATCACAAAAATACCAGCTAATATATCAAGAGTTGCTTTTACAGTAACTATACATGATGCTGTTTCAAGAAGACAAAACTTTGGACAAGTAAGTAATTCATATATAAGAGTTTTAAATAATGATAATAATGAAGAGCTTGTAAAGTATGAACTAGGTGAAGACTTTAGTGTAGAGACTGCTATAGTTGTTGGAGAAATATACAAGCACAATGGAGAATGGAAGTTTAACGCATTAGGTTCAGGATTCGAAGGTGGACTAGAAGCATTATGCAATAACTTCGGAATAAATGTGTAATTAATTAGGGGGTAATGTTATGTCTATAAATTTAAGTAAAGGTCAAAAAATAGACCTTAAAAAAGCTAATCCAGGTTTAAGTGCTATAACTGTTGGATTAGGATGGGATCCAGTTCAAGCGACTGGTGGAGGATTTTTAAAATCATTATTCGGTGGAGGAGAATCAAGTGTAGACTGTGATGCGTCTGTTTTTATGTTAAATAAAAATGGAACACTTGATAATATGAAAGATCTTGTATACTTTGGAAATTTAAGAAGTGTATGTGGTTCATTAATGCACTCAGGAGATAACTTAACTGGTGATGGTGATGGAGATGACGAACAAATACTTGTTAATCTAGATAAAATTCCAGGAAATATACAAAATTTAGTTTTTGTAGTAAATATATATAACTGTGTGCAAAGAAAACAACACTTTGGAATGATAAAAAATGCGTTCATTAGAGTTGTAGATACTAACACTAGAAAAGAAATAGCTAGATATAATTTAACTGACGATTATTCAGGTAAAACTGGGTTAGTGGTTGGAAATATATACAGACAAGGGAATACATGGCAATTTGGAGCAATAGGGCAAGGAACTAATGACACAGGTCTTAAGGACATGATGCAAAATCTAGATAAATTTGAATGTGCAATAGCAGATTAATAAATATAAGAGGATGAATAGTATTATTCATCCTCTAATAAAATGGGAGGATAGATGAGTATGGAAGTTTTCAATAAAATATTCTCCAGCCAATCAGATAGAGGGAATTATACGCCATCAAAAGGTTATAAAAACTATTTTATTTCTTATGAAGGCGTAGATAAAGAGGACTTGTATAATCTTGAAATATATAAAATAAGCAAAAGCTTTGAAAGTAGAAAGGATATGGTATTATTTCATGACACAATACCAAATCCAAGTGATTTTGATACGATAGATTATTTTAAAAATAAATTAATTAATTATAGAGATAATTTAGATACATTAGATATTAATATAATTAACTCAGAATCAATGAACTATAGAATAAAAAAAGCAATAGACATATTTCTAATAGATAAGAAAGATGAATTTGCAAATGACAGAGTTAAGCAGAATTTTATTATTAAAATATTGTCTTGGATAAAGTTATATATAAATAAAATAGAAATAAATAAAAATGAAGCTCCTATAAGTATTTTTTATGGAGATATTAAAAAACATGAAATTTATTTATTAATAATATTACATCTTTCAGGCTTTGATGTATTATATCTAAACCCTAATAAATGTAATAATATTAATGATTCAGATATAAGTAAGTATGGTCTTTTAAAAGAAGTATATAATGCTTCAAATGAATTGCTATCTTTTGAGGAGAGAAGAAATCAAGGTGAAATAATAGATAGAACTTCAATTAGAAAGACTATGACCGTAGGCGCACAGGCATCACGAAGAATAAGTGATGAGTTGTTAAATGATTCAGGTTTTATAAAACCTTGGCAACTTCAAGATAGAAAAGTGAAAAGTTTATTACTAAGTTCAACTATAGATGAGATTTCAATATATTATAACCAACCTTCAAAATTAAGACCAGGCTTTACTTTTGACAATGAAAATGTAATAGTTCCTGTATTTTTTTCTAAAATAAATGGAGTTTATAATGATAATAATCAATACTTAGAATTGGTTAATAGTCTTAAAGATGGGGAAGATGTTTTCTTTATAGAATTTGATGGAAATGTAAACAATTTTTCTAAGGAATTTACTAAAGAAGCTTACAGTTTATCTTTTGTAATAAATGGGGAAGGAATTATTGATAAACAAGCTGTTATAAATGACTATAACTACTCTATTTCTACACTTCATTTAGAGCAAAAAATTATGTTACTTGAAAAAGTTGAAGAAGTTATTGCAAATGATATGTTTATAGAAAAGCTAAGTAAGGAAGACATAATTAAAGGCTTATATACAGTACTTCATATGAATAAGAAGTTTGTATATATGATAAATAACTTTGATTATGCTATGATCAACCCGAAGCTAGTTATGTATATGGAAAAAGGATTTATTTTTAGTAAAGAAGTTACATTCTTGATGCTACTACTTAACAAAATAGGATTTGATATAATTTTATTTTCTCCAAGTGGAGAAAGCTGTATAGAAAGTGTTGTAAACAGTCAATTAGTAGACACACATAGATTAGATAAAATGGCTTATGAATTAAAGTTAGGTTCACTGGAAGAGGATGTACCTTTATTCAAAAAGTTGTTTGGGAAAAGGAGCGGGTCAAAATGGCAATAAATTTAAATGGGCTATCGAATGATCAAAAGCCAGAAGTAGTAGAAAATACTAATATTCAAAACAATAACGATAATTTTGATATTATGGAATATACAAATAATAAGAAGCTAGAATTTAGAAAAAGTAAAGAAGTAGAAGCATTAACTTCGCTTATTGAAGTAGAAAATCCACAAACAATACTTCAATTCGGAAGAGGTGCTTCAGAAGGTATAGCAAGAGTTTCAGATAGCTTATTAAATTCAATAAAGATGAACAGAAATGAAGAAAACTCTAAAATGCTTCTTCAACTTACAAAAATAATGGATAAGTTTGATTTAGATGATTTCCAAGAAGCTAAAGAACCAACTTTTATGCAAAAGATATTTAAAAAAGCTAATAATGCAGTAGAGTTAATGTTCCAAAGATATGAAACATTAGGTTCTGAAGTAGAAAAAATACAAATAGAACTTGAAAATTATGAAAGAGAAATAGCACAGTCTAATAAGCAAATAGGAGCAATGTTAAACGAAAACTTTGATTTCTATAATGAACTTCAAAAGTACATCGTTGCAGGTGAAATGGCAATAGAAGAAATGGATAATGAAATACTACCATTCTTCAAAGAAAAGTCAGAAACTAGTGCTGATCCAATGGCAACTATTGATTATCAACAATTATTAAGTGTATATGATATGCTTAATCAAAGAGTTTATGATTTGAGAGTAGCTGAAAATATTGCAATACAAACTATCCCAATGCTTCGTGGAATGCAAAATAATAACTTTGGATTAGTAAGAAAAATAAACAGTGCTTTCGTAGTAACTCTACCAGTATTTAAGCAGTGTTTATCTCAAGCAATATTACTTAAAAAACAAGAGTTACAAGCTAAATCACTAAAAGCTTTAGATGATAAAACTAATGAATTATTATTAAGAAATGCACAAAATGTTACTACTCAAAGTGCGCAAATAGCAAGAATGGCAGGTTCGAGTTCCATACAAATAGAAACATTAGAAAAAATGCATAACACTATTAAGAGTGGTATAGATGAAACTATGAGAATAGAAGAAGCTAATAGAGTAGCATTAAAAGACAATACGAAAAGGTTAGAAGAATTAAATACTTCTATAATATACAACAAGTAGATTGTTAAAATTACTTTTATAAGTAATGCATATCCAGAGGATGATTTAAGATTTAACTTACATTTAGTAATTGTATAACAAGTGTAAGATGGTATTATTTTTATCTTCTGGATATTTTGCTTACAAGTTTGAATTTTAATAATCTACTTATTTGTATATATACATAAAAAGGGGGGATAAAAAATGAGATACTTTGATTACATAGATGATGAAAATATAAATAGAATATTTTTAAATAAGCCCTGTGAATTTGATTATAGTACTGAGATAGATATACTAAAGTATGCACTAGGGGCTTTTTTATATGTACCTGCAACTCAATACAAAATGATTTATAAAAGTATAGCGGGAAAAGTAAGGGGAGTTAGACCACTAGCTATTTGCTTAGAAGATGCAGTAGGTATAAATGGTGAAAAAGAAGCTATTAACAACTTGATAAATGTCCTTGAAGACATAAAAAAGGACAAATTAAAAAATAATTATGATATTCCTTTAATTTTCGTAAGAATAAAGGATAGTGAACAATTGAAAAAAATAGGGGAAATTATATATGAAAACAAAGGAATTATTACAGGAATATTAATTCCGAAAGCAAATGCCAGCTTACTAAAAGAATGTATTGAGATACTTGATAATTCAGATTTAATGGATATGTATGTAATACCCATTATAGAAAGTAAGGAATTTGTATACAAAGAAAGTAAAGATAAGTACTTTAATGATTTATACAATACTATATTAAGTAATAAAAAACGAATACTAAATATCAGAATTGGGGTAACTGATATCTTAGGTTTATATGGAATTAGAAGAAGTAAGCATTTCTCTATTTATGACAATTTGATAATATCAACATTTATACAAGATATTATTAACCATTTGAATAGACCAGAAATAGATATTCCTATAAGTGGAGGCGTTTCTGAATTCTTTGATATGTATGATGTAGAAATTAAAGAAAAATACATTAAAGAAATCTTATTAGATAAATTTCATGGGTTTATAGGTAAAACAGTAATTCATCCATCACAAATACCAATAGTACAGGCATTATGTGTAGTAAATTATGAAGACTATGTTGATGCTACATCAATTATAAATAGTGTTGATAGTATATATGGTGTTAGTAAAGGTGTATATGGAGGAAGGATGAATGAAATAAATCCTCACTTACTATGGGCAAAGAAAATAATAATTTTATCAAAAATATATGGGGTTTTAAATGAAGGGGTAGACTACAATGAGTTGCTTAAATTTTAAATGTGATTTTAATATTATTGAAAATCCACTTAATCTAAAAATTAATGATTTTTTAGATATTGCTGTTAGAAACAATCCTAAAAGAAGATTTCTATTTGTATCAAAACCATTAGGTAAGCACCTACCATGTAAAGCAGAGAAGATGGATGAACTAGGAAAGTTAATAGTAGAGGTATATAATAGTAAAAAAATAAGTACCAAGAGTGGTACTGTTATTTCTTTTGCGGAAACGGGCACTGCAATAGGGCATAGTGTTTTTGATTATATTGAGGGCGACTATGAATTTATACATACTACAAGAGAAATAGTTGAAGAATACAAAAGTTTAGATTTCTTAGAAGAACATTCACATGCAACAGATCACAAATTGTATTTTAATAACTTAGAAAGTATTAAAAATGGGGAAGAAATAATACTAGTTGATGATGAAATTACAACTGCAAAAACTTGTATGAATATTATTAAGAAAATACAAAGTTTATATCCAAAGAGAAGATATACAATAGGTTCAATATTAAACTGGATGGATGATGATAGTATAAATAAAATAAAAGATTTAGAAAAAGAATTAAATTGTATTATAGAGTGCGTTTATTTATTTAAAGGTAGTTTTGAATTTACTTATAATAATATAGACACAGATAATAAAAGTATAGGTAAGATTAATAATAAAGAATTAGATGTTAGATATATTGATTTAGATATGGATGAATATATAGGAAGTAAGAAATATGTAAAATATACTGGTAGATTTGGAATAACAAAAGAAGACCAGGATAAACTTAAAGATATTGTTAAAAGAGAAAAAAACAAATTGGATATTAGTAATTATAGCGATGAAATTTTGTTTTTAGGAACAGAGGAATTTATGTATATTCCAATGTTATTTGCTAAAGAATGTGTTGGCAATATATGTTATCATTCTATAACTAGAAGTCCGATTATTGAAATAGATAAAGAAAATTATCCTATAAAAACAAAGTTTAAGCTTAATAGTTTTTATAATCCTGAAGTAGTTAATTATGTATATAATTTAGATAAAAAAAACTATAAAGAGTGTTACTTATTTGTAGAATTAAAAAATGAAAAAGAAGACTTTGATCAATTTATAGATATAGTAAAAAATACATCTATAGAAAGACTAAGTATAGTTTGTTGTAGATAAGTAGAATAAGGGGAAAATGGATGAACAAATTTGGGACATACAATAAAGAAGATGTAATATTTTTACTCAAAGATATTTCAGATTTAATAATAGAAGAAGGTAATAAAGAACGAGAGATAAAAATACAAAGTGGAAGACATTATTCTGAAATGATACCAATAGAAAATGAAGTAAGTGAAGAATATCTCAATTTATATAACTTAAAATTAAATGATACAAAAGAAAAACTAGCTTTTTGCATTGGAGTAATGGCAGAGAAAATATTAAAAAAAAATGGCAAAGACTTAGTACTGGTATCTTTAGCTAGAGCAGGAACACCTATAGGAATATTAGTAAAAAGATATCTTAAAAATAGATATAATATAGAGGTTACTCATTATACAATATCTATAATAAGAGACAGGGGAATAGATATTAACGCAATAAAATATATTGTACGAAATCATCCAAGTAAAAAAATACAGTTTTTAGATGGATGGACAGGAAAAGGAACTATTTCTAAAGAGTTAAATAACTCATGTATTGAAATAAAAAATAATTTAGGAATCAGCTTAGATTCTACCCTAGCAGTACTTGCAGATCCAGCAGGATACTCGAGTATATATGGAATTAGAGAAGACTTTCTAATTCCAAGTGCATGCTTAAACTCTACAGTATCAGGATTAATTAGTAGGACGGTACTAAGAAATGATTTAATAGGTATAGAAGATTTTCATGGAGCTAAATATTATAAACATTTAGAAAATAAGGATGAGTCTATAAGGTATATAGAAACAATTAGTAGTTGTTTTATAAGTCAGTATAATAATATAGATAAAGAACTTTCTAATTATGATGAAGATATAATAACAAAAAGTGGAGATATTGATATATCAACAATAAAAAATAAATATAATATTGATAACGTTAACTTTATAAAACCAGGAATAGGCGAGACAACAAGAGTATTATTAAGAAGAGTACCAGATAAAATATTAGTAAAAGATATTAATGATAAGTCTTTAGAGCATATTTTAATATTAGCAAAAGAGAAGAATGTTAAAGTTGAGATCATAGATCTAAAATCCTATAAGTGCTGTGGGGTAATTAAAAAGATGAAGGATGTATAATTATGATTATTTTTTCAGATTTAGATAGGAGTATAATATATTCTAATAAATTTATCGAGGAATTTAATGATTTTGACAATGAATATGAGTGTATAGAAAAAGTAAATAATAAAGAAGTATCTTATATTTCCTTAAAAACAATAGAATATTTAAGAGAAATTCAAGATTTTGGAACATTTATACCAACAACAACAAGAACAGCAGAACAATTTAGAAGGATAGATTTTAATAATTATAATATTAAATTTAAATATGCTATAACTTCTAATGGGGGTACAATTCTTAAAGACAATGAACCGTTAAAGGAATGGGATGTTATTATAAAAGATATTGTTAATTCATCTGGAAAAAGAAAAGATATGATGGATGAATTTGTGAAATATAAAAATATTCCTGGAATAATTAGTTTAAAGAATGCTGGAGAATTATTTTTTTATTTAGTTGTTGATAAAAGTATTTTTAATATTAATAATATAAAAGAGTACATAACAACTCTAAATAAAAATAAATGGCTACACTACATAAGTGGGAGAAAGATATATTTCTTACCAAAAGGAATAAATAAAGAAAATGCCATTGATTTTATAATAAACAAAGAAAATATAAGTCAATTTAGTTCAATCGGCGATTCTATAATGGATTTGGGCATGTTGAATATAGCAAATAATCCATATATTTTGAAACATGGTGAATTAGCTAAATTTAATGATGAACACTATAAAATAAGCAAAAGTATTGGTATGGATGGCACAGAAGAGATACTGTTAAGTTTATTAGAAAAGTATTATATTAAAAATACTTATTAGTAGTCTTAAGTAAATAATTTTAACCTGTGAAAAGATAAATTTATAGAAAATAAAAAGGTTTATCAAATTATTTTGATAAACCTCATACTATTTATACTACTAAGCTTATTGATTTTTCATATTCAGTATAGTATCCGTCTAAGATCTTTTTAATAGCATTACCTATTTCTGTGTAAGCTTCATCTTGTAAGTTTGCTAGTGATACTCTTATAGACCACTCAGGCCCAGCGAAGCCATTTCCGCTTAATAATACAACAGAGTAATCGTAAGCTAATTTATATAATACATCTACTGGTGAATATTTTTCTTTTATATACTTAGTTAAGCCTTCACCATGAGTAGTATTAGCCCATTCTTCTATATCAAACTGAGTGTAGTAAGCAGCATTGTTTTTATCTTCTTTAATTTCTATTCCTAAAGCATCATATAATAATTTTTGACGTTTATGACAAATATTCATATTTAAGGCTTTGTAAGAATTTTGGCAGTCAATTAATGCAAAAGCAGAGAAAAATGCCATTTGAACTTGTTGTGGTGTAGATAGGCCAGCCGTGTGATTTAATGCTACAAGTCTACTATCAGCAACTATTCTGTCCATAAATGGTATACTTGATGGATTCATACTCATATCTCCGTAACGTTTGTTAAGAGATTTTTTTAAACCTTCATCTAAGTCATTAATTCTTTTATCAAAAACATTGTCTTCATGGAGAGCCATAGTACCTAATCTCCAACCTGTAACACCAAAGTATTTAGAGTATGAGTAAACCCCTATAGTATTGTATGGAAGCTTAGCCATTAAAGAAGTAAAGTCTTCTACAAAAGTACCATAAACATCATCTGAAATTATCATTAAATCCTCATTATAGTTTTTAACTACTTCAACTAAGTTGTTGCATGAATCTTCGTTTATAGCTATAGAAGCGGGATTATTTGGGTTTACTACAAATAAAGCTTTTATTGAAGTATCTTTAAGTTTTTCTAGTTCTTTCTTAGAATACTGCCATGTGTGATTTCCATTTTCGTCAACTTCATCAGCATTAATATTTATTACCTCAAAATTATAACGTGGAAGATGAGGTATTTCTAGATATGGTGTAAATATAGGAGTCATAAGAGCTATTTTATCACCTTTTCTTAAAAGTTCATTAGCCATTAATGAATCAAATATGTAACACATAGCTGCTGTTGCACCTTCTACTGCAAATACATCTATTTTACCGCCTACTTTTGTGTCATATTTCATTTCTTGGATTAAGTAATCATGAACAATTTTTTCACAGTGAGGAAGCATTCTATCTGGAAAAGGATAATTATCTCCAATTATTCCATCTGCAAGTTCATGAACAAATTCATCTATATTAAAATTAAGTACGTTTACTCCGAAGTCAACTATCCTTTTAGCAAGATCAGATCCTGGCATTTTTTTATTTTCCTCTATATATTTATAAAAACGATCACCAATTCCGTTAATTTGGGGCATACCAGCTAAATCACCTAGATCCCAATTTGATCTGGTTTCGCTTACCGCAAATTGTCCAAAAGTAAAGAAAGCCTCACGAGGTGTAGCTGCAGTCCAGTTTGGATTTCCTCTGCCAGCATCCAATACACATCTCTTATTTTTGTTAGCAGAGTACTTGGCTAAGTCTATTAATTTATCCTTAAATTCGAAAGGGCTTATTTTACCATACATCATTTGAAATTCTTTAAAACTATACGTTCTCATAACAAACATCTCCTTAATGTCAGATAATTAAAAATAATTCTATACTTAATATTATATACTCTTTGCTAGAAAAGTAAATGATAAAATAAGGTTAAAAAGTAAAAAAACTTATGATTGAAAACTGATATTGAATTTTTGCTTTATTTTATAATGAAATGGTAAAGGTCTAAAAACTATAAGATATGAATTGATATTACAAAAATATAGTTAATTTTAAGGATTGTATTAAAATTTAAACTTCATTATATAATACCACATATAATTAAATGGACAATATAAAAAATTCAGCTTTTGTAAAATATTCTGAAAAAACTATTGAAATATATGTTTTGGTAATATATACTAATAAGTATAAGAAAAGTGAATAAAATGTAGGGTAGAGGCGCGGTACTTAAGAGTACTAGTAATGAGGTAAGCACAATGATTTACTAGGAAAGGAATTATCGCCGAAGTGTATAACTGAAGCTTTAAGGTTGTATAACTGGGGATGCATAAAATATATGTATCACTGTCACAAACTTGTTTTGTGGTGAGCTATCATTTAAGGAAGTTTTTGTATGCTTATATAGTTTAATTTGATGTACAAAATATAGAGCCTTGAGTGTTATCTCAAGGCTCTTTTTATTTTACTCAAACCCTCAAAAATATTCACTACAATTACTTAAAAGGGGGAAATAACATGAACAGAAGAAATTTTAGACTTATTTTAATGACAGCGATGATTTTAATATTATCATCAACTACAGGATTTGCTGAGGAAGTAGATATTCAGGCGGCAAATGCAGCTAAATTTGGTATTTTAACTTTAATACCACCATTAGTGGCAATAGCACTAGCATTTATAACGAAAAATGTTGTAGTATCATTGTTAATAGGAATTATGTCAGGTAGTTTTATCTTGAATATCACAGGTAGCAATGTATTTAGTGCATTAGTTCAATCTTTCTTAGATGTAGTAAATAGAGCATTAAATTCTCTTGCTGATCCTTGGAATGCAGGAATTATACTACAAGTTTTAGCTATAGGGGGGGTTATAAACTTAGTAGCAAAAATGGGTGGTGCAAAAGCTATAGCTGAAGCATTAGCAAAAAGAGCAAAAAGTGCTAGAGGAACTCAATTAATTACTTGGTTTGCAGGGCTTTTAGTTTTCTTTGATGATTATGCAAATGCATTAATAATAGGTCCAATGATGAGACCTGTCGCAGATAAGATGAAAATATCAAGAGAAAGACTAGCATTCATAATAGATGCGACTGCTGCACCAATAGCAGGATTAGCAATAATATCTACTTGGATTGGACTTGAAGTTGGATTAATAGGTGAAGCTTTTCAAGGTATAGGATTAGAAACAAATGCATTTGGTGTATTTTTAAATACTATACCATATAGATTTTATAATATATTAATACTTGCTTTTATAGTAATATCTGCTTTACTTATGAAAGATTTTGGACCGATGAGAAAGGCTGAAATAAGAGCAAGACAAAGAGGAAATACTGGAAGTGAAGTATCATCAACTAAAGATGAAAAGTCTGTAGAATCTGATTTAGAACCAAAAGAGGGCGTAAAATTAAGTATATGGAATGCAATAATACCTATAGGAACATTAATTGCTGCGGCTCTTGTTGCATTTTACTATAGTGGATACTCAAGTATCATGGGTGGAGATGATGCCACTTTAATATCAATATTTACAAATTCGCCATTTTCTTTTGAAGCTATAAAAGAAGCATTTAGTGCATCTGATGCATCTGTAGCATTATTCCAATCAGCTTTACTTGCAAGTGTGGTTGCAATAATCATGGCTGTAGGACAAAAAATATTCACAATATCCGAGGCAATAGATGTTTGGGTTGATGGTATGAAGACATTAGTAATAACAGGGGTTATATTATTACTTGCTTGGTCGTTAAGCTCTGTAATAAAGGAATTAGGTACAGCAAAATACTTAATAAAATTATTATCAGGATCATTCCCAGCATTCTTACTACCAAGTTTAATATTTGTATTAGGTTCTATAATATCTTTCTCAACAGGAACAGCTTATGGAACAATGGGTATATTAATGCCATTAGCAGTACCACTTGCACATTCTATAAACCCAGAAATGTCATTCATAATAGTTAGTACAAGTGCAGTATTAACAGGTGCCATATTTGGTGATCACTGTTCTCCAATATCAGATACAACAATATTATCTTCAATGGGTGCAGGATGTAATCATATTGAACATGTTAAGACTCAAATGCCATATGCTTTATTTGTAGGTGCGATTACAATTTTATTTGGATATATACCAGCTGGACTTGGGTTACCTATATATTTAGTATTACCATTAGCCTTACTTGCAGTATTTGTAGGAGTTCAAATACTTGGTAAGAGAATAGAAGAAGCTGACTTAGAGTTAGCTGAATAGTATATATATAATTAAATAAGATGATATAAAAATGTCTTAGTAAATTACTAAGGCATTTTTTATGCTTAAGTATATTATAATACTTCGAAAAATGTGGATAATTTCTGAACATAAGTAATATCAAAAACTGGCTTTGAACTTAAAAAAGATTTTGAGCAACGGACGAAGTCGCTCATATAAAGCGAATTTTTTATATAAATAAAATATAATTTTCATAGCTTATGAATTAGCGAAAGTATAATTAGTACTCAAAAACAACATAATAAACATATATTTATGAAAACAGTAAGAAGGAGTAAACTATGGCTTATATAAATTTTAAAGAGGAAAGAGCTAAAGTTAATAATCAGTTGGATAAAAGAAAACATAACAATGAAAACTTATATAATAATATATTGAAACATAAAGATTCCCTAAGTGGATATACACCTAGTGAAAGATACAGTTTTAAAAGCTATGAAGGAGATAGTTTTGGAAAAAAAGGAGTTTTAGGAGAAGAAGATTTTCATATTATTTGTAAAGAAGATATCGTTTGTACAAAATTTATTGACTGCAAATTTAATAATGTAAAATTCATAGACTGTAGATTTGTTGCATGTGTTTTTGATAACTGTGAATTTTGTGGTGGTGGGGTAATATTTGAAAACTGTTTTATGGTTAAGAAAGATAGTGATAAGCTTCCATCACTAAATAGAAAAGACAACTTGTCCACTAGTTTCAATAATTGTAATATTTATGCAAAGTTTTTAAACTGTGATATTTCCTTTGCAATAATAGAAAAAAGTAAAATAATAAATACCTCTTTTGAGCAAACATCTATGATTAGCTTAATATTAAGCAACTGTGAATTAAATAAGATTACTTTTGAAGATTGTGATTTCACAGGTGGGAAGATAGTAGCTTCATATATAGTTGATTTAACTTTTGATGACAAATATAGAACAAAGTTAGATGAAAAAAGTTTCTTTGATAAAATTGAACCTAGGGTAAAGGACAAATCTGAGTATGAAGGAATTTATATGACATATGAGACTTTAGCAAATAAATTTAAAGAAAATAATTTAAATAATAACTTTGGAGAATTCTATTACTTAGCGAAAGGAATACAAAGCAAATGTATATCTTTATTCCCTAGAATTAGAGCATATATATACTGGTTTACTTGCGGTTTTGGAGAAAGACCAGAATACGCCCTTTATTCAGGAATAGTAATAATATTTATATTTGCTATCTTATATTTGTTTACAGGCGTAGCCATTGATGGAGAAGAAGTTAGATATACTGTTAATACAATAGGAACACTTTCTTTAGCACAGTTTTTTAATGATATTAATGAAACTATAAATTTAAGTGTAGGTACATTTGGTGGACTAGGATGTATAAATTGTGAGCCAACTAAGGTTAGCTATTTCTTAACTAATATAGAAGTAATTATTGGAATAGTAATGATGGGGCTTGGTATAGGTACATTAACTAGGAAAATCGTTAGGTAGTTTATTTAAAATTAAACATTAAATTAGATTTTTAAAGATTACGGTTACAATACTATAAAACATATAATTCATTATGATAATATAAATATTATCATAATGAATTATTATAAATTTTGTTGCGGTTGATATGTATATGTGCTACTATTAACTTGTAATAAATATTGGCGGATGTGGCGGAATTGGCAGACGCACCAGACTTAGGATCTGGCGCCTATGGCGTGGGGGTTCGACTCCCTTCATCCGCACCATTGAAATACACGAAAAGATATTAGCCATTTAGCTAATATCTTTTTTGTTATAAATTAACGAACATATAAACAAATAATTGTTATAATTGTAAAGAAAGTAATTAACGATAAGTTATTTTATATAGTTATATTTACTAAAGAGGAGTATTAACAACATGTCTAACAATAATGTTATCACGAGTAAGTTGAACTTCTTTTAAAAGTCCACCATCACCATCAGGATTAATTAAGTTAAGGTTATCAATATACCCATCAGGTGTAACCTCTAATAATATATATCCACCAAGTTTTAATGTTTCCTTAGGTTTTTCCCATATTACAACGCCTTCAGAATTGCATTTTCCCTTCAATTTAACTTCATCTGTAAATTGTATATCTTCGGCAGTTAAATCTAAAATATAATTCTTCCACGTGATTTCATTTATAGGTAAATCAATTTCTCTAGCTAATATAAAAGTAATGTCAGAAGGATTATTGTCTAAATCTCCACCAATTATAGTTAAATCAACATGAATATCATTAGGATTAAATGTAGGTACAGCAGAACCTATTTTAAAGTTAGTAGAAAGAGTTTGTTCATCTGACTTTGGAAAACTAGGGTCAGTACTCATATAGAAGAAGTACTGGTTATTATAGTTAGGTGTTGCTGTGAATGTTGTAAAAAAATATGGCATAAAAGTAGTCGCATCTGGTTGGAGTATTACCGAACCTGTACCAACTAATGGATTAGAACCTGTTTTCTCAATCTTTATATAGTATTTAGTCGGTGAAAATATACGGTCAGCCACTAAGTTCTCAACATTAATTACAACATCTTCATAAGAACTATATACATTTTCTACCGAATAGATTAAGTCTATTTCTGGAACTGATGATACTGAAATTATGCAATAAGCTTTAAAGTTTCCATCTACGGTAGTAACTTCTATAGTAGCAAAATCTGGAGATATACCAGTTATTGTACCGCTAGAAGAAACTGTAGCCACAGATGTATCACTAGATGAGAATACTACGTCCTTAATAGTGGCATTATCTGGTTCAATAGTAGGTATAAGTTTTATACTATCACCTGCATAGATAGAATCAGAAAGTATATTTAAGGTTAATCCAGTTACAGGTATAGCTGTTTGAGAAGTATCAACTAATATAGTTAAAGTTGCAAGAAGATTTGTTTTATCAACTACTCCGGTTAAAGTGAAATTACCAGTAGCGTCAGATGGTACCTTAAATGTAGTTTCAACATAAGAGTCATTAAGTTTCCAAGTAACAGGCATAGGTACTATATAAGAATCACTTCTAACTACATTTGCTGTAGTTGGAAGTAATATAACTTCACCAAGAATAGCTTCTATGCTTGGGATAGGAACAATATTAGTTATTGTTAGTACTGATACATTTGTTTGAGCAAGATATGGTGATTCTGCACTAGAGGCATTTATTGTAGTATCCCCTTGTTCATGAGCAGTAACAATTCCAGTAGAATCAACGGATGCGATATTTACATTTAAAGATTCCCAAAGTACATCTTGGTTATTAGCATTAAGTGGAAGAACTTGTGCTTTTAATTTATAAGAATCACTAACTATTAGTCCTAAATCAGATGGATAAAGTGTTATGCCGGTAACTGATATGGAAGCAGAGGCATAAATAAGTGTTTCGATAATAAAACTAACATTACCTGGTAATTTGATTTCCTTATATGGAGTAATAAATCCAGGAATATCTTGGCATTGAATAACTAAATTACCGCTAGGTTCACAGGAAAAAGTAGCAACTCCATTAATAGTATGAATTGTTGTTATAATTCCATCTCGTATAAAGTTTACATCTATATCATTTGGATGTTCGTTATTATCTTCCCAAATAACAGATACTTGAACAGTTATACTTCCTTTAGAAACCTCACTACTATGTTTACCGCTACTACCTTGACCATTTTTACCATGGCCTTGCCCTTTACTACTGTGGGATTTTATAGAAGGGCTTAAATCAACAACACTAGATACTTGTGATAAAGTATAGGTTGCTACAAGAGGAGTTGTTGTTGGTTCAGTTTGATCTAATTGAATGTTGACAAAGTCATTAGTTATATCTAACACAACTCCTTTTGCGGTAGAACCATTAATAAGAGATAATTGGATTCGTTTTCCTAGATACTGAGAGATAACCGTAGTTAAAGGGTTGGTTTCTTTTTCACATCCACCATTATCCTTGTCATTTAAAGGTATAAAGCCTAAGATAGAATCTAATAAATAAATACCTATTTTGGTAGATTCTTTACTTTCCATATTAAGTTTAAGTTTAATGATTGTATCATCAATATATATTAGGGTACCTGTTATATTAGGTGGTTTTGCAGCAGGAGGAGACGCAGGTATTATTATTTGTATTTTTTTATTAATAAATGGAAGAAGAACCTCTTTTATTTCTGATGGACTTTTGGACAAAAATGTATAAAATAGCTTATAGAACTTAGATAAATAATTTGTGTATAAACAATCACAGTATGTGCAATTATGATGTTTACTATGATAACAATAAGATGAGTCATCAGTTTTCATTATATCACCTCATATAATAGATTATAAATATGGATAATATTTATATCATATTATATGAAAAATACAATAAAATGTTTAAAATATAATAAAATTTCCATACTAGGAAAAAAATCGACATAATTCTATTTCAAAGTAAGTATAATAAATTGAATATTAGACCACTATCATATGTATATAATTCAAAGATATAAAAATCAATGATTTACTTTATTTTATCAATAGACATAGAAACTTGATAATTAGCAAATGTGCTTATTTCATTTAAAATAGAATTAAATAAAATATTATCTAAAGTTTCAACTTTTAATAAGTAACAATAGTCAGCACTTACACTAAAAGCTTCAGTAATTTCACTATACTTATTTATAATTGACTTAATATTAATATGGTCATAACTGTTCATATAAGTTTTATAAATGAAGTATTATTATTTATCCCTAATTTATAATTATTTACATCAATAGTGAATTTTTCTATAGCGCTTTCATTAATAAGTTTATTAACTCTAGCACCTACAGCCTGGCCAGTCATATGTAATTTTTATCCAAGGTATCTGGAGGTTAATTTAGAATCGTCTTTTAATTCTTTAAGTATATTTAAATCTATTTCATCAATCTTCAAATTCAAATTCTTTATAAGTTTTTCATAATGAAAGTTTTATAACAATAACTTTTTCGTCACAAAATTGAAAAATAATATAAAAATATTATAATTTAATTATGATAAATAACAAAGTAAATTAAACATATTTACCTGATCTTTATCAAATAATAAAGTTATTTATAACATAAAAGGAGATATAAAAATGTGCAAAGTACTTTTAGTAATAGATTTACAAAATATTTTAAATGCAATAAAAAAGCAAAAGAGAATAATATACCAATAGTACACATTCGACATATAGCAGATCCTAGTTTAGGATTAGCGTCATTTTTCAATGAAGGAACAGTTGGAGCAGAAATACATACATAAATTTTACAAGCTGCACCAGAAGGTAAGATAGTAGTTAAAGTATATGCAGATGGATTTTATAAAACTGATTTAGAAAAAGTATTAACAGAACTTTTAGTATGTGGTATGATGACACAAGAATGTGTAACACACACTGCAATATCAAAATAAGCAGAAAAATATAATGTTAAAATACTACAAGATTGCTGTACAAGTATTAATGAATCGATACATCTGATAGGGCTTCATGCAGTATCAACTCGAATGGATTTAGTTGGATATAAAGAAGCTATTAATTATTATTTGGGATGAATATTTATGAATAGAATATTACTTTATTGAATTCAATAATAAATGTTATATAGTCGATCCAGGATATGAAAAAGAAAGATTAATAGATAAACATAAAAAAATAGCTAATATCAATAATGATATTAGCTATTTAACTATTTATTAAGCAGCTTGAGAATCGTTAGAGTTAGTTCCACGAACTATATCAGCAGTAGTTATTTTGTAGTTTTTGAATATTGCATGTCCTATAAATCCAGCAGCTATACTTACTAAAGCACAACCAGTAGCAGTTATTACAACTTTCATTGGATCATTGTAAGCAAACATAACAGCAAGACCAGCTATTGGAGTAGCAGTACCAGGAGACATGTTTGTTAATCCCATTAGAGATATTATAACCCCAGACATAGCACCACCTATAAAGTTAGTAACGTATACTGGTATTGGGTTAGCAGATATTAAGTCCGCTTGAGTTAATGGCTCTATAGCAACAGCTATGTTGTCTTTCTTAGAACCAAACTTCATCTTAGAGAAGAATACGAAGTTCATGAAAGAAGAACCAAATACTGATAAAGCACCT